>CANNEE010000014.1 GCA_947503555.1 uncultured Shewanella sp.
GTCGTTAGCTCAGTCGGTAGAGCAGTTGGCTTTTAACCAATTGGTCGAAGGTTCGAATCCTTCACGACCCACCACTTCATCTTATTTCTCATACTAATATTACGTTATCAACTGTTAGCTCAGTCGCTGTTTTTCAATATGAGCCAGTTGGTATTTAACCAATTGATTGCTTGTTTCGAAGGTTCGAATCCTTCACGACCCACCACTTCATCTTGTTCCCCATACTATTATTACGTTAACTGATGTTAGCTCAGTCGCTGCAGTTTGGTTCTAATCAGTTGGTGTGCCGTTTAATCAATGGTTTACTTGTTCCTACTTCCAACTTTTAATATTACAAAGCATTTTGTCGAGTGTAAGCGCTTAGATCTTGAAGTGCATGAAGTGATAATGTGGTGAGAGATTTGGCTATAGTTGATACAAAAAAGAAGACCCTAGAGTCTTCTTTTTCAATTCGCTCGCGAAATATTAAGCAAGTAAGCTGTTGTCTTTCACAAACTGTTCAAATTCAGTACAGCCGCCAACATGCTTTTGGTCGACAAAAATCTGTGGTACTGTCTCGACAGGCTTACCGACAGTTTTTTCTAGATCGGCTTTGGTGATCCCTTCTGCGTGAATATCGACATACTTGTATTTAAAGTCTTCTTTTTGCTCTGTGAGTTGATCGGCAATTTGCTTAGCTCTAACACAGTATGGGCAGCCAGGACGGCCAAAAATAACAACAAACATATAGGTTCCCCTCAAAAAAGTATGTGCAATTTATACCATAAGCTTTTGATAGCGCATAATGGTAATTATCACTTAGCTTAATCGTTTTTTACTATTAGCCCAGATAGGCCGTGAATCTTTACCAGCAAATCATGCTAGTAATGGTGTTTATCTATTCCCATAGGGGCTGTTGATCTTTCAAGGTTGTTTTTGCAGCAATTTACAGCGTGCTTAAGCAAGGCAGAGCTTGTGCAGTGTAGTTATTCTACATAAATAAGCGATAACGCAGTAGAAGTGCGCTGTAAATACTGCCCTTCGGGCGCGATTCAATGGCATTTTCTTATTGCCCCACGAGGATTTACTTAGATTGCTAAGTTTCACCTCGTTCGCCGCGATAAAATGCCATTGACTGAGCGCAAAAAATAATCAGCAAAGATCAACAGCCCCTGGGTGTTTGATAACGTCCTTGATAATCAAAAAAACTATCTTGCCAGTCCCAGCCCTTTTTCACTTTCTTTAGCAATAGCAGATCTGGCGCCCTAAAGTCTGCTTGGTATTTGACTATCTGTGCAGGATTTGAATATTGATGTTTAAGCATGCCGGGGGTTTTGGAGTGTGGATGAATAAACAGGGCAAAGCATGCCTTAATCTGGGGCGAGGTTTGCATCTTGAAGCGCCTAGTGAACTGATTGCCGTCGAAGTCATAATATTGCACTAATAGAGTGTCACCATCGGCCTCAAGCTGCATATTCTGACATTTGAACAAATGATGGTGCTTTTGTTGCAAAACCTGCTTTAGACGCTTGTCAGGGTCTATCAGTAGCGAATGACAGGCAATACACTCTCTCGCGGCAATATCATTTTCTTCGCCGCAATCTGGACAGGATTTACTGCGAAAACGGTAGTCGCATTGCTCTTGAGTGCCGTTTTGCTCATGGCTTGCCTGACAACGCCTGCCATAGTGCTCTATGATATCGCCGTCATCATCGACAAGACCCCAAAAGATATTGGCAAAATCACAAACAGGGCAGTGGACCTGAACTGGCTTAGCTTTGCTATTGGGTTTATGACTACCTACCTCTGGAAAGTAGATATCATAGCCGTTTGCCGCATAATCTATGACTAAGCAGTCATTCTTATTCTCATATAACCTGAGCCCTCGGCCTATCATCTGCTGAAATAGGCTGACAGAAGCCGTTGGTCTCAATATGGCGATAAGGTCGACATGGGGAGCATCAAATCCAGTGGTAAGTACGGCCACATTAACAATAAACTTAATCTCTTGCGCCTTAAATAAGGCGATGATCTCATCCCTTTGCTCGTGGGGCGTCTGAGCTGTGATAATGGCAGCTTGCTCAGTGCTGTTATCGCGCTCTAGCTGCCCAATAATCTCCTGAGCATGGCGCACAGTGGCTGCAAAAATGATAACACCTCTTCTTTGCTTAGCTAAGGTACTTAGCTGTTTGACAATGGCTGTGGTGGCGCGGCCATAGTGATTGAGCAGAGAGTCGACCTCTTGATGGGAATATTCACCTGTTTGAGAATAATTGAGCTGGCTAAAGTCATATTGTGCCGATAGACCATCGAGTAATTTGGGCTGGGTCAGGTAGCCTTGTTTAATCAGCGGGCGTATAGGTAAATCAAAAATGCACTTATCAAAAATACCACTATCAGGATTGCCGACTCTACCATGATAGTGATGACGGTATATCCAGCCAATACCTAAACGATAAGGTGTTGCTGTGAGCCCAAGAATACGCAGCTTAGGATTTTTCTGTTTAAGCAGGCCTAGTAGCTGTTGATACTGACTATCTTTGTCTGTGCTGACGCGGTGACACTCATCGATAATCACCAAAGAGAAAGGCTCGTCAAAGGCTTTATCTGAGCGTGCAGCAGACTGAATGCTGGCAACGACGGTTTTACCTTGGGTTGATTTTTGTTTTAGCCCTGCGGAGTAGATGCTGGCTTCTTCTGTTAATAGGCCTACTTTCTCGGCATTTTGCGCCACTAACTCTTTAACGTGAGTGAGTATTAACACTCTGCCTTTAGCGATACGAGCGAGCTCGGCTATCACTATGCTTTTGCCTGCACCTGTTGGTAGTACTAGCACAGCTGAATCTGAGCTTTGACGAAAATGGGTGATAGCAGCATCGACTGCTTGGCTTTGATAATCTCTGAGTTTCACTAGCTGGTGAGCTTTACTTTAGCTGTTTTAGACTGGGGCTAATTTAACACAGTTTTTATTCCGTTATCTCTAATAAAAGACGGCAATATAAAGGGTATAACTAAGATGATGACCAAAAAAAGCCCCTCAATTTTGAGGGGCGCAAGGGAGAGCTATCAAATTGAAAGCCTAGTAACTAACACCTCTTTGATTAAGTGCCAGTCTTTCTGGTTAAGCATTAGTCTTCTCGGTTAAGACGGGTCTCAATCAGAGTATCAATTACAGCTGGATCGGCAAGCGTTGAAGAGTCACCTAGGTTAGTCACTTCATTGGCCGCAATCTTACGTAGGAAGCGTCGCATAATCTTGCCCGAACGTGTCTTAGGTAGACCCGATGCCCACTGAATCAAATCCGGTGTTGCTAGGGCACCAATCTCTTTACGAACCCATTGACGTAGGGCTTGACGCAGCTCTTCAGTCTCTTCTGTGCCTTTGGTGAGTGTCACGTAGGCGTAGATACCTTGACCTTTAATATCGTGGGGGTAACCCACAACAGCGGCTTCGGCAACAAGATCATGGGCTACCAGAGCGCTTTCAACTTCTGCTGTGCCTAAGCGGTGACCAGAGACGTTAATCACATCATCGACACGACCTGTAATCCAGTAGTAGCCATCTTCATCGCGACGTGCGCCGTCACCAGTAAAGTACATACCACGGAAGGTCTTAAAGTAAGTGAGTACAAACCTATCGTGATCGCCATAGACAGTACGCATTTGGCCTGGCCATGAATCTAGCATCACTAGGTTGCCGTCGGTGGCGCCTTCAAGAATATTACCCATGTTATCGACGAGGGCAGGTTGGACGCCAAAGAAAGGACGTGTGGCAGAGCCTGGCTTAGTATCGGTCGCGCCCGGTAGCGGCGTGATCAGAATACCGCCAGTTTCTGTTTGCCACCAAGTATCGACAATAGGGCAATGCTCGCGGCCAATTACCTCATGGTACCAGCGCCACGCTTCTGGGTTGATAGGCTCACCCACAGAGCCCATGACGCGCAGCGAGCTACCATCAAAGTTAGCAAACTGCTCTTTACCTTCGGCCATCAGCGCACGAATAAGCGTTGGGGCAGTGTATAGGGTGTTAACCTGATGACGGTCAATAATCTCGCCAAGACGAGCTGGGCTTGGATAGTTAGGAATACCCTCATGGATAAGAATGGTTGCACCGTTAGCCAGTGGGCCATACACCATATAAGAGTGGCCAGTAATCCAACCCACATCGGCGGTACACCAGTAAACTTCACCCGGTTTATAGTCAAACACATACTCATGGGTCATCGAGGCGTACACCATATAGCCGCCTGTGGTATGCAGTACGCCTTTAGGGTTACCGGTTGAGCCAGAAGTATAAAGTAGGAAAAGTGGGTCCTCTGCGCCCATCTCTTCAACTTGGCAATGCTCAGAAGCCGTTGCCATTAAATCTTCCCACCAGACATCACGGCCTTCTTGCCAGTCAATATCACCGCCAGTGCGTTTAAGGACAATCACCTTTTCGATGCAGTCGACATCTGGATTATTCAGTGCATCATCAATATTGTTTTTCAGTGGGATCTTACGGCCACCACGTACGCCTTCATCGGCCGTGACTATTACCTTAGAGCGGCCATCGATAACGCGTGATGCGATAGAGTCAGGAGAGAAGCCGCCAAAGACCACAGAGTGAATCGCGCCTAAGCGAGCACAGGCCAGCATAGCCACAGCGGCTTCAGGCACCATAGGCATATAAATGGTAACGACATCGCCGCGGCGTACCCCTTGGCTGCGCAGCGCGTTAGCGAATTTACAGACTTGAGTGTGAAGTTCTTTATAGGTGATTTTACGCTGCTCATTGGCATCATCGCCTTCCCAAATAATGGCAACCGTATCGCCTTTATCTGCTAGATGGCGGTCGAGACAGTTAGCCGAGGCGTTTAGTGTGCCGTCGTAAAACCACTTGATAAACAGGTTATGATCGTCAAAGGAGGTTTTCTTAACTTTAGTGAAAGGTTTTATCCAGTCGATTCGACTAGCATGCTCTCTCCAGAAACCTTCAGGGTTAACGATAGATTCCTGGTACATTTTTTTATATTTTTCGTCGTTAACGAGTGCGTTAGCGGCAATGTCACTTGAGACTTTATAGAGAGACTGCGTGCTCATGGGGCTTCCCTTTTCTTAGAATGCGTGGAGTTGAGTATGGGCTGCAATGGGAATTATTCTCTATTAGACATTGGTCTAGTGTGAAAATATCCTTATTTATTAGCTTGTTGCGATAATGGTTAAGGGTGGATTTTGTTTGATAATTGACGCACAATAGGCTAAAAAAACGAGTTTGATATGAATCTCACCCTCTTTGTGGCAGTGATTGCCATCTTTTATGTCTTCTTGCTCTTTGGCATGGCTTGGGGCGCAGAGCGTTGGTTTGCCAAGACTGCCAAGCGTCTTCAAGTATGGATATATGGGTTAAGTCTGGCCGTTTACTGCTCCTCTTGGAGCTTTCTTGGTACTGTCGGGCAATCTTCTAAAGATCTCTGGTCATTCCTACCTGTTTTTGTCGGGCCTATTCTTATTTTTACTTTAGGCTTTGGCATGTTGCGCAAAATGGTGATCGTCTCTAAGGCGCAAAATATCACCTCGGTTGCTGACTTTATTGCTGCTCGTTATGGCAAATCCCAAGTCTTAGCGGCCATTGTGACGCTGATTGCCATGTTTGGCATCATGCCCTATATCGCTTTACAGCTAAAAGCCATGGTGGCGAGCCTGAACCTGTTTCAGCCTGTTGGCGACCCATTAGATGGCGTAACTGTGCCGCTTATTATCACGGCTTTACTGGCCATGTTTGCCATTTTATTTGGTACTCGCAAGCTCGATGCCACAGAGCATAATCCAGGCATGATGTTAGCCATCGCCTTTGAGTCCTTAGTGAAACTCGCCGCTTTTTTATTAGTGGGTATTACCATTAGTTTTGGCGTATTTGATGGCTTTGGTGATATTTGGCAGCAGGCCGCCGATAGGGCGCTGATTGAAAAACCAGTACTTAGAATAGAAAACTTATTGCCAGATCTGATTGTCGGTATCGCTGCGTTTTTATGTATGCCCCGTCAGTTCCATGTGATGGTGGTGGAATGTGTGAGTGATAAGGTGCTTAGCCGTTCGCGCTGGATGTTCCCACTTTATATCTTTCTGTTTGCCCTGTTTGTTGCGCCGCTTGCCTTAGCCGGTAAGTTATTACTTGGCGACTCAGTGCCTGCCGATACCTATGTGATCAGTTTGCCGTTAGCCTTAGATAGCCCCTCTTTAGCTATTATTTCGTTATTAGGTACCTTGTCTGCGGCGACAGGCATGGTGATAGTCGCTGTGGTGACCATTAGTATTATGGTCAGCAATGAATGGCTAGTGCCCTTTATGTTGCAAACAGGACAGATAAGAGAGAAGAACTTTAGTCAGTTCTCCTCGATACTGCTCAATGCTAGACGTGTCGCCATAGTGGTTATTCTCGGCTTTGGTTACTTTAGTTACCTAAAACTTGCCGACAGTGATTCGCTCTCTCACTTAGGCATGCTCGCCTTTGGCGCCTTTGCTCAACTAGCGCCAGCATTAATTGGTGGCTTGTATTGGAAGCACGGTAATCGAGGTGGCGTATTCTTAGGACTCGCCGTGGGCTTTGGCCTTTGGTGTTACATTTTGCTAAAAGGCGCTGCTAATAATACTGGCGCCATCGCCGATGAACTGAGTTTGCTGCAATCTATTACTCCCACGGTAACAGATACGCTAACGGCCTTAATGGCCAACTTAGTTTGTTATATTCTTGGTTCCCTTTGGTTTAGGGCTGGGGTGGCCGAGCGTATTCAGGCCAGTGCCTTTGTGACACCCGGTCAGCTCAAAAGTAGTGGTAATAAGAAAAATGGCCCTATTTCTCAGCAAGACCTGCTGATTATGGCAAGCCGTTTTGTGAGTCCTACTCGAGCCTATGAAAGCTTTAGTCGCTTCTCTCCCGATGCCGTTCGCAGTGACAGCTGGAATAAAGCTGCGCCACCAGAGCTTATCGCCCACACTGAGCATATGCTATCCGGCGTGCTGGGGGCATCCAGCGCTCAGCTGGTGATGGATTCAGTGCTGCAAGGGCGCGACTTAGCCCTTGATGAAGTCTTTAGCCTAGTTGATGAAGCCTCATCCAAGATTATTCTTAGTCAAGATATGCTTAGAGGCGCCATTGAGCATGCCTATGAAGGCATGAGTGTGGTGGATAAAGATCTAAACCTAGTCGCATGGAACTATAAGTATGCTGAGCTTTATCAGTATCCAGAGGATTTTCTAGAGGCGGGGATGCCGATTGCCGATGTGGTGCGTTTTAATGCAGAGCGGGGCTATTGCGGCCCAGGTGAAATCGAACAGCAGGTAGAGAAGCGTGTGCAGCATATGCGTAATGGCACACCTCATACCTCAGAGCGAGAGCGCGCCGATGGCAAGGTGATTAAGATTCAGGGTAATCCTATGCCAGATGGCGGCTTTGTGATGACCTTCACCGACATTACTCAGTATCGACTACAAGAAAAGGCACTGCTTGAAGCCAATGAAAACCTTGAAGCTAGAGTACAGGAACGTACCTTTGAGTTGGCAAACCTAAACAGCAAATTGTTGGAAGCTAAGGCGCAGGAAGAGATGGCCAATGCATCAAAGAGTCGCTTCCTTGCCGCGGTGGGGCATGATTTGATGCAGCCTCTTAATGCGGCGCGACTCTTTACCGCGTCTTTGTCTCAATATCCAGCATTAGATCAAGAGGCGAGAACCACCTTATCCCACGTTAATAGCTCGCTAAAGACGGCCGGCGAACTGCTTACGGATCTACTGGATATTTCCAAGCTTGATTCAGGCATGGTAGAGGTCAACCTTAAGGACTTTGCTATTAGTGAGCTGTTTGAGGGCTTGGCGGTAGAATTTGAAGCTATGGCAAAGGACCAACATATTAGCTTTAGTATGTGTCCATCGAGTGTCACTGTACATTCAGATCCAGCGCTGCTCAGGCGAGTATTGCAGAACTTTTTAACCAACGCCTATCGTTATGCCAAAGGTGGGCGAGTGCTTCTTGGTTGTCGTCATAGGGGCAATGAGTTGGAGATTCAGGTTCATGATACGGGTTGTGGTATCGATGAGCAGCAGACCCAAGAGATTTTCAAAGAGTTTAAGCGCCTAGATAACCCTGAAAGTAAAAGCGTGAGCGGCTTGGGGTTAGGCTTGGCGATTGTCGATAGAATAAGCCGAGTATTAAGCCATAGAGTCAATGTCAGCTCATCCCTAGGGCGAGGTTCGACTTTCTCTATCTTTGTGCCTCTAGGTCAGAAACTCGCTCAGCCCAAGGCCAATAAAATTCCTGCCATGTTACAACCTTTATCTGGCGTAAAAGTGCTGTGTATCGATAATGAAGAAGCGATATTAGCAGGTCTAGAGAGTCTGTTAACCCGCTGGCAGTGTGAGGTGATCTGCGCCAAAGACTTAGCCGATGCCAGAATTAAACTCGGGCTTAAAGGGGTCGCGCCAGATATTGTTTTAGCCGATTATCATTTAGATCATGGGCAAAATGGTGTCGATGCCCTCGATGGTATTCGCGCCATGTATGGTGACAAACTGCCGGGTATTTTGATTACGGCTAATACTCGTAAAGATTTGATAGAAGATGTGCAGAGTCGCGGTTATCACTACATGGCCAAGATGGTTAAGCCAGCTGCACTACGAGCGCTTATTTCTAGCTTGGTCTAGGCTAGAGTCATATATTCTATATTGTGTTTATTCACAATATGGTTGGAGTGAGCGCTAGTTTTAAAGTAGCGTCATTAAGAATAAAAGCAGGGAGCGGCTATGAAAAAGTGGGCCATTATTTTATTGGCATTGATGCTGACAGCATGTTTGGGTATGCCAAGGAGTCTTAAGCCGGTAAATGAGTTTGAGCTTAATCGATATCTGGGTAAATGGTATGAAATCGCCCGTTTGGATCATTCTTTTGAGCGAGGACTTAGCCGAGTGACAGCCGAGTATTCCTTGCGCGATGATGGCGGCGTTAAAGTGATAAATCGCGGCTATTCTGCTGAGACTGGGCAGTGGCAACAAGCCGAAGGTAAGGCGTACTTTGTAGGTGATTCAAATGTGGGTTATTTGAAAGTCTCCTTCTTTGGCCCATTTTACGGTTCGTATGTGGTATTTGAGCTAGAAAAAAATAACTATGATTATGCTTTTGTCTCCGGCCCTAACAATGACTATTTATGGCTACTCGCTCGCACTCCTAAGGTAAGCCGAGATGTGATTAAGAGGTTTGAGGCGCTAGCTAAAACTTATGGTTTTGATACGCAAAAACTTATCTATGTTGAGCAGGACTATATTGAGTAGGGCTATGTCGAGCAGTAACCGTTATAAGGTTAATTGCTATAAGGCTAATCGCAAATAGTCTGGTTTCGACCGTTAGATTTAGCTTGATATAAGGCCTTATCAACTCGGCGTAACATTTCTGACAATGTATCTTGGCTTTGAAATTGTATGAGGCCGAAACTGGCTGTGACAGTTTGCTCACAATCACAGTGCTCGGTTGTAGAGAATGTTTGTCTAAGGCGCTCAATCATATTTAGCGCATCGCCAATCTGAGTTTGCGGCATGAGCAGTGCAAATTCTTCGCCGCCAATGCGAGCAGGAAGATCTGATTCTCTACTTTCGGTTTTCATGAGATTGGCAAAAGATTGAATGACGCAATCTCCCACACTATGGCCGTAGGTATCATTAATACTTTTGAACTTGTCTATGTCAGCCATGGCAAGACAAAGTGGCTGATTGTAACGCTTGGCGCGAGTGATCTCCTGTTGGCAGATAGCTTCAAAGTGGCGCCGATTGGCAATATCGGTAAGCGGATCGGTTTGCATGAGTTGGGTCAGCTTTTTCTCATTTCTTTTTAGCTGATTATTGGTTTTGACTAGGGCTCTTTGGGTTGCTGACAGTTCTTCATTTAGCTCAACAATGGAAGCAGAGAGTTGTTCAAGGTCACTAATGCTATGCTCTCCGACAATCAGGAGTTCGTCATTAAAGCGATATACTGCGCCTTGAATCGTTCTACACTGTTTAGTGATATCACCTATATTCAGTAGCCCTTGATAAACTGGTTCGCCATTTGCTGTTGGCAGGATCTGTTTTAGTTCGTTAAAGCTTGGTTGTACGAGCAATGAGCGCACATCCCATTGGGAGGGCGTAGCTTGCTCTCCGGTAATAAATAAAAATCCAGCATTATTTTCTCTTACTATTCCGCCGTCATTGATAATGACGGCGACTACAGACGTTAAATTCTGCAGAAGTGATGGAATGGTAAACTCAGATTTAGTGGTTATTTCCATATATTACAAGTCATTGTGTAAATCTTCGGCATTGGTGTAATAGTTATCTATTCTAAGTCTTGTTTTGAGTGATGGGTGATTATTGAAAAAGAGTCCCCCAATTAAAATAGCGGGGGCTTTGCCTGCGAAGTTAGCTTCTATGGACTCGATAAGTGTTTGTAACGTTAATAATTGATGGGGCATGCTAACGGAAAGTGCAATAGCGTCGGGTGTATCACTGTCAATATATTCTATGATTGATCTATTTGGCGTATCAGTACCAATAAAAAGACTTTCCCAGCCATTGGTTTCAAATGCATCACTAACCATCCTGAGTCCTAACCCATGGTGATTACCTTGAATACAAGCGCATAATACGGTTTTATCTATGGGATCTTTAAACTTGGCCAAGGCAAAGGCTTTGGCTAGGGTGTTTTGGGAAATAGCCGTGGCGAGGTGCTCCTGAGCAACCGAAATCTTATTCTGTTGCCACAGTAGCCCGATTCGATACATGGCTGGTTGTATGATATTGACACTGGCATTGACTAGCGAAGCCCCCTGATTTATCGCTTTTATTACACGCTCTTCTGCTGTTTTACGGTTACCAGTAACTAAAGCTTGTGAGTATTGTTTGGTCTCTGAGGAAGAGGTGAGCTCATCTTGCTCGAAAGCAAAGCTCAAACTAGTGGTGCTCTTTAGTGCTTTGATACCTAAGTCCATCGTAAATGTGAGACTAGTATGGTCTTTATCATTTAAGTGGGTTAGCAGCGCTTTCTTTAATAGTGTGAATGAGTCAATTGAATGTTGGGATGGTTGGCGATAGCTCTGTAGCACATCCCTTAGCCATAGGCTGTAGTCATGAAATATTTCAGGGCAAGCAGTGACTAATGCGGAATAGAGAAAATTAAGATGGTGTTGCAGATCATTACGGCAGATTTCTCTAATGGTTTGTTCATTACCGCGGTGACATTCTGGATGCATTTTAAAGTAGCCTTCGGTGACAGCAAGGCTAACCTCAGGCTCTGCGCGTTTTAATTCGGCTAAGCCAGCTGGAGAGATAGGCTTTAACTTATAGTTAGTGGTCATAATAAAGCCTATTGAGCAAATAGGTTGTAGTAGGTTATTTGAGTACTTTTAGGGATCAGTTTAAGACCTTTGGGAATATTCTCATGGGAAGCCTTGTATTTATGGCCTTTGTACCACTCATCCCAGTGTTGTTGACTATGCCAATAGGTAATAAGAATAAATTCTTCAGGCTTCTCGACGGGGTTCATCACTTCCATTTTGATAAAGCCAATTTCATTATCGACCAAATGAGGTCTATCAAGAAAAGCTTGCTTAACTTCTAGCTCCATTTCATTACCAACAATAAAACGGCTCATAGCAACAAACATGGAATTCATCCTTAAAAGTAACCATCTTTCATATTGTTAATAATAGAAGTTAATTGTTGATGTGCTAGTTTTTAGTGGTGTTATTGGAAAGTAATGGACGTGTTGAATGTTGATGGGATGAGATTAAGTGAATAATAAAAAATACCCGTGATAAGAGTATACAGTAAAAAATATGTTTATTTGCGTGTGAGTGAGTGACAGCCCTTTACTGGCAATGCTTCTTTTGGGTCTATAAAGCGTACATACTATGTGTAATGGTGTGTACGCTTTTTTATCCCTGAAGGCTTAGCAAGGCGATGGTCTCACTGCGTGAAGACCATCACCCTGCCAAAAGGGTATTTAAGGGAATGATGGTAAAGTAAAATAATAAAGCCACTCCTGACACTCGCACAGCTCACTACTCGCTAGGCATTTATGATTTTACTTTACCATCCGCTGTCTTGACCATCCGCTGAAACACGTTTTTGGACAAAACTTTGCCAGATGCCCCGCTAAATTAGCAACTAACGAACAACCTAGGATATGGAAAAGCTGATTAGCTTAGTACCCAGACTTGCTGGAGCAGACTAAGCCTGAATGTATAGCAACATCAGCTGTTTCATAACCACGTTCTAGCACTTGCTTAATGGCTTCTTCTTTAAATTCTGGGGTATATCGTTACCCACTCATAAACATATCTCCTATGTAAAAAGCTTAGGTTGAACTTGTCCATAAGACTCGGGGCAGTCCATTGTGATTCCTGTCAGCAACCCGATTACAATATGACAATTTAGTCATCTTCAAATTACTTCCCCCAAAACCACCAGATAATAAGAAAAATTGCGGTGATACCGATGAAATTGACCAACATACTGACCTCCTATTGGTTTGAACTCGGTTGACTAGGCGTATACAAACGCAAGCGGTTGGCATTGGTGACAACAGTCACTGACGATAAAGACATGGCTGCCCCAGCTATGATTGGACTAAGAAGCCAACCGGTAAAAGGAAATAGTAATCCTGCGGCAACAGGGATCCCTAAGCTGTTATACAAAAAAGCTCCCCATAAATTCTGTTTGATATTTTTCATGGTCGCACTACTAATACCTATCACGTCGGAAATCCCATGAAGCGAGCTTCGCATCAGAGTGATATCTGCACTTTCAATAGCTACATCGGTGCCACTACCGATAGCAAAACCCACATCGGATTGAGCAAGAGCAGGGGCGTCATTGATACCATCACCAACCATTCCAACGACTTTCCCTTTGTTCTGAAGCTCATTGATCCAACGAAGTTTGTCCTCGGGCATCAATCCTGCGTAGAACTCATCGATATTTGCAAGATTAGCTACTGCTCTTGCCGTAGTCTCATTGTCTCCGGTTAGCATAACAACATGGATACCTTGTGCATGAAAACGCTGGATGGCACTTTGAGCATCCTTACGTATTGGATCACTAATACCAAATAAGGCTTGGACTTTGTTTTCCACCGCAAAGTAAACCACGGTATTGGCCTCTTGCTCCCACTGAATCGCATCTTTAGTTAAGCTGTGTGTTTTTAGACCATATTGTTCCATCAGTTTTCGATTCCCCAACAACAACCTTTTTCCTTTGTACAGGGCTTTGACACCCATACCGGTTAGAGATTGAAACTCGGAAACCTTGAGCTCATTATCAGAAGATAATTTGTGTGCGAGGGCGTAATTGGTCAGAGCTTGAGCCAACGGATGATTCGAACCTCTCTCCAATGCTTCAACCAGAGATAAAATGTCCTCACCTTCTGACAGAGTACGAAAGTTGGTGACTTTAGGTTTGCCTTGAGTGATGGTGCCCGTTTTGTCCAATACAATCACATCCAACTCGCTTGCCTTTTGAAGGGCTTCACCATTTCGGATCAGTCCACCCACTTCAGCGGCCTTACCGACACCTATCATGGTTGAGATTGGTGTCGCCAAACCGAGTGCGCATGGACATGCAATAATAAGTACTGACGTTGCAGCGACCACCATATATACCAGCGTTGGCTGAGGCCCAAAGTTGTACCAGGCCAACGCGGTAACAATAGATAAAATCATCACTGTTGGTACAAAAACAGCAGAAACCTTATCTGCTAAGTGACTAATCGGTGGTTTGGAGTTCTGCGCATTAGAAACCATATTGATAATTTGTGCCAGAACCGTATCACTACCTACATTTTTAGCTTCAAAAACAAAGCTGCCTTGGCCGTTGATGGTACCTGCAGATACCTTGCTACCCAGTTGTTTTTCTACCGGGATTGGCTCACCCGTCAACATTGATTCATCTATGGTGGTTCGGCCCTCAATAAGCACACCATCAACGGGGATTTTCTCGCCCGCTCTTACCCGAATGTTGTCACCCACAATCACCTGTTCTATTGGTAGAGAAATCTCTTTTCCATCTCGAATCACAGCGGCTGTCTTTACTCTCAGATCAAGTAGTCTTTTTATGGCTTGAGATGTTCTGCCTCTGGCTTTCAGCTCAAGCGCTTGACCTAAATTGATAAGGCCAATAATCATCGCTGTTGCTTCAAAATAAAGATGTCTGGCACTTTCCGGTAACCACTGAGGGCCAATAACTACGACCATTGAGTACAACCAAGCAGTACCCGTTCCCAGTGCAATGAGGGTATCCATATTGGCATTTCGGTTCAAAAATGCCTTCCAAGCACCGGTAAAAAAGTGTTTACCTGCTTGTAACAAAATTAAAAAAGTAAGCAGGCCAATGCCTAACCAAATCATTTGTTCTGACGTCGTATTAACGTTCATCGGGCCTCCGAATAGGCCATAGCCCATCAATGGGACTCCTAGCCCAAGGCCGACAATACTCTGCCTGACTTTTATCCGGTATTCCTTAGCTTCTCGCTCGGTTTTAGCATCCTCTGCGGCCTCTTCATCCACAATTTCACTGGCATCGTATCCAGCCGCTTGAATCGCCTGAACAAGCGAGGTGGTGGTTTGATATGATCTTATCAGTGCGGTACGACTTGCAAAATTAATATCAACTGAATCAATACCGGGTAGCGATGCGAGCGCACCCTCAATCGTGTTTACGCAACTGGCGCACGTTACCCCTACCAATGCCAGATTAACCGTATTTAAATCTGTTAACGGTTTCTTTAGGTTGTTGGCTCCATCAACTACTGCAGAAACCTCAAACGGCTCTTTTGGATTATTTTGTTTGTTATACCCTAATTCGCAGAGGATAGTTTCGATTTCCGAACCACCAAGATAACTCGTTGTAGAGAGTTTTTGGGTCTGAACATCAACGGATACGTTCGCATTCGCATCTATTTCTTGAATGGCATTTACAATTTTTTTTACACAGCGTTGGCATGAGACGTTGGCAACAGACGTTTCATATTGCTGGGGAGAAAGTAACGATGCGGAATATCCAATGTTGGAGATGACGTCGATAACTTTTTCTGGCTTCAATATCGTGATCACGTCAGCTTTAAGTTTGCTGTCATTAACGATTAGAGAGACATCAGGATCACTTTCCCTTAAAGCGGATACAATGTTCGCTACACACTTGCCACAACTGACACCTGATAATGCGAGAGAAAACGGTTGTGCATTCATGGTTACTTCTCCTTAGGTTCAGTAAGCGGATGCCTTTCAGACCACCCCTCAATTAGACAGCAAATTGCTTTTCCATTCGGAATAGTATCTGGTTCATTTATCCATTCAGAGTAGGTTTCCTCCATAAGTTCCAGGTGTTTCTCATACTCTTGAATTTTTTGCTTGGTCTCAGAAATTTTATCGCTCAACATTTGTCTTACTTTTGGACAAGGTGTTTTTCCTTGTTGAGAATACTCAATGATCTCCTCAATTTGACCAAGACTAAAACCTATGCTTCGCGCATGGGCAATAAAACGCAATCTATCTACGGCACTTTGCTGATAAACTTTATAACCATTATTAGGATCTTTTTCCGCAGAAAGTAGGCCCTTTCTGGTATAAAAGCGGACCGTTTCAGCCGTAACTCCGACTGACCTGGCAATTTCAGTTGTTAACATCTCTAACTCTCCTGATGGCATCGAAGTAATGTAACCACATAACTTACTGATTGACCGATATCTAGCCAAATATGAAAGCGATTAAGAAAATAACCGCAAACATGATCAGCGTTACCTTTAACAATAGCTTGGGGTTGCTGCTTCCCCCGTTTGGTGCTTTGTTACAACAACTCACTGTCTTCTCCTTAGTGGTATTGGTGTCTAACTTAATCCTAAAACCTATGTGCGGCACACGGGTCAAGCTTTTTTTGAATGATTAAAGAAAAAGCAGAATAAGAGTGGTAAGCAGATTTCTACTACGATAAGTGCTACAAACTATTGCCCTTCCTATGACGATAGATGGAGATGTGCAGCATGTGACTTCTTCAGTAGGTATCTTTCCGGATGATTCCTTATAAGAGAGTGCTTATTGAAATGCGCTGACAAAGCAATGTATCAAGCAAAAGATAATGAAAAAAGAGGTTGGTACGCGAACTTAAAACACAACCTTATTCACCTTTGTTTCTTAAACTCTTGCCTGTGACAGTTAACTTACATCCTGCTCTTCTAATATTGTTACCATGCAAAATATAACACCAATGCTAGGGACTTACCGAATCGTTAAAGTCATCAATTAGTGATACTTATTTAATTTTGGTAGACTTCTAATTGACAGTGCCACTCCACTTAAAAAGTGGCACTTGACATTAGTACACACATTAGGAAATGTTATATACCCAAAAACCTCGGTAAACTAATCAAATGGCATACGCCAATCCACAATAAAAATTAATGGTTATGCACCTATAGTTTCCAAAAGGTAACTTTAAGCTAAAACTTATTAATTTGTTTTACTAGTTGCATGCTTGTTATGCAAGTTCGGTCACTTTTAAACGTTGAAATTTGTTCTCTAGCTTGCATCAGTTTACCGGAATTATTTCTATAATGAATATTTATATCGTAAGAGGAATTGCTTGATAACCAAACATCAATAAAGCCATCATTACCCGTATTAACTTTACCACTGTTAATTATCTGTCCTGTCTCCAAATCTTTGATGAAAAGATGCATGTCTTCGTTAATCATTTCACCTGTACAGCCTGTTGGAACATGATCCGTGCATGGGTGTGAAAAGTTTACCCACGGAGCAATAGATATAAAAAACTTATTAGCTGGAATTGGTATTGAAGAACGGGTACCATCCGGAAAGCTTGCTATTATATTGTTAGGAGTAACTTTAACCATAACACCTTCTTTATTCTTATACCACTCTTTAGCCTTTTCTATAGCCTGAGTGTAAGTTAGACTGTTGAAGTATTCTGCGCTTTTACTTTCAGCATTTGCATTTGCAGAAACAAATGAAGATATTATTAACGAAATTATTGCAACTACTTTAGACATAATTACCTCTCACTTAAAGAACCCTACATTTAAAAATGGAATGCAGTCATTTTAAAACATGATTATAAAAAGAGGGTGCATAAAATGTAACAACACCCTGATATTAATAACGCACAACTATCTATATTGATTGCTGCGGTCAATTGATAGCATTTTAAGTTATTTCTAGATAAATCACCTTCCAAGTTCCACAATGTCATTTTTCTGTATTTCACCGCTAACCGATTCAACTTTAGCAAAATGTTCATTTATTATTTCAATTACTTTCACCTCGCCTACATTTTCTACCTTATAAGTGTCTTCTCCTTCTGCGACAGCTACTTTTTTAATAAACCTAAGTACATTTAGTTTCTGGCCGACTTTAGCTCCGTCATAAGTTCCTATACAAACAATTGTGTTCATTGAGTTAAGTTCAACGACTTGGCCCCTCATAATATACTCATGATTAAAATTAGTGCTTGAGCAACCTACGATGAGAAAGCCAACCAACAAAGTTATCATAAACTTAATGTTTTTCATGTTTACACCTTTTGGATAACAATTAAAATTTATTCGCCTAAGCAATTAAAAACACCAGCTTGAGCTTAATAAGCTTCATATTTTCATCTAAACTTAAAGCCTCCTATGTTAATTTTAGTAAAAAGGCGAAGCATCCTGCTTCGCTACTCAAAACGAGAAATATGCGAGAGTAAATAGCTGGGGAGCATGAATAACTCTCTAAGGAAGTCCTTGTCCTAACGTCTACTAACTCAATGTACTAACCAAGTACATAGCAATACATTAGCCATTAACTTATTCCAAATCTATTGCCAGAACTTGATTAGAGAAAACGAGCTATGTTTATTAGTAAAAGTGCAATAAAATGAAATGCATTGCACAAAACCTAAAGACATAACCACTATGTTAACTATCAAGTGTCAGGTATTTTACACAAAATTACTAATTACTCTTTACATTCATGTTTAAGGGCCGACAACACTAGTCAATATCGCAGTTACGGTTAAAATAGAAAATGCAATTTTTATCTCTATCGAGATTGACTTAGATAGTGCTTTTCTACCGTCAATGCTATTTAGTTGTGGAACGAGTTTAAGCTTATGATTAGCAGCGACTCCTAATATGCATATAACAAGAAAAAGTTTGAATAACAACGTCCATCCATAACTTGAGCTTAATAATGCATCAACACTTCCCACTAATTGAACTGCTAACCAAAGGCCTGCAACTAACAATAAACTAACGGCAGTAATTGCCTGCTTTCCAAAGTTTATCATCAACAAATAAAGTTTATCTCCGCGCATTACATGACAAGCTTGCTTAAGTGGCAACAAAGAACCAAACCACCAAGCCATAACAAGCACATGAAATATTAACAGTGCTTTTTCTAATGTTCCTAATTCTGATGCATGCCCTGTTAGAGTATAAGTATATGCAAGAATCAACAAGCTAGAAAATAGAGTTAATCGCAGTAGGTAACAGTTAAAGGCTTTGGTTTTGAGCTTGTTAGAAAATACTACTACAAGTATTGCCAGTATCAAACCTATGAACCGAATATAGGCTACATCTCCAAGAGTGGAGTCCCACATAATATCTATCAACTCAGGATTAAGCGCATCTTGAATTCCACCTCCTGCCATTGCACCAACATTGGCAAAGAACCAAAAAATATTTGCAGTCATAGCTATCGGGATTGATACCTTAACCCAGTAAAAATCTATTTGTTCAACTTCTAACCTTTTGTCAATATTAACTTGATTACTGATAAAACCCAAAAACGTATACCCAGCAATACAAGCGAAACCAACATAAAATATTACCTTATTTAATACGACCACTGCACTCCAGATATACATTTCTATCATGATAAGCTCGCTAATTAATGAACCATGAAGTTGATCTTGCTCTTCATTTTGTGACCATCCTCACCTAAATATGTCACATCAACCATGTAGTTTGATGGGGTTAGTTTAGGCAGTTCCCATAAAAACTTTGTACTAGATTTTTTTGATGGTTTAAAATTCAGTTCTATTTCTTTATCTTGGTTATTTTTTAGGATTAGTTTTATTACACGCACATCTTTACTGAAGCTTAGCGATAGTTCTGCTGGAGGCTTCATCAACATTGCATTATTAGCAGGCATACTTTTTTCAAGGTTAACATGTGCAAATGCGACGCTGCTAAAAATTACACTTGATGCAATTAGAACTTTGATCAACGTTTTCATATTCATCTCTTCTATTAATTTACTGATTAACGATATTTTTGTATTTAAAATCATTTCACGCGAATAAAAATACATTGCTAGTGACATAAAATTTCTCACACTTTGTTTAAACTCGCATTAAAGTTCATTGTAGATATTAAATTTAAGTTATGTTGAGCTACAACCCCTCTAGTGAACGACAAAATCACACTACTTCCCATTAGAATGCTATAAAAATTCACTTTCAAGAAAAGCTTGCTTTTGTTCTCATCAATATTCTCCGCATTAAAGTTAGTAAAATATTCATCCCTGGTATCGAATCACTATTTGATTAAGCGATGTCATACCGATAACCTCAGAGTATATAGTCAGTATCTACTATCACTATATACTCAAAGGTTATAGCCCAAACTATAATTACGTTGCAATATAGCCCGCTAACTAATCATAGACATGAAAGTCTATGAATTAGCTTCATTTGCTAATTTTTTGATTTCAGGTACACGCATCAAAAAATATATTGCGGGTAGTACAATTAGCGTAAGTATTACTGCACTTGCCATCCCACCAACCATGGGAGCTGCTATTCGACTCATAACCTCTGAGCCAGTTCCAGTACCATATAGAATTGGCAACAAGCCAACGATAATCGCTGCAGCAGTCATCATTACAGGTCTAACTCGCATACCTGCACCATCGATAACCGCTTCGCGTAATTCTGCAATGGTTGCAGGTTTATTTTCAGTGATACAGCGTTCACGCAAAGCGTTAAATGATTGATTTAAATAAACCAGCATAATCACGCCAATTTCGACCGCGACTCCAGCTAATGCAATAAAGCCTACACCTACAGCTACTGAAAAATTAAACCCTTGTATGTACATCAGCCAAATACTTCCGATCATGGCTAGAGGAAGCGTACCCATGATGATTGCTACTTCAGCAAAGCTTCTGAAGTTCAAGAATAACAGGACTACAATAATCGCTAATGTTAGGGGCACAACATATGTAAGCTTTTCTTTCGCTCTTAGCATATATTCATATTGCCCAGACCAATTTAAAGAATACCCCGCAGGCAACACTAGTTTCTCTGCAACCACTTTTTGTGCTTCAACTACATAAGTACCAACATCTACGCCATCAATATCAACAAATACCCAGCCGTTAATTCGCGCATTCTCACTTTTAATCCCAGGGGGCCCATCTTCAACATATACAGATGCGACATCCGCTAGTGAAATTCGCATACCTTGTGGTGTCACTATTGGCAACCTAGCTAATTGTTCTGGAGAATTTCGATAGTCTTGTGGGTAGCGAAGGTTCACAGGATAACGCTCTTGACCTTCGACCGTTTGAGTAACGTTCATGCCACCAATTGCTGAAGCAACAACTTGCTGTACATCTGCAATATTAAGCCCATATCGAGCTGATTTCTCTCGCTTGATATCAACCTTTAAATAACGGCCTCCAGCAACACGTTCAGAATAAACGGATGCAGTCCCAGGAATCTCCATCATTATAGTCTCAAGCTGCTTACCAATATCTTGAATAACGGCAAGATCTGAGCCTGCGATTTTAATTCCAACAGGTGTTTTGATTCCTGTAGCTAACATATCAATACGAGTTTTAATGGGCATTACCCAAGCATTTGTTAGTCCTGGAAACTTAACTAATCTGTCGAACTCCTTTTTAAGACTTTCTGTTGTTACGCCATCCCGCCATTCTGCTCTAGGCTTTAGCTGGATAAAGGTTTCAATCATTGTAAGTGGAGCAGGATCGGTAGCAGTCTCCGCGCGGCCGACTTTACCAAATACCGTCTCAACTTCTGGCACAGTTTTAATAAGTTTATCTGTTTGCTGTAATAGCTCCCTAGCTTTACCAATGGAAATCCCGGGATAGGTTGTTGGCATGTACATTAAATCTCCCTCATCCAAAGGAGGTATAAATTCACTACCGATTTTATCTATAGGCCAAAAACCCACTACGGTAACTAAAACAGCTCCTGCAATGGTTAATTTTGGGAACTTCAGCACTAGTTTCAGTACTGGCAAATAAATTGCTGTTAGTATTCGATTAACTGGGTTCTTGTGTTCAGGAAGCACTTTGCCGCGAATAAAGTAACCCATCAATACAGGAACTAATGTAATAGCAAGTGCTGCTGAAGCTGCCATTGCATAAGTCTTAGTAAATGCCAAAGGAGAGAACATACGTCCTTCTTGCGCTTCTAAGGTAAATACTGGAACAAATGAAACGGTTATAATCAGTAAAGAGAAAAACAGTGCAGGGCCTACTTCGCTCGCTGATTCAGCTACAATTTGCCATCGATTTTCCTTGGTCAATGGCGTTTTTTCCATATGCTTATGCATATTTTCTATCATAACTATCGCTCCATCGATCATTGCACCAATGGCTATTGCTATTCCTCCCAGTGACATGATGTTAGCGTTGATTCCTTGTATATGCATCACGATGAATGCAGCAAGTATCCCTACTGGTAGACTGAAAATCGCAACCAATGAAGAACGAACATGGAACAAGAAAACAATACACACCAGTGCAACGACAACAAACTCCTCAAGAAGCTTATACCAAAGGTTTTCTACGGCTTCACCAATTAAACCTGAACGGTCATAAACTGTTACTACTTCAACACCTTCAGGTAAGCCCTTTTGCAAATCTCTTAGTTTTGCTTTAACGCCGTCAATTGTTTTCTGTGCATTTTCACCAAAGCGCATTACAACAACGCCACCGACGACTTCACCTTCACCATTTAACTCAGCTATACCTCGCCTCATTTGTGGACCAAGATTAACTTGAGCTACATCACCTATAGTCAGTGGAGTACCTTGAGCATTGATACCGAGAGGAATCGATTCAATATCTGCAATATTTTTGATATATCCAGAAGCTGTCACCATATATTCAGCCTCTGCCATTTCAACTACTGAAGCTCCTGTTTCTTGGTTTCCTCTTTTTAGCGCCATTTGAACATGACTAAGGGGAACTCCATAGGCTCGTAACTTGTCTGGGTCGACTTGCACCTGATATTGTTTAACCATGCCTCCAATAGCTGCAACTTCAGATACTCCAGGAACCGTTTGAAGTTCGTATTTTAAAAACCAGTCTTGGATACTACGCAGTTGGCTAATATCCAAGTTACCTGTTTTATCCACTAATGAATATAGATAAACCCAACCGACTCCAGTAGCATCAGGCCCAAGCTGTGGACGTGCACTAGCTGGTAGCGATGGCGCGACTTGACTTAAATATTCAAGCACTCGACTTCTAGCCCAATAAAGATCAGTACTTTCATCAAAGATAACGTAAACAAATGAGTCACCAAAAAATGAATAGCCACGAACAGTAACAGCACCAGGAACCGATAACATTGCCGTAGTTAAAGGATAGGTAACTTGATCTTGTACAACTTGCGGGGCCTGACCAGGGTAATTAGTTTTAATAATTACCTGCACATCAGACAAGTCGGGAATAGCATCTACAGGTGTATTCTTTAGTGAAAAGAGCCCACCACCAATGAGAATTATGGTAGCAAGGATAACAAAGAAGCGATTGCCTATAGACCATCTAATAATTGATTCAATCATTCTCTATCTCCCAGCTTAATGATTAGAGTGATCAACAACACTTGTTCTTTCACTATTGTGTTGCTTATCTAATTCACGGGAAATTTTAGTGATAATCAAGCTGTCTCTTACTTCAAAAGTAAAAGTGACATTATCACCAACTTTGAAATCAATAATTTCGATATTATCTCCTATCTTATAGTCCATCGTTGCAGCAGGCCTACTCCATTTCTCTATTGGGCCTCGGCTAATATTTAAGATTCTATTTTCGATATCTACTGTATTTATTTTACCCATCACAGTAGCTGATGAGACGTCTTCACTCATATCATCCGTTTTGCTCAAAATGTGGATACCGGTGATTTCATATTCGGCATCCTCAGTTTTACTCACCTCAAAATGCAATGATTGTCCTGACTTTAACGTGTCGATATCAACCTCATCAGAGACATTGAAATCCATAGTCATTTCTGGCCAATTCCAGACTTCTGCTGGGCCATGCGTAACATTAATCATACGGTGACCGACCATGACGCTGTTGATCTCACCTTGCATCCAAACTGAGTTGGGTATTTCATCATGGGTCATTCGTTTAAAATCAGAACTTTTACTCGATTCAGAGTCAATTAAGAATTGCGCTGATGTCACCACTACATCGTCTTCATTTAGGCCGTTTAAGATTTCGATACTATCGGTATCAACTCGACCAATATCCACTTCAATTGATTTAAATTGCCCATCGCCTAAAGCAAGAACAACTCTGTCTTGTTTACCCGTTCTAATGACTGCTTCTTTTGGAACTAGCTTGGTTCTATTGGACTGGTTTGCATGAATAGACACTTGAGCAAACATGTTAGGCTTTAGTTGATAATCTGGATTGTCAAACTTCAACCTAACTCTGAGGGTGCGTGTTTTACTGTTCAATGTTGGATAGACATAATCAACTACCCCAGCCCAATCCTTTCCAGGTAAATAGTCGAGTTCCATTGATACAGGGAGCCCTTCTTTAATTAAGGCTACGTCACGCTCAAAAACCTCTGCTTCTACCCAAACTTGATCAAGTTTTCCGATACTTAATAGAGTATTACCAGGCTTAACATAGAAGCCTTCTCTAATCTTCAACCCATCAACAACTCCAGCTTGTGGCGAATAAAAGGTAATTGATTGCTGTACTTTTCGAGTCTTCTCTAACTTTTGAATAAAATCTGTTGAAAGTTGTAGTGCTTCAAGACGACTTTTGGCGGCCGCAATTAAAGAAGTGTTGTTACGTTTTAAAGCTATTAACAACTCTTCTTGTGCATTGACTAATTGTGGTGAGTACAAGGTATAGAGGGGTTGCCCTTTTTCTACAGGGTTACCAGCTGCTTTAACGTAGAGTTTCTCAATCCAACCATCAACACGTGGATGAATATGGACCAATTTATCTTCATCGTACTGTACATAGCCAACCGTAGAAATTTCAGTATGCATATTTTTTAGTTCGACTGGTGAAGTACGGACTCCTAGATTATTAACCACATGAGGCATAATCTTTACCGCTCCAGGACCAACATCGTCACTAGATGATTCCTCTTCATAGACCGGAACTAGATCCATACCCATAGGCGATTTACCGGGCTTATCTCGGCGGTAATCTGAATCCATAGGGGCAACCCAATACAAAGGCTTTTTCTCTACAGATACTGCTTTACCACTATTGCTGTTTGCGCCTGTACCTTGATATAAGCTAAACGTCCCTGCACCCAGTACAGCCCCTATGATGATGGCGACAATTGTTTTTGTATTAGAAGACATTATTTTTCTCCAAATTGCTGATTGGATAATCGCTGAGTGCGCAGTTGCTTATATTCAGCATTTGATTTAGGTTGAAGGTGCGCAAAGAAATAGTTGATGCGAGCTACAGTTTTAAGTGTATCGACATCAATTTTTAAGGCTGATATTCTGGAATTTAATTCTGCAATTCTCGCACGAACAACCTCGGCAAAATCTCCATCGTCATTGGTGTAAGCTGTTAAGGATGCTTCCGCTTGATCATGGGTTTGTTTGAGTAGCTGCTCTTGATAGATTGATTGCCTTTCTGATAATCGTTCAAGTTGTCTAAGCTCTTTCTCTACAGAGCTAATCATTTGCTTCGTAGCCAATAATTTTTCTGTTTTAACAGCTTCTGATTCAGCTATAGAAGCCGCGACCTGCTTATCTTGTCGATTCTCAGTAAAAAGTGGTAAATCGAAGGTCACCCCAATGGAGAATAAATCAGCTCGATTATCACCCGAAGGCATATCGTCGCGAAAAGCATAACTAGTATTGATCCCCCATTGCGGCTTATATTTCTGCTTTGCTAACTCAACACCCTTTTGTGAAGCTTTATGCTTCACATCTATGGCCAATAAGGCTGGATGATAAGCAAGCTCTTGAGCTAATAAGTTTCTAGAGTAAGTAGAGTTTGTAAAAATTGTTGGGTTTAATAAGCGAATCATAGGTAATGTTGTTGACACACTAAACCCTACAGGTTGTGTATCAAAATTGAATGAATCACTTAGTTGTGCAGCATCGTATATATGTAACCACTCATTAAGTCGTGCAATTGCCGTTTCTAACTTCTGCTTTTGAGTCGTTAACCTATCTTCTAATTGAACAATCTCTAACTGAGCTCGAATAACATCTTGCTGTCGTGTCTTACCAATAACGTTTGAATAACTAGCTTTCGCTACTTCTGACATTTGCTCAAAGAGCGACCAATCATTTTCTATCAATTCAATTGTTTGTTGGGCTAAATACGCGTCTAACCAGAGCTGCGACACTTTGCTTTTCAGCATAGCTTTGCGGTTTTCGCGCAACAGTGGAAATTTCGTAGATTCGATTTTTAGCAAGCTTTTTTTGAGCTCTAAGCTGTTTCCTCTTGGAAACATTTGAGAAATACCAATTTTTAGTTGAGTCGATCCTTCTTGGTCAATGTTCCAAGTATCAGCTGGTAAATTCATTGCCCCTAGCGATACTTTGGGATCGGGCAAGGTCCCTAAAGCTATACTTTTATCTTCAATGGCACTTTGTTTCAGTTGGCTCCCATGTAACCAAGGGTCATTTTGCTGAGCCAATACAATTGCTTGCTCTAATGATAAAACTTTTTCTGCTTTAGCAGAAAATGCAGATACACTAAGAGCAATCGCTATAGAGACTACTGTTTGGTTTAACGTAAAGGACTTCATTAGAACTGCTCCTCGTAGGTCTTAACTTCGGCATATACTTTGCTGGTTCCATCTTTAAATAGAACTAACACGTTATACGGCATGAAGTGCTGTTCTACTTCCATACCCGGTGACCCGACAGGCATTGCTGGAACTGATAACCCAATAGAGTTTGGGTGTTCTTCTGCCAGAAATTGCTGGATTATCTTAACTGGCACATGACCTTCAAAGGCAAACCCGTTTCTGGTTATGGCGGTGTGACAAGAGCGGTAATTTGGTTTGATACCGTATTTTGCTTTGATATTGCTGATGTTTTGAAATGTTTTTGGATACGCAATAACACCATCGACTTCAATATGAGTTATCCATTTTTCACAACATTCACAGGTTGTTGTTTTGTAAACAAGTAGCTCTAAGGTATTGATGTTATGTTTTTGCTCATTAGCGTGAACAAAAGCTGGTCCTAGCAGTAATGTAACTGCAATTGTAAAGTATTTATTGATCATTTTTGCCTCCAGACAGAGCTGGAAATATATCTAACGCAATGGCGCGATATTGATTAACAAGAAATTATTGTTTGCGCACGAAATTTGGGCGCAATAATCCTATGTTAGGCAAGAATAGGAGGACGATATAGAGAAGTAAAAATTGAATTGGGTTGCTCTGATTGAAGTAAAGCGATAGCCTCACTCAATAACTGAATATCAGTTGAATCAATGCTAGAATTTATAACCAGTGTAGATGTACAGCCGTTTGTAGGACATACACAGTTATCACCGCAACAATCCATAGATAGATGATTACCAGCTTCGTCTACGTTATTGAGCTTCATTCCTTCATGATGATTCATTTTTGAATGTTCCATGCTCATGTGTGATTCGTTAGAGCCATTTGACATTTCGCAAGACATAGAAAAAAACGCAAATGCTTGCCCAGTAAAGGCAATTAACATTAGCGTAATTAATATTACTTTTGAAAATGCTTTAAACATACAAAAATCTCAATAATAGACAGTTGCCATACTAGACCAAACCATTAGCAATGTAAATGTTATTTTGCACTTCAATCAATCCTGCTAAAGCAAAGCAGGATTATGTGGAGTGATGGACGTGGCATTAGTTATTCGTCGTTGGTGTTTTTGAGATGAAATGTCGAAAGGATAGATCGTGAGAATAACGGGATTATCCATAAATACCGTTCGGCAATATCAGGTCAGCTTTAACCAGACCGAACACGTCAATAAAGGAAATACTCCTAGTATTGAGGTGACAATGACAACAAGAAAAAGCAGAGCTTACACCATTGAATTTAAGCAAGATCCATTTGAAGAGGCTGCCCAAATTCCTTTTCATTAGAAAAAGTATGTCTCAGTGGTGCCAGTTCTAACTTAGAAAGGGACAGAAATGAGTTATAGAAAGAACTTAATTGGTGAAACTCGGATAAGGTTGCGTACTGAAAGTTCGACTTTGCTCTTTCTGCATTTTAAGCGCTGACCTATGACTGATTGCTGTGCTGTCTTAGGGTTGTAACCATACGAAATATCCTCCCAATGCTAGCGACTAATACTCCCACCGTAACAGCCACAACGGCATAAACTGGAACCAACTCCAAGAAATAGCCATACACAAACGCTCCTAGAGGGAGTGCTCCCTTACTCATAATATTTAATAGAGAGTACACCCTAGATAAGTAGGCCTCTGGTGTGGCGTTTTGGATCATTGTCTGCACTGGAATGCTGACAAACATAAAACCTGTAGTGAGCAACAATAAGCAAGCACCAAGCAGAATAAAATAATGGATTGGGTTGCTATTTATCTCCGTTAATACCGAGGGAACAAATATCCATGCCATTGCCGTTAAGACGATGATGATAAGTACATTGGCACCAGCAAAGCTCCTATAGAATCCTGATCTTCCCCTGAACTAGTAGACATCTTTTATTTTCAATTTGGAGTAAGATAGAAGGTGTTATGAGAAATAAATATCCCCAAGAATTTAGAGACGAAGCAGTTCGTCAAGTTATTGAAAAAGGCTATTCGGTTGGTGACGTAGCCAAACGTTTAGGTATCACAGATAAATCACTTTATAACTGGGTTGCAAAGGCTAAAGTTAGTCCAGATAAAAATGATGAATTAGCAGAAATTAAGCGCCTTAAAGCCGAACTCAAAAGAGTCACAGAGGAGCGTGATATTTTAAAGGAGGCCGCCGCGTACTTTGCCAGCGAGTCAAGGAAAGGTACGCGTTCATAAAGTCACGGCTCGATAAATGGCAAGTTAAAACGATGTGTCACGCCCTGAATGTCCATCGCAGTGGCTTTTACGCTTGGTTGAAACAGCCAGAGTCACCAAGAGCAATTGAAAATCAAGCGCTAGTTAAGCAAATCAAGTCGGCTTACATAGAGTCTGGCGGTGTTTATGGTAGTCCTCGCATCACAGCGAGACTAAATCGTGATGGCGTTAAAGTTAGTGAGAATCGCGTGGCAAGGCTGATGCAAAACGCCAAATTAAAAGCTCGCATTGGTTACAAGCGTCGTTATTTCAAATCATCTGTACCATCGGCTATATCAGATAATCATGTTCAGCAACAGTTTGTAGTGGCTCAGCCAGACCATACATGGGTAACTGATATCACTTATATCAAAACCTATGAAGGGTGGCTTTATTTAGCTATCGTTGTTGATTTGTTCTCACGCAAAATTGTTGGCTGGTCAATGCAGGAAACTATGACCAAGGATTTGGTTATCCGAGCCATGTTAATGGCTTTGTGGCGAAGGCAGCCTAAGCAATCAGTTATCGTACATAGTGACCAAGGTAGCCAATACACCAGTGATGATTATCAACAGTTCTTAAAAGGCCATCATCTGATCAGTAGTATGAGCCGCAGAGGTCATTGTTTAGATAATGCTGTAGCAGAAAGCTTCTTCCATTCATTAAAGACTGAACGCGTTAAGCGAAAGATCTACGCGACAAGGAACGAAGCCAGAGCCGATTTGTTTGATTATATAGAGATGTTTTACAATCGTACCCGATTGCATAGCCATCTTGGTCATCAATCCCCTGATGAATTTGAGTTACAGTATTTATCAGCAAGCTAGGTGTCTACATCATCGGGGGAAGATCAAACAACCCTGTAGCTGAAATGGGGAAGTTAATGTTGAAATTGGCTTCTTACCCTGAATTTATTGCAACGAGTTCAGCACAAGAGTTTGAAGCTAAGTTGATCGCTGGTGACTACTCTGACGAATTCACTCATACTTACAACGACTACATCAAGCAATTTGGTTGTCGTGGAGTTAAAGAGATTGATATTGCTACCCCAAGAATGTCTGAAAACCTTGAGCACATCTTTGACACTTTGAAACTCATTAATATAGAAGATAACGCCACCACCAAGACTCAACAGCACAGTAAAGACGCTTACGACAAACTACTTCACCTAGCAAGTACGATGGGCAAAGGGAAGAAATTTGAAAAACTTGCTAAAACTTACCGCGATATGATTGGATTCCGTGATCACCCCAAATACATGTATGTTGTGGCTGTAGGATTACTAAGACAAAAAGCGCTTCAACTTGGAACGCAGTGGGCTCTTTCAGGCCGAATCAACGAAGCCGAAGACATTTTCAGTTTATCTCTAAATGATATATCCGAGGGCGAAACCAACGATGATTTCAAACTCACCTCGATTATCGATAGAAACCAGAAGGCGCTCAAAGACGTTTCTCACGTTAAAGATTGGCCGAATCTTGTGGATAGTCGTGGTAAATATTACACCTATGTTCCTGAAGCAAAAGAAGGTGAAATCGTGGGTGAGGTTATCTCTCCGGGTTTCATCAAAGGTAGAGCAAAAGTCTTGCTAGACCCGTACGAGAAAACACTGGAAAAGGGCGAAATTTTGGTTTGTAAAGCCAGTGAACCAAGTTGGGCACCAATCTTTATAAACGCTTCAGGCGTCATCATGGAGGTAGGAGGACCGCTACAACATGGGGCAATCATAGCTCGGGAGTATGGACTACCTTGTGTGAGCAGTGCTCATAATGCGACTAAAACCATCAAAGATGGGGACTTAGTCGAACTCGATGCATCCAGTGGAATCGTTAGAATTGTCACAGGATGATGCTTAAGCTCTTCAATACAAATATTTAGCCGTCTATGCCACTCCATTCAAAGGGTGGCATTTTTCATTAGTTAATGTATATCAAGCACAATGCCTTCGTAACACACTTTGGGGAAAAAATGAGCTAGCCACAGCTGCTAACTAGATATTGGACATATTCGAGCTACGTTTGCTATGTCTTCATATTTGAGGGTAAACTACCTGCCACTAGCACTGATTTAATACATTTAGACCTAATCAGTTAAATCATTGGCTAAGCCGAAATAGCTAAAAACCTACAGATTTCGATAGCCCTGTTCTCTTCCGCTCGTAGAGTATTGACCGCAGGTAGCGCGTAATAGAGCCACGTCTAGTGGCTCTTGTCGTATCAGAGCATCAAACAACTAATGTAAATTTGCAGATTTTAGCTGGTTTAACAATACAAGGTATTAATGGGTGAGCCCAATATCAAAGCCATTTCCCAAATACTCGGTGCTAAGAGCTTCAGTTAGATCCCACTATCTACGAAATAATGATTAGTTTTAATTGCAGGAAGCAAATCAAAACTACCATTGGATAGCAAAACGATAGCAGAGGATTAATTTGTGTACTTTTTGATTACTATGCACTCAAAACCTAAATTCTACGATCTTGCATGTCAGCAAATTCTTCCAGAACTAGATTACATTGAGTCTCTCACAAAGACCTTTATTCACAATAATCAAGTTCATACAGTAGAACTCTCATCTACAAGCTTCATAAGCAGTGAAAATAATTGGATGGTTGCTTGTCCTAGAAAAGCAATTGAACAACTACGAGAACTTAATATACACCCCTTCAAAACAAAGGCTGAGGCTAAGGAGTTTGCAAAACTCAACCAACTAGACTCATTTCGCTACCTAAAAATATAACTTAGCCTCCAAACATGTCAGTGGAGAAAAACAACCTAAGGTAATAACTCTCTAACGTCACACTCCAAGACATCTGCAAGTTGATATGCCTTTTCAAGCGTAATATTGACCTCACCGCGCTCGATGCGCCCAGCATAGCTTCGATCTATCTCTGCTAGTAAGGCTAGTTTATCTTGTGAGATCCCGAGAGCCTTGCGTTTATCTCTTAATTTTGCGCCAAATTGGATAGCTATGTCTTTCATCTTTAATCTCTCTAAAGATAAAGACTATCCAAAGTTGCGGCTTATAAAGCCACGGATTATAATCCGCATTAACAAAGTGATGTTCTTCTAGTCCAGTGAACTAGAGAAAAAGAGCCTCTTAGAGAAAGTCATGTCAAAAGCATCCATCAAAATTAATAGCCAGATACACGAGATTCTCCAGGATGAGAGCTTTAACAATTTTCACGTGACTCAACTACGTGATGCATACTTGGCAGTTTCTTCACCTAACCAAGATCCTATAGAAGCGCGCAAGCTTATTTACAGGCAAATCTATAGGTTGGTTAATAAAGGTTTACTGCTTAAAAAAGGAACAAAAAATTCGAAGCGGATTGTATACCTTAAGTCAGAACATTTTTATGAGGCTAAATTCGTCATCCAAAGTACCGCTGCTGTCACGATAAATCAGACAAGCGCAGCCCAGACAATCACTGACGATACGATTAAACAGCTTAAAGAACGCTTGAAGGAGTCTGAAATTGACTTACTCACCAGCATTGGTGAGTCAGAAGAGTATATGCGCTTATATCAATCCTTCCCTGAAATGAAAGCACACCTGGAATCCCAATACTTACAAGCGCGAGAAAAAAGCTCAAAGCTACTTGGACAAATCAAAGCAATTAAATCTGCACTATCTCATCAGCTAAAGTAACCGACATGCAACTAAGACAATGGCAATCAGAGTGCGTCAATCGTGCTCTAAAGCACTTTAATGCTAAACACACACATTTCCTTTGTTTAGCAACCCCTGGAGCCGGCAAGACAGTTATGGCAGCAGAGGTGGCGGCTCAGCTACTCGATAAAGGCCTTATCGACTTCGTACTTTGCTTTTCACCTTCAATAACTATATCTCAGGGGATCAAGTCTACATTTTCAAAGCGTTTGGAGTGCCGTTTTGATGGCGTGATCGGTGCTATTGGCTGTTCCTATACTTATCAAAGTATGCTGTCATTCAACAAAGATTTTTGGCAACTCCTAAAACAAAACCGCGTATTCGTCATTTTTGACGAAGTCCACCATTGCTCAGGCAATTCTTTAGGCAACGCAAATGCTTGGGGTGAAGAGATCTTGCTCAATATTCAAGATCACGCAGAATACACCCTAGCATTAACGGGCACGCCATGGCGCTCAGATCAATCTCCTATAGTTCTTTCTCAATACACAGATCCAAATAACCAGATTAAATGCGATTACATATACGGTTTAAGGGAAGCTGTATCCGACGGGGTATGTAGAAATCCACAGATTGTCTTAATCGATAACGAAAAAATTTCGATTACTGATGAAGATAATGAAACTAAGACGTTTAACTGCTTAGATGAGCTATTTAAAGGTTCATCCGTTTCTTACCAATCGATCATCAAAAATGATATGGCAATTCGGCATGCATTAAAATTAGCAACGAATAAGCTCAGCAGCATTAAACATCACAATCCTAATGCAGCAGGACTTGTCGTTGCATCATCGGTTGAGCACGCTACATATATTCTGAACATCCTCAGAAATGAATATGCACAAACAGCCGAAATCGTTACTTATAAAGAAAACCAGCCTTCACTTAAAATTAATGAGTTCAGAAACAGCACTACCAACTGGATCGTGAGTGTTGGTATGGTTAGCGAAGGAACAGACATTCCACGCCTGCAAGTATGTTGTCACCTAAGCAGAGTCAAAACTGAGCTCTATTTTAGGCAAGTGCTAGGAAGAATATTACGTAAAGATAAAAGCAAAAACCAAGAAGCTTGGCTATACACCTTCGCAGCACCAAAACTTGTTGAGTTTTCAAACCGTATAGCTGACGAGATTCCTGATATTCCTGTGGTATTCAGGCAATCAATTGATACAGAAGTTACACAAGGCTCTGTTAAGAGCCTTTCTTTGTTTTCAAAAGACATTCCATCTGCTACAACAAGCGAACTCAAATTCGGAAAGCATGACTTAAAAAAGCAATCGAATGCAGTTGAGCTTTTATCAGCAGAGCCTATTGACCAAACCACATCATTGTCATTTGAGCTAATCGGTAGCTTCAGAGAAAAAGTAGTTTCAACCTTTCGCTCACCGTTTTAAGTCAAAACTAAAAGGTATGTTGGCATCATATTTCAGAAGCTATTACTGAAGCTTTATCTTCAATGGCACTGAACGAAAGACCAAAGCCCATCAAAGCATAAGGATTATCCTTAATTACCTCTATGGAGGCTTCACCGTGATGCTTGAGCAGCCGTTGTTGCACACTGGCGGGGATGTGGTGCTCGCTCATCCAGTTGCAATGTGCCAGGTTTTTATATTTGGCGTCCCCCTTAAAGAGCGCTTCCACTGAATCTTCACTCAGAATCGATGTCAGACGCTTTCTGGACTCCGGGGTGTCATTTCTCAGTGTGGCATGGAAGTCTTTACCCAAGAGCTGCCAGAGCGCTCTAGCTTTACTTTCTCCAATGCCTTTAAAGTCAGCTTCTCTTGCGATAAAACGAATGAGTTGCTCGCCAGTTTCGGGCAGCGTGCATTCAATATGCTTGGGTGATTCATACGTGTGCTGCTGCATTACATAATCACCCATCGCCATATTTTCTATCTGGTGAGCACCTTTGACTGACCAATGCTGACCCAGCGTTGGAAGCACAGGGATGCTATCGGGGTCAGCTTTGATAGTGACGTAATACTTCCCACTATTGGTTTTGTATGAGTTTTTTGCCAGTGGCACACCACTGAATACCACCATCTTGGACGAGCGATAAGGGATGCTAATGACACGCATTTGGTCTTCATACAAAGCGGTATTCATCGTGGCATCAATCCCATTTCGGATAAAGTTTCAGATAGCTCACCAAAGCGCTCAAGTCGCTTTTCAAGCTCCTTGACTTTGGCTTTCAATTCAATGTTCTCAGCTTCCAATGAAGACAGTCGCTTTGAATCGAGATGCTTCCGATTTGCTGTGTTGTCGTAGGCTTTGGGTTTGCCTGCATTCTTCTTGGCAGAGTCGAACAAGGGTGGCAGGACACCTTTTCCGCGCAGCTCATCCTCTAAGACTTTGAGTGCCTTCTTGAGGGCGGGGTTCTGGTTTAAAGCCGATTTTCCACAACCGATTCCCTTTGCCACTTCGATTCGGTTAAGCTGACCTCTGAACACGATTTGTTTAAAGTCATCGTCCGTCTGAGTAGCCTTCCAGACCTCAAATGCCTCAAGGTTTTGTTGCGCTTTCTGTTGCCCGCTTGCCATTAGTCATCTACCTCGCCTAATAGCTTGCGAAGCCCTGTGATAAACCCTCGTGGGAAGACTTCGCTGTTGTATTCCATGTCTTTTACCTGACCCGCTTGGGTGTGTTGCCAGTTGTTTGTATCCATGCATTCATCAGAAATGGCATAGGCCAAGGCTTTCTTTTCAAAATCGTTTAAAATGCCTGACAGGGACGGTAACACCTCCACACTTGATTCAGCGCTGACATCAACTACTCGGTTGGGGCGTTTGTCGATGGTGATGTTGGCGTGTTGCTTTAGCAGATTGACCTCTTTTCGGTAGCGGTTGCGCTCGGCAATGATTTGACCAAATAAAGCGCGTACCGCTGGGTCTGGAATTCGCTCTAACAGCTTATTATCCGCAGGGATAGATTTAGACCGAGAGGTGTTGGATAACGGTTTTTTGATATTGGTATTGTACTTTGCCGCCCATGCTTCGATGAGAGTGCGATAGTGCTTGTTACGGGTCGCTCGTATGGCTTCATAAGCCAATCCGCCATTTTCGGAAGAAACCCGTCCAATTTGCGTGATGGAGAAGTCACGCTGACCTGATTCTGCATAGGCTTTTAGCGTGTCGTTGAGCTTGTCGAGGTTTTGCTGAGTGCGAGGCACTTTGCCTTCTTTTAAGTCAGCCAGAATAACATCAATATCGAGTTCCATTAGTCCTCCAATAAGTTCGGTAGTGCAATGCTACCTAGATTGATGGCTTTATCAGTCAGAGCATGAATGCCCTGAGAGAACAGCTTGTTATCGTTCAGGTATTCACCCGCTTCGATGTAGTTAGCTACTTTGCGGTAGCCTTCGAGCTTGTCGTCAGGGTCAGCGATTTTCGCCATTTGGCGCAACATGGCATTGGCAGCGATGAGCTGTTGTTTGTCGTCCATTTCCATGAAAATCGGCTCAAAGCCTTTTTTCATCAACACACGGGTAAGTTGGCGAGAGCGCTTTTCTATCGCAGGGGTTTTACGCAGTTCGTCCTGTAAATCAGGGTAGAACTCCGCGTCATCACAAAGCAGTGATAAGTGCAGTAACTCTGAGTCGGTTTCGATAAACTTCAAGGCATGGCTGACATCTTGCTCAGAGCCAACCGCAATCAGTTTATCTTTGGTGTCATCCTCATTTCTGGCTTCTTCGACACGAATGATTTTCTGAATCAGCTCAAAGCACGCAATCCAGTCTTTTGCGTACTCATCGGCTTCGACTCGCTGTTTTTCATAGCGACGCAGTAGGGCTTGCAGCTCATCATGTTTGATAAACGGCTTACCTTGCTCTTCACAAAAGAATTGTTCGTCTTTGAGGGCTTCCAGTTCACCCTCGATTTCCACAGATAGATTAGCCGCTTGATGCGCTTTGTAGCTTAGTTGATTAAATTGGGCATTAAGCGCAGGCAGGTATCGCGCTTCGGTAATAAACCAGCGGCAGCGGATACAGTTTTCTGGGCCATGTGGCACACTAGCATAAACGCGGTTGGTAGCGACTTTTGAGCCCTTAATCAACTCACCACCGTTCCAGCAACCACCAAGGGTACTGACTTCATCCGATTTAACTGTGTTACCGCCTACCAAACACATCCCACACGAGCGCTCTTCCCAACCAATCGGGTTGCGGTTAACCAGTGCCGCCTGAATGCTATCATCATTGTGATACACCATCTTGCATTGGATTTGCTCCATCGAGGCGTCTTTGAGGAAATTACGCACCGATTGTTTGGCTTTGGCGTCCAGTGCGCCATGCGCTTCGTTCATCTTCTCAGCCATCACCGATGGGGTGATTTTGTTATAGTAGATGGTCATCAACAGGCGCGTATGCCCTGCCAATAGCTTAGAAATCACAGGCAGTGGCAATTGTGTGTCCATTGTATACGCCGTGATAAGTGAGACACGCAAACTGTGTAAAGGAAAGAGTGTGGAAACCTTAGCGCTTTCTGTAGTGCCTTCTGGGTAGTCTACAACCAGTTTCAAACGCTCACCGTTATCTAGGGCATTGCCTTGCCCTGCCAGTTGGTTTTCTAGCGTCAGTAGGAGTCGATACCAGAAAGGGTCTGCCGCTTGGTCTCTACAAGGCTTTTGTTTGTCCATACCTTTTGCTGAAGCATCGCGAAACAAAAACGAAATCTCACCCATGCTTTCTAGCTGCTTATCCGATTTCTTCTGACCAGTGTGCTTGTGCAGCAATGTTGTACAATCGGTGGGCTTTGCAATCGGATTGTATTTTTCTTGCCAGTTGCGCAATTTTCCCAGCCAGTGCAACACCTCCTCGTTTTGCCAAGGGATGATGTACCCCCGCTCCAGTTCGTCTTTGTTCTGGTCAGCGGTCTTGTTGGTATTGATGTATAGACCTGTTGAATACAGCCCTGTCATGGTGTCGTGAATGCGGCGGAAGATGCCTTTTCCGAAGGGGCGTTTTTCACTGCCAAGTGCAAAATCATGTTGGGTGTTCACTACCCATTGACCGTTTTCGTAGCGCCATGTATCAGCTTCACCACTATCGAGCATACGCACCTGATAGGTACGCAGCGGTAGATGGAGCTTCATAAAAATCACCATCGCTTTGACAGGCGACCAGATTTGGTGAAGGGTGATTTTTTTGTTATTTCGAGTGATTTCTTTGCTGCGCCACACGCAGTCGGGGTCGGACTTATCAATCAGCTCAGGCTCTACTTCAAACCAGTCACCATCACCACGACCCATATTAGTTTGTCCTGACTGCTGCTGCGCCCACGTCCAGTGCTTGAAATGGCGGTAGTGATAAGCTGGAAGCAAAGTTTCACCGTCCTTGAGATTTTGCTGAATGACGGTGAGTTCAGTTTTGTCAGGTAACGGACAGAGGATTTGACGCAAGTCCTGAATGTAGCGATACGGCAAGGGGTTGCGGACGGTTTCAGTAGCTGACTTTTGATGTTTGATTTTGCTCAGCGGGCTTTGAACCAGCGGTACTAGCTTTCCATGGTCACCTTCTTCCGAGAAAACCTTCTCAATAACAAAGTCGATGAAATCACAAGGAATATTCACGCTCGATGAAATTTCATACGCATCTGTAAATCGACCTTTTGCTAGTTTCTTTAACTCTTCACTGGAGCATTGATGTCCTTTGTAGCCCTTAAAAAACAAATCTATATTGTTAATGGCATAGGGTGCATATTCAGCAATATAAGTCTCAAAGAAGCGGCTTAACGCATTCCGCTTATGGTGAATACCATTGGTTTGTGCCGCCATCCACTCAGCAGCCAACTCTTGCCATTGTTGCCACTCTGCACCGAGCGTGGTGAGCATCCAAGAGAAGGTTAAATCCGATGCGCGTCCATCTTGTTTCTGCCCTTTTTTTGCCATTATTTACCTCTCAATTTTGGATGTTTGCCTGTGAAGTAGCCCTGTGGGTCAATATCGTTAAAGCCATGCTCAGCTAGCTTTTTCCAATCCAGTGCTTTCACTTTAGATTCAGGGTTTGCCAATTGCAGTGTCGCTTGGGTCAGTTCATCAGAGATTTCCTGCTGACCTTTGCCTGTGTAGGGGGTTTGTGAGTCTAGGGACTTATGGTGCATACAGCGTCGAATCACCAACGGGTTCAATCCTGAGCGTTCTAATCGTCTACCGTAATTATGACGATGCCCGTGAGGGTCTTTACCTTCTGCCTTGCTCGGCTCCAAACCGATGCGCTTCAAGCCGTTGGCGTAGTTATCATGGAAAGCGTTGATGGTGTAAGGGTTGCCGAAGGCACTGTGATGAAAAGAAATAAACGCATACGGGTGGTGACAGTCGATGCTGGCGCGGTACTTTTGATAGGTTTTCCAAAGTGACATAAACACTTTGCCATAGTCGGTTGGGAACCACTGAACCTGTATGTAGTTATCTTTATGGTCAACCACACGGTTTTTCCAACCAAGGTGTGCAGTGCCTTTCATGCGCTGACGAGGGATACGCGCATACTTTTCTTTTAAGTACGTCTCTCTATTTTGATTTTTAGAACGAACTTCAGGGTCATTTGGCGCTTTGCCATCGACTTCATTGTAAATTCGAACGATTGCACTATCTGGGTTATAGGGATCTTCAAACACATCTGTCACCCAAAGGGTTAAAGCCTCGCTTTCGCGTAGTCCGCCACCGTGCATGAATAGGAGTATCAATTTGTCCCTGAGTGCCACTCGTGGATCGCTTGCGCCACCAATACCGTTCATATAAAAATCTTCCCAATGCTTTTCAGGAAAGGCGATAGCATCATCTTCGGTTTTGGTGAGTGGTGTGCGCCCCTTGATGGTTCGCGCTTTGCGGATGGTTTTGTTAACGGTCTTATCTTCGATATGACCGAGAAAATCATTCTGGTTTTTACGATACCATGCAGCGTAATTCAATCGCTGCTCATGAGGGGTGGCATCACGCAAGGGGTTCATCGACGCAGTGCCTTGCGTGTTTGCCAACCAATCGGTGAATGCCGTCAGTCGGTGAATATGCTTATTCACGTTACTGGTTGAACTTGGCACCCAATACAAACCAGAGGGGTCAAGTCCATCTTCACCAATCGTTCCAGTGTACAACCGCTTAGAAAAGGTCTGAAAGAGCAACTTCGGATCGTCAAACAGCCCTCTATTTGCTTCCATATAATCCAGCAATAAGGACACTGCTTGAATAAATCCATTCATGACGGAGTTACTCACACCGTCCGCCTCTAGCTTGAGTAGGTAGTCTGTGACCGTACTTAACTCTCCTTGCTCAGTTAGCAAGATAGGCAGTTGGCTTTTGATGCCAGTATTGTCCTCTACAATCGTTGCTCTAACTTTTACTGATGACAAACCATGCTTCCCTTATACATATTATACACACCATTCACTACATACCTTTGATGCTGGATGTGCAATAAAAAGGCAGATTTCTCTGCCTTAATACACATTATACACCCTTTAAGTTACTATATATAACTTAGTGCGGGTATTTTTTAGATTAACGCTAACTGGTGCTAGATACTAATACTAGATACTAATACCAGATCAAGTTACTCGCTAAAGCTGCTCCAGATAGGGGCGTGATCCGAGGGCTTTTCTATGCCTCTAAGATCGTAATCCACATCTGATTCAGTTAAGCGCTTAGCAAGGCTTGGTGTTGCAAGAATCACATCGATGCGAAGGCCGCGATTGTCATCAAAGCCTTTACTGCGATAATCAAACCATGAATAGCGGTCACTACGCTCTGGGTGAAGTTGACGGAAAGTGTCAACCACGCCCCAGTCTAGCAAGGTCTGTAGCCACTCTCGTTCCTCTGGCTGGAAGCTACATTTGCCAGTCTTTAACCAACGCTTGGCATTAGGTTCACCAATACCTATATCGAGATCGATAGGTGAGATATTGATATCACCAATAATGGCGATATCTTCTTCATTGCTATGATGCTCGTTGAGATAAGTCATTAAGTCTTGGTAGAACTTACGCTTGGCTGGATACTTTGTCTCATGATTAATATTTTCTCCCTGAGGAAAATAACCATTGAGCACAGTCAGTAGACGGCCATTGTCTTGTTCAAATTGACCTATGATCATTCTGCGCTGGGCATCGTCATCATCGGTCGGAAATCCCTTCTGAAGTTTAACTGGCTCGAGTTTAGACAGCATGGCTACACCATAGTGGGCTTTACCACCATGGTAATGAACCTTATATCCCATGGCTTCAACGTCGGTGACTGGAAATGCCTCGTCGTGAACCTTGGTTTCCTGCAGACCTATGATGTCCGGTGAGTGGCTATCAATTAGGGCTTGCAGTTGGTGCAGTCTGGCTCTCAATCCGTTGATATTAAATGAAACAATTTTCATTAAGGCAGTACTCGCTTAAATGGCTTAACAATCACTTTCTCGTATACGCCACCTGCGATATAGGGGTCAGCATCGGCCCAAGCTTGCGCTTCTTCTAGTGAATCAAAATCGGCAACAACCAGTGAGCCTGTAAAGCCTGCTTCACCAGGATCTTCACTGTCGATTGCTGGGTGTGGGCCTGCAACCATTAGGCGACCTTCGGCGGCGAGGGCTTTTAAACGCTCAACGTGAGCTGGACGCACTGCCATACGCTTTTCTAAACTGTTTTCAACATCTTGAGAGGAGATCATGTACCACATTATTTGAATTCCTTACGTTGTTCTTCAGGGATATGTTTGTAGAGGTATATTACAGTTGCAAAGGTATTAACTAGGGTTAAGCCAGTTAAACCAAAGACTTTAAAGTTCACCCAAGTTGCTTGAGGCAGACTAAAGGCGACATAGATGTTAAGCAGACCACAGGCGATAAAGAAGACAACCCAATACCAGGTGACTCTGGCCCAGATATTGTCAGCGACTTTAAGCTCCTGTCCTAACATGCCCTTAAGTATAGGCTTGTTAATCAAATGGCTTACAGCGAGTGCTAGCGCAAACAGCGCATACACAACTGTGACCTTCCATTTAATAAAGGCATCGTCGTGAAAGACTAAGGTGAGGGTGCCGAAAAATGCCACCATAGCAAAGGTGATAAGGTGCATTTTTTCTAGTTTCTTGTACAAGACATAGGTGATGATAAGCTGAAGAGCAGTGGCGGCGATAAGGGCACCACTGGCGACATAGATATCAACAAATTTATAGACGGCAAAGAAAATAACCAGCGGCAGAAAGTCTAACAGTTGTTTCATAAAAATTTATACAGCCATAAATGAATGAGGCTCGAGTGTAACACGCAACTTCTGGGGACAAAAGTAGGATAAAACCGGATTGTTACTAGCCCCGAGTCCATTCCCATCGATGCATATCACGCTATGGATAAAAGGTGACTGCGAAGGAGTGAAATGTAGTCTGATTACTCTATATCTTCTTGGGTGATTACTCTGTTTCTTCCATCGCTTTTAGCTTGATAAAGGGCTCTATCGGCGCGGGAAAAAAGCGATGCTAAATCATCACCTTTCATGCACTCGGCGACACCTAGGCTTATGGTGGCTGAGTTGATTTGGGTAAAGGGATACTGAGCCGTGGCTTCTCTGATTGTTTCGGCTAGGCTTTTGGCACCGCCGAGTTGAGTTTCGGGGCAGATGATAAGAAATTCTTCTCCACCCCAACGGCCAACTAAGTCGGTTTTCCTAGAGTGTTTGGTCAGTAAGGTAGCAAATTCTACTAGTACAGTATCGCCAATATCATGGCCATAGTTATCATTGATTCGTTTAAAGTTATCTAAGTCCAACACTATGAGGGAAAAGCTTTTATGGTATCGAGCAAAGCGTGCCAGTTCATCATTTATGCGATTATCTAAACGGCGACGATTGGCTATTTGAGTCAAACTATCGATAAGGGATAGCGCCTCTACCTGTTTTCGTAACGTAATATCTTGACTGATGGAAGTGTAGCCAGTGATCTCACCTTGATTATCAAAATCAGGCGTAATGACATGTTCCAGCCAGAAGCTTTTACCCTGTTTATTTTTATCTAGAATTTCGCCATACCAAGTGTTTCCTTGGGTAATGGTTTGCCAAATATCCTTGTGCACCGTCTTTGGTGTGTCTTGATGAGTAATAATGCTGTGGCGTTGTCCAATCATCTCTTCTCTACTGTAGCCTGAGACTTTGACTAGGGCGGCACTGGCTTGCGTGATAACACCCTTAGTGTCGGTCGAAGAGGTGATGACATGCTTATCTATGATCTGGGTATAGCGCTTAATCCTTTGATAAGCCTCGCTAAGTGCCTGCTGTAGTCGAGTAGGAAACAGCGCTGCAAACCAAGACAGCACAAAGGAAACCACAATGACGGTGACGGCAATAAGTGCGGTCGAAATCATATTATGTTGCTGAAACTCAAGCAAAAGCTCCTGTTTCGGAAACATTAATAGGCTGGCATTGTCTTGATTGTCGATAAACTCACTAAGTGAAAATGCATACTGCTGGCTGGCAAAAGCTTCTGAATTAGACTCAGCAAACTGACTGTGAAAGCTAGGCCTATCGGGTAAATACCGCGACCAAGCATAGTCACTGTCAGGATGGACAATAAACTCACCCTGCTCGTCAATCACATAGATATCAAAGTTAGCCGAACTGGCTAATAGCTTAAGTAGCGGTGAGATATTGATATTGGCAATCACAAATCCGTAGCGCTTATTTTGATAAAAGAGTGGTGTGGCGATCCTTAGTGTCGGCTTAATGGGCAGTTCTATTTTGCCGTGCTCGACATTTAAATCGAAATTTGAATACCAGAAGCCGTTATTGTTTAACTTCATCGCCGCATCGAAGTAGTAACGGTTTTGCTTATTTTGTAGCTCACTGTGCGGAGTGATATGAGGTTTGCCATCGCTTTGGCTAATACGAATCCGCTCTAAGCCTTGATTATCGATTAGCCTTAGCTGAGTGAATTGCCTATTAGCTTGGATGGTTGCCAACATCAATTGGGTGAGATTGTATTGGTCACCATCAGACGGACTATCAAGAAAAGAGTGGGTCAACTGGCTTTTAGCTAGGGCTGCCATTTGCGCACGGTTATGCTGAGTGAAGGCTTGTATTATCGTTTGCTTTTCTGACTTCTCTGAGACAAATTTGTCTGCAATTTGCTGTTCAATATTGGTGTACTGAACATAGTAGTTAATCACAGACGTTAGCATGGCAACTAGGGCGCCAAACAGCAGAAAGATAAGCCCAAATAACCTGTAAATATGCTTAGGTTGATTGATAAGCTGTGGTGTAAATAATTTGGCGATAATGCTCATTCGCGACCTTATTTCACAACGACTTCCTTTTAAGTGAAGCTGAATACTCCTTACCCAACACTCTATGCTATCTGATTATGAAGGAGTATTGCGCAGTTAGCGAATGTTAATTGCTCGAAGTGATGAAGTAACGACAAAAGCTTAAGTTGTCATTGTGCTCAAAGGTAGAGAGGGAGATAGCGAAAAGTGTATGTGTAGAAGAGAGTCACTCGCTTAAAGTACTGCCCCTTAGGCGAGTGACGGTCTGATTATTGGCCGCGCTTTTTCCATTTAAATAGCACTGAGTATTTCCAAAGGTTGGCAATACTAAAGTAACCAATAGCGGCGAATATAATACCTAAAATAAAACAGCCTAGTAGAAATGGCGGGCCTATGGTGGATAGGGATGATTCAATCCAATGCCAGCTAGCTTCAAAGGCAAAATCCTGTGCCTCATGGCCTAGCACTTTCACCCCTAGAAGGTAAGCACCGTAGAACATCACAGGCATAGTCAGTGGGTTAGTAATCCAAACCAAGGCGACGGAAACGGGAATATTGACGTTAAAAAAGATGGCTAACGCCGCGGCTAGCACCATTTGAAATGGAATAGGCACCCAAGCGGCAAATAGGCCGATGGCAAATGCGCCGGGAGCGGATTTACGGTTTAACGCCCAAAGGTTAGGTTTATGCAGTAGCTCACCAAAAATCTTCAAGTGTTTATGATTCTTGAGTGTTTCCGGTTTAGGCATATACCTTTCGATTATCTTTTTTGGCATAGATGGTAATTGCTGTCTTAACTTATTGGGTTATGAATCGATTTATGTTCGGCTTCTGTGCCCTGATAATCTCATCATGTTTATGGCCAAGTCTTCCTGGGCCTTGGGTTATTCCTTGGCTTATCGTCTTGGCATGTATATTTCTTCGTTATTCAAGCCTAATCGCTGGCGGGGTGTTTGCTACCGCGGCATTGGCATTTTTTGCCCAATATTATGTACCTAACGAACCAAGTGATAACAGGGGGCCGATTAACTTAAGGGGCGAAATCATATCACTTGTTAGCCGAAACGGCGATAGCTTGAGTTTAACTATTCGAGCTATCGACAACAATTTCTCCATCTATTCACCTCGAGTTCAGCTTTTTTGGCCCTTGGATAAAGTTAAAGCCCCTGAATTTGTCCAACCAAAGGTGGGGCAAGTGTGGCAATGGACAGTGAAGCCTAAGTCAATTGTTAGCGTGCTAAATCAAGGCGGATTTAATAAGCAAAAACATCGAATTAGTCAGCATGTTACTGCAAGGGGTAAGGTGAGTGATGCTAAGTTTATCTCTGATTCCTACTCACTTCGCCAAGCTCTCATTAGGGTCCTTTTACCTGTCACCAAAGAGTTGAGAACAGGCGATATTTTGCAGGCGCTGCTTCTTGGGGATAAACAGCTGATATCACCGACGCGCTGGCAGTCCCTCAGGGAGACCGGGACTGGGCATCTAGTGGCCATTTCTGGCTTACACCTGTCAGTTGTGGCCCTGTGGAGTTATTGGCTCTTTAATCTGCTGTTTCCCTTGTGTATGAGGGGATTTCAAAGATGGCTCGTGGTTAAATCAGCAGCTTATAGGCTTATATTCAATCTCAGCCAAGGGCGAGCAAGCGTGATTATCACGGCCTTGGCTGTGCTGCTAGTGGTGGCAGGTTACAGCTATCTGTCAGGTTTTGCGATTCCTACCCAAAGGGCCTTTATTATGTTAGCCGTGGTGGTGCTGGTGGGCATCATAAGGCGCTTTTCTAGTCCATGGGAGCGATTGTTATGGGCCATGTTCTTGGTGCTGTTATTTGATCCTTTTGCGGTATTAAGCCCCGGGTTTTGGCTTTCGTTTTCGGCTTTAGGCGTGATTTTGTACACGCTCAATTTATACTCTAAGCGAGAAAATGAAACAGAAAAGCTATTTGAGAGTGAGCAAAAAGAAAGTGACGACAAAAATGAGATCACAAATCAGCTAGAAGATAAGCAAGATGCTAGCGAATCACAATCAAGCAACAGTGTTCTGACAGCAAGCTTAAGACTGCAAACACTGCTTGGCGACTTATTGAACGTTAGCCTGAGTGCCATAAAGCGCCTAAAGCAGAAACTATTGCTGTTATGGGCGGTGCAGTGGCGTTTAAGCTTGGTACTGGGTTTGATACAGGGGGCGTTATTTGGTGGCGTCGGTGGATTAAGCCTACTGATTAACTTAGTGGTTGTGCCTTGGTTTAGCCTAGTGGTGATCCCTCTAAGTTTGTGTTGTTTTTTGTTTTGGTTGTTTGTAGATATCACAGGTCTTAATGTTTGGCTTGGCCTTGATCCTGTCAGTCTATTTTATCTGGCTAATCTCAGCCTGCAGCCCTTTGAGTACCTGTTAAGCCTGACTGAGCCATTATCTGTCACTTGGGTGGCTATACCTCAGTCATTAGTGGCCGCAACTCTCTTTGCACTGATTGGCGGTATATTAATTTGTTGGCACTCAGGGCGTAGCTGGCGTTTTTTAGGGGCGGTTTTGCTACTGCCTATACTCTTGAGTGGCTATCAACACCTTAGCAGGCAAATGAAAGCCAATAGCGAGTCTGAGAAGGCTTATGGCTTTGAGAAAAGGGTTGCAGAAAGCTGGCAACTGCATCTTCTTGATGTGGGGCAGGGGCTTAGCGTTGTGATAAGTCATCAAGGCCGCGCCGTGATTTATGATACGGGCGCCGCCTACGGTGATGATTTTAGTTATGCTCAGCGGGTGGTGCTGCCATTTTTACAGGCCAAAGGGATAGCGAGTGTCGACTATCTTATTATCAGTCACACGGACAATGACCACGCTGGTGGCGAGAGCGTGATTCAGCGTGCTTTTCCTCAGGCTAAACTGATAAAAGACACGCCTTCGGTAACAGGTCTTGCTCAGCCCGATAGGATTTATTGCCGACCTAAGCAACTTAGCTGGCAGGGTTTAAGAGTCGAGCTTCTGGGGCCAGTTCGTCCTATGGCGGGTAATAATGGCTCCTGTGTGGTTAAGGTCAGTGATGCGTTGCACAGTGTTTTACTGCCCGGCGATATTGAGTGGCAACAAGAGGCCGAGCTGGTCGCTCAATATAGTGACTATCAAAAGCTAAAGTCCGATATATTAATCGCCCCCCATCATGGCAGTCGCACCTCATCGACGGCGGAGTTTATCGATGCCGTCTCGCCAAGTTTAGTGCTGTTTGCAGCAGGTTTTGCTAACCATTATGGCTTTCCTAAGCCCGATATAGTGCAAAGGTATCAAGGCATACCTTGGTTAGTAAGCGGCGAGCGAGGGCAAATTAGCCTGACTTTTGACCAAAGTGGCATGCAGGTGAGCACATATCGACAAGATTTAGCGCCATTTTGGTATAACCGCCTGTTTGGATTTGGAACCTTAGCCCAAAGCAGAGTAGAATGACGCCTTTGCCATAACTCTTGTGTTTCAATGACTCAATCAGCAATTAAAACTGGCCCAGTATTTAAACGTCTTCTTGGTTATTTAAAACCGCTTAAGGGCATGTTTGCCATGTCTGTGGTGGGGCTTATTCTCTACGGTATTGTCGATGCCTCCTTTATCGCCTTTATGAAGCCTTTTATCGATAACGGTTTTGGCGGTCAGGTATCCCAAGTCTCTTCTGCCGCAGGCAGTGGCATGGATATGCTCAATACTGGCGGCTTCTCTGCTAGTAAAGATGTGCTAACGCTAGCGCCTTTTGTGGTGGTATTACTGTTTACCCTGCGCGGCTTAGCCAACTTTGCCTCTACCTATGGTATCTCCTATATCAGTGCCAGCCTGATCAAGAGTATGCGTCAGCAGGTGTTTGAGCACTATCTGACCTTGCCTGTGAGTTATATCGACAGAGAGAACACAGGTAATCTTATCTCCAAAGTCACCTATGACACTGAGCAAGTCGCCAGAGCATCGGGCAGCGCCTTGATTACTATTGTCCGTAACGGTGTGACAGTGCTGGGTATGTTGGCGGTAATGTTCTACTACTCGTGGAAACTCTCGCTATGTATTTTGATTATTGCGCCGGTTATTGGCGTGATTATTTCTGTGGTGAGCCGTAAGTTCCGTAAAATTTCTCGTCAAATTCAAGACACCATGGGCGATGTGACGGCGGCAACCGAGCAGATGATTAAAGGTCATAAGAATGTGTTGGCCTTTGGCGGGCAGGAAACTGAAGCCGCACGTTTTGCCGAGGTGAACGAACATAACCGTTATCGCAATATGAAGCTGGCGATCGTGCAGTCAATCAGTCAGCCATTGATTATGGTGATAGGCTCATTTGCGCTGGCTTTTGTTCTTTATGCCGCAAGCTTTGATGGCCTTAAAGAGGAGCTGACCGCAGGCACTTTTGCTACGGTTCTTGCCGCTATGGTGAGCATGCTGCAGCCTATTAAAGCTCTGACTCGAGTGAACGCCGAGTTTCAGCGCGGTATTGCTGCCTGTAGTACTATTTTTGAATTACTAGATGCTAAGCCAGAAGCGGATAACGGCACCTATACCACAGATAGAGTGAAAGGTGCGCTTAAGTTCAATCAGGTGAGCTTTGGCTACCAAGGACAAGAAAAACTAGCCCTCGATCAGATCGATTTTGATGTGGCGCCGGGTAAGACGCTAGCCTTAGTTGGACGTTCAGGTTCAGGCAAGTCGACCATCGCCAGCCTAGTGACGCGTTTTTATACTGGCCTTGAGCAGGGCAACATCACCCTTGATGGCGTGGATGTTAATGACTATACGCTGGCATCCCTGCGTGAGCAGGTGGCGCTAGTCTCTCAGCAGGTGACGCTATTTAACGACAGTATCGCTAACAATATCGCCTATGCCTATCCTGGTGAAGTGAGCCGAGAGCAAATCATTGAAGCGGCCAAACTTGCTCATGCCATGGAGTTTATCGACCAACTTCCTGAAGGGCTTGATACCCAAGTGGGTGAGAATGGTGTGCTGCTCTCAGGTGGTCAGCGTCAACGTATCGCCATTGCCAGAGCCATGCTGCGTAATGCGCCAGTCTTAATTCTTGATGAAGCCACCTCGGCGCTTGATACCGAGTCTGAAAAAGCGATTCAACAAGGGTTAGAGAATCTGCGTAGTAACAGAACCTCAGTGGTGATCGCCCATAGACTATCGACCATTGAAAGTGCCGATGAGATTCTGGTGGTAGAGCAGGGCAAGATAGTTGAGCGTGGTACTCACCAGTCGCTGATTGGTAAAGATGGCATGTACGCCAAGCTCTATCAGATGCAGTTTGGTAGCTAATCCCTATGCAAGAGTTTGTGCATCGCCTTTGGTATCAGCGTCATCCACTCGCTTATCTGCTATTGCCGTTAAGCGGCCTTTTTTGGCTGATTAGTACAATAAGGCGAGCCTTGTTTGCCCTAAAGTTGAAAAAGCAGGTGCAGCTTTCAGTGCCTGTGATTGTGGTGGGTAATATCACCGCAGGTGGCAGTGGCAAAACCCCCACAGTTATCTATCTCATTGAGCTGCTGCGCCGCCATGGATACAAACCTGGTGTCATCAGTCGTGGCTACGGCGTCAAGTTTGAAGGGACTCGCGAGGTGAAGCCCACAAGTTTAGCCAGTGAGGTGGGCGATGAGCCTGCTATGATAGCGGCGCGCACTCAGGTGCCTATGGTGGTGGGCGCAAAGCGTGTCGATGCAGCTAATGCATTGCTTGCTAATTATGATGTGGATGTCATTATTTGTGACGATGGCTTGCAGCACTACGCCCTTGGCCGAAATATCGAAATTGCTATTATCGATGGCCAGCGCAGGTTAGGTAATGGCTGGCTTATTCCTGCAGGACCGCTACGTGAAGGCCCAAAGCGACTTAACAGCGTGGATTTTGTGATCGCCAATGGCGGCGAGGCTCAAAGTGGTGAGTTTGCCATGGCACTGGAGCCAGATACTCTGCTACCTGTCGCGCCTCAAGCCCCGCTTCAAGCCGCACTTCAAGATAGTGATTCGGTAAACCGCGATAACACTGTCAATTATGTTACACCCAAAGTGGGTGATAAGGTTGCGGCCATGGCTGCGATAGGTAATCCCCAGCGCTATTTCGACACCCTTACCAAGCTTGGGTATAGAGTGACTCAGCAGCAAGCCTTTGAAGATCATCAAGCCTTTGATTTTAAGGAGCTAGATGACTTAGCTGGTGACTTACCATTATTGATGACAGAGAAAGATGCGGTTAAATGTCGCGAAATACAATCTAAAAACTGGTGGTATTTGCCTGTAAATGCGAAGCTATCAGCAGAATTTGATCAACAAATAATTGAGCGCCTAACGAAGGTGGCTCAAAATAAGAAAGGATAACCCATGGCGTTTGATAAGAAACTTTTAGATATTGTGGCCTGCCCAAGCTGTAAGGGAAAGCTAGAGTATGATAAAGAAGCTCAGCAACTGGTATGTAAAGCCGAGCGTTTAGCTTACCCTATCACTGAGGGGATCCCAGTATTGTTAGAAAATCGTGCTATCTCTTTAGACGATGCCGAAATCTAACTCTTAGCTAGACTCTTTGAATAGGAGCGCACGACGCTCCTATTTTGTTTGGCACTGTTTTAGCCACTGTAGAAGATAACGATTGAATAACACCATGGAAAGTACACAAACCTTAGCAGAGAAAGTTGCATCGCTATTGGATGAGCAAGCCGGTACCCGTATCTGCTCCTTTGAGTTTCAAGGTAAGAAATACTGGCTGAAGCAGGCTGAAGTGTTAACCGGTGCAATGCGGTTTTTAAAGGATGATCCCGCGCGGGCGTTAGAGGTTGAGCAGCAGGCGCTGCAAGACTTGTTCGATAAAGGCGCCGCCGTGCCTAAGCTGGCGTTAACAGGTCAAGGCTATATCGTCATTGAAGATGCAGGGCAGGTAATTAGCGCGCGCATTGCTCACAGTAAAATTCCCAATGAGCAAGCCAGAGAGATGTTAGTGGGCGCCGCTAAGGCATTGGCTAAGCTGCACAGTCAAGAGCTTACCCACGGCCGCCCAGCGCTGAGGGATATCAGTTGGCAGCAAGGTAAAGCAACCTTTATTGACTTTGAAGCCAAGCAGTCAGGTGCAAGCGATAAACTAAAACAGCGGGATCTTCTAGTATTTATCCATAGCCTGTATCGCTATATTAAGCCTGAAAATCCCTACTTTCCGTTTATTGCAGAAGCGATTCACTGCTATCGTGACGCTGGTGGAGAAGCCATCTGGCAAGGTTGCCAAAAGCGAATTAAACCTTGGCAATGGCTTAACCTTATCATCGCCCCCATCATGCCGTTTGCAGGCAAAGATCTCAGACCTATCTATTGGCTACTCAAACACTTTAAGGGCTAACCACAGCCCTTAAATACTTGCTCGCCTGAAAGTCTTTTATAAATTGGCTCCATTGGGCTTAATTTTGACTTTGTTAGTCTATGAATACATCTAGCTTAAGCGCGACTAATGGCTCGTAGCAGGCTAAGGTGCAGATACTAATGAGACACGCTGCTAGTACTCTGACCGCCATGGGCGCCAAAGAGCGGCCATGCTGCCAACGGTAACTGCCGCATCCACATATGGCTATTTGTTTATTTGATTAAATTTAACTCGTATTTGGACAGAAATGCGTTAGAGCAAGGAGTCTTAATCTGGGTCGCGGGATGAGGAAAAGTATGGTATTCAAATTAAAGTTTACCCTGACCCCACATATCCACAGCAAGACGTCGTGAAATCTTCCCTGATGGCTCAATCGCCACATTCATATGAAAAATGCTTATTGTGATAGTTATCGCTGACAAGAGGTGAGCGTGACAGTGTTTGCAATTATCTTTGATAAATCTAAATATAATCAAATACATCTTGATTAGCTGTTCGTTGGAGCCTGGCTCTGTGTGTTTCTGAAATGTTGCTAACGTTTCTTTTTTGTGAACGACATCTCGTTGCCATTGAATAAATTAATTCAACCTTAAAATCAAACTACACTTATCGTAGTTAACTATTAAAGATGAGTAAGGAGTGATTATGAGAAAGGTCAATCAAATTTGTTCTCTATTTGTAATTGCTTTAGCTCTTGTTGCCGTAGGCTGTGGAAGTGATGGTAAAGACGGACAACCTGGAGCTGATGGGACAAATGCTACAGACGGTAATAGTACTGTCACATCTGTGACTAAGTCCCAAGAGACAAATGTGAGTTTGTTGTCATATAAGCCAGAAGCGGGAAAGATAAGTGTTGAATTTGAGGTCACTGACGAAGCGGGGCTTAAAATTGATGGCTTAAAAGCTGCGTCGCTCTATTTTGCTGCTTTAACAGAAGACGGTATACAGCGTAGCCGAGCCGGAGACGTTGGTGGGGCTGCATTTGTGGGGGGAGCTGGTGGCAGTCGTAACCCTGATACTGAAGGAGCGAGTTTGTCTGTGACCGACACTGGCCGCTACCTTTTTGTCGCACCTATGCCTGCGGTCGAGGCGAGTAGTGAAGGTATTTTTAGGTTGCAAGTTGGTTTAGAAGAAGGTGATATTGCAGAATCTCGAGAGATAATTATTCATAAACCAGATGCCTTACATACAACAACCTCTACAGAAAGCTGTTACTCATGCCATGTGGATTATGCTAACTCAGATATTCGTCATTCTAGTCATGTAGCAATAGATACAGAAGGTAATGTCGACTTTGTTACTGGTTGTATGGTTTGTCATAATAATGTTGCGCAAGAAAGAGATGAGAACGGTGTCTATTCTGGCGGATATGCTAGGAATACTATGCAAAGCTTAGGGCATATCAATCATCAAAAGTTTGAAACTGGGTTTGATGTATCAAACTGTTATAGTTGCCATGCGAAACCTATATCGACAGTACTTTCTTTGCAAACTTGTAATGCTTGTCATGATGCACTTCAGACTACTGTCCAATCGAGTTTGGCAAAGTTGCCGACAAAACAACAGACGCAAATATTTTATGCTCAAGCAGCCAGCGATACCGATTATCGAAGTTTTCATAGGGCGGCTGCGAAGAGAAGTGAGATTAGAGCGACCTATAGTTCATCTGTTTCAGAGCCTTATTGGGATAAAGATATTATTTGGGTTGAAGGTGAGGCTGCGACCGGTGGGATATGTTTTGATATCAATCTTTATAAAAAAGACGGTAATACAGTTTCAGCACTGAATATAAGTGAGCTATTAGTTGGCGAAGATGAGACAGCTACAGCAGAAAGATATGTCACTTATGCTGCTGGTTATATTCATGGCTATGACTCGGAAAACAAAACGATAGTTGGTCGTGCAATTGGACGAGGTACTGAGCAGCATATAGCGCGTCCAGATGGAACCTATTCAGAATGTTTTCCAAACCTTGTAAATGGTTTTGCAGGCGTTGACTTGAATGCTAGTTCTCGAGTAACGATAGCTATGGTTGGACAAGATGAATCAGAGGCGAGTGTAGATGGTGTCACCTTACATGATTATTCTGACGCAGTATCAACTGATTACTATTCTATTGATTTGTCTACGACGGCTCCTACGTTTACTGCTTCGACAGAGTATCAGCGTCGTCATAGCGTTACCAAAGAAAGTTGCTCTACATGCCATAACAAAGTGACTAGCTTACATCGAAATGGCGCTTTCGCTGATGGAGGTCTTGGCTGTGTTGCATGTCATAACAATGGTCAAGACCGTCGTGCAGGATTTTCTGGTCCGGGATTTGGTCCTATGATTCACAGCATGCACTGGGGGGCTGGCAGTGTTGAAATAGTTGACGGTGAAGAGGTTGGTAATTCTGCAACGAGTCTAAATGCAGCTAATTGTGTTTCGTGCCATGGCGAAGTTGTAGATTTGGCTGCTGTACCAAATCAATATATAAGGGCTAGAGCGATTAATCAGGGAGACACGACAAAAATGGCTAGTCCCATAACCGCAAATTGTTATGCTTGTCATAACGGACAGCCAGCTGTCGCACATATGCTTCAAAATGGTGGCGAAATCAGTGCGGATAAAGGTGCTGGTGATGATGGTGTGTGGTTTACTCAGAAAACGAATGAATCCTGCGCAACATGCCATAACAAAGAAAGGGAATTTGGAATAGAGAAGTATCATGTGTTTTCTCGTTAAGAATAATAGAGTGCGGAGTTAACTCCTTCGTCTTAGATAAAGCAGGCTTGTTAAGCCTGCTTTTTTTATGTCTACATTTTTGTTTTCGTTATTCATTGTCTGGAACATGACATTTTATGACATATCCATACAGCGAGAGCGCAATTCTGGACACTCTAATTTACTTGGCTTTGCGATAATGCTTGCTATGCAAAACTGTACATAGGATTCGTTCAATGAGTAAAAGTAAGCTGCTGCCACTATTTCTGTCTCTTGGCTTTCTCGCCGTAGTTTTGGTGATTATCTCCATCGAGCCAGAAGCGGTGGAGTCTGCCGATGTGGTCGAAGAGCTGCCGATTAATGTCAGCGTGCTTGAGGTGAGCCCGAAGGCCTTGGCGGTAAAGGTGAGCACCACAGGTGTGACCAAATCACGTTGGCTGACGGATATTAGTGCTCAAGTCGATGGCGTTGTCGAGCAGCTTAATCCTAAGCTTGAGCCGGGTAACCTGCTGACTAAAGACACTTTATTGTTAAAGCTCAACCCAGTGCATCTTGAAACTCAATTGGCGCAGGCACAAAGCGCTGTGTCTCGCGCTGAGCTTGCATTAACTAAAGAGCAGCATGAACGTACGGTTGCCCAACAAATGCTGAGTCAATCAGATAATGAATATGCGCGCCATGAGCCGCAAGTTGCCGCAGCTAAAGCAGAGCTTATCTCGGCCAATAAGCAACTGCTTAGTGCCCAAAAGCGATTAAAAGATAGCAAGGTGCGGGTGCCTTTTGATGGTGTGGTGATATCGACCAATGTCGCGCCGGGTAAATATGTACAGGCGGGTGTCTCTTTATTAACCCTCGCTAGTAGCGAGTCTATGGATGTACAGGCGTGGTTATCGCAAAAGCTTTGGTCGCAACTTGAAGGTGAGCTTGACGGTGCCAACATTAGCATCAGCGATCGAGTAGGCAACACTTGGCCTGCATCTGTACGCTATATTGCGCCATCGTTAGACCCTCAAACCAAGCAGCGTCAATTGGTGCTGAAAGTTGACAACCCCTATGGCGGCGAAAAGCCTTTGCGCGCCGAGCAGTTTGTCACAGTTAACTTTAGCCTCAAAGCGCAAACGCAGTTGGCGCGAATGCCTCTGGGGGCAGTCACTAATGATAATCAGGTCTGGAGTATTGATGATAGTGACCGTTTAACCTTAGAGAGTGTGGATGTGGTGAGCCAAGAGGGCGATGAGGTTATCGTGCGTTTTGAGCAAAGCCCAAATCAAGCTCGACGCCTAGTGCGTTATCCGCTGCTGTCTATGTTAGCGGGTAAAAAGGTAATTCCTCAAAAGCTGGTGGAGGATAGCCTATGAAGTGGTTAACCCGTTGGTTTTTAGATAATCCTGTTGCGGCGAACTTGTTGATGCTGACTCTGTTGGTTGGTGGTTACTTCTCATTTAAGCAGCTACGTATCGAGAGTTTTCCGCAAATTGCGCCATCGAGTCTAGTGGTCAGTGTCAGCTACCCAGGCGGCACTGCGGTGCAGGTGGATAATGGTATTACCCAAAGAGTGGAAGAGGCGGTCAGTGACTTAGCTGGCATCAAGCGTATTACCAGCACCTCGAGTGAAGGCTACTCTCAGGTGACCATCACTAAGAACTCATCGATGGATCTCAACAAGTTGATGGAGGAGGTGCGCAATAGGGTCAGTGGTATCAGCGACCTGCCCAGTGCGGCATTAACCCCACAGGTCTATCGTAATGAGTTTACTAACCTTGCTGCTTATGTGGTGATTTCAGGGCCAAGAAGTGATGATGAGCTACAGCCAATTGCTCAGGCGGTAAAAAAAGCGCTGAAAAAGCACCCCAAAATCTCCCAAGTGGCGAACCTTGGCGTGCGTCAGCCAATGCTGTTTATCGAGCCTGATGTAGCCGAGCTACGCCGTTACGGCTTGTCGTTAAATGCCATCGCGAATCGTATCCATGAGTCATCATTAGAGGCTCAACGTGGCGAGCTTAAAAGTGAGCGGGGCAGGTTAACGATTAGAGGTGATGGTTATGCCGATACCGTTAGCGCGTTAAATGAGTTAGTGATTACTAGCGGTGCCAATGGCGAAGTGACCTTAGGCGAGCTGGCTCATATTCATCGTGGTTATGAAGAGACAGGCGCGATTGTACGCAATAACGGCAATACGGCTATTGCACTGTCGGTTTCCACCAGTCAGCAAGATAACTTGCTTCTGGTCAGTGACGCCATCAGTCAGGTGTTAGCCGAGCAAGAGGCTGCTTTGCCGAGCGATATTGCTATCGATGTGATTGCCGATATGGCGCCCTATATTGAGGAGCAACTGACTCGCCTTGGCACCAATGCTTGGCAAGGTTTGTTAATCGTATTGATTATTCTGGGGCTGTTTTTGAATTACCGCTTGGCGTTTTGGGTCGCAGTGGGCATTCCTGTTTCCATTGCTGGCGCCATGGGGATGATGAGTATTTTTGACTATAGCATTAACGATATTACCCTCTTTGGTTTGATTCTGGTGTTGGGAATATTGGTCGATGATGCTGTGGTTGTGGGTGAAAGTATTCACGATGCGAGGCGCAAACATCAAGACCCTAAACTGGCGGCATTTAAAGGTGTTGAGCGCGTTGCAGTCGCAACCGTCTTTGGTGTACTCACCACTATCGCGGCCTTCTCACCCATGTTATGGATAGATAATGAGCTGGCTAAAATCCTCGCCGGCTTCTCAGCGGTGGTGATATTTGCGCTTATCTTCTCTCTTATTGAGAGTAAGTTTATTCTGCCCGCGCACTTGATGCATTTAACCAACGATGATGCACACAATGAAAAGAGCAAGGCTAGCACTAACGCTATTGTTAGCGTATTTAAAGCGGCGCAGGCTAAGGCCAATAATGGTCTGAGCTATGTGATTGATAACCTTTATCAGCCGACACTGCGTGGTGTGCTCAAACATAAAGCTGCGAGTCTCGTTTTCTTTATCAGCTTACTGATATTGGCCTATGGTTTGTGGGCTAAGGGCTATATTAAAAGCGCCATGTTTCCTGAAATTCCGGGACGCTATATGTCGGCCACCATAGAACTTGAAGATGGTGCGCCATTGCCTTTGCAGGTGCAAAATGTGGCTCGTCTTGAAGCGGGGGCGCAAAAGGCAAGTGAGCAGCTTATTAAGCAATATCAGCTTAACGAAAAACCGATTGTTAACTTGCTGATTGAGTCAGGTGGTTATGGTGAAATCAGCGCCACGGCCGAGCTGAGTATCGAGGCGCTACAAAGGATCAACAACACAGAGATGCTCAAGTTGTGGCAGCAATATACAGGGGAGCTAGAAGGGGCTTATTCGGCGAAGTTTTCTGCCGCCGATGAAACTACGGGTGGCACCTTTATTACGCTTAAGGCTGACGATCGTAAACTTGCGACCATGGCGGCCAAATCCCTTCGAAAGTATTTAAGTGCCTTACCCGGCGTTGAAGATGTTTATGATGATGGCCAAGGCGGCATGTTACAGCTAAGGCTTAAATTGAATGACTATGGCCGCCGCATGGGGCTCACTCAGGCTAATATTGCTCAGCTTGCGGCGAGTGCCTATGGCAGCCTTGAGGTGCATAAGCTGTTGTATTCAGGGTTAGAGACCAAGATAGTGCTTAAGTTTAAAGATAGTGAGCGCATGAGTCTGGAGCAGTTAAAGTCTGCCCCAATTTTACTCAACAATGGTCAATCTGTGTTTGTCTCCGATGTGGCTGAGTTTAGCTATGAGCGTGTGCCCGATGAGATCTATCGTCGCGGCCGCGAGCAGGTCATAAGCGTTTATTGGCGTCAAGACAGACAGGTACAATCGCCTGAAGATACCTTGGCCGAGCTTGAACAAAGGTTCCCTGAAATTGAAGCTCAATATCCTGGCGTTAAAGTAAGTGCGGCGGGGGAGTTTGAAGAGATTGCCGAGGTGCAAGCTGGCTTTAAACGGGCGCTGATTTTGACCTTGTTGCTGATTTATGCGCTGCTGGCGATTCCGCTAAAATCCTATTGGCAGCCGTTTATTATCATGTCGATTGTGCCCTTTGGGTTTATTGGCGCACTATGGGGCCACGGTATGTTAGATCTGCCCATCAGCATATTGTCATTGTTTGGCATGATGGCAATGACAGGCATAGTGGTAAATGACTCACTAGTATTGATGACGCGTTTCAATGAGTATTATCGACAAGGCATGTCAGCTTTTGATGCGGCGCTAACTGCTGGCAAAAGCCGCTTTAGGGCTATTTTCCTTACCACAGTGACGACAGTGTGCGGTTTAATCCCACTGCTATTGGAAAGCTCAGAGCAGGCACAATATCTCAAACCTGCGGCCGTGTCTTTGGTGTTTGGTGAGCTATTTGCCACCTTGATTACTTTGGTGCTAATTCCACTCATCTTAGTGCTATTTAGTAAGCAGCAAGTCAGTAAAGTGGATCCTAGCTTGCGTGAGATAGAGTTAAATGAAATAGAGCGCCAAGCATCGGCAAGTTAGGTGTCTAGGGTTTTAGAGGAACATTACATTAGTGTGTTGAAAGGCGCTTTAGCATTTAAAGCGCCTTGGTTTTCAATGCTGTCACTTGTCAAAATAAAACAGGCTGCTTCTAGCATTAGGAGCAGCCTGTTTTTTGTTTCGCTAGAGATATGCGTGAGGACTAGTCGCGGCCTAACAGTGAGAAAACGCGCTCAAGTAGCGTGGGATCTCTAGGTTCTAGCAGATTGGCGACACGATTGTGTTTACCGACACTGAGATGCTCAAGTAGATCCTCAACGCTATAGGACTCACTATTTTCCGGTAGGTAGTCTAGCTCTTTAAACTCAACGCCTTGGACAATATCGACTATCTGTTTGTAGGTGGCCTCTCCTCGAATATAGGCCATCACCTTGTCGACTTGTTGCTGGTGAAGGTTATTGTCTAAGGCCTGTTGCATTACCTCGATGGCATCAGGTGACACTGTGTCATCGATAACATAGATAGAAGGGTAATCCTTAAAGGCAAGGTGCGCGAAATTGTTGATGGATTTAATCAACCAAGGCTTGGTCAGGAGCTCATAATCCTCACCCTGCTTTTGCAGCATAAAACACTCATGGTGCAGATAAGGCTGTTTGACTAATAGCTGGCTAAGAGCGGCATCGAGGGGGATCTCTTTTGATAGCTTGCTGATAAGCTTATGAACCTGCATATAGTTGTCTTCACCTAGCAGGTAGTGGCCCTCTGCTGAGTAGCCAAGCTGCTGAGTCTCATTTAGGCTCTCGTAGAGACGCTGCTCAGGTTGTGGCAGACTGCGGGTTAACCAGTTCTCTAGCGCCCATAGACATTCTTGCTCTAGTTTGGCTCTGGCAAGCCTGCGGGATTTGCCTTTAAGCTCCTCTAGGTGCTGAAGGAATCTGACTCTATTATATTGCTCTGAATGGATAAGCGCTTGGTCAAGCAGCTGTGTCAGCTCGCTATGCTCTTGCTGGCCATAAAACTCAAGCATTTGATGCCAACGCTTTTCAAAATAGCTTCTATCTATTAGCCAGATATAGTAATTGAGCTTGTCGATATTGAGCCTTGCAAGGTGTGACAAGAGTATGGCTTCGCTCTCCTCATTGAGTCTAGGCGTGCTTTCATCCTCATCTTCGTCTTCATCCTCACCTCGGTTGAGTGATGGAATATAAAAGTCATACAGGCTTTTGATGATGCTGATAGGCTCGATGAAAGTGATGCATTCGAGCAGACGTTTTAGCTGGCTTTGAATCGATAGAGGCAACTCTATGATGAGATAGATAGTCGCTAATAGATAGCGGTCATGGCCAAACCTAAACGCGCCTTCAAATTTGAATTTACGATCCCAATGGGTTTCCGACTCAGGGCTGTAAAACATCAGCATGTTGGATTCGGCTTGCTTCGCAGTCAGCGTATTCTTACCATGAATAAAGTCAACTAACTCTTGCCAACGCTGGTTACAGATCTTCTCAGCTTCCCCTTTGAGATAGTTAGTGGAGATTTTATCTTTCATCTCATCAATGACTTGCTCTACCACTTGCGTCTCAACATAGTCTAAGCAGGCGCGATAGAGGTCGTCATGATTCTCAGGAGTCTCGGTTTCCATCGCCACTATATAAGCAGAAATCAGCATTTGCTTCTCAGCCCCTAGTTGAGCGAGACCTTGATACCAATTTAGGGCAGCACTTCTGTACTGGCAAATGATGTTATAGGCCTGAGTGAGCGTCTCGAAATTTGGCTTTTTGAGCATAGCAGTCACACTATGTAGCTCACTGAGATCTTGTTTACTGTCGATTGACTTGCGGTAGCGCTTATCGAAACCGGCGGCATCAATAATGGGGTAGGTATCGACAATGAGAGTCTTAATATCATCCTTAAGGGCCTTGCCGCCGCTTAAGTGAAATAGCAGGTCAAAGAAGCGCAGCACTCTAGCACTGTCTTTATCCTCTATTTGAACCCGGTCCAGCTCATCTTCGACGAAATCGATAACCAGATCATAGAGCTTGTCATTAAACTCGCTGGCAGAGCAAGAATCAGTGTCCTTAAGCTCACACAAAGAGTGAGTCTCTTTGCATGCTTGATGGAAGTTAACGTTAGGGGCGGTTTCAAGTACACTTTCATCGCCGCCTTTGTCTACATAATCCCACAGGGCTGCACCATTGCTGATATTACGGCTGACAAATTCAGTCCACTCAAAACGGGCTGTATAGATCGAGTAGTAGCTTATTTTGGCGCGCTGCTCTGCCCAAGGGTCGACAGAGTTGCTTAAAGGCTTGCCGAGATCTGCTTCTATCGCTTGAGCATGCTTTTGGGCAACATCGCGAGCCTTAGCTGTTAGGTAGTCATAATCAAAATCACGCTCTATGCCTGAGTAGTCTTTGATGTCATGGGCGAGCAGACTGGCATAGAAATAGTCGACGGGCTGGGTTGCTAACTTTACTGGTTCGATATCTTGGCCCCAAGTGTCGTAGGGATCGAGATATTCCTCAAAGGGTAAGTAGGCTTGGTCAATAAACCTTTGGGTGAGTAGGGCTTGAAACTCGATAAAGGCTTCTTGGCTATTTGCAAAATAGTGATAGAGCGGGGATATTGGTGCGCTGTCATGTTGGCAGGAATCTTCTGCTAATTCTGCTTGTTGCTCGTCACTATCCTCATCTTCATCGTCGTACTCTTGATGGAGTTCACTCGCGTCAAAGTCAGGATCTTGAATAAACATGGTGTTGCGCACGCTTGGGTGGTCGCAATAACACCAAGCTTTGATGGTGTCGCTTGTTATGCCATGGTGCTGAGCATAGGCGTTGACTAAGTTGAGTACCGTATCTGAAGTGTATTTGTCCTTAGCGGCAATAAAACCGGTAAATAGGTAGCCATATTCTGGATAGCAATAGCTCAGCGCATAGAGGCTATGAAGACCAAAAAATTGATCCTCTGAGATAAACAGATGATACCAGTTGTTAACCAAACGGCCGCGTTCACGCATGGCTTTGGCCAGTTCCACTAACTGGGGTAGCAGGGTTTTATCTTCTAGGGCTATTAAAAATAGACAGGTCTCTGAAGAGAGGGCTTCGTTTAAATTATCTTTTACCTCATCGATAAGGTAGCTTGAATGCAGAAGCGATGAGATAAGGGTCTTGTTTGAATATTGGCTCCAGTCATAGGGCGTCGAAAACTCAAATATATACTTGCAGTAGGTATGACGAAACGCTTCGCCACTGTTGACTAGCTCGGTATATTGAGTGAGTGCCTTGGCGATACTGTCTCTGCTTTGAATATTAACGGCAATGGGGTGAGTGGAGAGCACTTGATACATATGGCTACTGATTCCCTGTAGTAATATTTAGGTCTTTTCACTTGAGTCGTGAAAATAGAATTTGTGATTTTTATCAGTGATTTAACAAGAGTTCAAGCAAGTTTACTCAAGCTAAGTCACATTTTGCATATTATGACTGCTTGCTTGGCAGTGAAATGGAAAGAGGGCGAGATAGGACTGGCAATAAAAAACCCTTATGGCTGAGCCATAAGGGTTTTGAAATTATTGAAGTAAGCTAAAAGCTAAGATTACTTGTTTGCTTCTCTTTCTTTAACTTCTTCGATAACTTTTTCAGCTACGCTTGCTGGACATGGGTTGTAGTGTGAGAACTCCATAGAGAACTGACCACGACCTGAAGTCATAGTACGTAGAGTACCGATGTAACCGAACATTTCTGATAGCGGTACGTCAGCCTTGATACGAACACCAGTTACGCCAGCTTGTTGGTCTTTGATCATACCACGACGACGGTTAAGGTCACCGATTACGTCACCAACGTGATCTTCTGGAGTGAATACGTCAACCTTCATCACAGGCTCAAGAAGTTGAGCACCTGCTTTTGGCATAGACTGACGGAATGCACCTTTAGCTGCGATTTCGAACGCGATAGCAGAAGAGTCAACTGCGTGGAATGCACCGTCAACAAGCTCAAGCTCAACGTCTAGCACAGGGAAGCCAGCAACAGTACCAGTTTCCATCATGCTCTCGAAGCCTTTCTCAACTGCAGGCCAGAATTCTTTAGGTACGTTACCACCAACAACAGAAGAGCTGAAGTTGAAGCCGCTACCTGGCTCACCAGGACGGATAACATAGTCGATCTTACCGAACTGACCAGAACCACCAGACTGCTTCTTGTGAGTGTAGCTGTCTTCGATAGTTTGAGTAATAGTTTCACGGTAAGCAACTTGTGGTTGACCTACTTCTAGTTCAACACCGTAAGTACGTTTAAGGATATCAACCTTAATGTCTAGGTGAAGCTCACCCATACCTTTAAGGATGGTTTCGCCTGAATCTTCGTCAGTTTCAACTTGGAAAGAAGGATCTTCTGCAACCATCTTACCGATAGCGATACCCATCTTCTCAGTAGAACCTTTATCTTTAGGCGCAACAGCGATAGAGATTACTGGCTCAGGGAAGATCATTGGCTCAAGAGTACAAGGCGCTTTAACATCACATAGAGTGTGACCAGTTTGAACGTTCTTCATACCTACAACAGCGATGATGTCACCAGCTTGTGCAGTAGTTAGTTCGTTACGCTCGTCTGCTTGCATCTCAACCATACGGCCGATACGCTCAGTCTTACCAGTAGCACTGTTAAGTACAGTGTCACCTTTGTTCATTACACCTGAGTAGATACGGATGAAGGTTAGGGCGCCGAAGCGGTCATCCATAATCTTAAATGCTAGTGCACGTAGAGGCTCTTTTGCATCAACAGTTGCAACTTCACCTGTTGGCTCACCAGTTTCTTTGTCAGTCAGTGGCTGAGGATCAACTTCAGTTGGAGCTGGTAGGTAATCTACAACAGCGTCAAGAACTAGCTGAACACCCTTGTTCTTAAATGCAGAACCACAGAATGTTGGGAAGAATGCTAGGTCACGAGTACCTTTACGGATACAAGCTTTTAGTTGCTCGATGGTAGGCTCTTCACCTTCCATGTAAGCTTCCATTAGGTCGTCGTCCATTTCTACCGCAGTTTCGATTAGCTCTTCACGGTAAGTTTCAACGTCGTCAACCATATCAGCAGGGATATCTTGGATTTCGTAGTTTTCTGGAAGACCAGTGTCATCCCATACGAAAGCTTTACGGCTTAGTAGGTCAACAACACCAACGAAATCATCTTCACGACCGATAGGAAGAACCATAACTAGTGGCTTAGCACCTAGTACGTTCTTAACTTGGTCAACAACACGGAAGAAGTCAGCACCCATACGGTCTAGCTTGTTAACGAAGATCAGACGAGATACTTCTGATTCGTTAGCATAACGCCAGTTAGTTTCTGACTGAGGCTCAACACCACCAGAACCACAGAATACACCAACACCACCGTCAAGTACTTTTAGAGAACGATATACTTCAACTGTGAAGTCAACGTGACCAGGAGTATCGATAACGTTTAGACGGTGATCATTCCAGAAACAGCTTACCGCTGCTGATTGGATAGTAATACCACGCTCAGCTTCCTGTTCCATGAAGTCAGTTGTTGACTCGCCATCATGAACTTCACCAGTCTTATGGATTTGACCAGTTAGCTTTAGGATACGCTCAGTTGTCGTGGTCTTACCCGCATCAACGTGAGCGAAAATACCAATGTTTCTGTACTTTGATAAATCAGTCATTTTTCTACTCTGTTTGAGTTACGTTCTAAAATTCGGGGGAAGTATATCAATACTTTTGCCAAAGTTTTATCTGTTTTTATGAAAATCTTCCAAATAAAGTAAAAAAGGCGGTTTTAAAAGGATGATTTGGCTGTTAGTATCGTACGATTAGGCTGGTTTATTTTCTTGACTAGTCAGTCAAAATTTCTTCTCGTCTTTACTACTCTTCCTGCCTTTTCGTTAGTCATGTCAGCTTTGGCAATTGATCAAAACGCATTTTAATCAATGCCTTAATAAGATTCTCTCTTTGAATTGTTGATAGGTGTTTACGCGTCCGATTAGTGAATAAGCCTGATAGAGTCAAGCCTTGAAGGCTTTTTGTTGGCTCAGCATTGGCTTTTCGAATTGTTTTTTTAATGAGCAATTATTTTTGCTCTATTTTACTTATTCAAGGCCATATTCGCTAAAAATGTCATCATTTTGGATGAAGTTTGCGGTGTTTAAGGTCAAAAGCGGGTGAACACATGCAGTTGAAATAGGCATGCATGGGGCGAGCATGCCTATGTGATGACCTGATCCACTCATTAAGCGGCAATCTAGAATTAGCTATAACCCTCTATAAAGCGTTTCAATCCACTTATCTTGGCTGATGAATCGCCAGCCCCAACCTTGCCACTGGGCAGGGAGTCCTATCGCCTTCATCTGTTCTAAGGATTTACCTTGGGATTTAAGCGTTTGAGCCCAGTTAATTGTCTCATCCAGCATCTGTTTAAATCTAATCAGGTCTTGTTTATTGGCCAGATCACCATGGCCGGGAATGACTTTAGTGTTATCGCTAATAAGGGTTAGCGCTTTAGCCACACTTTGCTGGTAGCCGAGAACCGAGCCTCCCGCATTAAGGTCGATATAGGGAAACCTGTCTTTAAAGAAAAGGTCGCCCATATGTAGCACAGACAGATCGTCCCAAAGAATGATGGAGTCACCATCTGTATGCCCTGGGCCCAAATGAATGACCTTTAGTGTGTTGCCATTAAAATGGATCTTGATGCCATTATCATAGGTGATAACCGGAAGTGCAGATTTAGGTGTATCGCTATTGGATGATAAGCGCTTCAGCACATTATGGTGTGCCATTATGGTGCCATGTTCGGCAAAGTGCTGATTTCCGCCTGTATGGTCGCCGTGGTAATGGGTATTAATAATGTACTTTGCGGGCTGCGGATTGATCTGCTTTAGGGCTAAAGCAATTTTGTCTGCAAGTGGAGCAAACTGATCGTCAATGATAACAATGCCATCATTACCTGCTGACACACCGATATTGCCTCCCGCGCCAGTGAGCATAAAGCTGGTGTCAGTCAGTTTTATTGCATTGATAGTGACCTTGGCGAATCTATCATCGTTAGCCGACACACTTATCGTGCTGACGAAAACGAGTGTGATGACAGATAGAGCTAATCTTAATACTGACTTTGTTTCTAACGGCATAGGGTTTCCTTGCTTTAGCGTGATAGTAATAAGTTAGCCTGAAGCAAGAAAAAGTAAAGGCTGCAAATAGTGCAGCCTTTATTATATTGACTTCAAGTATTTACTTTGACTGTGCAGAGGCAAAGGGCAGCAGACGGTTAGCGATAGTGTCAGCTTGACCAAGGGCCATGGCCGATCTATGTCTGAGTCGATACAGTGCCTGATAGCAAAGTGGTACTAGATAGAGACTGGTCAAGGTTGAAAAGGTCAGTCCGCCGATAATCGCAATCGCCATGGGGGCGTAAGACGGTCCGCCGCCACCTATTTGGGTATCACCCATAGCTAAAGGCACTAGCCCAAGTACCGTGGTGCCTACCGTCATTAACACTGGGCGTAGACGGGTAATACACACGTTAGAGATAGTGCTTGAAAGCTTGTCCAGCGCAGGCGTCTTTTGGTTTATCTGATCGACTAACACTATGCCGTTGTTGACGACTATGCCCATCAAGATAAGTATGCCTATCATCGACATGACCCCCATGGAAGTGCCGGTAAGTAGTAAGGCCCAAAATACACCTGTGATAGAGAACAGAATGGAGGTGATAATCGCTGTCGGTAACACTAATGACTCAAAGAGCGCCGCCATTACGATATAGATCATGGCGATGGCCAAAATCATGTTGGTGACCATAATCGCTTGGTCTTCATCCTGACGCTGAAAGCCGCCTCTAAGACTGTAACCATAACCCGATGGAAAGTTGATGCTCTCCATCACTTGCGAGATTTTATCTCTGGCTTCATCTGTGGTCAGCTCATCTAAGTTAGCGCCGATAGACAGTGAGGTTTGTCTGTCATAATGACGAATTGTGTCAAACCTTGGCTGAATGCGAATATCGGCCAAACTATCGAGCGTGTATACCCGCTCACCTTGGCGAATAATAGGAAGCTGTTTTAACTTCTCTAATGAATCACGCCACTGTTTGCCATATAACAGCTCGATACGCAGTTCACCCGTAGGATCATGGCGAAATGAGCGTAAAGGAGAGCCACGCAGTGCCATAGAGATACTTCTGGCAAGCTCGCTTAAGGAGAGATCTAACCTTGCCGCCATTTGGCGATTAAGTTCGATAATCACTTCTTGTTGAGCACCATTTAGCTCTGAACGCACATCGACGAGTCCCTCGACCGCAGCTAGCTGTGGAATGATCTGCTCGCTAAGGGTGATAAGCTCACTGGTAGAGCGTCCCGTGAGGCTAAGACGTATGCCGTTGTTTTCTCTGCCCCAGCCAAATTGCGGTTTAGCGATAGAAAACTTAGGGAAGCCTTCACGTATCTGCTTTTTAAGTGCCTTAACATCGACATCTATCCCTTTCTTAAGAATGATGGTCGACTGACCTCTATTCGGTGCATAGTAACTATAGACAGAATCGATATAGAATTTGTCTTTGTTGGCATACAGATAGTCTTCCATACGATTGATCATCGCTTCGGTGACATCCAGCTTATGACGACCTTCAACTTGATAATTGATAAATAGACGCTCTGTGCTGTCACTGTCATTTTGATCCCCAGTTACCATACTAAGCGGCAGAGCTGTCGATGCGAGCAATACCACGGCAATAAAGGTCGATATCTTAGGGTGAGCCAATACCCAGTTAAGACTATTCTGATAGCGCTGCTTTAGCTTGAATCTGTTCTCTTTTGCTTCTTGGGGAGCGATATCAAAGTCGAGCTTAGTGAGCAGCAAAGGGATCAGTGTCTTGGCTACAAGCAATGAGGCGGCTAAGGAGATACAGATAGCAATAGCAACATGCTCAAGGAAGATGGTGAGCTCAACTTTTACACCAAAAATATTGGGCAGAAACACTATGGCTGTGGTTAGAGTGCCCGCCAGTACGGCTAATGCCACTTTCTCCACGCCTGTAATAACGCCTTTATGTTTAGCAGCGCTTGTCTCGACTCCAGTTTGATTAGCTTGGGCCTGTTTCTCCTGTAAAACACTTTCTGTGACGACAACGGCGTTATCGATAAGCATACCGACCGCCAATAAAAGTCCCATCATGGAGAGAATGTTAAGGCTATAACCTAACAGATACATAGCTGCTAAGGTCATGCCGATGGAAATAGGTACCGAGGACACCACTATCAAGGTCATCTTGATGTTGCGCAAAAACAGATAAAGCACGGCAAACGAGAGTAGGGCGCCTATGCCGCCAGCCATTAACAGATCCGACAGTGACGATTTCACGCCACTGGCTTGATCTTCCATGATATAAAGCTTGATACCATTGAACTGCTTATCTTGTTTGGCATTTTCAATAACCTTAAGTACTCGCTCAGAGACGGCGACTAGGTTTGCCCCCGACTCTTTAAAGACATCTAAGCCTACGGCATAGTTTTGATCTAGATGTCTACCGTCGAATCTTTCAGGCAAAGTGTAGGTGACAGTGGCAATATCCCTAAGGTGGATACCGTTGCCAAGCATAATGGATTCTATCTCCTGTAGGCTTTTAAACTCGCCTTTAGGTGATACTTGGTACACTCTGGCATCGGCACGCAAAATGCCCGCGCTGACAACAAAGTTTTCCTTAGCAAGGCGCCCATTGAGCTCAGTTGCCGAGATGCCGCTGGCCGCGAGCTTATTAGCATCGACTTTGATTTCAATCTGCTTTTTCTCTACGCCATAAAGGGTCACTTGAGAGACGCCATCGACTCGTTCTAATGGCTTTTTCAGCTGTTTCTCAAGGAGATCAAATGCGCCAGAGAGTTCTCGCTGACTCGATATTCTCACTGTGAGTACGGGCATATCGGCGGTTGAGAATTGACGAATAAAGACACGCTCAACATCGCTTGGTAAAAGATGCCTTACTGCGTCGACTTTCTCTCTCGCCTCAAGGCTTTTGGTGGAGACATTCTCGTCCCACTTCATTCTCAGCTCGATTTCAGCGCCATCTTGGGATGAGCGAGAACGCATCTGCTCAATGCCGCCCATGGTAGCAAGTGACTCTTCTAAAACATTAGTGATCTCACGTTCAACCTCAGCAGGTGTCGAGCCTTTATAAGGAACATCGACAACCACTTGCGGGATTTCTATGCCGGGAAACATCTCCAGAGGCAATAGTCGGCTCGACGCTAAACCAAATAGCAAAATAGCGAAAAAGAACATGCTAGTGGTAACAGGCCGTTTTAGGGCAAGTTTAGTCATACTCATATTTAAGCTCCCTGTCCAGCGGGCTCAGAGTCCTCATCAGCTTCTAAGGCTGAGGCTATTTTTTGCTTAAGCGACGGTTTATCAAATTGCTTTCTATCAAAGAGGGAGTAAAGCACAGGGATCACCACTAAGGTCAGCAAGGTCGCAAAACAGAGACCAAAGATAACGGTAATGGCCATAGGTGCGCGTATCTCACTGCCGTCACCCAAACCAAAGGCCATTGGTGATAAACCAAGTGCTGTGGTGAGTGTCGTCATAATAATAGGACGCAGGCGAGATTGAGCCGCTTGAGTGACAGCTTGCAGTTTTTCTATGCCTTCAGTTCTTAGCTGGTTAATTCTATCCACCAGAACGATGGCGTTATTCACCACTATGCCCGCTAGCATGATGAGGCCGATAAACACCACCACACTGATATGGGTTTGAGTGATATAGAGCCCCAATACACTGCCTCCTACCGCCATAGGTACGGCAAATAGAATAAGCAAAGGATGTAGCAGGGATTCAAACTGACTGGCCATCACGAGATAGACAAGGAATACCGCTAGTAGTAGTGCGATTTGCAGCGACTTAAAGGAGTGTTCCATCTCCTCATTTTGACCACCAAAGCGCGCTTGAATCGAGCTAGGTAGCACTTGATTACCCAAGATTTCTCTCGCCTCTAGAACCGCTTCGTTAAGATCGCCATAAGCCAAGTTTGCCGACACTATGGCTACCCGCTGTTGACTAATACGGTTGATAGCCGATGGACCTAGTTTTAGCTCCACACGGGCAACTGCGCTCAGTGGAAGGGGCTGGCTACTATTGGGGTTGATAATCATATTGTGAATATCGCTAATTTGGTCGCGTTCTGTTTCTTCGCTGCGAACCAAAATATCCACTTTACGATCCCTAACAGTGTATTGACTGGCCACTGTGCCACCTATGCGCTGGGCAATGCGGGTCGAAATTGTTGGTGCATCCATACCCAATGCTGCTAGGCGAGCATGGTCAAAATGAATGCTTAGTTCAGGTTGTCCTTCGCGCAGACTGGTGTTGACGTCGGCAAAACGGTCTGACTCGCCTAAGGCTGCAACCAGTTTGTCGGCGGTGGTTTTTAGCTGATCTAACTCGTAACCATTAAGCTCAATCTCTAGTGGTGTTTTAAAGCTAAAGAGCTCTGGATGTTGAATCTTAGCTTCTAGCTCAGGAATGCGTGCACTGGTGCGTCTGAGTATACGAGAAACTTCGTCAAAGGCAGCGCTGTCGGCAAGTACCACTTGCAGTCGGCCCCAGTTTTCACCGCCGCGAGTCGTATCTGATGTCATCAAGCCGCCACTGCCCGCTTGGCTGTAAGCGTGTTTGACATTAGGATTGTCGCTAATCGCAAGGGCGAGAGTCTGTAATACCTTATCAGTGGTTGTCACTTCCGTTCCTGGTGGCAGCAGCACTTCGACATAAAACTCACCTTGATTCATCGGTGGGATCAGCTCCATGCCTAGCTTAGGAACTAAGCTTGCGCAGGCAAGGGTAGTGGCTATCGCAATCGATAGTGTGATGAGCCTGAACTTTAACGCAGCGGCGAGTAGTTTATGATAGAGACGCTCTAGCAGTCGGTAGCCTAGGTTAAAGCCACCACTAATAGGACGCATAATTAAGCCTGCCAACCAAGAGAAGAAACGGGTGAGCACAATGGAAAGAATTAACACGCATCTAGGTAGGTAGTTGAATAGTAAAAGAAATGGAAAGCTAAATACAGTGGCGCTGTAATGCTTCACCTTAGCCAGTTTTGTTTCTGGTTTTGGTTTAGCCGCTTTTTTCACAAGTGGTGGCAGTGATTTGAACCCTTCACGTGATGCCAACATAGGAATACTGGTGAGTGCGACTAACAAAGAGGCTAGCAGTGCAAAGGTGACGGTTAAGGCTTGATCTGAGAACAGTGCCCCTGCAATACCATCGACAAAGACTAGAGGAACAAATACCGCCAGTGTGGTCATGGTCGACGCAAAAATAGCGCCAGCAACTTCTTTAGTTCCTTGTACAGCTGCTTCCAGTTTCCCCATGCCTAATGATTTACAGCGGTCGATATTTTCTAACACTACAATGGCGTTATCGACCAGCAAACCAACGGCGAGAGCGATACCACCTAGTGACATGATGTTTAGACTGATATCGGCAAAGTACATCATGTTAAATGTGGCGATAACAGAGAAGGGGATTGAGATAGAGATAATGAGTGTCGGTAAAATATCCTTCAGGAAAAGGTAGATGATAAACATGGCCAGTAGACCACCGATAAGCGCAGCAGAGGTTACTTCATTGACGGCGCTTTGAATAAACTGTGATTGGTCGTAAATAACGGTAAGTTTAGCCTGCTCATCCTTTTGCTCAATCTTATCCAATTGTGCTTTTACTTTACGGGCAACAGCGACTGTGTTGGCATCGCCTTCCTTATAGATAGCCAACTCAATAGACTCTTCACTTTTGATGCGGGTGATATCGCTACGTTCTTTATGGGCGTCGATAATCTCGGCAACCTCAAATAATCGCACTAAGGTTTGTCCGTCCCTAAAGACCACTATCTGGCCTAATTCATCTAAGGAGTTAAACTGGTTAAGGGTTCTAACCAGATACTCTTTATCCCCTTGAATGACTTTGCCTGCTGAGAGGTTGATGTTTTCAGCCGCGATACGTGCCTTTATAAGGTCGGCATTGAGATTAAGTTGAGCCAGTTTCTCTTGGTTAAGCTGAATGTGCACTTCTTGCTCAAGGCCGCCGGATAATCTTACAGCGGCCACACCTGAGAGTGACTCTAGTTGGCGCTTTATCTCCTCTTCTGCATAGGTGCGCATCTGCTTTAATTCATGTTCATCGGCATTAGGCTGTGATAATGCCAGCCTGACGATGGGATCGAGGTTTGGATTAAATCTCAGTAGTAGGGGCTTTTTCACATCCAGTGGTAATTCTATGGTATCAAGCTTCTCCCTTACATCTAGGCTCGCCATATCCATATCCGTGCCCCATTCAAACTCCAAAATGACATCGGAGAGTCCCGAGCGAGAAACAGAATTGATTTTGCGCAGGCCTTTGACTATGCCAGCGGCTTCTTCGATGGGCTTAGAGACTAGCTGCTCAACTTCTACTGGCGCAGCACCTTCATACTGAGTACGTATAGTAATACTTGGATAGCTTAGATCTGGCAGCAGTTTCACTGCCAGTCTAGAGAAGCCCACCATACCAAAAAGCATGATGGCAAGCATAAACATCCAGACGGTAACGGGTCTGTTGACCGAAGTGTTAATTATCGACATAGGTGTACTCCCTTACTTTACTGCTGCAACGTCAAGGGGAGTGATAACCTCTACAAGGGAGAGATCTTTAAGGTTTTGATGACCTCGAATGACTATTTGTTCACCGCTTTCAAGGCCTGAGACGATTTCAACCGTGTCTGCTTCTCGGTAACCTAAATTCACTTCTCTGCGCTTAGCGTTTTCACCTTCAATAACATAAAGAGCAAACTGGTTGTCTTGGTTGATAACAGCGTTATAGGGCACGGTAATCACATTGGTATGGGTATCGTATTTTAGCTCGACACGGGTAAACATACCGGCTTTTAGCTTTGCATCAGGGTTAGGTACAGAAAGCGTCACTTTAAAGGTACCGCTTTGTGGGTCAACAATCGGACTAATGCGCTCTACACTGGCTTTGATGGCATTGCTGCTATTGTGATTAGTAAATACCTCGGCTTCTTGTCCTAATTTCAAGCTATTAAGCTGTTGCTCAGGTAGATGCACTATGCCGTGGAGCTTATCTTGATTGACGATATAGAAGAGCTCTTGGAACTCTTTTGCCATATTGCCTTTTTTCACTTCGCGCTTTGCCACGACGCCATTGATGGGAGAGATGATTTGGCTTTCTTCTACCTGTAACTTAGCCAAATCACGCTTGGCGATAGCTGCTTGTAGGTTGTATTCGAGTTTAGCCATGGAGTCGGCGCTAATATACTCCTTGTTATTCATCTTTTTCAGACGCTGTAATTCTTGCTCAATAATTTTGACTTCGGCCTGTGAGCGAGCAAGGTCATAGCGTTGGCGCTTAGCATCGATAACAGCAAGTAGTTGACCTTGAGTAACCCTGTCACCCTCTTCGACTTTGATGCTTTCGACAAGGCCTGAGATGCGAGTGACTACGCGGGCTTCTTCAGGTGCTTCTAAGGTGGCGGTTGTGCTATAGAAAGATGAAACATCCCCCTTCATTACCGTAGCGGTTTCCACTGGGACAGCATATTTTTCTTCTTCTTTCTTTTCTTCTTCACCCTGACAAGCGCTTAAAAGAGTAACAAGTGCAATAGGAAGTAGGATTTTTTTATAAGTTTTGGCGTCCATGTTAAGTACCTGTTGTAATGACAATTTTGATGCTGGCTAATAAGCAGATACTATGCCAGTTTTTAAATTCATTTTATTTCAGTGTGTTAGGTGTTTTTAGGTGAGCTTAAGCTAAGTAAGAGTGTAGAATAAAAAGAAAATGTAGTGAGAATGTTTACATTTTGAGGATTTTCGCAATAACTATTGTTATCTATGTAGTCTAAGGGGATAGGTTAGGGCATATTAAAAATAAAAAATCCTGCTTAGGTAAACCTAAACAGGATTTTTTGAGTGTTAGCTTAGTCGTTGAGTGTTTAGATTTCGCGTTTATCTAGCTCAACAAACTCTCTTACGTCTTGGCCTGTATAAAGCTGACGAGGACGACTAATCTTATGTCCTGGCTGATCTAGCATCTCTTTCCAATGTGCAATCCAGCCTACGGTACGGGCTAGCGCAAACATGACAGTAAACATGCTCGTTGGAATACCGATCGCCTTCATGATGATACCTGAGTAGAAGTCTACGTTTGGATAGAGCTTCTTAGAAACAAAGTATTCATCTTCTAGTGCGATACGCTCAAGCTCCATAGCAACATCAAGCAGCGGATCGTTGACCTTAAGCTCGTTAAGTACTTCATGGCAAGTTTCGCGCATGACGGTTGCTCTAGGGTCAAAGTTCTTATAGACGCGGTGACCAAAGCCCATTAGACGGAATGGATCATCCTTGTCTTTCGCCCGTGCAATAAACTCAGGGATGCGATCGACAGTGCCAATCTCTTCAAGCATGTTGAGGCAAGCTTCATTGGCGCCGCCGTGAGCTGGTCCCCAAAGTGAAGCAATACCCGCTGCGATACACGCAAATGGGTTAGCACCTGATGAGCCTGAAAGACGAACTGTCGATGTTGAAGCGTTTTGCTCATGATCGGCATGGAGAATAAAGATTCTGTCCATGGCGCGTTCGATGATAGGGTTAACCTTGTACTCTTCACTTGGCACAGCAAACATCATGCTAAGGAAGTTACCTGCGTAGCTTAAGTCGTTACGAGGATAAACAAAAGGTTGGCCGATAGAGTACTTGTAACACATGGCCGCGATGGTTGGCATCTTAGAGACCAAGCGATAAGCAGCAATTTCACGGTGACGCTCATTATTCACATCAAGGGAGTCTTGATAGAAAGCAGATAATGCACCTGTTACACCACAAAGCATTGCCATAGGATGTGCGTCGCGACGGAAACCTTTAAAGAAGCTCGCTAACTGCTCGTTAACCATAGTGTGTTTTTTCACCATAGAAACAAAGTCGGCATACTGCGTCTTGTTTGGTAATTCGCCGTATAGCAGTAGGTAACATAGATCAAGATAGTCTGAATCTACGGCAAGCTGGTCGATTGGATAACCTCTGTGTAGCAATACGCCTTTGGCACCATCGATATAGGTAATCGCGGATTCACAGGATGCTGTTGCAAGAAACCCTGGATCAAAGGTGAAGTAGCCTGTGCTACCGAGTTTGCTGATGTCGATAACATCAAAACCAGCAGTTCCTTGCATCACTGGCAGTTCAATCGAGTCGTTCCCTGGTAGTTCTAATTTGGCTTTTAAGTCAGCCATACCCCGTTCTCCTTACTTCATTTTCTTATGAGTGCGGCATATCAAATCGTCAACACTTTACATTGAATCTAGATCACATTTCAATTTAAATAAGTGTTTAAATTTCTTAGACCATGGTATTAAGTTTGCTACTTTCCCAGTAAACACTGGGGCTTACAAGAAAAAAATGCCAAAAAAACAAAATTTGCATAATGTGATGTTTGTATTTGACATTTTGCCCTTGTATACTTGCTGCGGCTCCTAAGAGCTACAAACAAGTGCCTTTTAGTAAACACGAATAACCATAATAAAGCATTCTGTTTCTAAATGGTTAACTGTTTGTTTAAACTTTGCTTTTGAGAACACTTTCTACTGTGGCATGGATCTTAGTATAAAGTTTGACCAAAAGCGGTTCACATAACAAAAATAGTGCTCAATAGAGCAGAGTGAGCAGAACGTGAAAAAGCAAAGACCTGTCCATCTAGATCTGCAGACCATTCGCTTTCCTGCAACCGCGATTGCGTCCATTCTTCACCGTATTTCCGGTGTCATCATGATATTCGCCGTTGGTATTCTTCTTTGGTTGTTAAATACCTCTTTAGCATCGCCACAGGGATTCGCCGATATTCAATCGCTTTTTGATAACTTTATTATGAAGTTCATCGTCTGGGGCATTCTTACTGCGCTAGGTTATCATCTCATTGGTGGCATTCGCCACTTAGTCATGGATACCGGACGCTGGGAAGAACTTGACTCAGGCAAGACTTCAGCCAAAGTCGCCTTCGCATTAGCCTTGGCATTTTCAGTTGTAGCGGGGATTTGGGTATGGTAACTAATGCAGCAAGTCTTGGACGCAGTGGCGTTCATGATTTTATCCTTTTACGTGCAAGCGCTGTCGTTTTAGCCTGTTACACCATTTTCTTGGTGGGCTATATGGCATTAACGCCTGTTTCCTATGAAGCTTGGCACGGCTTATTTAGCTGTCTGCCGATGAAAGTATTCACACTTCTAGCCCTAGTAGCTGTGCTTATCCATGCATGGATTGGTATCTGGCAAGTATTGACCGACTATATCAAGTGTGTGTCTCTACGTGGTGCTTTACAGTTTGTCTTCGTTGTGACCGCCTTTAGTTATTTGGCGGCCGGCATTCTAATTGTGTGGGGTGTTTAAGTGGGTATTCCAGTACGCGAATTTGACGCAGTAGTAATTGGCGCTGGTGGCGCCGGTATGCGCGCTGCACTACAGATTTCTAAAGAAGGTAAGAGCTGCGCGCTGTTATCTAAAGTTTTCCCAACACGTTCTCATACCGTGTCTGCTCAAGGGGGGATTACCGTAGCCTTAGGTAACGCCCATGAAGATCATTGGGAACAACATATGTATGACACAGTGAAAGGCTCTGATTTTATCGGAGACCAAGAAGCGATTGAGTTCATGTGTCAAACAGGTCCTGAAGCGGTTATCGAACTTGAACATATGGGCCTGCCATTTTCTCGTTTCGACAATGGTAAGATTTATCAGCGTCCTTTCGGCGGTCAGTCAAAGAACTTTGGTGGTGAGCAGGCCGCTCGTACCGCAGCAGCTGCTGACCGTACAGGTCACGCGCTACTTCACTGTTTGTATCAGCAAAATGTTAAGCATAAAACGGAAGTTTTCTCCGAGTGGTATGCGCTGGATTTAGTGAAAAACGAAGACGGTGTGATTGTGGGTTGTACTGCAATCGAAATTGAAACCGGCGAAATCGTTTACTTCAAGTCGAAAGCAACTGTACTTGCAACTGGTGGTGCCGGCCGTATCTATGCCTCTACCACGAACGCGCATATCAATACGGGTGACGGTGTTGGTATGGCGATGCGCGCTGGCGTGCAGATGCAAGATATGGAAATGTGGCAGTTCCACCCAACGGGTATCGCAGGTGCTGGTGTACTGGTAACTGAAGGTTGTCGTGGTGAAGGTGGTTATCTACTGAATAAAGATGGCGAGCGCTTCATGGAGCGTTATGCGCCAAATGCGAAAGACTTGGCATCACGAGACGTTGTTGCTCGCTCTATGATGACTGAAATTCGTGAAGGTCGTGGTCTTGATGGTCCGTTAGGTCCACACTGTCTGCTTAAGCTTGACCATCTTGGTAAAGAAACCCTTGAAGCGCGTCTTCCTGGTGTTTGTGAGCTTTCTCGTACCTTCGCTCATATTGACCCAGCCGATGGCCCGATTCCTGTGCTACCAACCTGTCACTATATGATGGGTGGTCTACCCGCTAAGGTCAGCGGTCAGGTAATTCGTCAAAATGAAGATGGCACAGAGCAAGATGTGACGGGTCTATTTGCCGTTGGTGAGATTGCTTGTGTATCTGTTCACGGTGCTAACCGCCTAGGTGGTAACTCACTACTTGACCTCGTGGTATTTGGCCGTGCAGCGGGTCAACATTTAGGTAAGGCGCTAGATGAAACGCCAACACCTAAAGAAGCGACTAGCGAAGAGATTGAAGCGTCACTTGCTCGTCTAAATCGTTGGGAGTCCAACAAAGACGGTGAAGATCCTGCGGTAATCCGTAAAGACCTTCAGCTTTGTATGCAGCTTAACTTCTCAGTATTCCGCAGTGGCGGCCCAATGGCAGAAGGTCTTAAAGAGCTTAAAGCCATTCGTGAACGTCTTGCCAATGCCAAGCTGTCTGATAACTCTAGAGAGTTTAACACTCAGCGTATCGAATGCTTAGAGCTAGATAACTTGATGGCGACAGCGATTGCCACAGCTTATGCGGCTAACTTCCGTGAAGAGAGCCGCGGTGCTCACTCTCGTGAAGATTATCTAGAGCGTGACGATGAGAACTGGTTATGCCACAGTGTATTTGACCCTGTGACAGAGCAGATGACTAAGCGTGCGGTGAACATGGAGCCTAAGCTTCGTGAAGCCTTCCCACCTAAGAAACGTACCTACTAAGGAGTGGCCAAGATGAAATTGGAATTTGCAATTTACCGCTACAATCCTGATGTAGATACTAAGCCTTACATGAAGGATTACAGCCTAGAGGTAGAAGAAGGTACCGATATGATGGTACTGGATGCCTTGTTAAAGCTCAAAGAGATGGATCCAGCATTGGCCTTTAGACGTTCTTGTCGTGAAGGTGTATGTGGCTCCGACGGTCTTAACATGAATGGTAAGAATGGCCTAGCCTGTATTACCCCGGTATCTACCTTTAAAGGTCAGAAGATCCAAATTCGCCCACTACCAGGAATGCCTGTTGTGCGTGATTTGATTGTCGATCTGACTCAGTTCTACAAGCAGTATGAGAAGATTAAGCCCTTCTTAATCAATGATGATAAGACGCCAGCTCGCGAGCATCTGCAATCGCCAGCAGAGCGTGAGCATCTTGATGGCTTATATGAGTGCATCATGTGTGCTTGTTGTTCGACTGCTTGTCCGTCTTTCTGGTGGAATCCAGATAAGTTTGTCGGTCCTAGTGGTTTGCTCCATGCTTATCGTTTCTTAATCGATAGCCGTGATACCGCAACCGAAGAGCGTCTAGCTGGCCTAGATGATGCCTATAGCGTATTCCGCTGCCACGGCATCATGAATTGTGTTGATGTTTGTCCAAAAGGTCTTAACCCTACAAAGGCAATCGGACATATTAAATCAATGCTATTAAATAGAGCGGTCTAGATGCAAAAGTTTCAGTTAATGCAGTTTATTAACTAATTCAAGAGGGAGTCACTTTCAGTTAATTGAGAGTGGCTCCTTTTGCGTAAAGGAATATTGTCCCAGCCGATGCGGGGAGTGTCGCTAACTAGGAAGCTTGCAGCGGCAAAAAATAGATGTATGGGGCTTGGTCAACGACATAGCAAAGACTATGGCTAAGCAAGTGTATCAAGTTTGAAAGGAATAGAAATGCACCAAGGCATCATGAAAGCCTGGCTCGAGTCATCCCATTTAAGCGGAGCGAACTCGACCTATGTAGAAGAGATGTATGAAGCCTATCAACAAGATCCCGAGTCGGTTGGTGAAGACTGGCGCGTGGTGTTTGATAACCTCCCAGCGGTAAATGGTGCCTCTCATGAAGTACCTGAGGCTGCTCACTCTAAAGTTCGCGACTATTTCCGCAGCCTAGCCTTAGATGGCCGTCAAAAAGGCGCAGCGCGAGTGACCGATCCCGAAGTTGATGCTAAGCAGGTAAAAGTGCTACAGCTTATCAACGCCCACAGATTCAGAGGCCATCAAAACGCAAATCTTGACCCGTTAGGGTTGTGGAAGCGTGAACCTGTCTCTGAACTCGACCCGAATTTCCATGGTTTGACAGCCGAGGACATGACCCGTGAATTTAACACAGGTTCATTTGCCCATGGCGGTGAGACCATGCAGCTTGGTCAGCTACTCAAGGCACTGAAAGCCACCTATTGTGGTGCTATCGGTGCAGAGTATATGCATATCACTGATACCGACGAGAAACGCTGGATTCAGCAGCGTCTCGAGCCTTCGTTAGGTAAAGCTAACTACAATAAAGAAATCAAGACCCGTATTCTTGAAGGCCTTAATGCAGCTGAAGGGATGGAAAAGTACCTAGGTGCTAAATTCCCCGGTGCTAAGCGATTCTCCCTTGAAGGTGGCGATGCACTTGTGCCTATGATGCGTGAAATCATTTATCGCGCAGGTGATCATGGTACTAAAGAGATTGTGGTGGGTATGGCTCACCGTGGTCGTCTAAACGTACTAGTAAACGTACTAGGTAAGCGTCCATCAGAGCTATTCGATGAGTTTGCTGGCAAGCATAACGATACCCTAGGTTCAGGCGATGTGAAATATCACCAAGGTTTCTCATCTGACTTTGAAACTCCAGGTGGTAATGTTCACTTAGCATTGGCCTTTAACCCGTCTCATCTAGAGATCGTGAACCCTGTGGTGATGGGCTCGGTAAGAGCACGTCTCGACCGCCGTGGCTGCGAGAAGGGTGAGCAGGTAATGCCTATCACTATTCACGGTGACTCAGCCATTACAGGTCAAGGTATCGTACAAGAAACCTTTAACATGTCTCAGGCTCGCGGCTTTAAGGTTGGCGGCAGTATTCGTATCGTGGTCAACAACCAAGTGGGCTTTACCACATCGAATCACCAAGATGTACGTTCTACTGAGTACTGTACCGATATTGCTAAGATGGTGCAGGCACCTATTTTCCACGTTAATGCTGACGATCCAGAAGCGGTCGCTTTTGTGGCGCAATTGGCTGTGGACTATCGCGCTGAATTTAAGCGTGACGTGGTCATTGATTTAGTATGTTATCGCCGACACGGCCATAACGAAGCCGATGAGCCAAGTGCGACTCAGCCGCTGATGTATGCCAAGATTAAAAAGCATCCAACGCCAAGAAAGATATACGCAGATCGCTTGATTGAGGAGCAAACCCTCGCCGCCGATGAAGTAACCGCTTTGATCAACGGTTATCGTGAAGCCTTAGATCACGGTGAGTGCGTGGTGAAAGAGTGGCGTCCTATGGAGCTGCATTCTGTCGACTGGAGTCCGTTTATCGGCCACGACTGGGATGAAGCTTATGATGCGACCATGCCTATGGATAAGCTTAAGGGCTTAGCTGAGAAAATTGCCTATGTACCGGAAAACCATAAGCTACAGTCTCGCGTTGCTAAGATCTACAAAGACAGAGTGGCCATGGCAAATGGTGAGAAGCCACTCGATTGGGGTTTTGCTGAAACCTTAGCTTATGCCTCTATCTTGGAAGATAAGCATCGCATCCGTATTACGGGTCAAGACTCAGGTCGTGGTACCTTCTTCCATCGTCACGCTGTGCTTCATAATCAAAATGATGCCACCGCCTACTTGCCACTACGTCATGTAGCCGATGAGCAAGGACCGATTGAGATCACCGACTCTGTGCTGTCAGAAGCTTCAGTATTGGCCTTTGAATACGGTTATGCGACAGCGGAGCCGAGCGGCTTAACGATTTGGGAAGCTCAGTTTGGTGATTTCGTTAACTGTGCGCAGGTGGTGATTGACCAGTTCCTGTCATCGGGTGAGCAGAAGTGGGGCCGTTTATGTGGCTTGACTATGCTGCTACCTCACGGTTATGAAGGTCAGGGCCCAGAGCACTCGAGTGCGCGTCTAGAACGTTTCCTACAATTGTGTGCCAACCATAATATGCAGGTGTGTATTCCATCGACACCGGCTCAGGTTTATCACATGCTTCGCCGTCAGGTAGTACGTCCTATGCGTCGCCCATTGGTGGTGATGTCACCTAAATCACTACTTCGTCATCCGCTAGCTGTGTCTGATATGGAAGAGCTGGCTAATGGTAGCTTCCAAAACGTGATTGGCGAAACTGAAAATATCGACCCTAAAGGGGTGGATAGAGTCGTATTCTGTAGCGGTAAAGTTTACTTTGAGCTACTAGAGAAGCGCCGTAAAGAGAACCTCACAAATGTGGCATTGGTGCGTATTGAGCAGCTGTATCCTTTCCCTAAAGAGGAAGCGCTGGCAGTACTTGAGCAATATCAACATGTGAAGGACTTTGTATGGTGCCAAGAAGAACCACAAAACCAGGGTGCCTGGTATTGTAGTCAGCACCACTTCTGGAGTGTGATTCCAGAAGGTGCGAAATTAACCTATGCAGGACGAGAAGCGTCAGCAGCGCCAGCATGTGGTTATCCATCGCTACATGCACAGCAGCAAGCATCATTGATAGATTGCGCATTAAAACTGAAGTAATAGACAATTTATAAAAAGGATAATGATCCATGAGTATCGAAATTAAGGTACCCGTACTGCCAGAATCAGTTGCCGATGCAACCATTGCCACCTGGCACGTTAAAGCTGGCGAACAAGTTTCTCGTGATCAAAACCTAGTTGATATCGAAACCGATAAAGTTGTACTTGAAGTGGTTGCACCAGAAGATGGTCAAATCGCCGAGTTCTTAGCAGAAGAAGGCGACACTGTACTGGCTGAAGCGGTTATCGCTAAGTTTGTTGCCGGCGCCGTTGCAGGACAAGAAGTGTCTAAGGCCGAAGCCGAAGCGCCAGCCTTAACTGAAGAGTCTGCGGCCGCGGCAAGTGAGTCAAATGATGCACTCAGCCCATCGGTTCGCCGTTTAATTGCCGAGCACAATCTTGACGCTGCTAAGGTGAAAGGCACAGGTGTGGGCGGCCGCATCACTAAAGAAGATGTGGAAGCTTATGTGAAGAATCAAGGTGCTGCACCAGCTGCGGCGCCAGCCGTTGCTGAAGCACCACTTGCCGAGCGTAGTCAAAAGCGTGTGCCTATGACACGTCTACGTAAAACGATTGCTACCCGTCTATTGGAAGCGAAAAACTCTACGGCTATGTTGACCACCTTTAATGAGGTGAACATGAAGCCAATCATGGATATTCGTAAGCAGTATCAAGAGATTTTCGAAAAGCGTCATGGCATTCGTCTAGGCTTTATGTCTTTCTATGTGAAGGCAGTCACTGAAGCCCTTAAGCGTTACCCAGAAGTCAACGCCTCTATCGATGGCGATGATATCGTGTATCACAACTACTTCGATGTGAGCATCGCGGTTTCTACCCCTCGTGGCCTAGTGACTCCAGTGCTACGTGATACCGACACCATGAGCCTTGCCGATATTGAACGTGCTGTGCGTGAATTGGCAATCAAGGGCCGTGATGGCAAGCTAACAGTCGATGATATGACAGGCGGTAACTTCACCGTGACTAACGGTGGTGTATTTGGCTCCCTAATGTCTACGCCTATCCTCAATCTGCCACAAAGTGCGATTTTGGGTATGCATGCCATTAAAGATCGTCCTATGGCGGTCAATGGCGAGGTAGAGATCCTACCTATGATGTACCTAGCACTCTCTTATGACCATCGTATAATTGATGGCCGTGAGTCAGTTGGTTTCCTTGTGACGATTAAAGAGTTACTTGAAGATCCAACTCGTCTGTTGCTTGACCTTTAAGGCCTAGCCAGACTTTACCCTAGTGACAGGCTCAGCTGAGCCTGTTTGAGAATATGATAAGAAGTATACGGATAGATCATCATGAATTTGCATGAGTATCAGGCAAAAGCACTATTTGCCGAATATGGTTTACCAGTGTCAGAAGGCTTTGCATGTGATACAGCTCAAGAAGCTGTTGAAGCGGCAGGTCATATTGGCGGAGATATGTGGGTTGTTAAGTGTCAAGTACACGCTGGCGGCCGTGGTAAAGCGGGTGGCGTTAAAGTCACAGGCGACAAAGAAGAGATCAGAGCATTTGCTGAACATTGGTTAGGTAAAAACCTAGTCACTTATCAAACTGATGAGAATGGCCAGCCAGTAGCAAAAATCTTGGTTGAAAGCTGCACAGATATCGCTAACGAACTTTATCTAGGTGCTGTTGTGGACCGCGCGACTCGTCGTGTTGTGTTTATGGCATCGACCGAAGGTGGTGTTGAGATTGAAACTGTTGCTGAAGAAACGCCAGAGCTAATCCACAAAGCGATTATCGATCCTCTCGTTGGTCCTCAGCCTTATCAGGCTCGTGACCTTGGCTTCAAGTTAGGTCTAAACCCAACTCAGATGAAGCAGTTCACTAAAGTATTCATGGGTTTGGCAACTATGTTCAATGACCATGACTTTGCGCTGCTTGAAATCAACCCGCTAGTGATTACCACTGAAGGTAATATCCACTGTCTAGACGGTAAGATTGGCATCGATGGTAACGCTTTGTTCCGTCAGCCTAAGATCCGTGATATGCACGATCCATCTCAAGATGATGCTCGTGAAGCCCACGCTGCTAAGTTCGAGCTAAACTATGTTGCGCTTGATGGTAACGTAGGTTGTATGGTTAACGGTGCTGGCCTTGCTATGGGTACCATGGATATCGTTAATCTACACGGCGGTAAGCCTGCTAACTTCCTAGATGTGGGTGGCGGTGCGACTAAAGAGCGTGTAGCCGAAGCATTTAAGATCATTCTTTCTGACGATAATGTTAAAGCGGTTCTTGTGAACATCTTTGGTGGTATCGTACGTTGTGACATGATTGCCGAAGGTATCATTGGCGCAGTGAAAGAAGTGGGTGTTGAAGTACCTGTGGTTGTACGTCTTGAAGGTACCAATGCTGATCTGGGCCGTGATGTACTTGCTAGCTCAGGTCTAGACATTATTGCAGCTGAATCCCTAACCGATGCTGCTGTTAAAGTTGTAGCTGCTGCGGAGGGCAAATAATGTCTGTACTAATTAACAAAGAGACTAAGGTAATCTGTCAAGGTTTTACCGGTGGCCAAGGTACTTTCCACTCTGAGCAGGCGATTGCCTATGGTACTCAGATGGTAGGTGGTGTTTCACCAGGTAAAGGTGGTCAAGTTCACTTAGGTCTACCTGTATTTAACACTGTTAAAGACGCTGTAGCTGAAACTGGCGCGACTGCAACCGTTATCTATGTTCCAGCTCCTTTCTGTAAAGACGCTATTCTTGAAGCGATTGACGGTGGCATAGAGCTAATCGTTTGTATCACAGAAGGTATTCCAACATTGGATATGCTTGAAGTGAAGGTGAAGCTGGAAGAGACTGGCGTGCGCATGATTGGTCCTAACTGCCCAGGCGTAATTACTCCTGGTGAGTGTAAGATAGGTATCATGCCTGGTCATATTCACAAGCCAGGTAGAGTGGGTATCGTATCTCGCTCTGGCACTTTGACCTATGAAGCGGTTAAGCAAACTACGGATGAAGGCTTTGGCCAATCAACCTGTGTTGGTATCGGTGGTGACCCAATTCCTGGTACTAACTTCATCGACGTATTGGAAATGTTCCAAAACGATCCACTAACAGAAGCTATCGTAATGATTGGTGAAATTGGTGGTACTGCTGAAGAAGAGGCTGCGGAATATATCAAGGCTAACGTGACTAAGCCTGTTGTTTCTTACATTGCTGGTGTTACTGCTCCTGCTGGTAAGCGTATGGGCCACGCTGGTGCGATTATCGCTGGCGGTAAAGGTACTGCTGAAGATAAGTTCGCTGCACTTGAAGCTGCGGGTGTGACTACGGTTCGCTCTTTGGCTGATATCGGTAAGGCACTTCGCGAGAAGACTGGCTGGTAATAGCGTGTTAGCTATTCAGCGAGATAAAAGGCGCCAATGGCGCCTTTTTTGTATCACAGCTTTGTTTGCATCACTATGGGGCAAATTAATCGTGTGGGAATACCGATTAGGGTAAGCGCTAAAGTCGATGAAATAAATTACCATGGCGGCGTGTCTTTATGGCTAATATCCAGTTTTATGTAATCGTTATTTAGGAGATCTAAGATGAAGTTAAAAGCCGTGGTTTTATTGTTGTCTCATCTAGGAGTGGGTCTAGTTGGTTTTGCGCTCGGTATTTATGCTTTACCCATTTTAACTGCGACACCCAGTGCCAGTAGCGAGAGTCTTGCCAATGTAGCAAGTCAAAGCCGTTATCAGGCTGAGTTTGTTAAAGACCTTAAAGACAGCGATGGGCTACATTGGGGACAGGCAACAGTTTATGTGTCGCCAAACGCCATTGCATGGCAAGGTGAGTTAGCTCCAGGGCCTGCTTATCGTCTCTATCTGAGCAAAGATTTTATCGAGACCGAAGCTGAATTTCTGCGTCAAAAGCCAAATCTACTAAAAGTGGGTGAGGTGACCAGTTTTGGCGATTACTTGCTTGAACTACCACAAGGGGTCAATGTGGATGATTACTCCAGTGTCATTATCTGGTGTGAGTCTTTCAATGAGTTTATTACGGCCGCCCAATATCGAGAGTTACAATCCTAAATTAGATGAGCACTTTCTCCATTATTTTTCCACTGCTGTTTATGGTATGCCTTGGCTATGGCTTGACTCGAGCCAAGGTATTTTCCAAGGAGCAAATTGGCGGTATTAGTCAGTTTGCCTTTTATATCTCTATTCCCGCTTTTCTGTTTCTGAATATGCTTAAGGCGAACTTGTCCTTAAGCTTAAATGTCGGTGCAATGGTCACCTTTTATTTGCCCGTCGTCGCTGTATTTTTTATCGGTGTGTTCATCAATGATGCCCTCGTTAAACTTTGGGGGAAAAAGGCAGGAGCTTTCGTCGACTCTTCTAGGGCAGGGGCGAGCAGAGCCGTTTATGGTTTAGGTTGTAGCTACTCTAATACGGTTCTGGTGGGGCTGCCAATCATAGTGGCCGCCCTTGGCGAGCAAATGATGGGGCTAGTGTTCGTGATTATCACCTTTCATAGTGCTCTACTATTTGCACTCACTTTCTTGCTTGGGCAAATGGGCGCGGCGAATACAGATGAAACATTTTATGAAACGGCGAATAGAGAGAGTGCTAATGCAAGACGCAAGTTGGTAAGCTTCGACCTTAAAAGCTTTTTGCGCTCAATTGTGCTCAACCCTGTGGTGCTCAGTATTTCTCTTGGCATTATCGTTAATGCCAGTGGTTTATCCTTATCAAGTGAGCTGGTTGCCGGCTTGAGCTTGCTGAGTGAGCCAGCCCTTGCGAGTGCACTGTTTGTACTAGGGGCTAACTTGAGTTTCTATCGCGTTCGTGAAGGCTGGCAGCTAGCGGCAATGGCGAGTTGGATTAAGCTGATGCTATTGCCTGCTTTGGTCTATCTGTTGGGGCATTTTGTTTTTGCACTGCAACCCCAGACACTTGCGGTTATCGTGCTACTTAGCGCATCCCCCCTAGGGGTTAATTCTTATCTGATTGCGACTCAGCTTAAAGCCCATCAAGGTACCTTAGGTAGCACAGTTGTGTTATCAACTCTGTTATCGGTTCCTAGTTTTGCTTTTTGGCTTTGGTGGTTACTGTAAGCCATACCATTTAACTTAACACTCTGAAAATATGTACATTGACGGCAAAATCTTGAGTAAGTAGAGTCTTTTGCCATTAAGTGTAAACTGGTGTTAAGGAGGAGCCATGGAGCAGATTAAGATTTGGCTTTCACAGCAGGGTTATCGTTACCAAGAGCTGGGGGATAGCCTCAAGGTAAAGCTGGGTGGCCTATCCCACGAAATTCAAATCGTCAAAGATTATCCCAAGGATGAGCTGGTTGTTGTCACTGCTGAAGTCAGAAAAGCCTTAGGCTATGGATTAATGCTTTTTGCTGGCTTGGGCGGTATCGAACCGAATGTAGACTGGTTGCCACCTTTGCTAGTTGCTGGTTCTGTAGTGGGTTTTATTGCTGTGGTTCTGACCGAGATAAAAGTACAACAGATAAAACAGGAAATACTGCAAGTTAATCATCTTAAAGCCAGATCGTGATAGACACAGTTGAAACTTGGGTTCTATGCTTTTAGCTAAATGAAGCGGTAGAAAGTATAGAGCCTATGAAACGTATTTACTTTATTCGTCATGCTAAATCTAGTTGGGACAATCTTGGGTTAACGGATCATCAAAGGCCGCTCGCACAGCGCGGGATCAAAGCAGCCAAAACCATGGCTTCAGCTATTTGGGAAAGGAACTGCCCACTGGATAGGCTAAAGACTGTCTATAGCAGCAGTGCGCTCAGGGCGCAGCAAACCATAGCACTTATCAGTGAGCAGCTGCTCTCTTTGGGCATGATTGAGCAGCCGATATCCGTGAATATCGACGATAGGCTGTATAGTTTTGACAGCTATCAAGTACTCACTTGGTTAAGAGAGCAAGATAAGTTTTTTGCTAAGCAAGAAGGTGTAAGTAGCGCTCATATAGAAGAGCGAGTAATAGTAGGTCATAACCCAGCCTTTGAGCTTTCAATCGAATACTTGACTGGACAAGCTTTGGAGAAACTACCCACCTGCGCCTATGTTCAGCTTGAAACGGACCTTGCTAGCTGGTGTGAGCTGCAAGCTAATACTTGCAGACTGACAAACTTGATTACCCCCAAAATGTGCTAAGCCCTGAACTAGTGCAAATAAAGAAAGGGTGAGCTAACTCGTGCAGCGCCGAGCTAGTACATCTGAACTAGCCCCTTTGAGTACCGAGCTAATAAGTCTGAGTTAATAAGTCTCAGCTCATACATCTGAGCTAATATATCAGAGCATAGCGCTCTAGACTTAAATCCCTTTCTCATATTGATGGTTGTGGAAATGCACTAGCTGGGTTTCAATAGCTTGGTTAAGACGCGCTATGTTTGAGGTTTGCGTTTCCTCTTTTTTCGATTTCTCGTTTGTTTTATCTTTCTCAGCCTGCGGTTTTTTATTGCTCTTTTGATTTTCTTGGCGATTTTGGCTCTCTTTGATGAGTTCAGCAAATAACTCGACCAGTCTCGCTTTATCTTTTAGCTGAGTGTTAGTGCTTACCTTGGTGAAATCTAGCATAAGACCGTCAAGGCAGTGGGATAGCTCATCTATGATGGCCAAATTAAGATAATGGCTTGGGCTATAGATGGCGTTGTATTGTCCCTTTTGTTTGTCGACGACAAAGGCATCTGAATTCAAGCTCAGTACCTGTGTGTGTTTATTGCACTTAGGTAAGCACTTGCTATCAATTTTCTGCTTTTTGCAACCAGTCACTTGATGAAACAGACACTGGCGACTGGTCAGTAGCATGCTAGGGCAAAGCACGCGATAGTGAAGCTCAAATTGGCTATCCACTAATGAGTCAGTTGGTTTAATCGCTTCTAGCTGCTTGCGGCTGAGTTCATTGGAGATAAAGGCGCCTGCGCAATCAAACTCTGTCGCTAGCGCCTGCATACTCTGGCTATTGGTGATATTCATTTCAGGGCCAGCAAGCCACTTGATGCCTTGCTGATAAGCCTGCCAAGCCACGCCGCTGTTATTGGTGACTATGGATTTAGGTCTAACTGTATTGAGCAAGGTAATCGCCGCATCATAGTCTTCATTAATTAAAATCGATGGAAAATAGGGAATAAGATTAAGCTCAGCATTATCAGTAAACAGCTTAATAAGCTTGGCTAGCTGGGATGATAGGCCACTCGGCAGCAGATAGTAAAAAGCTAAGCCTACCTCATTTTTACGAGCTGCAAGTGTGCGTAGCCGCTTTTCATTATCGACAAGCACAGCGAGTCGAGCAGGTGCGATTTTATCTTTTGGCTCTATTTTATCTTTGTGAACAGGGCTCGTGAGCGCTTGTTGGCGTCGTTTTAGCGATTTTGCTTTGTTGCGGTAAGTCACCTCAGGAAGCGGCGTTTTCCCCTGATTGAGCCAAGTGACAATCTGATGTTTAATCTCTGTTATCTCTTTAAAGGGAAGGGCTAGATTAGCGCCTAAGCTATCAAGTAAGAGCGGAGCAAGGCAGGTTAGGTTGTTTTCAATGCCGCCTAAACACTGATTAAGTTTCGCTGGGATTAAAGCAATTTTTTGAGAATCTGTTAACAGGCTATGAGAGTGGAAAGTACGGGTTTTGGGTTTATCCTGATAACCGCTTTGCTCGTCAAAGTGAGGACGAGCTAGGCTGGCCATAACTACAAGAGGTTCTCCTGCTTGACCAGAGAAAGTCAATGTCAGCTCACTCTTTTGTAGTGGCATTTGAGCAAGCTTTTTTGCTAAAGAGTGAATGATTTCGGTTTTGCTATCGTATAGATCTCGCTTGGCACGGTTCAGTGCCATATCCGTTGTTAGTGTCGAATCTAGGCTCTGGTAGGTTTTAGCTAACGCATAGGGTGCATTATCCTTGGGCTGGTCGATAAACATGTTATGGTTGATTTCGCCTTTTAGGTAGCCGTTGGTGAAATCACGATTAAAAACCTGTTCTAGTGGCTTCCTATTGGTAATAGGCTTTCTGCCTTGCTCAAAGGCATCGAGTCTTTTTCGCCATTGGCCTATCACTGAGTACACATAATGGGGCTTCTTAATCCTGCCTTCGACCTTGATTGAGTCGACACCTGCTTGGCTCAGGGCTTCGAGATCATCAAATGCAGAGTTATCTTTCAGATTAAAAGGGTAGTGTTTGCTAGTTTTAGTCGCCTGATACTCATCTCGACAGGGCTGACTACAACGGCCACGATTACCCGAGGCGCCACCATGGACTGAGCTGAAGTAGCAAAGACCGGAAAAGCCGATGCAATTTGAGCCATGGACAAAGACTTCTGTGGCTATATTCAGCTTGTGGGCTGTCTGGGTAAGAGTCGATATTTCATCGATATTAAGCTCACGAGAAAGGTTGACTCGCTCAGTGCCCAGCTTATGGTACAAATGTAGTTGGCCTTGATTGTGCAGAGTGACTTGGGTTGAAGCATGTACCCTTAGATTTGGAAAATCTCGCTGTATGATGTGAAACAAGCCAATATCTTGGACTATGACACCATCGATTTGACTATTGGCCAGTTTGTTCAGGAGCTGATATAGGTTGCTGAGTTCTTGCTCGACAATCAGAATATTGAGGGTGAGAAAAATCTGGCTGTGATGGCGATGGGCAAGATCTAGGAGTAGCTCAAGCTGTTCAAAGCTGATATTGGCTGCTCGCTTTCTGGCATTAAAATTATTAAGACCGCAGTAGATGGCATCAGCACCAGCAATGATGGCTGCTTTGATAGCGTCAATGTCACCACCGGGGGCGAGGAGTTCAATCTTATTCGGCACAGCTAGTCTACACTCTGTTATTGGCAAGCGGCGTAGTTTAGCCTTTAGCGAAATAGTCTGCTGCTATTTGGTTCACATCTTGTTTATTCTGAGAAGGAATTTCGCATAGGTAACTCTAAGCTGGGCTTCTATACTCAATACAGGTGAATCGACTGGAGTTGAATATGGCATTAAAGTGGATAGATTCGTTAGATGTGGCATTGGAGCTTTTAGAGGCTCATCCCGATGTCGATCCTATGCAACTGCATTTTACCGAGCTATATGGTTGGATTCTGGATTTAGAGGAGTTTGATGATGATCCGAATCACTGTAATGAGCGCATTTTAGAAGCAATTCAACAGTGTTGGATCGAAGAAAAGTAGTTGTATCACATTGAGGGGAAATGGGACATTTTGGCTGACAATCATGGATTTGTTGTGATCATCTTCAAGTCTTTTTAGGCGAATTGCTCCTTTGATGCTTCCCTTTGATCACAATCAAACTCTACTTGGGCGATTAACGTACATTAACCTTAATATAGTATGGATTGTAACATCTCCGTACATTCAAATAACCTATTATAAGGGACGTGAAAATGAAGCTTCTTTTACCTCTAATGGCGACTTTACTTGTACCTGGTGTGGCAATGGCACACGACGGTCATGGCGGCATTGGTTTATTCCACCACATGTTAGATATGGCACCAGCATTAACATTGGTGATTCTAATCGGTTGTGGCGCTGTTTGGGCTAAAAACCGTAAGTAATAGGTCTTGATTGATCCCGTTACCTTCTTTTGCAATTTCTATTTGTAAAAGCTTAAATTGACTTCAAACAATCCTCAAAACCCTCAGTTTTAAGGATTGTTTGATGTTTATCACTCCTTTTGTGTACCTCTGGTGATCGAGTTCTCACTCTTCTTTGTGATAAAGATAGGATTTCTCCGATAAATCTCGTATAATCCGCGCGAATTTTAAAACTAGCTGACAAAGGAAAGCTTGTTATGGCGATCGAACGCACTTTTTCTATCATTAAGCCTGATGCAGTTGCTAAAAACCACATCGGTGCAATCTACAACCGTTTCGAAACTGCTGGTCTAAAGATCATCGCTTCAAAAATGGTTCACCTTTCTAAAGAGCAAGCTGAAGGCTTCTACGCTGAGCACAGTGAGCGTCCTTTCTTTGGTGCACTTGTTGAGTTCATGACTTCAGGTCCTATCATGGTTCAAGTGCTAGAAGGCGAAAATGCTGTACTAGCTAACCGTGAAATCATGGGTGCAACTAACCCAGCTGAAGCTGCTCGCGGTACTATCCGTAGCGATTTTGCTGATAGCATCGATGAAAATGCAGTACACGGTTCTGACGCCGTTGCTTCTGCTGAGCGTGAAATCGCTTATTTCTTCAGTGCTGAAGAGTTATGCCCACGCACTCGTTAATATCGAGTGTTCAGTAGGCAATAAAAAATCGGAATTGGCCAAGGCTAATTCCGATTTTTTTATTTTTAAAATAAGTCGTTAGCTTGGTCCTATATATCTGAGCGCTAGATCAGATGTAGGACGGATAATGCTTAATGACTCAATCTTAATTCTAAACCATGTTCATGCTTGTAGTGTTCGGCACAACTTGCACAGCGCTGTTCAGTGGGATCGTCAAGTAATCTTTGGGTTTCAATTTCTGTTTCACAATCAGAACAGAGCCCATAGAGGCCAATATCGAGTTGACAGGCCGCAGCATCTAGTCGCAATAACTTATGGTAAAGCGGATGCTCACTTAACTTTATCTCTGTTAACTTATCGATTAACTCCGATAAGCTACAGTCAGTCACTTCTACTGCTTGTTGCTTAGTCTCTAAGAGCGCGCCAATTTCTTTCCTTAGATCCGCTTCAAGCTCTGACAGTTCTTGTCGAATGTGGGGTTTGCTCACTTGGATTCGCCTTCATTTACTTTCTCTACAGGTAAACAGTCTAGTCTTGCAATAGCGGCTGACTATGATAGAGATCAAAAGTCGGCGATATTTTGTGTGGAATCCGCACTAGGTATGATCTAAACACCTATGCTAGCTCCCACTCTTTGGCAATTGCTGGTATGCCTGGCGCAGGTGAGTCATGATTTCGTCTGACGTTTTGTGCACTCTTAACGTTCTAAACAGCTCGTTTGCCTCAGGGTATTGGCGGTTTAGGTAGGTGAACCACTGTTTAATACGGGAAGGATAATAGTTGCTCTTATGACCAGTTAAGCGTCGGTTACTATAGTCCAGCATTAGCGCTAAGCTTTGTTGCCAACTATAGGCTGGGATATCGGTTTTTATGGTTTGGCAAAGATTAGGTAGGGAGATAGCGCCGCGGCCGATCATCACTGTATCACAACCTGTTTGTTGGGCGCAGCGCAGTGCGTCTTGTTTATTCCAGATCTCGCCATTGGCTATCACAGGAATATCCAGTTTTTGCCTAATCTCTGTAATGTATTCCCAGTAGGCTGGTGGCTTATAGCCATCGACTTTACTGCGAGCATGAACCGCAAGCTCAGTGGCGCCCGCTTCATAAACCGCTAGGGCATTCTCCATATAGCGGGATCTATCTTCAAAGCCTAAACGAATTTTGGCGGTAACGGGTTGTGATTCATCTACTGCATCACGCATGGCTTTAACGACATCGTAGATTTTCTCAGGATATTGCAACATGGCAGCGCCACCATTGCTTCTATTGACCATCTTCGCTGGGCAACCAAAGTTTGCATCTATGCCATGGGAGCCAAGTTCAATGGCACGCACTGCATTTTCGGCCATCCAATTGGGATCTTGTCCTAACAGTTGCACTCTAACTGGTGTTCCTGATGGTGTTAGCCCTCCCTGCTGAAGCTCAGGGCAAAGGCGGTAATAGACTTTTTCAGGTAATAATTGATCAACAATACGTACAAACTCTGTGACTAACAGATCATAAGGGTTGATAGAAGAGAGTATGTCTCGCATTAGAGCGTCTACCACGCCTTCCATTGGAGCCAAGATTACGCGCACGTTTGTTTTACCTTTACTGTGTCTATGATTGCGGGCAAGCATTCTAAACATAAAACCGTTTGATTGCAGGTGATATTGGTTTGTTGTCTATTGTTCAGTTTTGTCTAATCTAATGTTTCTCTTAAATTCAATAAAATTAGCTATTTTTTCGAAAAATAATTATTAAACAATTTCTCTGCTAATCGCTTGATTAGTAATAAAAACAGACTAAAGTTAAATCGTTCCTAGCAGTGTTTTTAAAAAAAATATGTGATTTGTGTGGTTTTTTTGAAATAAAAAATATCCCCCTCAGGTCTCTTAAAGCAAGACGCACATTGAGTGCATTATCAAACAATAATCAACCTGTGTATTAAGAAGGAAGTCATTATGAATTCAATTAAAAAATCTGCTCTAGCCGTTACTTTAGGTGCTGTTGTTGCTAGTTCTGCTTTTGCTGCGGAAGTACAAGCCAATCCATTCGGCTTTGAAGAGATGACCGCAGGTTACCAGTTAGATGGTGCCGAAGGTAAGTGCGGCGAAGGTAAATGTGGTGGCGACGCTAAGAAGTCTAAAGAAGGCAAGTGTGGCGAAGGTAAATGTGGTGGCGACGCTAAGAAGTCTCATGAAGGCAAGTGTGGCGAAGGTAAATGTGGTGGCGACGCTAAGAAGTCTAAAGAAGGCAAGTGTGGCGAAGGCAAATGTGGTGGCGACGCTAAGACGTCTAAAGAAGGCAAGTGTGGCGAAGGCAAGTGTGGTGGCGACGCTAAGAAGTCTAAAGAAGGTAAATGTGGCGAAGGTAAGTGTGGTGGCGCTAAGTAATTAGCCCCCATTTGAAATATAGCTTTAGCCTATTTAGCAGGGACAAAAATGGTTAGTTGACGCGACTGTGTTAGTCCTTGAAATAAAAGCCAGCTGATGCTGGCTTTTGTGTAAATATAGTCAGGGTTAACCCTATAATAGGATAGATATAGCTGAGTAAGTTGGAATTCACCACTTAGCTTGCGAAATGATTTAATTGCGTTGGAGATAATTAGAATGGCGGCAAATTCAACGGTAGGCTTAGGCCTTAGACGTGAGATGTTAGATGAGTTTTGTCAGGTTGTGCCTTCTGAGATCGATTTTTTTGAGGTGGCTCCTGAGAATTGGATGACGCTGGGGGGCAAATTTGGACGTCAATTTAGACAGCTAACAGAAAAGCACGAGTTCTTCTGTCATGGATTATCCTTGTCCATCGGTAGCCCTGAACCCTTAGATGTAGAGTTTGTACGTCAAGTTAAAGCCTTTATGGATCTGCATGGCATTGAGATTTACTCTGAGCATTTAAGCTACTGCTCGGGTACAGGTCACATGTATGATTTGATGCCTATACCTTTTACCCAAGAGGCGGTAAAGCACGTGGCATCGCGTGTTAAACAAGTTGAAGACATCATTGAAAGACCACTTATTTTAGAAAATGTCTCTTTCTATGCACAAGTCGGGGCAGAGATGAGTGAGCGTGAGTTTGTTAATGCAGTGATAGAAGAGGCTGATTGTAAGCTGCTTTTAGATGTTAACAACATTTATGTTAATTCGATAAATCACAAGTACGATGCTAGTGAGTTTTTAAAGGCTATGCCGACAGATCGTATCGCTTATTTGCATGTGGCGGGACATTATGAGGAAGCGGAAGATCTGATTGTAGACACCCACGGCGCGGATATTAATAACCCTGTGTGGCAACTGCTTCAGGATTGTTATCGAATTCACGGTGTGTTTCCAACATTACTGGAGCGTGACTTTAATATCCCCGAAACCCCTGTATTGCTGGAAGAGATAAATCAGATCCATGCCTATCAGCAACAAGCCAACGATGTATTGAGGAGCGCTTAATGGATTTTAAAACACGTCAAGCCTCTTTTATGGCACATATTCGCGACCCTGAGCAGCCTGCCCCTGAAGGGGTAGAAGATAGGCGTATGCAAATCTATCGTGAGCTGTTTTTTAATAATCTCGATGGCTTTGTGTCAAGTGGCTTTCCTGTATTAAAAACGCTCTATACTCAGGCGCAATGGCAGGAGCTAGTTAGGCAGTTCTTTATTCAGCATGATTGTAAAACACCGATATTTGTGGAGATTGCTCAAGAGTTTTTGCACTTTTTACAGCACGAGTATCAGCAGCAAAAACATGATGAAGATTTTATGTTTGAGCTGGCTCATTATGAATGGTTAGAACTGGCTGTCTCAGTTGCACAAGAAAGAGAAGGGGTGACTTCTCTGACACCAGAGCAGCTTGATGATGCGAGCCTATGTTTGGCCCAAACAGCCAGAGTTGCACAATACAGTTATGAAGTGCATCGAATTAGTGATGAGTATCGCCCCGATAGCCCAAGTGACAGTCCGTTATTCTTTTGTGTGTTTTTAGATGTAGACGAAGAGGTGAAGTTTTTACAGCTTAATCCTCTGAGCGCACAAGTGCTGGCAAAGATAGAAGCCAGTCCAGGAGTAGAGCTACATGAGTTATTGATTTGGCTTGAGCAAACCTTCGCTAATTTCGAACCTGAGGTACTCAGGCAAGGCGCTATTAGCTTATTATCTGAGTTAGTCACTAAAGGTATAATAAAAAAGCAATAACCCTAACCTTTGTGGGTTTTTATTGTGGCCAAGACAGGCTAGAATGGCGCGGTTTTTTTGATCTAGATCAATATTTGCTGTCGCTATTCAGGAGTCGTATATGGACCACACATTTAAAGAGCCGTTTAACTTTTTCTATTTTGTCGGCTTTCTTTTGGTTTTATTGTTACCAACGTTACCAGCCAGCTTGTCTTGGTTAAAGCATAGCGGATTGATTTAAAGCGGTTTTTATGTCTCCCTTGGTTTGTACAATATAATTTACAATTCAAGGGCCCTGATTTGATAACATATCAGGGGTAATTAATATTATAATAAGCCACTCGCTGCATACTTAGCATCGAGTGGTTTTTTTATGAGGACTCTATGGCGTTAAAGCGTGGTTTTTATCTTATTTTTGGCTTAATCGCTCTAGGGCTTGGGTTGATTGGTATCGTGTTACCGATTTTGCCCACAGTGCCTTTTATTTTGCTTGCCGCATTCTGCTTTGCACGCTCTAGTGACAGATTACATGCTTGGCTAATGACACATCCTTGGTTTAGTGAAGCGCTAACGAATTGGCAAGAGCGCAGGGCAATACGCAAAGATTTGAAACGTAAGGCCTATTGGATTAGTGGTCTGAGCTTTGCCATAAGCATTGCAATAGTGCCTTTGGTTTGGGTTAAAATATTTTTGTTATGCACTGCAACTTGTCTATTTATCTACCTGCGACGGATCCCAGAAATCCCTTCAGAGTGAGAGAAGCGTCACCTGTTCTTTAGCGCTAGCTAAAGCATAAATACGTTTGGATTGCAGAACTTGAGAATTTTGGCAGCGGTGCACACTTTGCCCTGTTGCCCATGAAAAATGGCTGAAAATCTAATACCATTTATCATGTAACAGTAAGTTAGATATGGATAACATAATGACTTTAAAGATTTTAGTAGTTGACGATAACCCTATTTGTCGCCAGGTATTAACAGAGTTGTTGGCTGAGAGAAATTGGCAGACAGTGGAAGCCGAAAACGGAATTCAGGCCCTACATCAATTAGATGTACAGGCGTTTGATGCTGTGATTACTGGTTTTTATATGCCAGTGGTTGATGGCCCACATTTTGTGCGAATGTTGAAAGAAAACAACACATATGCAGACGTTTCTGTGATCATGCTCAGCACACAAGAGCAAAAAGTAGTCGAATCTGAGTTAGACTTCGATTATTTATCCCTCTATTTGAGAAAACCGTTAAATTGTGACACAAAACGACAACTCATTGACCACTTATCGTCCTTAGTTGTTGCAACTGACGGTAAAGCGGCTTAAGCTTGAGCCGAATTATGTAAAGTAGTCCACATTCGTGTGGACTTTTTTGTTGTAAAGTCCGGCTAATTTGCTGGCGAACTAAGTAAATGACTATGGCAATGAATACTGAAAGCTTACAGCTTATCAAGGACAGCATTAAGTCTATCCCTGATTATCCTAAAGCGGGGATTTTGTTCCGCGATGTAACCAGTTTGATGGAGCAACCTGCAGCCTATAAGGCCACCATGGATCTGCTTGTTGAGCAATACAAATCACAGGGTTTTACTAAAGTCGTTGGCACTGAAGCCCGTGGCTTTCTGTTTGGCGCACCATTAGCGTTAGAATTGGGTGTAGGTTTTGTTCCTGTGCGTAAGCCTGGCAAACTACCTCGTGAAACTATCTCTGAAAGCTATGAGCTAGAATATGGCCATGACATTCTAGAGATCCACACAGATGCGATTACCGCCGACGATAAAGTGCTAGTGATTGATGATCTGCTTGCAACTGGTGGTACTATTGAAGCGACTGTTAAGTTGATCCGCCGTTTAGGTGGTAAAGTGGGTCATGCTGCTTTTGTTATTTCATTGCCAGACCTTGGTGGTGAAGAGCGCCTTAAAGCACTCGATCTTGAACTAGTGACCCTTTGTGAGTTTGAAGGCGACTAGTCTTTTACTGCGGCGATAAATTCCGCAGTTCCTCCTCTCCTTGATAGAGCAATATAGCATGACAATCCGTAGCATGTTATTGTTTGCTCTATCAGAGGAGCTTGCTCCCACATCAATTCGATTTATCCTTGGGGAGCAACATGTCTTATCAGGTGTTAGCCAGAAAATGGCGCCCTGGCGCGTTTGAAGAAATGGTGGGTCAATCCCACGTCCTACATGCTTTAACTAATGCTCTAGGTCAGCAAAGACTCCATCACGCATATCTCTTTACCGGCACTCGAGGTGTTGGTAAGACAAGTATTGCTCGCTTGTTTGCCAAGGGCTTGAATTGTGAGCAAGGTGTGACCGCTAAGCCCTGTGGTGTGTGTGCGAGCTGCGTCGAGATTGCTCAAGGTCGTTTTGTTGATTTGATTGAAGTCGACGCCGCATCTAGAACCAAGGTCGATGATACTCGCGAGCTGTTAGATAATGTGCAATATCGGCCCACACGAGGTCGGTTTAAGGTATACCTTATCGATGAAGTGCACATGTTATCTCGCAGTAGTTTTAACGCACTACTTAAGACGCTCGAAGAACCACCTGAGCATGTGAAGTTCCTGTTAGCGACAACGGATCCCCAGAAACTACCTGTGACGGTTTTATCCCGTTGTTTGCAGTTTAATTTAAAAAGCTTATCTCAAGAGGAGATTGGCGAGCAGCTTACCCATGTCTTGTCCCAAGAGGGCATTAGCGCGGATGTTCAGGCAATTAGCCTGTTGGCCAAAGCAGCTAATGGCAGCATGCGAGATGGATTAAGCCTTACTGATCAGGCGATAGCTTTCGGTGCCGGTTCTATTTCTCTTGAGCAGGTGCAAGCTATGCTTGGCAGTATCGATGAGCGTCATGTATTAAGCTTGCTCGAAGCCTTAATTACCACGAATATTGAGCAGGTTCTAGCTAAAGTCGCAGAGGTGCTCTCTTTTGGCGCCGATGCCAATGAAGTGCTTCGCAGTTTACTTGAGCTTCTACATCAAATTACTTTAACTCAATTTGCACCTGCGGCGGCTCAGCTATCTATGCATGAAGCGCAAATAAAAGCCTTAGCGAGTCAGCTTAACCCTGAGCAGGTACAGCTTTACTACCAGATATTACTCAGTGGTCGTAAAGAATTAAGTTATGCACCAGATCCTAAATCAGGGCTAGAGATGGCTTTGATGCGGGCGATTGCCTTTGCGCCGATAGAGGGTAAACGCAATTGGAGCACAGCGCCAATTGTGAGTCAGTTTGAGGAAGAGTCACCTCAGAGTCGCTCTCCTATTCAGGCTAAATCAGCAGCCGATACCAATTCTGCTGTTGAAAAGCCATCAAGCTTAACCGAAACAAACTCAACTCCTGATACTAGGGCTGAGAGTCGACAAGAGGCCAAAGCCCCAAAAACGGATCTAAAACCAGAGATAAAATCTGAGCCAGCCGATTCGAATGATACTAGCTTTGAAGCTGAAACCGATAAGCAATTAGCGGCAGAACAAGCACTGATTTTATCTCAAGCCCAAAGCCAAGGCTTTACAGAACAGCCGCAGCAGCAAACCGCTCAGCAAGAAAATGTTTCAGAGGAATCTCTGGGTACACAGAGTATTAGCCGCGCCGCCAATACGACTTCAGTCAATAGTGAGCTTCAGAATGCTCAGATAGAGACTAAAGGATTTGAGAATAAAGAGTTAGAGGTTAAAACTGCGGCGATAGATGATTCTGGCAAGGCAGCTCTCGATGAGCATGTGCCTTTGTCTCTGTATCAAGAAGGCCCCATGCATGATGAGATTTCCTCTTCATTGGATGTTGCAGAAGAAAGCCGTCACGAGACGAATCAGGCTCAAGCCGCTTCTGAGACCCAGGAGACAAGAGTAACATCAACAGAGACGAGTAGTCAGGGAATCAAGGATACGACGACTGCGGATAATTCGCAGCTGGCGTTAGGTGATGACTTGCTTGATGCGGTATTAGCGGCTAGAGAGTCATTGTTAGATGATGTTCAGCAGGCCGAGCCTAAGGACGGTCAGTCAAAAAAGTCTGAACTTGGTAGCACCGCGGTTCGGCGTGCATTGCCCCATGAGGCGCCCGATTCTCAAAAAACAGCGGAGCCAGACTCACTTCAAGCTGTATCAGAGAAAGGTGCCATAGAGTCGCAGGCCAATGCACAACTAGAGTCTTACAATCCGCCATTACCTGTGTCAGAGCCTGAGCAGCAAGTCGTAGCGGCCGCTGCGTCCGATAGCGAGCGCCCGCCATGGGAGGCTAAACCGAGTGAAAGTGAAGAGGTGCAAGGGCAAGCCGATGTGAGTGTCGGTGAGCAGCCTAAGCAATTAAACACAGCAACTTCCAATGGTTCAGCTTCAGCTACTCACGACTCGGCTCAAGCTGCTATGCAGAGCAGGGTTTCAGCTAGCTCCGAGCAGACAAGGAGTAACACTAGCCAAGAGCCTAAGACCACTTTGAGTACCTATGTGGTGCAAGGGAATGACGTTGACCTGCACTGGTACAAGTTAATGGCTAAACTTGAGATTGGCGGGCGAGTGCGTCAGCTTGCGGTTAATTCGGTTTGTGTCAGCTTGGATATGCCGATATCTCTGTTGTTAAAGCCAGATCAGAAACACTTGGCGGCGCAGGGAGCGATAGATGCCCTATGTAACGCATTAAAAGATGCCTTGGAGCAAGATTGTGCTATCGATATTCAGATAGGTGTCGATCCCCAAAGGGAAACTCCGCTGGAAATTCGTAAGCGTTTTCACCGTGAGCTATTAGGCCAAACCCAAGAGTCATTATTAGCCGATGAAGCGATTCAGTGGCTGCAGCAAAATATGGCGGCTGAGTTAGATGTCGATAGTTTAAGCTATCCACCAGAACTTCTTGCTAGCCGCAGTGGTCAAATTAAGACCTTAGCATTCAACCCTGCTTCTCAAGTGGAAGAAGGGGCTTAAATAAGTTTATAGCGGTTTTATTACGAGAGCAGCTAGACAAAGTTTACACACAAGGTATTCCAAGGATTGCTTATCTAACGTAATTGAGTAAGATGAGCCAACTTTGCCTTGTACGAATTGGCAGTAACACTAAACCTAAATTAAAGAGAAAAGCATATGTTTGGAAAAGGTGGCATGGGCAATCTGATGAAGCAAGCCCAGATGATGCAAGACAAGATGGCTAAGATGCAGGAAGAGATTGCGCGTACTGAAATGACAGGCGAAGCAGGTGCAGGCTTAGTTAAAGTCACCATGACAGGCGCACACAGTGTCCGTAAGGTAGAGATTGACCCAAGTTTGATGGAAGACGATAAAGAGATGTTAGAAGATTTGATCGCTGCTGCGTGCAACGATGCCGCTCGTCGTCTAGAAGAGAACCAAAAAGCTAAGATGGCTGAAGTGACTGGTGGTATGCAGCTTCCGCCAGGCATGAAGATGCCATTTTAATTGATTGTGATTTAACTAGAGTCAAGTCATGAAATTTAGTCCTTTGGTTGATGAGCTGATTCAGTCTCTGAAATGTTTACCTGGCGTAGGCCCTAAATCGGCTCAGCGTATGGCATTTCAGTTGTTGGAGCGGGATCGTCAAGGTGGGCAAAAGCTCGCGCAATCCCTTGCTAGTGCCATGTCTGATGTCGGTCACTGTCGCTCTTGTCGAACTTTTACCGAGCAGCCGCTTTGTCCTATCTGTCAAAGTAGTAAAAGGGGCCAAGCCGAGGTTATCTGTGTGGTGGAAACTCCAGCCGATGTATTAGCTATTGAAGCTGGTGGTCATTTTACTGGGCGCTATTTCGTGTTACTTGGCCACTTGTCTCCCCTTGATGGTGTCGGGCCTGATGAGTTAGGCCTAGCACTGCTCGAGCAGCAACTCGCTACGGGTGATGTGAGCGAATTAATTTTGGCCACCAATCCGACGGTAGAAGGGGACGCAACGGCGCATTTTATTGCCGATATGGCAAAACGTCATGATGTCACTGTTAGCCGTATTGCTCACGGAGTTCCCGTTGGTGGTGAGCTTGAATATGTCGATAGCACCACTTTAGCGCTATCATTTAATGGTAGAGTCTCCCTGTAAGTAAGGTGACAATCTTATCGAATAAAAAGGCCTTAGGGCCTTTTTTTGTATCTGACATGTTATACCAATCTAACTAAATATCTGTTCAATTCAGAGCCACTCAGGCTTTTCAATTTAAGGCGCATTGACGCAGGAATGGTTATTCCCTTTTAAGTCAGAGCAACACAGAAGTGAAATGCCTGAGTACAAGTTGATGATAAAGTGGTCAAATAGAATTTTGTCCTTGGCTTAGCCTTGAATTCAAAAATAATACCCCCATTAAGTTTGATAGATAATTTTAGAGTCTAGTGAAGAACATACGTTTACTGGGCTCCAGCGTCATTGCAGTTAATTGCACTTAGTACAACAAGGGAAATTTCATGTCACATCAAGAAACTCATGGTTTTCAAACTGAAGTCAAACAGCTTTTACAACTAATGATCCACTCTTTGTACTCCAACAAAGAGATTTTCTTACGTGAATTGGTATCTAACGCGGCGGATGCGGCAGATAAACTGCGTTATCAAGCGCTGACCGAAGATGCCTTATACGAAGGTGATGGCGAGCTTAGAGTACGTGTCAGTGCTGACAAAGAGAAAGGTACAGTAACCATTGATGACAATGGTATTGGTATGACTCGCGATGGCGTGATTGAACACTTAGGTACCATTGCAAAATCGGGTACAGCTGAGTTCTTTAAAAACCTATCTGGCGATGAGTCTAAGGACTCTCAGTTAATTGGTCAGTTTGGTGTAGGTTTCTATTCTGCGTTCATTGTTGCCAGTAAAGTTGAGGTGCGTACTCGTGCAGCGGGTCATGGCAGCGATGAAGGGGTACTTTGGACCTCAGAAGGTGAAGGTGACTTCACTGTCGAGACGATTGAAAAAGCCAGCCGTGGTACTGAAATTACTCTTTATTTACGTGATGACGAGAAAGAGTTTGCCGATGATTGGCGCCTACGCTCTATCATTACTAAATACTCAGATCATATCTCTATTCCGGTTGAAATGTGGCAGGAAGGTACGCCAGAGCAAGATGGCCCAGAGGGTGAAAAAATTCCAGCCACCGAAGGTGCTTGGCAGGGCATGAACAAGGCCACTGCGCTTTGGACTCGTAACAAGTCTGAAATATCAGATGAAGAGTATCAAGAGTTCTACAAGCATGTGTCCCACGATTACACAGATCCACTATTGTGGAGCCACAACCGAGTTGAAGGTAAGCAGGAATACACTAGCTTACTCTATATTCCATCAAAAGCGCCTTGGGACATGTGGAACCGTGATAACAAGCATGGTTTAAAACTGTTTATTCAGCGTGTATTTGTGATGGACGATGCTGAGCAGTTTATGCCGACTTATCTGCGTTTTGTTCGCGGTCTGGTAGATTCAAGCGATCTGCCACTGAACGTGTCGCGTGAAATCCTGCAGGATAATAAAGTGACGGCGGCAATGCGCACCGGCATCACCAAGCGCGTATTGGGTATGCTAGAGAAGTTAGCTAAAAATGATGCAGAGAAGTACCAGCAGTTCTGGGCTGAGTTTGGCCAGGTGCTAAAAGAAGGTCCTGCTGAAGATATGGCTAACAAGGAGCGTATCGCGGGTCTATTGCGTTTTGCATCGACCCATAATGATAGCAGTGCTGCGACAACGGTTTCCCTTGATGACTACATCGAGCGTATGCAGGAAGGTCAAGACAAGATCTACTATATTGTTGCCGATAGCCATGAAGCCGCTGCTAATAGTCCTCATATTGAACTACTGCGCAAGAAGGGCATTGAAGTCATTCTGATGTCTGAGCGTATCGATGAGTGGTTAATTAATCACTTAACTGAGTATAAGGACAAGAAGCTTCACTCTGTGACGCGTGGCGAACTTGAGCTGGGCGATCTTGAAGATAAGGAAGAGAAAGAAGCGCAAGAAAAGCTTGCAGCTGACTCAGAGGCCTTGGTTAAGCGTGTTAGCGAAGCGTTAGGTGATAAGGTTAAAGAGGTTAAGGTCACAACTCGTCTAACCGATACTCCTGCCTGTGTGGTCGCGGGTGAAGGCGAAATGTCGACTCAGATGATCAAGTTGATGGAAGCGGCTGGTCAAAGCGTACCAGAGGTTAAGCCAACCTTTGAGCTAAACCCAAGTCATCCTCTCGTTGAGCACATGAATGATATGCAAGATGAGCAGGCATTTGCCGATTGGTCTGATTTACTGCTTCAACAGGCGTTACTTTCTGAGAAGGGTAGCCTTGCAGATCCATCAAGCTTTATTAAGCTTATGAATAAGATGTTGATGACAAAGTAATAGTGTTTCACTCATAGTGATTAAGGCGGGCTCTGTCCCGCCTTATTTGTATAATCTAATAGCCGAGACAGAGGCGAATATGCAGCAGGTTATCACCCTAAGTAAAGAGAATATTCAACAAGTGGTTGATATGTCGAATGACAACACCCTTGTTATGGTGTTTTGGGCTGAGCAAAGCCCAGAAAGTATCGAATTAACCAACTACTTTGAGACCTTGTCGAATCAGCAGACGGGTCGCTTTATTCTTGCCAAAGTCGATTGTGCTGTGGAGCAAGAGATTGCGAGCTACTTTCGTATTCAAAGTGTGCCGACAACCTTAATTATGCAAAAGGGTCAGCCTGTCGATGGCTTTGTGGGTCAGCAAAGTGATGCGCAAATTCAGCAGATGTTAGATAAACATGCACCTGCCTTGTGGGAACTGAATCTAGCTAAGGCGAAAGTGCTGTTATCTGAAGGCGAAGCAGAGCAAGCCGCTGGCTTATTAAAAGAAGCGTTAAGTGACTCCAACCATCCACAGGTGGCATTAGCCTTGGCCGATGCTTATTTGATGCAAAATGAGCACTCAAGTGCTGCTACGCTGTTAGAGCAAATCAAACTTGAAGATCAGGATAGCTATTACAAAAGCCTTAAAACTAAGCTAGAGCTGGCGTTAGAGGCGGCAGATACTCCTGAAATTCGTGATCTACAGCAAAAGTATGAGCAAAATCCCGATGATTTGAGTTTACTGGTTTCCCTTGCAAAAGCACTGCATCAGGCGGGACGAGAAGAAGAAGCGTTAGCTCCACTTTATCAGGTGCTGACTAAAGATTTGTCGGCGGACAATGGCGCGGTAAAACAGGCTTTTATGGAGATGCTCACTGCTCTTGGACAAGGCAATAGCTTAGCTTCTCAATACCGACGTAAACTCTACAGTCTGCTCTATTAAACTAAGGCTAATCAAGGCTTCTAAGGTCTATCAGGCTAAAGTCGAAATGGTTAGCTCTTCAAAATAGGGGCTAAATGTGCGAGAATCGCGCCCCTAAAAATAATATCAATGCGAACAGAGGACACTTTAAATGCGCATAATCCTATTGGGTGCCCCAGGTGCCGGTAAAGGTACCCAGGCACAATTCATTATGGAAAAGTACGGTATCCCTCAAATCTCTACAGGTGATATGTTACGCGCAGCTGTGAAAGCGGGAACAGCACTCGGCCTCGAAGCAAAGAAAGTGATGGATGCAGGGCAACTTGTTTCTGACGAGCTTATTATTGGTCTAGTGAAAGAGCGTATCGCCCAAGATGATTGCGCTAAAGGTTTCTTGCTTGACGGCTTCCCACGTACGATTCCTCAAGCGGATGCTATGGCTGCCAATGGTATTGCTATTGATCACGTGATTGAAATTGACGTGCCGGATGAAGAGATTGTTAAACGTATGAGCGGACGTCGTGTTCACTCTGGTTCTGGCCGTGTTTACCATGTTGTATTTAATCCACCTAAAGTGGAAGGTAAAGATGACGTTACTGGCGAAGAGCTATCAATTCGTCCAGATGATGAGGAAGCGACTGTACGTAAGCGTCTTGCTATTTATCACGAGCAAACTGAGCCACTAGTCAACTACTATGGTGAAGTAGCTGCTAAAGGTGACACTAAGTACAGTAAGTTTGACGGTACTCAAGCTGTTGCTAGCGTAAGTGAAGAGATAGTTAAAGCATTAAGCTAATTTCTAAGCCTAACGTGCAAAACGTCATTAAGAAGCCTGCTTAACTAGCAGGCTTTTTGTTTTCTGGCGCCCAAGCTTCATTGAGTTCGCTATATTGTCATCGTCGTGGTTAGGCTTTTGGTTTCTGACTTGGTTAAATCGGTAGTTGTGCAAGGTTAATCTCTGGTATAGCACTATAATTGTGGTAGAATCTGCGGCCATTCAGTGATGGTTGTGATTTCCTGCTCAACTATTCCAAGTATTATCTAACATTGAATCTAAATTCGATGATTTTTCATCAATTTTTATCGATATTGCATGGATGCTAAGCGAAGAGAGTTTAAGTATGAAGTTTCCTGGTCAGCGTAAATCTAAACACTATTTTCCCGTCAGTGCGCGTGATCCATTATTAGAGCAGTTGACACATAATCCCAAAGCGCAATCTACCTATATCTGCGGTATTGACCAAACCTTGGTGGATATCGAAGCCAAAGTAGAAGATGATTTATTATCTCGTTATGAGCTTCCTAAAGGAAATTCAACTTTAATTGATGATGATAAGGCTCACCAGCTTTATACCGAGCTAAAGCGCGAAGCGCTAATCAGTGATGAGTTTGCTGGTGGCACCATAGGTAACACGGTTCACAATTACTCGATTTTAGCTGATGATAAATCAGTACTGTTTGGGGTAATGAGCAAACATATTGAGGTGGGAAGTTACGCTTACCGTTATCTGTGCCATACCTCATCTAAAGTAGATTTGAACTATCTGCAACCTGTTGATGGGCCTATTGGGCGTTGCTTTACCCTGATCTCTGAGTGTGGCGAGCGCACTTTTGCTATCAGTAAAGGTGCTATGGATAAGCTTGAGCCAAGCTTTATTAACGAGCAGGTCATTCAATCTAGCTCTGCATTGGTATTAACCGCTTATTTGATGCGCGCTAGCGATGGTGATGGCATCACAGATGCAGCGATGAAAGCGATTGAAGTGGCAAAGGCCGCCGACGTGCCTGTTGTATTGACTCTAGGAACACGCTTTCTTATTGAAGAAAACCCTGAGTGGTGGCAAAACTTTATCAGCGAGCATGTGACTATCTTGGCGATGAACGAAGATGAAGGTGAAGCATTGACAGGCCATACTGACCCGCTACTGGCCAGTGAAGCGGCTCTTGAATGGTGTGATATGGTATTAACCACTGCTGGCCCATTAGGGCTGTATACAGCAGGTTATACTGAAGATAGTGAAAAGCGTGAAACTAGCCATACCTTGTTGCCAGGTGCAATTCCTGAGTTCAACTTGTACGAGTTCTCACGTCCAAAGCTTAAGCGCGACTGTGCAACACCGATTAAAGTCTATGCTCATATCTCGCCTTATATGGGCGGACCTGAAAAGATTCGTAATACCAATGGTGCAGGTGATGGTGCGCTTTCAGCCTTGTTACATGACTTAGCTGCTAATCGCTATCACAAGGTGAATGTTCCTGGTTCAAGCAAGCATAAGCGTGATGGTTTATGTTACTCCTCTTTTTCTCAGCTTTGTAAATACGCGAATCGCGTAGCTTACGAGGTGCTGGCACAACATAGCCCTAGATTATCTCGCGGGCTTCCAGAGCGTGAAGATAGCTTAGAAGAATCTTATTGGGAAAGATAATTCGACTTAATGAAAAAGGCGCCAATCGGCGCCTTTTTTACATTTCCAAACTTTATGTTTCTTGATTAGGATTAAGCTCATCAATATGAACTTGCTCATCAAAACTCGGTGCCGCTTTACCTGCGCTTGGGTCGTAGAAAGTCTCTTGATTAAGGCTACCTTCTGATTTTGCAATCACTAAGGTCGCTACCGTATCACCTGTGACGTTTACTGCAGTTCTGACCATATCAAGCAATCTATCGACACCGATAATCAGTGCAATGCCTTCAACCGGCAGACCAACTTGATTAAGTACCATAGCCAGCATCACAAGACCAACACCTGGAACACCTGCTGTACCAATTGATGCTAATGTTGCTGTGACAACGACGGTGACATAATCGGTAATGGTTAGGTCAATACCAAATACTTGAGCGATAAATACCGTTGCCACGCCCTGCATAATTGCCGTGCCATCCATATTAATAGTGGCACCTAGCGGTAGCGTGAATGAGGCAATTTGGTTATCAGCACCCAGTCTGTGTTCAGCGGTTTCAATAGTCACAGGTAAGGTGGCATTGGAGCTTGCCGTGCTAAAAGCGAACAGTTGAACATCACGCATTTTACGCATAAATGTTAATGGATTGAGGCCTGATAATATTTTTAAAAGTGTGGGATAAACCACAAAAGCATGAATGATGAGAACAGTTAAAACGACGAAAAAGTATTTAACTACGCTGCTGAAAGTTTCTAAGCCCAAGGTTAATGCAAGCTTACCCATAAGCGCAAATACACCATATGGCGCTAATTGCATGACCAAGGTTACCACGCGCATGATGACTTCGTTTAGGTCATCAAATAGGCGAGCAACACGCTTGCCTCTCTCTCCAATGTGAGAGATTGCAAAGCCAAATATAACCGCGAATATAATAATTTGTAGCATATTACCTTCGCTCATTGCATGCATAGGGTTAGTTGGTACTATCCCTATTAATACATCGGCTAAGCTTGGTGCTTCTTTTGCTGCATAATGCATATTCTCTGTGACTAATGAGGCGCTGCCCGGATGGACGATAATCGCGGCCAATATTGCCAAAGAAAGTGCAATAGCAGTTGTAAATAGATAAAAGCTAATGGTTTTCCCACCAAGGCGGCCCAACTTTGATGGCTCACTCAAGGAGCAAGTTCCACAAACGAGGGAGACGAAAACCAAAGGCACAACAAGCATCTTTAAGCTTGAAATAAATATGGTACCAATGACGTGTAATAGCCCGTTGGTGATGTAATCTTGAACAATTTCACTATCTGGAAATGTGTTTCGTAAAAACAAGCCAAGAATTATTCCGGCTGCCATACCAATTAAGATCTTACTGGTAAGACCGAGTTTGTTATTTTGAGTCAATGCTAAAACCCTTCCGTATAATTTTTAATCTAATTTTATTATTTGCAGCACAGAGCCTAGCAAGAAACCGACCAAAATGGGAAGAGTAGATGAATTATCTTGTGTTTAAACACATGATAATAAAATGTAAAGAAATTGATTTCTTGCATGAAAATTAAGTAATGATAATCTATAAGTAATAAGCAGAAAGCTTTTGAATTTTTATTAGAACAACAGGGAGCCTGACATGAAGTCAGCCTACAGATTTTTAAGTGCTATTTTTTGTTCGTTTATTTTAATTGCATGTGGAGGGGGAGGAGATATCTCTGACACAAGTGGAGGTGGCGGAGGAACTACGCCACCAGCCAATGTGATTAATGTTAGTCTCACAAGTTCTGTTCCAGCCGGAGAAGTCATCACAGCAGCCACTCCTGCTACGCTGACAGCTACAGTTACCGACTCAAATGGCGCAAGAGTAGGAGAGTTAGTGACTTTTGCTCTAGATAATGCCAGTTTGGGAACATTCACACCGCAAATCGGTACGGCATTAACTAATAGTAATGGTGTTGCGACAGTAACCCTTGCTACTGGGGATGTTGAAGGTGCCGGTACTGTCACAGCTTCAATAGCAAGCGGCGAAAGCGCGACAGTTGGGATATCAATGAGAGGTGATGGCGGCCAAACCGGTGGTGGCGCTCAGGTATCGCTAGCGCTGACAGATGTGGATGGAAATCCGATCTCTGTGATTAGTTCTGTTAAGCCTGGTAAATTAGTCGCTACGGTCACAGGCATTACTAAACCAAAGATTGTGACCTTTACTAGTACCTTAGGTGAAATACCTGTTGCTTCTGCGATTACCAATAACGGTATTGCCAGTGTCGATATCTATGCTGGTAGTCAATTAGGCGCCACTAAAGTGGTGGCAACACTCGATTCAGGTGAGACAGGTGAGCTACCAATTACCATAGGGGCAACCAATGTGGTGATGGGAAGTGGTGATCCTTTTGTTGCTAATGTCGCTGAAGTCAGTATTGCAAATCTCTCGGCTGGCGGTACTGCCACTGTGTCAGTCACTATTCAAGATGATCAAGGTAATGCCTTTACTCAACCTGTTACTGTTAATTTCTCATCGACCTGTGCATCGAAAAATCCTCAACAAGCGGTATTAAGTACACCTGTTACTGCTGTTAATGGTGTTGCGACCAGTACTTATTTAGCTCAAGGCTGTGTTGGAGACGACCCTATCAATGTGACGGCTAATGCAGGCGGTTTGAACCTGTCTGCAACGGGTTCTATTAATGTGCTACCTGCAGATGTTGGTAGTATCGTGTTTGAATCAGCAGCTCCTGAAAATATTAGCTTGTTAGGTACTGGTGGTGATGAGTCATCGGTCGTTAAGTTTAAGGTATTAGATACTAACAGTAACCCTGTGACTAACCAGAGAGTGAACTTTTCCCTTAATACTGATGTAGGTGGTGTAAGCTTAGACCCGCTTTGGGCTACCACTAACAATGAAGGTATTGTGCAGACAGTTGTGCGCACGGGTACTGTTGCTACCACAGTACGTGTTACTGGTACTATTGATGGTTCAAACCCTGTGATTTCGAGTCAGTCTAGTAAGCTGGTGATTTCGACAGGCCTGCCTGACCAAGACAGTTTCTCACTATCGGCTGAGATATTAAATGCTGAGGGCTGGGATGTTGATGGTACTGAAGTCAAGGTTACTGCACGCCTTGCAGATGCATTTAACAACCCGGTACCCGATGGCACATCAGTGATCTTTACCACTGAGGGCGGTGTAATCCAAGATTCATGTAACACAACGGGCGGTGCTTGTACTGTGACTTGGACTAGCCAAAATCCTCGTCCAGATGGTCAAGTGTTAGCAGGACGTCCACCTAGTACAACTTTTGCTGCATACGGGCAAAGTTATGGTGGCCGTGCAACAATTACTGCTACTGCTATTGGTGAGGAGTCATTCCCTGATACCAATGGTAATGGTCGCTTTGATGCTGCCGAGGTTAACACCTTCCTAAATGGTAGGGATAACAGTGGTAATCCTTACGACTTGAATGAAGCCTTTGTCGATTACAATGAAGACGGCTATTTCAATCCTCAGCAAAATGAGGCAGGAGAGCAGGCCGGTGGTGATAATGAAGAGCTAATCGACTTTGATACTGATGGCGTATTTGACCTTAAAGATGGTGTTTATAACGGTGTGCTTTGTTCAGAGCCTGCCCATGCAGCATGTGCGGACGGTACTAACACCAGTAAGTCGATCAACGTTAGGCAAAGCCTAGTGATTGTAATGTCTGGCAGCACGGCTTATTCATCTCCTGCTGTGATTACCGATGATGCGAGTGTTGCTGAAGCTAATCGTCAAGCAGGCGCTATTGATATCAATGGTAAAGGCTTAGGTTCTGTCAGTTTTGTTGTATCTGATTTACACAACCAACAAATGCCAGCAGGCTCTATACTGTCTTGCACAGCTAGCGCTGGTTCGATTGCTGGTGGTGCACCTTATACGTGGCCAAGTACTAACTATAACGGTGGCACTGCATTTACCGTGAGTGTTAAAGGTGAAGACCAACCTAACTCTGGCATATTATCTTGTAAGGTAACCACGCCACTAGGACTGGAAACCGAAGTTGTTAATGTGGGGATTCGTATCCTTTAATTCTCACTCAAAGATAAAAAAGCCCGCATTTGCGGGCTTTTTGTTACTGCAATCAATTTAAAGCGTTTTTGGAGAATGAGATAAGCACCATCTAGTCACACGACCAATAACAGCCTTTCTCAAGGTGGGAGACACAATCAAGAATTGAGTAACCCGTGGCTATTTAGAAGAAAAATAAAATGGTCAATATGATATTAATATGTTCTAGATTGAAGCCATAACAAAGCCCGCAGTAGCGGGCTTTTAATGACGACAATAAACTCAAAGGAATTACTTTTGGAACTGATAAACGCTACCGAGTTGCATGATTTGAGTCAGTTCATCCAGTGCGGTGCGAGACTCTATTAATAGTTGAGGGTCGGCTAAGTCGGCGGTTGATAAGTTGTCTCTGTAGTGTTTATCAACCCAAGTATTTAACCGCTCAAATAGTTTGTCATTCATGATCGTGTGTTGATTGACCGCAGCAACTTCAGCTTCATTCATGGCAACACGTAGACGCAGACAGGCAGGGCCACCACCATTTTGCATGCTCTGTTTAACATCGAAAAACTTCACTTGCTTGATTGGTGTACCTAGAGTGACTAGCTCATCGAGGTAGCGGGCAACATTTGGGTTTTCCTGACAGTTTGTTGGCGCAATGATGGCCATTTCACCGTTTGGTAGGGTAATAATTTGAGTGTTGAATAGGTAACTGGCCACCGCATCTTGAATGCTCACTTTGTTGGTTGGCACCTTGATAAAGTGAAGCTCGCCACTGAGCTTAGCGCGGATCTCATCAAACTTCTGCTCTGTGTTAAGAAAAGCTTGCTCATGGTAGAAGAGCACATTTTGGTTACCCACAGCTATCACGTCGTTATGAAATACCCCTTGGTCGATAACATCAGGGTTTTGTTGCATAAACACACAGCTTTCATCTTCTAGCTGATGCAGGCGAGCCACCGCTTGGGATGCTTCTAACGTCTGCCTTGCAGGATACTTCTGAGGCTTAGGCGCATTTGGGTTAGTCGCTTCTTGGCCATAGACAAAGAGCTCAAGACCGGCATGACCATACTCTTGGCAAAGACGGGTGTGGTTGGCCGCACCTTCATCGCCCATGCTGGTATGCTCTGGTAGATGTAGGTGGTGGCGAAAATGGTTAGGGTCACTAAAGGTGGCCTTAAGAATGTTGCCCGTAGTGGTCGGCTCTATGCTTCTATGTAGTTTGTCGACAAGGTTGGCAGGGGTAAAGTGGACCTTGCCATCCCGAGTATCGGCACTAGGTGATACGGTTGCGGCATTGGCTGTCCACATACTCGATGCACTGCAACAGGCTTGAAGCAACGCAGGCGCGTTTTTAGCGGCTTTTGAAAGAACTTCGCTATCTGTACCAGAAAAACCCATTCGACGCAGTGTGTGTACATCTGGACGCTCTTGAGGTGCAAGCATGCCCTGTACCATACCTAAGTCTGCTAATGCTTTGGCTTTTTTCAATCCTTGCTTGGCAGCATCTTTAGGATTTGAGACTAAAGCCGCATTGCTAAATGAGGCCACATTGCCGAAAGATAGTCCTGCATAATTATGGGTTGGGCCGACTAGGCCATCGAAGTTCGCTTCAAAATGCTTCATTTCTTATCCTTAAAAAGGTGATAGGGCTCTTATTTTTGTCTTAACCTGACCCTGAATCGTTCAAGTATACGTGAGCAAAGTCACTTAACAAGCGGTGATATTGGCGTTTAATAGGGCTTTTTTGCATTTTCTGCATAAGTATTACTTGCACCATGGCAAATAATGAAATATTAGTTTTTAATAACGCAATAATATTTTTTTCATTTTTTCAACTTTTGATTAAAAAGTGACTCGCTGGCACACATAAAGGAGGGATTAACTTGAAACTATCGCAACAACCCTCTATATATGGAGCCAATTTCCACCTCTCTCAGATTTTTTGGCGCAAATCATAATATGGGTAAATCGCTAGTTATTGTCGAATCACCGGCCAAGGCTAAGACTATTAATAAATATCTTGGCAAAGAATATATCGTTAAATCGAGTGTTGGTCACATCAGAGACCTACCAACCTCGTCTTCAGCCTCTGCAACGGGTGGCGCAAAAGCTAAAACCGCAGCTGAAGTTAGAAAAATGTCGCCAGAAGAAAAGGCCAAGTATAAAGCGGCTAAAGACAAAAAGGCGCTGATTGCGCGTATGGGTATCAACCCAGATAAGGGTTGGGCTGCCAACTATCAGGTGTTACCTGGTAAAGAGAAAGTGGTCAATGAATTACAAGCCTTAGCCGAGTCTGCTGACCAGATTTATCTCGCAACCGATTTGGATAGAGAGGGAGAAGCGATCGCTTGGCACCTACAACAGGTCATCGGCGGTGATGAGTCTCGCTATCAGCGAGTAGTCTTTAACGAAATTACTAAGTCTGCCATTCAAGAAGCCTTTAGTCAGCCTTCAGAGCTCAACACCAATATGGTGAACGCGCAACAGGCAAGACGCTTTTTAGACCGTGTGGTGGGCTTTATGGCATCGCCACTGCTATGGAAAAAAGTGGCCAGAGGTCTCTCAGCAGGGCGTGTTCAATCGGTTGCACTGCGCTTAGTGGTAGAGCGAGAAGCTGAGATTAAAGCCTTTGTTCCAGAAGAGTTCTGGGACGTCAATGCGGCGCTAACCACTGCGACTAAAGAAGCTTTAACCATGGAAGTTAGCCGCTTTCAGGGGCAAGCATTTAAACCGACTAATGAGAGTGAAGCACAGGCTGCTGTTACTGCATTGTCGAGTGCCAGCTTCAATGTGATTAGCCGTGAAGATAAAGCGACTAAGAGTAAGCCTTCGGCGCCTTATATTACTTCCACGCTTCAGCAAGCGGCGAGTACCCGTTTAGGTTTCGGGGTCAAGAAGACCATGATGATGGCTCAGCGTCTCTATGAAGCGGGTCATATTACCTATATGCGTACCGACTCTACCAACTTGAGCCAAGAAGCGCTAGATAATGTTCGAGAGCTAATTGGTAGTGAATATGGTGATAAGTATCTACCCGATGCGCCGATTCGTTATGGCAGCAAAGAGGGCGCACAAGAGGCTCACGAAGCGATCAGACCATCGGATGTAACTGTTAGTGCAAGCTCGCTCACTGCGATGGAGCGTGATGCTCAGCGCCTATATGAGTTGATTTGGCGTCAGTTTGTCGCCTGTCAGATGACGCCAGCGCAATATGATGCCACTCGCCTAACGGTAAAAGCGGGAGATTATGAGCTTAAGGCTAGCGGCCGTACACTGCGTTTTGATGGTTGGACCCGAGTGCAGACCGCGGTGAAGAAGAAAGGTGAAGACAATACCCTGCCGCCAGTAGAGCAGGGTGACGTGTTAGATCTTCAAGAGCTCATGCCTAAGCAACACTTCACTAAGCCGCCTGCGCGCTTTAGTGAAGCATCATTAGTAAAAGAGCTAGAAAAGCGTGGTATTGGTCGACCATCAACCTATGCAACTATTATCTCTACCATTCAAGATAGAGGGTATGTGAAGGTGGATAATCGCCGCTTCTTTGCCGAGAAGATGGGCGAGATAGTGAGCGACCGTATGATCCATAGCTTTGAAGATCTGATGAGCTATGACTTTACCGCCAGCATGGAGCAAACCTTAGATGACGTTGCCCATGGTGAGTTAGAGTGGAAAGAGGTCCTTAATGGCTTCTACAAAGGTTTTACCAAGCAGTTAGCGAAAGCCGACTTACCACCAGAAGAAGGTGGTATGAAACCGAATCAGATGGTGATTACCGATAGCATCAAGTGTCCTACCTGTGGCCGTCCTATGGGGATCCGCACGGGTACCACAGGGGTATTCTTAGGCTGCTCTGGTTATGCATTGCCGCCGAAAGAGCGTTGTAAAACCACGCTTAATCTAACGCCTGGTGAAGAAGCGATTGCCGAAGGCAATGAAGATGCAGAGACTGAAGCCCTAAGAGCTAAGCACAGATGTGGTAAGTGTGGCACTGCTATGGATAGCTACCTTATCGATGAAGGCCGTAAGCTGCATGTCTGTGGTAACAATCCTATCTGTGAAGGCTATGAAGTCGAAGCGGGTAAGTTTGTTATCAAAGGCTACGAAGGCCCTGTGCTAGAGTGTGACCGCTGCGGTCATGATATGGAGCTGAAAAACGGTCGCTTTGGTAAGTACTTTGGCTGTACCAATGAAGAGTGTAAGAATACGCGTAAGCTGCTGAAAAATGGTGAAGCTGCGCCACCAAAAGAAGATCCAATTTTCTTACCTGAGCTTAAATGTACTAAGTCAGATGCTCACTTTGTACTTAGAGATGGCGCTGCGGGTATCTTCCTTGCGGCAAGTACCTTCCCTAAATCTAGGGAAACACGGGCGCCACTAGTTGAAGAGTTAGTGAAGTATCGTGACTTGCTATGGCCTAAGTATCAGTATCTAGCCGATGCACCTGTTGCGGATGATGATGGGAACAAGGCTTCGGTTAAGTTTAGTCGTAAGACCAAAGAGCAGTATGTCGCCAGTGATATCGATGGCAAGGCAACGGGTTGGATAGCTAAATATGTCGATGGCAAGTGGGTTGCCGAGTGGACTAAAAAGCGTAAGCCTAAAGCTTAGATGATATAAATAATAAAAGCGCCGAAAGGCGCTTTTATTTTATCTGTAATGCGAAACACATTTACTTTGCTGTGTTTGGGTGAGTTTTCCTATATTGCAGTAAATCCATTAAACCGCCGCCATTATAGGTGTGGCTGTAGCCTGCTTTAAGTAACTCTTGAAGGGCGATACCACTGCGGCGTCCACTTCGACAGTAAACAACGATAGGTCGAGATTTATCGATTTGATAGTGATTAACCCCTTTCACGATTAACTCAAATGGAATGTTAATCGCATTATCTAAGTGGCTATAGGCAAATTCTTCAGCAGTTCTCACATCTATCACTATCGCCCCTTTATCTATCATCTCCCAAGCAATTTGCGGTTGCTTTTGAGGAGTGTCTTGGGCTTTGGCTGTCAGGCTGAAAGCGGTTGCTAAGGTACAGGCAAGGGCTAAAAGCATTGATGATAATAGCGGGCGATTTAGTGTTAACACGGTTGTTCCTTATGGCATTTTACTGGTAGCGAGTTGCGCTTCCGACTTCATGCCTAATTTTCGCATAAGTATGGCCACTGGGCAAAATCCGGTAAACGCACTTTGAAACAGGTTAGCGCCAACGAATGCGGTAAAGTAAATAAAGTTTGCATGTACATAGACGGTTAATACTAATGATAGTAAAACCATCAAACCTGCGAAGGCCATTATTGCTCTTTCTGTGGACATGGTTTATCTCCTTATAGGGTTATTGGTCGAATTTTTTGTACATAAAGGCGTAGTAAAGCACTGGGATGACGATGAGTGTCAAAATCGTCGAGATGAAAATGCCGAAGATAAGACTAATGGCTAAGCCATTGAATATTGGGTCGTCCAGAATAAACATTGCACCTATCATGGCGGCCAGTGCTGTTAACAAGATGGGTTTAGCCCGCACACTGCTTGAGAGGATCACGGCTTTATCAAAGGCCATTCCCTTTTGAGTCTGCTGATTGATGAAATCCACTAGCAGTATTGAGTTTCGTACTATGATCCCCGCCAGCGCTATCATGCCTATCATGGAAGTGGCGGTGAATTGTGCGCCGAGTAAGGCGTGACCTGGCATGACACCGATAACGGTTAAGGGGATTGGCGCCATAATGATGAGTGGAACTGAATAGGAGCGAAATTGCGCCACCACCAATAGATAGATGGCTATCATGCCCACACCATAGGCGATCCCCATATCTCTGAAGGTCTCATAGGTGATTTTCCACTCGCCATCCCACTTAATCGCAACTTCATCAAGGCCCGATGGTTGCTCAACATAGTACTGATTAAAGCGAGTCTCCTTGTCTTGGCTAAACTGGCCTACCATATCGAACATGCCATAGAGAGGACTATCTAGCTCGCCTGCCATATCGGCCACCACCATAATCATAGGGTGCATATTTTTATGGACTATTGGCGTATCGATATGAGTCTTATTGATTCGGACTAGCTCAGAGACTGGCACTGCAGCACCTGTTTGACTCTTGAGCTTGAGGTTCAGCACGGCAGAAAGATCTTGCTTAGCAGTTTCTTCAAGGCTTAAACGAATAGGTATCGCTCGTTTTTGACGAGCCTTATGCAGGTAGCTGATATCTTTACCACCAATGGATGTGCTGATAAGGCTGACGATATTGTTATAGGGCACGCCCATTAAGCTGGCCTTACTTCTGTCGATTATCACCTGCCATTTCTGCTGCATAGCGGGCAGGTAGATGTCGATATCCACCACATCTTGGGTTTGTTTAAAGGTAGAAAGCACTTTAGCGGCGGCTTGCTCACGAATCGCTTCGCTGGGGCCATACACCTCGGCGACTATGGGTGACCAAACCGGCGGCCCGGGTGGCACTTCTACGATTTTGACATTGGCGTTATAACGCTTGCCGATCTCTTGAAGCTCTGTTCTGACAGCTAAGGCGATACTATGGCTGTCTCTATCCCTTTGACTCTTATCGACTAGGTTCACCTGAATATCACCCAGCTCTTGGCTATTTCGAATAAAGTAGTGGCGTACCAGACCGTTAAAGTTGATGGGTGAATGAGTGCCTGCATAAAGCTGAAGGTGGCTGACTTCTTCAACCTTATTGAGCTCAGTGGCAAGCGCCTTAAGCACTTTTTGTGTTTGCTCAACTGTGGTGCCCTCAGGCATATCGATAATCACCTGAAACTCTGACTTGTTATCAAAGGGCAACATCTTAAGTACCACAAGCTTTGCCGCAGGCAGGGCAACTGAGATGGCGATAAGACCTAATACGGCGGCAGTTAGGCCAAGTCTGGCTTTGCGGCCCTGTTTCTGGTGAAGGAAAGGTCCAATAAGGGTAGTAAATAGCTTAGAAGCTCTGTGTTGCGTATCCTGGGGCTTGTGCTCACTGTGATGATCTTTTGACAACAACTTTTGACTTAACCAAGGCGTGACCACAAAGGCGATAATCAATGAAATTAACATGCCCATACTGGCATTGATTGGAATTGGGCTCATATAAGGGCCCATTAAGCCAGAGACAAAGGCCATAGGCAGTAGCGCTGCGATAACTGTGAAGGTAGCGAGTATGGTTGGGCCACCAACTTCATCTACCGCATGGGGAATAAGCTGTAATAGCTTTTGCTGGCCAAGGGCCATATGCCTGTGAATATTTTCTACTACCACTATGGCATCGTCTACCAGAATGCCGATGGAGAAGATTAAGGCAAACAGTGATACGCGATTAAGGGTGAATCCCCAAGCCCATGAAGCAAATAGGGTAATAGCCAGCGTAATAATAATGGCGATACCCACCACAAGCGCCTCTCTTGCGCCCATGGTGATGAGCACCAGAACCACTACCGCTGTGGTCGCGAAGATAAGCTTTAGCATTAGGGTGTTGGACTTATCTGCGGCTGTATCACCATAGTTTCTTGATATTGTCGCCTCGACATTATTCGGGATCAGAATATTACTGACCTGCTTAAGGCGTGCTGTCACCTTGTTAGCCACATTCACGGCGTTTTCACCTGCCTTTTTCCCTATGGCTATGGTGACAGCGGGATAGATGTGCTGTTTATCACTATGCCAAGCGCCGCTTTTGGGTATATCGGCCTTTAAGCTGATTTCGGCAATGTCGGCTAAATAGATGGGAGAAGGCTGGTTATCTTGGTTCTGTTTGACCCCAATCACCAGCTGTTTGACATCATCAATGGTTTTCAAAAACTGACCCGTTTGAACCTTTATCTCCTGATTAAACTGCACAAGAGAGTCGGGCATAGATATCTGATTGTTGACATTGAGACTGTACTGGAGATCTTCATAGGTGATGCCAAAGTGGTTCATCTTTGCGGGATCGATTCGTACATTGAGCACCAACTCATGTTCACCTAAGGTGTAAATTTCTCGAGTGCCGTCGATTCGCTTAAATTCAGTTTCTAATCCGTGTGCAACTTGAGTTAACTGCTCTGCAGACACCTGTGGGTCTTTTGACCACAGGGTTAAACTGACAATGGGCACATCGTCGATTCCCCGAGGTTTTATTAACGGTTCACCCACTCCCGCTCCTTTGGGAAGCCTGTCCATATTGGCGTAGAGCTGATTATAAATTTTAACTATGGCTTCATTTCTCGGCACGCCGACTTCAAAGATAGCAATAATCAGAGCGCCATTGGGTTGGGAGAAAGAGTAAAGGGTATCTATGCCCTTAATTTCGGAAATGACTTGCTCAGCGGGCAGAGTCACTAAGGTTTCTACTTCACTAGGGCTTGCACCAGGAAAGGGGATATAGACGTCGGCAAAGGTGACATCGATTTGTGGCTCTTCCTCTTTTGGGGTGATGGTGATAGCGAAAATTCCCAGTAGTAGACCGAGCAAGGCCAGAAGTGGGGTGATGGCATTATTTTGAAATGCGCTAGCAAGTCTACCGGATAAGCCTAGCTGGATTTTAGATGGAGTATTCTGTCCCATGATTTAACCTCGTAAGTAGATAAGCCGCACAATCAATGAGACTGGTTTTGCTGCATTAGCACTTGGTAGGCATCTAAGGCGATAACATCGCCTTGGCTTAAGCCTGAGAGGATCTCTACCTCCTGCTTGTTGCTTTTGCCTAGGCGCACTTGACTGAGCACAAAGCTGTCGCCAAGTTTGATATAGACGCCGCTTAGCTCATTCATGGTAATCAGGGCTTGAGCTGGAATGGTGATCGCATCACGCTCTCCGGTAACAAACTGCACTTTGACCCAATCACCTGGGGTCAGCTCTGCGGCAAAGCTGGGAAGGTTAATTCGCACTTGGTAGCTGTGACTCGCAGGATCGGCAAAGTTAAAGATGGTCAGTGAGTCACTATGGTATTGATGGCCATTAGCCAGTTGAACTGTCATATGAGGATACTGGCGTAGTGCTTTGATGAAGCGCTGTGGAACTTGGGTAATCGCACGGATCTGCTTTTGAGCATAACCAGAATACAGAGGTTGGCCAGTATTGACGGTTTCACCAATCTGAACATGGCGTTTGGTGACTATGCCTGAAAAAGGGGCGTTAATTTGGGTATATTTTACCGATTGCTCTGCCTGAGTGACTCGAGCTTTGGCTGCACTAACAGCTTGCTTGCTGGATTTGGCTTTTGCTGTGACTTCATCCATCTGTCCTTGGGAGATAGCGCCTTTTGGAAAGAGGGCATTAAAGCGCTTTAACTGCAACTGAGCTTCTTGATTTATCGCGGTGGCGCTGGTGAGCTCGGCTCGCGCCGCCATTAACTGTGCTCCTTGTTCAACGGATGTTAGCTCAAGTAGTGGTGCGCCGGCTTCAACATAGTCGTTAACATCATAATAGAGTTTCATCACGCGGCCATTGGTTTGCGCCGACACTGTGGCGGCTTTAACGGCTTCCAATTGTCCATCTAAGGTGAGGGTGTTTTGGATCTGCTTAGGTTCAACAACTAAGGTGTTAATTTGTTCTGCGCTGACGGAGAAAGCGATGAGGGAGGAGTATGCCGAGAGTGAGACAAGTGTAAATAGGGCAAATCTGCTTAAGTGAGCCATGAGTGCAATCCATCATAAAAACTTCAATAAGAAAATTCTAATGGATATTGCTGCACCAATGCAAGGTTTAATTAGAAAAAGTTAATGGAGTGCTTTTGTCAAAGTTAGGTGTTTGTATCTGTATACAGTTATAAATCGAAAGTGTGATAAGCGCTTGTATTGATTATCGTTATACGAAATTGAATATTCTTGCTTAACACATTCTTTTATAGGTAACTACTTGATTTTATTTTGTTTGTGTTGTGAATGATTTTACATAACGAAGTTTTTCAATTCTCGTTTAAATCGATTCTCGGTTTTTACAGAGGACTAGGAGCTTGCCTTACGTTTTAGGTAGGATTAACCTATTGGAATTATTAAAAAATAATTAGTACTAACAAAAGAGTGTTACGGTATGGCATTGTGTGTTTATCGGAATTCTCGCTAATACGCTGTTAAGTGCTGGAGGGAGTTCATTTGAAACATTTAACAAAAATAGTAATCTTAATTTATTTACTAAGTTTCTCGGCTCTAGGGAAAATGCAAATGACAGCTTTAGAAGTTACAGGCTCTTTTTTGAGTGAAATGAAAAACAAAGCATATTTTAATGCTTCTAAGTATGTGTCACAGGAAGAGCTTTCTTGGTTAAAAGGTTCTACAGTTCAATTGTTAAAAGATGATAAATTCCTAGATTCTTTTGAACTTGACAAATTATCAGATAAAGAAATAAATGAATTAACAGAGCTAGAAAGTTTTGCACTATGGTCAATGCTTGTTTGGGAGCGAAGAGATAAAAGGTTTGGTAGTTACCAGCCTGCAAATATCCTTGGTGAAGTATCAGAAAGTGAAATGGTTTCACATGTAGTTGTCAGAGATATTGTTAATCCAATACATGAAGCCGTAGTTTATACACTAATAAATGAAAATGGAGCTTGGAAAATTAAACTTCCTAGAATTGTTCGAGGAACTGTTGAAATTTATCAGCGTGTAAGCACTTAACAAGCAAATCAATAGTACAATTTCTAGTTGGCTTTGTTGCTGTAATCCAAATTTCAGCCAACCAGAATTTGTCGTTGTTTGGGCGTTGTTTCAAATCTGCATTAAGGATTCAAATAAATGCAAAAAATAACCGTTATTATTGTACTTTTAGGCTTTCTGAGCGGATGCAACATAGAGGTGCCTGGAGCTGATGAAAAGTTTGGAACACAAAACTTTGTTTCTGCAGTGTCAATAATTGAGCTCCATAAACTTAGAAATGGTGCGTACCCCGAAAGTCTTGAGGAATTAGAGTTTTTGGGGGAGTGGGATGGAATATGGCTTTCAGCAGTTCGATATGAAAAAAGTGGTGATGGCTACAATCTGTATTTAGAGCGCGGTTGGGCAGGCAAACCTAGCCTAGAGTTTCCAGTCAAATTCAAACAAGGTCTTGGCATTAAGCAAAGTAACGTTACATGGTCTGCAACTGTTTTATAATGGCTAACAAGTTTTTCTTTAAGGACGCAAAACAACAGGCTTTTGTTCCTTTGTCGCTTAATTTGGCCAACGATTATTATCCAGTTAAGAGAGTCTCATCTCGCTCCTAACCAGACTTGAACCTGCTCAGCTGGCATAGGTTTTCCATAGAGAAAACCTTGTGCTTGCTCACAGCCTTCATCGAGCAAGGTTTCTGCCTGACATCGTGTTTCGACGCCTTCGGCAATCACTTTGAGATCCATGGCATGGCCTAGGGCGATGATGGAGCTGATGATCACCTTGTTATCACTACTGGTATCTAAATCGTTTACAAACGAGCGGTCGATTTTCAACTTATTGATAGGCAGCTGTTTTAAATAACTCAGGGAAGAGTAACCTGTGCCAAAGTCATCGATGGCAATATCAACACCTAACTCTCTGAGTTGGTTCAATTGATCTATGCTTTCCTTTGCTTGACTCATCACAAAATCTTCGGTGATCTCTATCTCTAGGTGGCGAGCGGGAAAGCCAGTGTGTTTGAGTATAGTGGCGACTTCTCGATAAAAATCGCCATGTTTAAGCTGCATACCTGCGATATTGACGGCGAGTTTACCAAACTCTATCCCTTGATTGAGCCAGCTTTGACCTTGTTCACAAGCCTTTGTCAGTACCCATGAACCAAGTTCCCACATCAGCCCAAGTTGCTCAGCCATAGGAATAAACAGGCTAGGGGGGATCTCTCCTAGTTCTGGATGGTGCCACCGCAGCAGTGTTTCTAAGCCTAAGCATTCGGCATTAAAGAGTCTAATTTGCGGCTGAAACACAATATCAAACTCATCGCGCTGTATCGCGCCTCTAAGAGCATGTTCTATGCTGGTTCTTTTCCTAAATTCAGAGGCTTGTTGCTGAGAGAAATGACTATATTGATTGCGTCCCAGCTGCTTGGCGCTGTACATGGCGGCATCGGCGTTACTAATTAGTTCATTGGGATGCTCACCATCGCCAGGATATTGGCTTATTCCAATGCTCGCCGTGACAAAGAGTGAATGGCCGTCTAAGTTGAAGGGTTCATGAAATGCGGCAACAAGTCTTTCTAGCGTCAACTCGATATCAAAATCATCACTTTGGGAGTCAATTATCACGACGAATTCATCGCCACTGACTCGGGCCACAGTATCTTGCTCTCTGACAGCTTGTTTCAACCTTTGAGCCACACTGACCAATAAACAGTCTCCCGCTTTATGGCCTAGGCTATCGTTGATGCTCTTAAACCTGTCCAGATCGATAAACAAGACATACAGAGGAGCGAGAGTACGCTTAGTTTGCTGAATGCACTGCTCTAAACGAGCGTTGAGTAGTAATCGATTAGGTAGTTGGGTCAAGGCATCATGGTGAGCCAGAAAGGCTAGCTGCTCTTCATCACGCTTTTTCTGGCTAATATCTCTGAGGACGCCAACGACGCCACTTTGTTTGCCATGGCTATTGTAGAAGGGGAAGTAGCGTATCTCCATATCAATAAGCTTACCCTGATGATTGATGAACCTGCGCTCAAACTGGACGACTTCGCCTGTAATCGCTTGATTAAAATAACCAAGATATGCTTGATAGATCTCTTCTCCTAATACTTGTTTAGTGTGCTGACCAACGACTTCGTCTTTCGTTTTGGATAGCATATCTAAATAGGCTTGGTTAGCAGCAAGGTAGATATGTTGATTACTGACAACAGCAAGCATGTCGGTTGAAGCAGTAAAGAGCTGGGCGTAGAGATTAACTTGCTTTTCGGCTTTCACTCTGTCGCTGATGTCGTGAATAACGCTAAAAAGTAGTTTTTGATTGCGAAAGAAAACAGGGCTAGAGTAAACCTCAACATCGCGAGTATCGCCATTGGCAAGCTTATGCTGAAAGATAAAATGGTTACGCTCTAGCTTCTTAGTTCTTTGTATCTCTTGCTGAATCTCTTCTCTCGTTAGCAGATTAATCTGGTTGATATTAAGCAATGAAAGCTGCTGTTTATCATACCCATAGAATTTTGCTGCGGCCTGATTAGCACTTACTATCCCCCCTGTGTCAGGCAATATCAGTAGCATAGGAACTTGGGAGTCGGTAAATAGGTTCTTATAGATATTCTGATGATATTGCGGATTAAGCTTTTCGATCACAACAATCCCTTTTACGTGCCGAGCTTTATTAACAATATATCATTCGGTTAAAAAATCGCCATGCATTCTAAAGAGAAATTACAATTCTGTGAGTTACCTTGGCAGAAAGACAAAGTTGAAAAATAAAAAAGCCGCAATAAATGCGGCTTTTTTATTAAAGAGACGTGCTGATTAGAACTGATAGTTATACTGCATTGAGTAGTAAACGGCATCAGAGCGAGTATGGGCGCTGATATTGCCCACAATAGCACTTGCTTCAATCACTTCAGTATCTTCACCACGTACGGCAGCTACACCAAAGTCGATGCTATTATGCTGATCTAGGCTGTAGGTGAAACCAGCTGTGTACCAAGTACGGTCAGAATCTGGAATAGAGATGGAGCTGATAGGGCCTGCAACAGCTTCATCTTTCATGATACCCATACGTACTTTTACATTTTCATTAACTGTGTAGGTACCACCTAGGCTAAATAACCAAGAATCTTTCCATTGGTAACTTTTTAGAGTGGCTTCAGATGCGATTAGGTTGCCTGATACATAGCCATCTTCAAGAGTGATTTGGTCAAAGTCGCCCCAAGTCGTTAGCTGTGCTGTGTAGTGAATAGCAAACTTGTCGTTAAGTTGGTGGAAGCCAGCCACTTGGAAGATGTTTGGTAGTGGAATAACAATTTCATCGAAAGCCACATTCGCTTTAAGCTGTGAGTTTAGCGTATTGATATCGCCTTCAGCCTTAAACTCTGGGCTAAAGCGGTAGCTAACACCTAAACGGTTGTTGGCATTGATTTCATAGGCAAGACCAACGATACCACCAATGGCCCAACCATCAGCATCGATATCGACTAATTTGCCAGTTACTTGGCTGTTACGAGTGAGCTTTCCTTCACCGTAAATGAAATCGATACCAGCACCTACACTTAGTTGGTCATTGATGCGATATGAAAGACTAGTATTGAAGTTCATAGTGGTAACTTCAGTTTCACCAAGTAGATCAACAGGCGCAGGAATAGGAGATTGCGTCACTGGATGAGTGATGAAGTTGTTTGATAGTGCGCCCGCATCTGTACCTGTGGCGAAGTTAGTAAATGCTGCAACACCAAAGGCAAACTTGTCGTTAATTGGCTGAATATAGTAGAAGTTCGGAATGAACTTGTTGGTGCCAGCGCTTCCCACACTGCCATAACCATTTTCAGGTGGCATGCCGACTAGCTCTACATCCTTAACAGAGATATCGATATCGATATAAGAGATACCTGTTGAGATAGCGGTATCTTTAAATAACGCCATAGCTGCAGGGTTACGCGAAAGTACAGAGGCGTTATCGGCAATAATTGCGTCACCAGCGAAGGCACGGCCAAAACCGGTTGCTGATTGACTGTTAGATTGGAAGCCCGATGCAGCAGCTTGTGTACTGGTTAGGGCGATGGCTAGCGCAAGAGTCGTTTTGTTGAAGTACTTCATTATTATCATCTTCTTTAATTGTTAAGCTCGTGCTGCTGTTATTCATCGTTACTTCCCTGTCGCTCGAACTTATTAGACCAGTCATCTTAGGGAGCACGGGTACACCGAACAACTCCGACCAGAACCTTGTCAATGTTGCGTGATTGTTGTGTTTTTTGTGGTGTTAGAGCGATTATTCAGTGTTGGTATAAGGCATGATTTTAAATGCTTATTAATTAATGTCTTGGTGTGTATTTCTGTTGTATTTACACAAATAAAAATGTTGCGAAAATGTTTTGCCTTATTTGTTGTTTACAAATGAAAACAATAAATAGGCTTACACCTGTACGCTTATTTGAGTTATTACTCTAGCTTTGGGTTGCAGTGGGGGGGCAAATAAACAGCGATTGTTGAGGTGGGGTTTTACACTATCTTAGGAAATGAAGCCCTTAATAAAAGGTTTCTGTGGGCTTTAGTAAATGTACCCCGAGTTCAAATCATATGATAAGTACTCGGGGTCAATGTTTAGTTTTGGAGTCGTTAAAGCTGTGCTTTAAAGGCTTGATATTGCTTGGTTACAGTTTGCTCTGGCTTGCTCATCATACTGACAAGAGCGCCTGCAAGAGTGGCAAATATAAAGCCTGGTACGATTTCATAGAGATCGAATATACCACCGCTGGCTTGTTTCCACAGAATAACCGTCAGTGCACCAGTTAAAATACTAGCGATGGCACCATTACGACTATATCCTTGCCAGAATAGTGAAAGTATAACGACAGGGCCAAATGCAGCGCCAAATCCTGCCCAAGCATAGCTCACTAGGCTCAATACACTCGACTCTGGGTTCAGGGCAACGATACCAGCGATAATCGCCACAATTAATACGCCGATGCGACCAACTAACATTAGCTCTCTACTTGAGGCCTCAGGCTTGAGCCACTTTTTGTAGAAGTCTTCGGTTATGACGCTTGAGCAAACGAGCAATTGTGAGTCAATAGTGCTCATGATTGCCGATAAAATCGCTGCTATTAGCAGACCTGCAACCCAAGGGTTAAAGGCTGCTTGAGCAAGGTAGATAAACACGGTTTCAGGGTTATCAAGTGGCGCATCACTGAAATAGAGAGAGCCTGCAAGTCCAGTTGCCAGTGCGCCCATGAGTGAGGCTATCATCCAGCCCATGGCAATGCGTCGTGATAAAGGGAGGTCTTTTACATCGCCGATCGCCATAAAGCGAGACAGTATGTGGGGTTGACCAAAATACCCTAATCCCCAAGCCAGTAGTGAAACTAATCCGATAAGGCTAGTGTTGTCACTAAGCAGTTGCAGTGACTGTTCAGGTAGCGCATCAACTTGAGTGGTACTGCTTGAGTTGAAGATAGCGATAGGGACTATGATAAGTGCGATAAGCATTAAGCAGCCTTGGAAAAAATCTGTCCAACTTACCGCAAAAAAGCCGCCAACAAAGGTATAAGCAACGATGATCCCTGAGCCTATAATGAGTGCCGTGGTGTAATCGAGACCAAAGACTTTCTCAAACAAAATGGCACCACCGACCATGCCAGATGACGCATAGAAGGTGAAAAAGATAAGAATGGTAATGGCGGATACTAACTTGAGTAAGCCTTGTTTATCTTCAAATCGATTTTCGAAAAAGTCAGGTAAGGTGAGGGCATTGTTAGCTTGCTGAGTATAGATACGTAACCGCTTCGCCACAAACAACCAGTTGAGCCAAGCGCCAACGACTAAACCTATACCTATCCAGGCTTCACCTAATCCACCAAGGTATACGGCGCCAGGTAGCCCTAGTAGTAGCCAGCCTGACATATCCGATGCACCCACACTGAGAGCGGTGACGCCGGGTCCCATTTTTCGGCCACCAAGAATATAATCATCGACAGAACCAGTCGCTTTATAGGCCCAAAAGCCTATACCCATCATCAAGGCTAAATAGCCTATAAACGTCATTAAAATCGGGGTTTCAATTGTCATAGGAGATCCATTTTTATGGCAATATGCTTTGCCTTAGTTCACCTCAGCTTGGAATAGTGAGTGCACTTAATCCTGAGTAGAGGTTAGTTATTATTTTAAGGATTTAGAAAGTGCTTGGTATGCTACAGATGTTTGATTTAGATCACAAATCACAACAGCCCTAGCCAAAATGAAAAAAGCTCACCTTTTCGGTGAGCTTTCTTGGTTAACTTGACTCAACATTGAGATTAAATGAAAGTGTTTTCAATCTCTTGCTTGGCATATTCAAGATCGGCCTTTTTCTCTCCCACAAGTAGCATATAAGCTTTGTCGGTTGCAAAGCCCATGCCTTGGAAGTTCTCGTCTGCAAAGGCATCATCGAGGATCATTCGCTTGTCGAGCGGTACCACAAATAGTGTGACTTTTTCATCTTTGCCTTCCATTACAAGGTGAATGCTTTCCACACCTTGGAAGTCACAGTAAGTGGTGTAAAACACCTTGCCAGGTTGCTTAGTAAACTTAGCATTTTCTAAACCACCTAAGGATGCCAGCTGTACATTAAGATCTTGATAACTTACGTTTTGATCTATGGTTAAGGCTTCATCTTCATGATAAATATGGGCAAGTGCATGCTCTCCGAGGTGAACAGGCCCAAGTCTCAATAAGCTAAAGCTTATACCTGCCACAAAGGCTATTGATGCCGCCATCGCCAACATAAACCCGGTTTTCTTACGGTGATTATGATGGTGTACTAGCTGCTGCCTCAAAATTAACTTTTCAGATAGGTCTTCAGGAACATCGACCTTCATTGCTTTTTCAAGCTTTTCATCCAGAAACTTAAGATCATTAACGAAAGCATCTCTGCCTGCAACTTCATCTATTGCAGCCAAAAATTCAGGATCTTGGCTCTGGGGCTCACCATATGCTTGACGGCGAAACTGTAGCTCATCCATGGGATTGACCTCTAACTTCTGATTTATCTATTACATCTTTTAGCTGATTACGGGCACGAAATAATCGCGTCATGACCGTATTACGATTGAGATCGAGCATTTGCGCTATCTCATCGCCGCTAAAACCACCAATTATTTGCAAAAGTAAGGGCTCTCGATACTCGATATCCAATTTACCGATTTGTCGTCTAAGCAGGTGTTGCTCTGTTTGCTCTTCGGTTGTGCTAGAAAATACATCTTCTAAGTGTTCTTGCTCAACATCAGAGTAATCAAATTGCTTACGCTCAAAGCGTCTGGCGTTTTCTCGGCGCAAAATAGTGATAAGCCAAGCCTTAGCGGCTTTATCATCTTTGAGTGAATCTAAAGATTTCCACGCCCGAAGAAAAGTTTCTTGGGTGATATCTTCTGCAACATGCTTATCGCCACATAACCAATAGGCATAGCGGTAGATATCTGCATGCAGAGCCCTGACAAGGCTGTTGTATCGTCTTTGTTTACTTAGCATGTCAGAGTTGACCGTGGCACTGTCACTTTTCTTTCGCCAATTTTCAAACATTTTTTAAATTTGTGATTTAACTATGTTTGATAGCTTATGTTTCTTGGCGTTAATAGCAAGTTAAAACAGGTCTAATCTACGGATTTAGCTTAGCTAAAGTCACATTTTTTAAATTCTGTTCACTTTTTTGCATATTTTTTACCACTTTAAATAGATCCGCTAAATTAGCTTTTTTACTGGTATTACCATAGACGCTGTACTGTAACTGAGAGATGAGTCTATTGAGCTCTGGTGACAGTTTCGCTATCTGTTCAAGGGTTAAGTTTTGTTGGTACAAAGCACAGAAATATTGCTGCAATCTATTGAGCACTAATTTTTCATCTTGGGCGTCACAGGCTTTCGATAGACGCATAAGTTGCTCATTTAAATCTGGAGTAGGCTTTTGGTTTTTTTCACTACCAGCCTCAGTACTAATAGGCGTAGATTTTCGACTTTGAGCGAACCATGCTAGTAAGGTGGTAAACCAGGCTATTGCAAAGAAAAGCGTTAGCCAAGGCCAATACCCTGATGTTGAATTCGATGACTCATGTGTAGCAAAGGTGACTTCAGGCGTTATTGTTTCACCGATTGCTGTGGCTTGAATCGTCATCTTACGAGCAGGGATTTTAGCGAACTCTTGGCGTTTTAACTTGGGGTTCCACCAAGGCACTGTGATTTCAGGTAGCGTGTATTCACCTGCTTTAGTTGGCACTATCGCGACGGTTTGAGTTAATTGTGATACTGAAATGCCGTTGCGTACACCGGATTGCCGCTGTGGTTTTTCTGGGTATAGCTTAAAGGAATCAGGTGCTACCAGGTTAAGCTCAGGAATACTGCTTTCGTTGGCGTTAGAAGCGACGAGTGTAATATTGCGCGTAATAGGAGTGCCTACTTGATATTCGGTGATGCTTTCATCCCAGTTATCATTGATGAGCACTAAATCTGCGACTAAGGCAGCGGAAGCGTGAAGAGGGAGCGGATTAATTAAAATCACTTGTTTGTCCGCTTGCGCTTGCATTGGCCTGCTTTCGTTAAAACTAAACATGCCTCCAACACGACTTGGACTGTTGACCAATACATCACCTGAGAAACTAGCACCTTCTATGGTTAACTCACCCGGGAGATCGGCTGTTATGCCATAGGTACGTTCAATCACTCTAAAACGGCGGCCATTGATGATCTCATCGCTATCCTTATCTTCGCCTAACTGCTTTATTTGAGCCCCGTCGAGGGTTGGTGCGCTGAGCACACCTCTTTGCAGTTCAGCCCCTAGGTATAGACGTACTTTGTAGGTAATAAGCTGGCCTACATAGGCTTCATCATCAGAAAGCTGCGCTTCGATAAATATCGCTTTGCTCTGTTTGGGCTTAACACCTTGACTGAGTACGCTAAGCTCGATTGAGTTGGATTTGACTCCATCAATTTCAAAGGCGGGTATTAGGATCTTACCTGTGTGCTTAGGACTGAGTAATATTTGCCAGCGCGTTTCTTTATTGGCGTTAAAGTTAATGATTTGAGTACTGCGACTGACACTCGTTCGGCCAACGATAAAGTCCTTAAGTAGTATGCTGGTATCAAGTTTACCGGCATTGAGTTCATCATTGGCCGTGACATTAAGCACAAAATACTCTGTCACTGTCACAGGGTTGGTATCGACGGATGCCTGAATTTTATCTAAGGCTATGGCTGCGGGGGCAGCTAAAATAAGTAAGATAAATAGCCCAAATTGACGCATTACCACGATTGGCTCTCCTGTGTTAGTTCACCGCGTTGGCGACGTTTTCTGTATTCTAATTCCATCTTATTGCGCAATAAGAGTTGCGGATCTTCCGATATCGCCTGTAAGGCTCGTTCCATTTCTGGAGGCAGCGCTTCAGTCTCATCGGATGCTTGACTGCTGGTCATGGCCTGATTTTGTTCACTGTCATTTTCATCAGATTGTTTTGCTTGAGCATTTGTTTGCTTAGCTTGCTGTTGACCAGTTTCAGATTCTTGCTCTTGTTCTTGCTCACTCAAGCTTTTTTCATCACTGGATGCTTGCATCTGATTGTCGTTTTGTTGACTAGACTGTGAGTCTTGGTTTTGTTGCTGTTGACTCTCATCACTCTGCTGTTGATTTTGCTCTTGCTCAGATTGCTCTTGCTTCGAGCTGTTCTGATCTGAATTTTGTTGCCCGTTTGAGTTTTGTTCATCAGCGCTTTGTTGATCAGGATTATTTTGCTGATCTGGGTTTTGTTGATTGGGGTCTTGATTATTTTGATCTGACTCTTTTGAATCTTGCTTGTTCGAGTCTTGGTCTCCAGAGCCTTGTTGGTTCTGCTTTTGTTGCTTTTCTAACTTTTCTGCCAATGTCTTATTTTTCTCGGCTTGAGCTAAGTTGCTATCGAGTTCTAGTGCTTGTTGATATTTTTGTTTGGCCTCAGAAAACTTGTGCTGCTGCATCAATGCATTGCCTTGGTTGTATAGCCCTTGTGCCGAGCTGTCTTTCTCAAAGCCTTCTAATGCCTTTTGATAATCTCCTGCTTTATAGTGGGCATTGGCTTGCCATTGTTCATGTTCAAATTGCTCGGCAGCCTCGTCATATTGACCTTGATGATATTTCTCCATCGCCTGTTGGTTTTGAGTTTGCCATAAATCATCCCAAGTGTTGGCTAGAGCATTTGGCGCAGGGATAATCAGCATAGCAGCAAGTATTAGCATTGGACTATGGCGAAAATTGAGGAGTGCAGGCACCAGTAATAACAGGGCTAGGTAAGGACCTAAATCTTGCCATGTTTCCCCTGTGAGTTCAGTCTCTTGGGTCTCGCCTTCTTGGTGTAACCAGTTAATTATCATGCCAGTGTCGCTGGCGTTAGCTTGGGCGATAAAAAGTTGCCCATCAGATGAGTTGGCCAGTTCGCTCAGCAGTTCAAAGTTAGTTTGCGCAACCACTACCTCATTACTTGTATCTCTTTGTAATTGACCGTTTGGCAGTTTAATTGGCGCACCTGTTTTTGAGCCTATGGCAAGCACGCCTAATCGATAGGGGCTCGCTTGAGTCAGTGCCATGCTGGCATCGAAATCTTTATTACTGATGCCATCGGTAAAGATAATGATATCGCCACTTAGGTGTCCGCCTTGGGACAGTAACTGCTGTGCCTGTTTGATGGCCGATGCCATATTGGAGCCTCGTACAGGCATGATTTCAGGTGACAATGTCGGTAAAAGGTTAAGCAGAGTGCCATTGTCTTGGGTGAGGGGACTGATCACAAAGGCATCACCTGCATAGATGACCAGGCCTGTTTCACCTTCTTTAATGCCGTTTAAGAGATCAATAGCGCGAAATCTAGCTTGAGTTAAGCGATTTGGCGTCAGATCGGTAGCGTACATAGATAGGGACATATCCATTACTAGTACTCTGCCTTGATTTTTTGCAAATACCGGCAAGTTTTGCTTGAACAGCGCAGGTCCCGATAAGGCAAGAGTGGCAATCAGCCAGCTAAAAGCGAGGTAATACCAAGTGTTTCTTTTTTGCAACTGACCTTCATCGACCAATAGCATAGAAAGGTGGGAGGGGATGTAACGATTCCAATCGGTATTATTGCCTTTTTGGCGCCATAGCAATAGTAAAATAAGGGCTAATGGTAGCAGTGCCCATAACCATTCGGGGCGAATAAAGTGTAGCGCCATTATTTACCTCCCCTTAAGTTCGCCTGTACAGGGAGAGATTTGGATAACATCAATACCATACTCATTAGTAATGCTAGCGCGAGTGGCCAGTAGAAAAGTTCACTTTTAGGACGATATGTGAGTTGGTCTCGGCTTATGGGCTCAAGTTCATCAATGGCTTGATAAATTTGTGCCAGTTCTTCACTGTTTCTTGCTCTGAAGTAACGTCCTTGGGTGGTTTCCGCAATCTGTTTTAATGCGGCTTCATCAAGATCCTGTGATGGATTAACTGTATTGGTGCCAAAGAAGCTGCGCCTTTTCATCACATCTGCGCCTACACCTATGGTGTAGATGGTGACGCCTCGCTTAGCTGCAATCTGCGCTGCTTGATGAGGGGAAATAACCCCGGCATTGTTAGAGCCGTCGGTTAGCAGTATTAATATTCTGTTGCTATCGTCGATTTTATCGAAGCGTTTTACCGCTAACGCGATTGCTTCGCCAATGGCAGTTTGTTTGCCCACTAGGCCAATCTGCGCTTCTTTTAGAAATTGAGAAACCGAGCGCCTATCTTGGGTTAAGGGTGATTGCAAATAAGCGTGATCGGCAAACAAAATAAGCCCGATTCTATCGCCTTGACGACGTTCAATAAAGTCGCCCACAACCTGTTGGACGAGTCTGAATCTGTCGACGGATTTTCCATTAAGACGCATATCTTCAATTTGCATACTGCCTGAGAGATCGACGGCTACCATTAAGTCGCGACCATCGCTTGATAGTTCAATGGGCTCGCCTAGCCATTGTGGGCGTGTGAGTGCTGTCAGTAGCAGACACCATATCAGCCAGTTAAGCTTCTGTGGAGACCTTTGTCGCTGTTTTTGAGTGATTGCCAACGCTTGTGTTGTTGCTGGCAGTCTTAGGTGTCCTCCTAACTCGTGACTTTGAGCTCGCGAGCGAATAAGCAAAGGAAGAGGAAACAATAGTAAAATCCAAAGCCATTGAAAGGTTAGCATTTTTCAGCCTCCCTAGTATGACCTTGGTTCTTGGCTGCATCTTGAGGGGCGGAGTTTGCGTAGCCATTTTTACTGATAGCGGGGATAGCAAGTGTTAACCATTGGCAACTGAGCTGTTTTAGTTGCTCAATGTCATTTTGGGGTAAGCTTGCTCTTTGATAGCCCTGTCCAAGTAACTCGATAAACCTATTAATATCAAAATTGGCGCTTTGCTTTTGTGACAGTTGAGCCCTTAAAAAGTGCAGCCATTTCTCTCCTGATAATGGCGCAACTGTCTCGCGGGGAAGATAGCTCAGTAAGACGCGTTTAATCAGGCTGCTAATATCGTTAATACTTGCCGTACTATCTAATTGACCTATGTGTACAATTCCATGTTTAAGTGGTGCCAAGCGTCTACGTCTATTTATCAAAGTGGATATCACAGCTGCGATGAGTATTAGAATCAGTATCGTACTTAAATAGTAGCCGGGTGCCGATGGAAAAGTGCTAATCGCCTCAGGTGCAATAATATCTTGCATATCAGCTAGTGCCGGATTAGCTGGTGCCGGTGGCTGAGGTACAATCTGAGCCGCTATAACTGGAGTCGATAACAAATTTGTTAGCATAAAAAGAAAACAAATGTTGGTCATTGCTAGCTTGACTTGTTTTAGGCTGTCTATGGCGCGGGCTATCATTTAACGTAAAACTTCCAATTGTTGTGCTAGGTTTTGGCCTGCATCAATCAGGCTGGTGTGAATATTGAGCTTATTTAACATAGCAATATAGTCATTTTGTGTTTTCAATTGGATCTCGAGCCAAGTTTGATAACCCCCGCGGTTGAGTGTGCGTTTTTGTTTGCCATCGATAATTGGAAGTTGGAACTGCTTTGGCAAAGCCAGAGTACCTTGGCGCAAAGGATCCGTTATTACAAAACTGCGAATATCACAGTGGCGCTTTAACTCAGTTAATGGTTGCTGGCATTGAGGCGTAAAATCTTGTCCATCTGAGATGATATAGATGAGTGAGCCAGGTTTAGCCAGACGCTGCAGACGTTGATAGGCCTTAAATAGATGCTCTGGCTCCGTTTGCTGCCGATCAAAGTGCTTAAGCTGATGCTCGTGTATACGTTCTAAACCTGATATCAGCTGCAGTATTCCTTGCTTGCGGTTTCGAGGTTTTAGCTCAAGATGCTCTGACTCTGTTGCGATTAAACCGCCTAGCCTATCGCCGTGCTTGATAGCATGCCAGCCTAGCGTGGCGGCTAAGTGGCAAGCTTGTACGGCTTGAAGTAATAGTTGTGAACCAAAGTAGAGGCTATAGCTTAAATCAACCAGTAAAATGACAGGTCGCTCTCGCTCTTCAACAAATAGCTTGGTATGGGTTTTCCCTGTTCTTGCCGTGACACGCCAGTCTATGGTGCGCACATCGTCACCATTTTGATACTGGCGCACTTCTGCAAACTCCATACCTCGGCCTTTAATATTGCTGCCCCTATGACCTGCAAGCTGAGCCTTTACCTTGCTATGACGCTGTGGTATCGCGTTGGCTAGACTCTGGCAGGCAATCAACTCTTGCTGATTAAGGTTAACGCCGTCGGCAAACAGGGGGAAATTAACCGTTTGAGACATTAAGGCACCGCAACCTGACTAAGAATTTGGTTAATCACTTCATCGCTAGTGATGCCTTCTGCCTGAGCCTGGTAGCTCAATAGAATGCGATGACGAAGCACATTGGCAGCAACGGCTTGAATATCCTCAGGAGAAACAAAATCACGTTCATTGAGCCAAGCTCGGGCGCGAGCACAGCGCTCCAGTGCAAGACTCGCTCTTGGGCTAACACCATATTCGATATAGCTTGCCAGTTGGTCGCTATATTTTTGTGGTTGGCGCGTGGCAATGACAATATCGACAATATATTGCTCTAACGACTCAGCGAGATAGATTTCTAATGCTTGTTCTCTGGCTGCAAAAATTTCCTGCTGTGAGATAGGCGTGACTTTTGCCATCTCTTTACTTAAGGCTTCATTACGAGAAAGCCTTAAAATTTCCAGTTCTGTTTCTGCACTGGGATAGTCTAGGTTTAAGTGCATTAAGAATCTGTCTAGCTGGGCTTCTGGAAGTGGATATGTGCCTTCGTTTTCCAGCGGGTTTTGAGTTGCCATCACCAAAAACAGTTCAGGGAGTTGATAACTCGTTTTACCGACTGTCACTTGGCCTTCAGCCATGGCTTCAAGCAATGCCGACTGTACCTTCGCTGGTGCGCGGTTAATCTCATCGGTCAAAATCAGGTTATGGAAAATCGGGCCAGCTTCAAATTCAAAATGACCTGTCTGTGCGCGATAGATATCGGTGCCGGTAAGATCTGCTGGCAGTAAGTCAGGAGTAAACTGTACCCGATGAAAATCTCCCTCAATACCATCACATAGGGCTTTAACTGCTCGGGTCTTAGCAAGACCTGGAGGCCCTTCAACGAGTAAATGACCGTTAGCAACTAGGGCGATAAGTAAGTTCTCTGTAAGTTTAGGCTGGCCGATAACGACCTTATCTAGATAGTTTTTTAAGGTATGAAATTGCTTCAAGGGCATGATGCTACTCAATTAAATTCTTTGCTGACCTATGGACAAGTCTTATGGTAAATAATTCCCTAAGGGTTTGGCTAGAGGAAAAATATAAACAGGTGTTTAAAACTTCGAAATAAAAAGTTAGAATCAGATCACACTTTAATGGTCAGACCTGTTTGAGCGGTGAAGGTCAAGATGGAGACAACTATGCGTTATCTAGGATAGATAGGGCATTTACAAGAAGAGGGCGACAAATGAGTGATAGACAGCAGCTAAAAAATGCCAGAGGAGAGCGTATCGCCATAGTGGCAGGATTACGAACTCCATTTGCTAAGCAGGCAACCGCATTTCATGGTGTTTCAGCGTTAGATATGGGCAAGATGGTTGTTAACGAGATGATTTCTCGCAGTGAGCTTGACCCTAAGCTGGTAGAGCAACTGGTGTATGGACAGGTGATCCAGATGCCAGCGGCGCCAAATATTGCTCGTGAGATAGTACTAGGTACTGGCATGGATGTCGCTACAGATGCTTATAGTGTGACCCGCGCCTGTGCAACCAGTTTTCAATCGACCGTCAATGTGGCTGAGTCGATTTTAACTGGCAATATTGAAGTGGGCATTGCTGGTGGTGCAGATTCATCTTCAGTACTGCCTATTACCGTTTCAAAGAAACTAGCCCATGCGCTGGTTGACTTAAATAAAGCGAAAACCGCATCTCAAAGGCTCTCCATATTTCGCCGCTTGAGTTTAAAAGACCTATTGCCTGTGCCTCCAGCCGTCGCTGAGTTCTCAACGGGATTGTCTATGGGGCAAACCGCCGAGCAGATGGCGAAATCCCATGGAATTAGCCGCAGTGATCAAGATGCCCTTGCTCATCGCTCACATACCTTGGCGGCGCAAACCTGGAACGATGGTTTGATGGCGGGTGAGGTGATGACCTCACATGTTCCTCCTTACAAGAGCTTTATTGAAAAAGACAATAATATTCGCGAAAACTCGCAACTTGAGTCCTATGCCAAATTAAGACCTGTGTTTGACCGCAAACATGGCTCTGTGACGGCAGCTAACAGCACGCCGCTTACCGATGGTGCATCGGCTGTTATTTTGATGAGTGAAGGTAAGGCTAAAGCCTTAGGTTATGAGCCTATCGGTTACATCAAGAGTTATGCCTTTAGTGCGATTGATGTGTGGGAAGATCTCTTGATGGGGCCTTCCTATGCAACACCTATCGCGCTTAAACGTGCGGGTATGGAACTAGAAGATCTGACTCTGATTGAGATGCATGAAGCCTTTGCAGCGCAGACGCTAGCGAATATGAAGATGTTTGAGTCCAAGTTGTTTGCTGAACAGAAACTTGGGCGCGATCGCGCAATCGGCTCAATCGATATGGATAAATTCAACGTTCTGGGTGGCTCGCTTGCTTATGGTCATCCATTTGCGGCGACAGGGACACGTATCATTACTCAGTTGTGTAATGAGCTTAAGCGAAGAGGTGGTGGAACAGGGTTGGCAACAGCGTGTGCGGCAGGTGGTTTAGGCGCAGCAATGATAGTGGAAGTGGAGTAATGACAATGGAAAAGACATTTAGTTTAGCGCGCCGCGAAGATGGTATTGCCGTATTAACCATGGATGTACCCGGTGAAACCATGAACACCCTAAGAGCCGAGTTTGGCTCTGAAATTAGCCAAATGCTGTCGGAAATTAAAGCCGACTCAAGCATTAAGGGCTTAGTGATTATATCCGGTAAAGAGGATTCTTTTGTTGCGGGTGCCGATATTTCCATGTTGGATGCTTGTAAAAGCGCTGATGATGCTCGTGAGCTTTCAAAGCAAGGCCATAAAGTCTTTGCTGAGTTAGAAGGGCTAGCAATACCTGTTGTTGCTGCTATTAATGGTGCCTGTTTAGGTGGTGGTTTAGAGCTTGCGCTTGCTTGTCATAAGCGTGTTGTTACCGAAAATAAGAAAACCATGTTAGGCGTGCCAGAAGTACAACTAGGATTGTTGCCAGGTGGCGGTGGTACTCAACGTCTTCCTCGCTTGGTGGGAGTGGCTAAGGCGTTAGATCTTATGCTAACAGGTAAGCAGGTTAGACCTAAGCATGCGCTGAAGATGGGATTGGTTGACGATGTAGTTCCTGCCACTATTTTGCTTGAAACCGCGGTCAAAATGGCGCTTAAGGGCAAGCGTAAGAGCAAGAAGCCTAAGGTGAAGCAAAGTTTGGTCAATCGTGCGCTGGAGTTCACTGCAGCAGGTCGCAATGTGATGTTTGATCAAGCAGCCAAGCAGGTGATGAAGAAGACTCAAGGCAATTATCCTGCGCCAGACAAGATTATTGACTGTGTTAAGCAAGGCTTAGCCCATGGCATGGAAAAGGGACTTGAGGTTGAGGCAAATCACTTTGCCGATCTAGTGGCCTCTCCTGAATCATTTGCGCTGCGCAGTATCTTTTTTGCCACCACAGAGATGAAAAAAGAAACCGGTGCTGACAATGCTGAGCCTAAGAAGGTGAAAAAGGCGGTAGTGTTAGGTGGAGGCTTAATGGGTGGTGGTATTGCGTCTGTGACGACAACCAAAGCCAAAGTGCCAGTGCGAGTCAAAGATATCAATCAGCAAGGGTTAAGCAACGCCTTAGCCTATGCATATAAGTTGCTGCAAAAAGGGGTGAAGCGTCGTCATATGACAGCGGCAGTGCGTGACAATACCATGGCCCTGATGACCACAACGACTGATTATAATGGTGTTAAAGATGCCGATATTGTTGTTGAAGCGGTATTTGAAGATTTAGGCCTAAAACATCAAATGGTTAAAGATATTGAGCGTGAATGTAGCGCCGATACTATCTTCGCCTCGAACACCTCGTCACTGCCAATTGGTCAGATCGCTGAGGCAGCAGAGCGTCCTGAAAATGTGATTGGTCTGCATTACTTCTCGCCAGTTGAAAAAATGCCTTTGGTAGAGGTGATTGCCCATGACAAAACATCGCCAGAGACAATAGCAACGACTGTAGCTTTTGCTCGTAAGCAGGGTAAGATGCCAATTGTGGTTAAAGATGGTGCTGGTTTTTATGTAAACCGTATTCTAGCGCTTTATATGAATGAAGCTGCCCAAGTCTTACTTGAGGGCATGAGCGTCGAAGAGCTAGATAAAGCTGCGGTGAAATTCGGTTTCCCTGTTGGCCCAATCACCTTGCTTGATGAGGTGGGGATTGATGTAGGTGCTAAGATCTCCCCCATTCTAGAAGCGGAGCTTGGAGAGAGATTTAAGGCACCGACAGCCTTTGATAAGCTGCTCGCCGATGACAGAAAAGGGCGTAAGAACGGCAAAGGTTTCTACCAGTATGGCAAGAAGGTCGGTAAGAAGAAGCTGGTTGATGAAACTGTCTATGATGTATTGAGTATTAAACCCGGCACTATGATCAATACCGATAATGTGGTTGAGCGCTGTGTCGTTCAGATGCTCAATGAAGCTGTACGCTGTTTAGAAGAGGGCATTATTGCTTCTCCCCGTGATGGTGATATCGGCGCCATCTTTGGTATCGGTTTCCCACCTTTCTTGGGTGGGCCATTTAGATATATAGATGCAATGGGCGTTGGTAACTTAGTGGCTAAGTTAGAGTCATATCAAGCGCGGTTTGGTGAGCGTTTTGCGCCATGTGATCGCCTTAAAACAATGGCTGAAACGCAAGCTAAATTCTATTAAGTAATAAAGCTAAATTAGTAAAGCGGCAAACAACTGCCGCTTTTTTATTGCGCTAAGGCCAAATCTTGCCTGTTTTTTGTTCAGTTTTATTGTGTTTTAACGTAGAATTCGGGCTGTTTATTATTGTTGAATAGTAAATGTGGGCATACTTTATCGCTAAGCAGTAAGCGTTTTATCGATAACTGATTGGCAGAAAAGTGAAAACAACAATGAGTTATTGTCGTGGTGTTAAAAGCATACGCGCTTTATATAGATAAATGAGTAGGAGAGTCGAGTGGAGTGTTTAGTGTTCGCAGCCATGTTAGCCTGCAGTTTTCTTACTGGTAAGGCTGCATTCAGCTCAGGCTTACCTGTATTTTATTGGTCGATTCTAGGTGGCTTGCTTGGTCCTTTAGTCTATCCTTTATTTAGCACGCACAAACGCTTTTCTATTAAAAGGTTACAGCGTCCAGGTGATGTTATTCTTTTGAGTTAGCCTCTTGAACCTACTTAACAAAAAAAGAAGCCAATTGGCTTCTTTTTTTGTTGATGTGCTTCTAGGCACTTACTTCCACCAACCTCTGGCTGAAACAACTTCTAAATGATTGAGGCCTTCAGGAAGTTGTGCTTTTTTGCGTGCAGGCTTTGCTAGGCCTAATGCTTTCTTGATTGAGTTAATCATATGTAGCTCCCTAGTTAAGCTGCCATTTCTGGCTTAAATTTGATGTATGGTGAACCAGCTAGTTCTACAGGCTTAAATTTGATGTATGGTGAACCAGCTAGTTCTACAGGCTTAAATTTGATGTATGGTGAACCAGCTAGTTCTACAGGCTTAAATTTGATGTATGGTGAACCAGCTAGTTCTACAGGCTTAAATTTGATGTATGGTGAACCAGCTAGTTCTACAGGCTTAAATTTGAT
>CANNEE010000015.1 GCA_947503555.1 uncultured Shewanella sp.
GAGTGGCCAAAGGGATCAGACTGTAAATCTGACGGCTCCGCCTTCGAAGGTTCGAATCCTTCTCCCTCCACCATTTTGTTCCTCTTTGTTAGCGAATTCCCTCTTCATTCCAGCTCAATCTCTAAGCTTCAATTTCTAAATTTCGTCAACTAATGAACACGCATAGCAAGAATAAGCTCTATAGCGCTTTTAATTGCATTCATCTCTAGCACCGTCATTACTCTTATCTACCTATACTTAAGCTGCTAAACCTTGTATCTACTAGTAGCCCTTGATATATTCCTTTTTTAAATTACATATTCCATTAAGTAATAACATATAAAGAAAGTAAGGTTAATTTATGACACAAGCTTGGGTTAATCAGGCCATTGAAAAAATTGAAGCAGACTTCCAACGAAGCGCTGACACCCATCTAATCAAACTAGATCTACCTGCCCTACCTGGTGTCGATATATACCTTAAGGATGAAAGCACCCACCCCACTGGCAGCTTAAAGCATAGACTCGCCCGTTCTCTTTTTTTATACGCACTATGTAATGGCTGGGTTAAAGAAGGCACTAGCATTATCGAGTCATCATCTGGCAGTACAGCGGTATCTGAAGCCTATTTTGCTCGCCTATTAGGGCTGCCCTTTATCGCTGTGATGCCAGCTTCTACCGCTCAAAAGAAAATCCAGCAAATAGAATTTTATGGTGGCCAATGCCACTTTGTTGAGCATGCCAGCGAAATTTGCAGCGAAGCTGAGCGTCTAGCAAAGGAATTGAACGGCCACTACATGGATCAATTCACCTATGCTGAACGAGCTACCGACTGGCGAGGGAATAACAATATTGCTAACAGTATTTTCAAACAGATGGAGCTAGAGCCTCATCCTATCCCAACATGGATTGTGATGAGCCCAGGAACTGGTGGCACCTCGGCAACCATAGGCCGCTACATTCGCTACCAGAGACTAACTAGCCAACTTTGTGTCGTCGACCCTGAAAATTCCGTCTTTTTTGATTACTACCATAATGGCAACAAAGACCTAGTCTCAGACAAAGGTAGCTTAATCGAAGGCATTGGCAGACCAAGAGTTGAGCCTTCATTTATATCAGGTGTTGTTGATACCATGATGCAAGTGCCTGACAAAGCCTCGATCGCCACCATACACTGGTTAGAATCCCTAATTGGTCGCAAAACCGGTGCATCGACTGGAACAAATCTATATGGAGCGTTAAACCTAGCGAAACAGATGGTAGAGAATAAGCAACAAGGTTCGATTGTTACTCTGCTTTGCGACTCGGGTGAACGATATCTAGATACTTACTATAATCCTCAATGGGTTGAAGAAAACATTGGCGACCTTTCTCAATACCATTTGGAGCTAAAGCAGTTTAATAGCTTTTAGCTTCATCAATTAAGCGATAGTGACTCCACTATCGCTTAATTGTTGCCACAATCAAATATTCTACTTCAATCATTCCCAGCAAAATACAGCCATATTACCCCTCAGGTGGAATCAACATAGCCTTAGTCAACAAAAGAGATTTCATTTTACGACCTATCCACCCTCTGTTAACTCATCATTCGTCAAGCCAGCAAAGCATGAACACATCTAAAACTCCTGTTCACACACTCAGTGACTTTGATGTATCCATAAACAGTGGTACTCAAGGCGAACTTGAACCATCACGTGTATTGTTCAAAAGCGCGAGGGATTCTGTCTATCCATGTAATTGATAATCATCGAATACAAAAAAGCCTCAACGTTTGTTGAGGCTTTGATGCATTCATAAAGAATGGTACCCGAGGACGGACTTGAACCGTCACGCTTATTCAGCGAGGGATTTTAAATCCCTTGTGTCTACCAATTCCACCACTCGGGCAAAGAGTGTGCTTTACCGGCCTAAGCCAATAAAACTTAATGTGGAGGCGCGACCCGGAGTCGAACCGAGATCGACGGATTTGCAATCCGCAGCATAGCCATTCTGCCATCGCGCCAATCATACCAATTTCCAAGATAGAAATTGGAGCGACATATCGGGTTCGAACCGATGACCTATACCTTGGCAAGGTATCGCTCTACCAACTGAGCTAATGTCGCATCTTTATTGCTCTAAAAATTACTAACTGTAATAACTCACTGCAATATTGGTATTTACACAGTCAAGAAAAACTTAAGTAGCTTTGCCTCGACTGCGGAATGGCATTTTACCGATTTAACCCTAGGAGTCAACACACAAATTAAGATTAAACCCCATTTACAGTTTGTTTGCCGATTTAAGCAGCATACTGGTGTAAAAGTGTAATATTTAACGTCTTAAACTAAAAAGTCGCAAGGTTTTAGCTTGCGACTTTCATCATTGAGGTACTGACTTACTCAGAGATTGGTAGAGACAAGAAGTTCAAACCAAGCATCTTTTGCATCACACCTATCACCTGACAGCTGTAACCAAATTCATTATCGTACCAAACATACAATATGGCTCTGTTACCATCGGCTATAGTTGCTTGAGAATCAACAACACCGGCATAACGAGAACCCACTAAGTCACTCGATACAATTTCAGTCGATTCAGTAAAATCAACTTGGTTTTGTAGATCTGAATGCAAAGCGATATCACGAAGATAGCCATTGATATCTTCTTTGCTCGTCTCATTATTCAAGTTCAAGCTAATGATAGCCATTGAAACGTTAGGTGTAGGTACACGAATCGCGTTACCAGTTAGCTTACCCGCAAGAACTGGTAGGGCTTTAGCCACAGCCTTAGCAGCCCCCGTTTCAGTAATGACCATATTAAGTGGTGCACTACGACCACGTCTATCGGCCTTGTGATAGTTATCGATTAGGTTCTGGTCATTGGTATATGAGTGAATTGTCTCAACATGACCATTGTCGATACCATATTTATCGTCAATTGCCTTAAGAACAGGAGTAATTGCATTGGTGGTACAACTTGCCGCAGACATAATCATATCTTCTGGCTGAATATCTTCATGGTTAACGCCATAAACGATATTCTTAATTTCACCCTTAGCAGGCGCTGTTAGTAGTACCTTTGCAGCACCCTTAGATTTAAGGTGCAAACCTAGACCAGCTTCGTCTTTCCAAATACCTGTATTGTCAACCACTAGAGCGTCGTTAATACCATATTTAGTATAATCAACTTCATCAGGAGAGTTCGCATAGATAACTTGGATATAAGTACCATTGGCGATGATAGCGTTGTTTTCTTCATCGACTTCGACAGAACCATTGAATGGTCCATGTACCGAATCGCGGCGTAGCAGGCTTGCACGCTTTTCGAGATCGCCTTTTCTACCACCACGTAAAACGATGGCACGTAGACGCAACTTGTTACTATGGCCTGTTTTTTCAATTAGCAGTCTGGCCAACAAGCGACCGATACGGCCAAAACCATACAGCACAACATCTTTAGCTTCGACTTCATCATTATGATCTATCGCTTGCTCTAGCTCTGTAGCCATATAAGCTTGGATTTCACTAGCGTCACTATGGTTTTTCCAGTAGTTTACGGCTAGCTTTCCAATATCAACTTTACATTGTTTTACTGCAAGCTTACTTAGCGCTTCAACGAACGGAAAACTTTCTCTTAAACGCAGTTTATTGCCAACATGACGGCGTACAACACGGTGCGCTTTAATAATATCTATAGTAGAAGCATTTAAAAGCGGCTTACCATAGATGACAACTTCTACACCTTGATTTCGGTAGAGTTTTCCAAGTAGAGGCTGCATTGCTTCAGCCATTTCAAAACGTTCTTGCCAACTTTGTAGGTGTTTATCAGCGGTCATTACAAATCCTTTATCTCATTTTTCTACATTCTTTTGCAGAAATATTTGAGTAACAAAAAGAAAAGACCAATAATCATGCTTAGGATGATGTGGGGTTGTTCCCTCTTTTATCGGTCGGCATTATTGTAATGAAATCTCACACTATAGGCTAGTAAGATATTTTCGCTAACCGTGTAATAATATTAGAGAAAAATACAATTAAGGACAGATTTTGCGGCATTTTCTTGTAATATTTAAAACATTTCTAATATTAGGGCTGATTTTAACCCTGTTTAGCTGTGATAATAATCGAAATACCAAAGGGATCTGTAAGAAAAATCCTGAGATTTGTGCAGATCTACATGGCGATAGTTGGTGTAGATTTGAGCGAGGCCATTTGATCCGTCATAGATTAGAGCTAAAAAACACTGAGACACCTAGTGATAAACAAGTCTATGACCAATTAATCTTTCTCGAAGACTATAGTAATTGCATTGAACTTGCTGCAGGTGTCGAGCACATCATTAATACCGATAGAACCTTTGATAGACAACGCGCCTTCGTTATTAGCACTCAAAACCTTGCACAATTACAAGAGCACACTAAAGATAACCCTTCTCCACTCCTATCCTATTACCATTGGTCAAGGAGTAATGATCAAGATGCCTTGTTACGTCTGTTAGCCGCAGAAAAACTGGATTTACTAACAGATCCCGAGGTAATCGGCTATCTAGCGGGCTATTACCTCACGCGAGACATAAAGAAGTCTCAAGCCATGTATATCAAAGCCATAGCCTTCTCCAATGAGGATAACTTCAAGTATGACTGGCTATTAGGCTTATCTGAAGCCTATGAACGGCAAAAGGATTTCGAGAGAAGCTACCTAGCCGCCAAAGCAGGCGTGATATTAGGCAAGAATCACGTTATGCCAGAAAAAATGCGTGAATTATTAGGTAATAATCAAAAAGTCATAGACTATCTTGATGAACGAGCAGACGAGCTTGCTGACGAGATAGATGATGAAGACTTTGCAGACAGTAAAATCCGTCTATATTTAGCTAAGCCTGTTACTCAAAAAGATGCCAAAAAGTGATATGCAAATTGCAGCAATAAATGCAACTCTTCTGCAGCTTTCTTTGCCGATTGAAAGTTGCAAATTGTTAAAACCGAGATCAATGTAAAATAATTACCTCTTTTTTTGCACATTACCCGGCATATACGAGGATAAACCTTGACGAATACTGTCATTTTGGTAATTTTACTACCAGATGATTTTTTTAATTACCTGAGGGATATGAGATGACTATCCGTGTTGCTATTAACGGCTATGGCCGTATCGGTAGAAATGTTTTACGTGCACTTTATGAAAGTGAAAAAGATTACCCAATCCAAATCGTTGCACTAAACGATTTAGGTGACTCTTCAATCAATGCCCACCTAACTAAATATGACTCTGTTCATGGCCGCTTTAACGCTAAAGTAGACCATGACGATGAAGCAATTTACGTAAATGGCGACAAGATCATGACTTTCCAAGAACGTGATCCTGCTAAACTGCCTTGGGCTGAGCTAAATGTAGACGTTGTTTTTGAATGTACTGGTATCTTTACTTCTAAAGAAGCTGTACAGCCTCACCTAAATGCAGGTGCAAAGAAAGTCATTATCTCTGCTCCAGGTAAAAATGTAGATGCAACTATCGTTTATGGTGTTAACCATGACGAAATCACTGCTGATATGACAGTTATTTCAAATGCGTCTTGTACCACTAACTGTCTTGCACCTTTTGCTAAGCCACTTAATGACGAAATTGGCATTGAATCAGGTCTAATGACTACGATTCACGCTTACACTAACGACCAGCGTCTTTCTGATGTTTACCACACTGACGTACGTCGTGCTCGTGCAGCTGCTATGTCTATGATCCCAACTAAAACAGGTGCTGCTGCAGCTGTGGGTCTTGTTGTTCCTGCACTTCAAGGTAAGTTTGACGGTATGGCTGTTCGTGTTCCTACAGTTAACGTTTCTCTTGTTGACCTATCTTTCGTTGCTTCTCGCGATACTAGCGTTGAAGAAGTAAACGAAATCATCAAGAAAGCCGCTGCTACTGATAAGCTTGCTGGCGTACTTTCTGTTAACGAAGAGCCATTAGTGTCTATCGACTTTAACCACGATGCACACTCTTCTAACTTCGATGCGACTCAAACCCGAGTGAACGGTCGTCTAATCAAAGTTATGGCTTGGTATGACAACGAATGGGGCTTCAGTAACCGTATGCTAGATAACACGGTTGCACTTATGACAGCTAAATAAGCTGCCATAACTTCCAATAAAAAAGCCCGCAATTGCGGGCTTTTTTATATATGAAATTACACCTTAAAAGCGGAAATTAATCGCTCTAATTGCTCCGAACTAGAATGCACCTGTTCACTGGTGAGAGTGATTTCTTCATTCTTACTTTGATTCTTCATCGACATCTCACTAATTCGATTAATACTCATGTTAACGTCAGCAATCACACTGCTTTGCTGCTCACTTGCCGTTGCGATCTGACTGTTCATATCGGTAATTTGACCTATCGACGTTTTGATATGAGACAGTGCGCCTACCACTTGCTCTGTTTCAACCACAACTTCACTTGAGCCACTTTTTGCCTTATCGACCGATATATTGACTTCTTCGACGCTAGCACGAATAGCATCAATAATACTGTTAATCTCTTGAGTCGATTCTTGGGTCTTACTTGCAAGACTACGCACCTCATCGGCCACCACGGCAAAGCCTCTTCCCGCTTCACCCGCCCTCGCCGCTTCAATTGCCGCGTTAAGGGCTAGCAAATTTGTTTGCTCGGCAATGCCAACAATCACATCGAGTATGGTGCCGATTTTTTCCGAGCTTATACGTAAGCTTTGAGCAACCTGCTCAGTATGCTCCAATTCCTTTGAAAGCATGCTTATCTTAGCCATCGCCCTATCGACAACTAAGTTCGTCTTATCGGCTTCTGCATCTGCGTCTAATGTACTTTGCGCTGCCAGCTGAGTATTCGATGTCGCCTCGTTGGCAGACATGGACATTTGGTTAATGGCGGCGGCCACACTTTGGGTTTCCGATTGCATCTCGGTTGTCAGCAACTCAGCTTCTTGAGCAATATTAGCTAAGTTCTTGGCTTGCATTTGATTATCAGCCACTGAACTCGATACGCTTGAAAGCACCTTACCTATCTTAGTCACAAAAGTATTAAAGTGACTCGCAACTTGGCTTAGCTCATCTTTCCCCGTAGCTTTAAGCCTTAAAGAGAGATCCCCTTCGCCTTGAGCAATATTATCCAACGCATCAATAGTACGGTTCATAGGAATAGAAATACTGCGAATAATAAAGAACAAGATCAAAATAACTGGCAGCCAAACTAAGCAAAGTACCGCAAAATAGGTCCAAGCAAATTCGACCTCCTGCTCTGTGATATCATCGATATAGATACCTGTGCCTATGACCCAGTTCCATTGTTCAAATCTTGTAACCACACTCATTTTAGGGCTGGGCTCAGTGGCATTAGGGCGGTTCCATTGATACTCAATCTTGCCCGTTTTAGCATTGCTGGTGACATCCAGCATATCTTGAAATAGTAACACGCCGTTTGGATCTTTAATGCCTAAGACATTGGTACCCACAAGCTTTGTCGCAAAAGGATGCTGTATCAGAATCCCTTGTCGATTTAAAATCCAGAAATACTCCTTACCTGAATACCTTAATTGATTAAGGGCATTAATCGCAGCTTCCTTAGCTTGGGACTCTGTCATCTCACCTTTCTTGGATAACTGATAATATGGCTCAATGATAGTGGTAGCGACATCAACGAGAGAGGATAACTTTGACTCTTTTTCTCTCATCAACTGAGAATCTATGCTACCGAGAGCGTAAAAAAACATTGCGACTGTCGCGACAATCGAAATGATCAACATGAAAACCAATCTATTAGAAATTTTTACTTGCCTATACATACTGCCTTTGCCTTCCATAACAACCTCATTTTTTGTCGCAAGTTGACCCAATTCCATTTGCGAGTGTGTTACCCCAGCTTCTACGCTAATTCCACGGTAACAATACCGCTATTAGCAAAACGTCTAAAGCCAAGTTGGTTACCTTTAGCAATAAGCTTAAATTGTTGCTTTCACCAATTATCCACTTGTTCTGCTAAATAAAAGCTACACTATTAAAGTGTAGTACACCGATAATTTTTATAGACAGGGATGCGCCTTATGATCAAGTTCGTTATTGCCGTGATCTTAGGTTTTATTATTGCCAACATCATGTGGGTATTTGTTCTTTCACCCGATGAGCCTGCAACACAGTCCCAACCTTTGACTATAGCTATGTCTACCACGCCACTATCTGCACCATTAATTATTGCCGAAGAGCAGAAACTTTTTGAAAAGCACGGGCTTAATATCAGCTTGATTCCAACTAGAGGAGGAAAGCTCTGCTTTAACATGATGATTAATGGTGAAGCCGACTTAGCCACCAGCTCAGAGTCTGTTGTCATGTTCAACGGCTTTCAACGTAGTGATTTTAGTCTGCTAACTAGTTTTGTAGTGTCTGATAATGATGTGAAACTGATTACTCTGGCCGAATCTAATATCAACCAGCCTATTGATTTAAAAAATAAAACTATCGGGGTAACTAAAGGAAGTGCCAGTGAGTTCTTCGTTTATGCTTATATGATATTGACAGGTAACGCTGCCTTACCAATCAAACTTAAACACTATAAACCTGAACTATTAGGTCCGGCACTATTATCAAAACAGGTCGATGCCATCTCAACATGGGAGCCGGAAGGTTACTATCTAACAAGTAAGCAAGCTAATAAAACCCACACCTTTAATAGCAAAGGCGTCTATAGCTTGTCTTTTAACTTAGTTGGAAAAAGAGCCAATATGACAAAACACCTCACATCCCACACCTTGCTACTCAAAGCCTTGGACGATGCCATGGCCTTTATTATTCAATATCCCAATGAGAGTCAGCGAATTGTCGCCAACTATTTACAGCTATCTGGTGAGCTATTATCGGCATCCTGGCAAGATTATGTCTTTAGGCTATCACTTGGTAATGCACTTATATCAAATTTGCAGACCCAAGCTCACTGGGCGATAGAGTCCGGACTTGTCGAATCTCACACCATTCCTGACTATCGCGCCCTTTTTGACACCAGAGCACTTGATAGTATTGTTCCACCTCATCAGGCATTAAATCGATGAGACTATCCCATAGGCTCAAATTATTTACCCTACTCAGCATCGCCTTCCTGGCGGTTATGACAGTAGCTCTTTTAAAGCATCAGACAACACAAGATCACACTTATCACAAGCTAAACAGCATCATGTCTCTTCAACTTAATATTGATAAATTGCAAAGTAACTTATGGTTACTGCAAGAGTATGGCGATCATCAAGCAATCGAAAGTACCTTTAATGTACAGCAGCGCATAGAGAAGGAGCTAGAAGAGATCAGTCCCCATGATCAACAGCAGCGATTGCTGATCATCAACTTGTCCAATATGAATAAGACCATAGATACCTTGCTCACACTATCCCAAGACAATTTAGCCAAATCGGAAATCACCGGGGTCATGAGTACCAACGGTATGCTTATCGCTCGACTCAATACGACAATTCAAGCAATGGGCGAAGATATAGCTCGGCTGCAGCAAATTGAAATCCGCTATGCCGAACAATTACAAGAACAACTTCTATACCTTACAGGTATCACACTCATCATAGGCGCTTTATCAATGAGCCTGTTCGCCTTTTTAACCATGCGTCACTTCAAGAGCAGTTTAAACGTCTTAAATCAGGGGATTAGTGAGCTTGCTCAAGGCGATTTACACAGCAAGGTACCATTAAAATACCAGGATGAAATTACCCAAATTGCCGATCAATTTAATGAGATGAAGCAAAAACTCAAGGCTACAACTATCAGCCGAAACGCCCTTGAAGATGAAGTTAAATCTCAAACTCAACTACTCATCACTCAACAAGAAGAGCTGCAGTATTTAGCGGATCATGATGATTTAACCAACACTTTCAGCCGAGCGGCATTTAATCGTTACATCTCCTTGGCTATCGCTAGATGTGAACGAGAAGAGCAACAGGCCTGTTTATTATTTATTGATCTTGATAAATTTAAGGCAATCAATGATATCCATGGTCATAGCGCTGGTGACAAGGTGCTGTGTGAAACCGCAATTAGATTACAACAAGTACTACGTAAATCAGATGTTATTTGTCGGCAAGGTGGTGATGAATTTGTAGTTTGGTTAGAGCCCTGCGGTACGGTGCAAGATGTCACTAAGCTTATTCAAAAGCTGCTAGAACAGTTATCACAGCCAGTTGAATATGAGCAACAGCCTTTGCCAATTAGTGTCAGCATTGGTGTCAGCTATTATCCGCAAGAAGGTCAAAACTTAGAACAACTACTTAAAATTGCTGACGACAATATGTATATGGCGAAATCTCAAAAAGGGGCCAGTTTCTATTCTTCACTGAGCTTCATCAATAAGCCCAAATATAAACAGTGACCTAACACTGTTTATATTGAGCATTTAACAGGTTTTAGCTTACTTGCTTCGCACTCTTTAAATGCTGAGTCTTAGTCCCTCTGGCACTCTGAGTTCTACTTCTCTTTCTTTTCTTAAACCAAGCAGCATTAGGTACACGTATCGCAAGCAATACAGCGAATACCAATAAGTAAATACTAGGCTCAATGATCTCAGACTTAACAGACCAATAGAAATGAATAGGAACAAGCACAGCGACTAAATAGATCCAATTGTGCAGCTTTTGCCATCCTTTACCCATTTTGCGCATTAACACCTTAAAGGATGTTATCGCCAATGCAGTAACAAGCACATAGGCTAGAAAGCCAACTAAGATATAGGGGCGCTTAACCACCTCTTCAAATAGCAACTGCCATGCAAATAACAGATCTAAAGAAAAGAAAGACAAAATATGTAGGCTCGCATAGGCAAACACATACAGTCCAACGAGTCTGCGAGTTTGCATCAACACGCTTAAACGAAATTTACGCGCCACTGGTGATATCAACAAGGTCGCTAACAAGGCATTGAGCGCCCCCATTCCCGTATAGTGAATAATATACTGAACTGGATCGCCACCGGCATTATCGCTTAGCACTAATGCACCGAGATACAAGATAGGTGCAAGGCCTACCATATGAAATACCAACTTAATCCAAATAAGGGAACGGGAGTTCAATTTCATTAGTAGTTCACCCTCAAATCTAAACCTTTATACAAATCCGCTACCTGCTCGCCATATCCGTTAAAGGGTAATGTAGGAATGCGTGTCGCAGAGAACAGTCCACCTTCACCGATACGACGTTCAGATGCCTGTGACCATCTAGGATGATTCACCCTTGGATTGACATTGGCATAAAAACCATACTCATGGGGAGCAAGCTGGTTCCAGCTAGTAGGCGGCTGCCTATCCATTACGCGAATGCGCACAATGGACTTAATACTCTTAAAACCATATTTCCAAGGCACAACTAGACGAATAGGGGCACCATTTTGTGGAGGCAAAGTTTTGCCATAGAGTCCAACCGCCATAAAGCTTAAGTCATTCATTGCTTCAGCGACGGTTAGTCCTTCTACATAGGGATAATGTATCCCTCCACCCATTAAGCGACTCTTTTGCCCTGGCATCTGCTCTGGGTCAAACAGAGTTTCAAAGGCAACATGGGTAGCAGAACTTTTCACGCCAGCTTTTTTCAATAAAGCCGCTAAGGGAAAACCAACCCAAGGCACGACCATGGACCATGCCTCAACACACCGCAGGCGATAGGTTCGCTCTTCCAGTGGTGCCAGTTTCATAATGTCATCGAGATCTAAAGTCAGAGGGTTATCGACCAAACCTTCAATTTTAAGTTGCCATGGATCCACTTTAAAAGATTGTGCATTAAGTACAGGATCTTGCTTGCTGGTGCCAAACTCATAAAAGTTATTATGACGAGTAACTTTTTCATAGGGCGTCAGCTCATCAGTTGCTTGATATAGCTCGTTTTTAGCAAAGGTTAAATTAGTGGTCACGAATGGCGATTGATTAGCATCACTACCAAATAGATCAAACAGGCCTGCTTGAACATGGCCAGGTAAACTCGCACCAATTGCCCCCAACCCCATAGCTTTAATAATACTGCGACGAGCATTAAATACTGACTCAGGTGTCACTTGCTGATCTTTAATATCCCAGCTTGGTTTAGTTAAAATACCTTTAGTAAAACGACGATTAAAACCCATTGCTCACCTCTGTCTTTATCTGTACTACTCGTTCCATGTTTAACAAGACAGTGGCATGGGATAAAAAATTTCCCTACTCAAGGATTTTTCTTTGTTATCGACAGTAAATGCTGGATTCTTGTGCGCTCATTATCCAAGTACTTGCAGCTAATATAGGAACATGCGAGTCTTATTTATCATTTGCTCCATGGGTAAACTTGGTTATGCCTAATCAACTCCCCTTATCTCTTCCTGAAATCATCGCTATCTTAGCTATTGGCCTTCTATGCTTCTTGATTGGCGCACTATTTAATCAGAAAAAGACTCGTTCAAGATGGCAACTTGCAAGGGAAACATTAATTAAGGAGCACCAACAACTCACTGAGACCCTTAATGACGAGTTAGATCAATTACAAGATCAGCTCAACCAAGCAGCGAACGAACTTCAGCAAAAACAGATAAAGCATGAACATGATATTGCGACCATAGCGCAGCTTGAAGCTAAAGCTGAACGTATTCCTCACCTTGAGCAGGCCCTAGAAGCGAGTCAAAGTAAATTGATGCAAACTCAGCTATCACTATCAAAAGCCAATGCGATGCAGCAAACCATCTTGGCAAAGAGTGATGCTGAGAAAGCCGCATTAGAGGATAAACTTACCCTGCTAGAAAATACTGAGCAAAGACTTAAACTTGAGTTTGAAAGCTTAGCCAATCGAGTACTAGAAGATAGAAGTGAAAAATTAACTTCCCAGAATAATGGCCAACTTGAATCAGTACTTGGCCCGCTAAAGCAACAGCTTGAAGGCTTTAGACGCCAAGTCCATGAAAGTTATACCCAAGAGCAAAGCCAGCGCAGCGCCCTATTCCATCAATTAGAGCAGCTACAAAACCTAAATCTAAAAATGAGTGAAGATGCCATTAACCTCACTCGCGCGTTAAAAGGTGACAACAAACAACAGGGAAACTGGGGAGAAGTGATCCTCGAACGAGTACTCACTGAAAGTGGTCTACGCCAAGGACATGAGTATGATATTCAGCAAGATCTAAAAAACGATCAAGGTAAACGCTTTAAGCCTGATGTCATAGTTCACCTGCCTGAAGGTAAAGATGTGGTTATCGACGCAAAAATGTCACTCACCGCCTATGAGCGTTACTTTAACACCCAAGATGAAACATTGCGTCTGCAAGCTCAAAAAGAGCATGTGCAATCCATTCGTCAACATATTAAAGGCCTAGGTGAAAAAGACTACCATAAGCTTCATGGTATTAAGAGCCTTGATTATGTATTGATGTTTATTCCAGTAGAGGCAGCTTTCCTACTTGGGTTAGAAAATGAACCTGAATTGGTCAATTACGCATTAGAACGCAATATCATGCTAGTCAGCCCAACCAATCTATTGGTCGCTTTGAGAACCATTAATAACATCTGGCGCTTTGAGTATCAAAATCAGCATGCACAGAAGATCGCATCTCAAGCTGGTAAAATCTACGACAAGTTATGCGGTTATATTGAGGATATGAATAAGCTTGGGCGCGCGATGGAAACGGCAGATAAAAGCTATCAACAAGCCATGAATAAACTTGTCTCAGGTAAAGGTAACTTGGTAAAGCAGGCCCATCAAATGAAGCAACTCGGCGTTGAAACAAGCAAACAAATAGATAAAAGCATGCTTGATACCGCAATGAATGAGGAAGTGTCCTTAACTCTCGTCAATAGTGACACAGATAGCTAAGCAGAGATCAATAGGCAGCTATAACTGAGCACAAATAATTAATAAGCATTAGTGCCATTAGAGACACTTCGGCCTCTTGTACTCGGCTAATACCTTAAGTTTGCCATAATGATGAAACTAAAAAGTCATGATTGGTCGCTAGACTGCTAAAATTCATTCACACTCTGCGGCATTTATATGGCGGCGCAGCGTGCTAGAAACCGTAACGAAAACAATTAAGAATATCCAAGGCAAGTGAGCCGCATTGTCTTTTTTGCTCACATTAGGGAATCATCAGGATATAGGATGCATTGAATGCGAAATTCTCATTTTTTTATTATGTTATTAGCCTCATCAGTATTCGCAGCAAGCTTGAGCCAAGATGCGGCGGCCAGTAACACCGACTCGCCACAGGCTTATCAAGACCAAAGCAACACCAGCTCAGAAGATAGTTCAATACGACAAGCCCAAAGAAAAGATTACCTCGCTGCCAAAAAAGCCTTGGACAAAGGCGACCACCATAATTATCAAGTATTGAGGCAGCAGCTTGATGATTACCCACTATCACTCTACCTTGACTACCATACTGACAGTAAGAAAATCACCAAGCTTAACGGTGATGACGCCAGTAGAATATTGAGCAAGTTTAAAGCAAGCCCCCTTTATAACAGTATCAAGCATAAATATTTAATGGCTACGGGGAAACAACGCCGATGGCAGGATTTCCTCACAGTTGCCACCAAACAACCTAGAGATACTCAACTGCAGTGCTATTTCTATAGGGCGCAACTTGCCAGCGGCGATACTGATCAAGCTTATCAAGGTGCAAAGCGGCTATGGCTGCACGGCAAGTCCCAACCAAAAGCCTGCGATCCATTATTTAAAGCATGGACAAAAGCAGGATTAAAAACCCAAGATCTTATCTGGCAGCGCTTAGTTCTGGCTTTCGACGCTAGACAATATGGCTTAGTCAAATACCTATCACGAAAAATCACGACTCAAATCAGTACCGCCAAAACTATTGTCAGTGTTTATCAAGATCCCCAAAGATTGAGACACACTAAACAGTATATGGGAAGTAACCCTCGTTTCGCTGAGATTGTCTATTTAGGCATCAAACGCTTAGGCAGAAGAAACCTTTCTCAAGCGGTCAAGCTATACAACAAGTATCTCACCTTAGGCAGGTTTAGCGGATACCAAAAACAGAGGCTGTCTCGTTACCTCACACGGCGAGCTCTCGTTAAATCTGAGACATCATTACTTGGATTTATAGACAAACAGCTAAGCTCACTGGCATCGGACGAGCTTTACGAAATGAGAATTCGCTGGGCGTTGCGAGACAAGGATCCACAAACTGCTTTGACCATGATCCGTTCTATGAGCCAAAGCCATCAAAACACCCCCCGTTGGCAATACTGGCAACATCAACTCTCGCCATCTTCGCAACAAACGCCCCAAGCTCTAGCAAGCCTGGCTGGCAAAAGGAACTTCTATGGTTTCATTACTGCGAGTGCCAATGGTTCACCTATTTCACTTAACAATCAAACACTCAGTAACTCGACTCTGAGTACAGAACTAAACGCTTCCCTAAGGCTTGCCAGAGTCAATGAGTTAATGGCACTAGATAAACAAGTCGATGCAAGGGCCGAATGGCTTGAGCTACTTCAAACAACCAATAATCAAGGAAAAACCCAACTTGGTTATCATGCTATGGCCCAAGGTTGGTATGGCTTAGCAGTACAAGCGAGTATATTTGCCAAACGTTGGAATGATATGGCCATGCGCTTTCCCATGGCCGCATCAGACTCATTTCAACAAGCCAGCCAGCGCTATAAAGTCGACATTAACGAAGTACGCTCAATTGCACGACGTGAGAGCGCTTTCTATCCTAAAGCGACCTCATCGGTTGGCGCTAGAGGCATGATGCAATTGATGCCAGCGACGGCGAAACAGACAGCAAAACGAACAAAACTCAGGTATCGACATGCTCGCCAACTCTATGATACCGAGCTCAACATTCAACTTGGTAGCGCCTATTACGCTTCGTTACTCAAGCAGTTTAACGATAACCGAGTATTAGCCACCGCGGCCTATAACGCAGGCCCCCATAGAGTTAAAGCTTGGCTTAAACGCAATCAAGGGGCGTTAGACCTTATGTCCTTCATTGAGACAATCCCCTTTAGGGAAACACGTGAGTATGTGCAAGCCGTGATAAGCTATCGAGCTATTTATCAAAAAATGCAAAACCAACAGGTAGAACTGTTTACTAAAGAGGAACTTGAATTTAATTATTAGGCTTTCATTAGCGGCGAATGATCTTTGCTGACTTGTTCTTGCGCTCAGTCAATAACATTTTATTGCGGCGAACGAGGTGAAATATAAGTCAATGCTCGAACTCTGCGTTTACAGCAAGCTTGAAAGATGCAGCCCCAAGGAGATAGTGTTGATTGAAAGTGACTAAATTTTAGACTTCAACAAAACAAAATAGCTAATTTGTGAACAGCTGACGCTTAAATCCAGCAAACTCGTTTGCGTTTAATGTCAATAAGTGTAAATAATTACTATTCGTATAAATTTACCGTGCATCTTAATCATTATGCCAGACGCTAGGCTTGCTCAATCAAAACTCTATATGGGATGTGAATACCAAGGCCTCATCTGCCCTTATACGCTTGATGTTAAAGGCTATGAAGCCCTTGCTCGGTTTAAGACCCATACAGGACAGGTACTGCCTCCTAACCTCGTATTTGAGTGGCTCCACGAATTTCCAAACCTGTTTGAACAAGTCGAGTATCAGGCTAAATGCTTTCAGCTTAGTCATGCACCAAACAACTACCCATTATTTGTCAATCTCGATCCCCATGCTATCTCTACAAGGGCGTGTGAACCACTCATTGACGCCTTTAATGCCCACGGTGATGTGACAGTAGAGTTAATCGAAAATACCTGTATCAATGACGCTGCACTTGCACAATCACTGCTTGCCAAGCTTAATCGCCTAAACATACAAGTCGCCCTTGATGATATAGGCGCGCCTCACTCCATGCTCAGCTTAGAGCTACTGACTCAGGTGCCCTGCATCAAGTTTGATAAGGCTTGGTTAACCGACAAAAACCTATTAGTATCAAATGGTGGTTACCAACTCGAGACCAAACATAGAGCCTTGCTAATGTCCCTTATCACATTTGCAAAACAAACGGGCAAAACCACAATACTGGAAGGAGTTGAAACTCAACGTCAATTAGAGCTCGCCAAAGAGCTAGGTATCGATAGGGTTCAAGGCTTTTTATTTAAAGAGCAGTTTATTCAAACCGAGATTGATAATGAGGTTGTCATCCCCGCACATGCAAGGCTTAGTGACAATTACCTCGCCCTAGTTAGCTAATAATCAGTTAACATGCGTTGAAAGGACAATAGGGGCTAGACTCAATACAAGCCACAGAAAAGGAGTGACATTTGATCCAGTCCAATACCCAATCTATCTTAACGCAACTCGAAAGTGTGCTGCTGGGCAAACCTGAGCAGGTCAAGTTGGCTTTGGCCTGTATTCTCGCCCGTGGTCACCTACTTATTGAAGATCTTCCCGGCATGGGTAAGACAAGTTTATCCCATGCTATAGCCCAGAGTTTAGGGCTAAGCTACCAAAGAATTCAATTTACCAGTGATATGCTACCCGCGGATATTCTTGGCGTATCCATTTTTGATAAAGAGCAGAGCCAGTTTCTATTTCATCCAGGGCCTATCTTTAAGCAGATGGTGTTAGCCGACGAAATCAACCGCGCAAGCCCTAAAACCCAAAGCGCTCTGTTAGAAGCTATGGCTGAACAGCAGATTACAGTGGACGGCGAAACCTATCCACTTCCAAAGCCCTTTTTCGTTATCGCAACTCAAAATCCAACGGATCAATCGGGCACCTTTCCCCTGCCAGAGTCACAATTAGACAGATTCATGATGAGGATCTCCATCGGATATCCAAGCCATGATGCAGAGCTTGCAATGCTCAAGGGTGAAGGCAACTTGTATAAATCCCTTAATCAGCTTATTGATCCCATGCAACTGCAAGGGCTTCAAGAGCAAATCGACAAAATCAGCGCTTCTGATGCACTACTCAACTATATTCTGGCATTAGTCATTGCCTCACGAAAACTCAATGAAGGCTATGGCCTATCTCCAAGGGCTAGCAAGGCGCTGTTACAAGCAGCTAAAGCTTGGGCCTTCCTTGAAAATCGTCAATATGTGGTACCCGAGGATGTACAGGCTATCTTTGCCTCGGTAGCGGAACATAGAATCAGAAGCACCAGCCAATATCAAGGAGAAACGCTTTCAGATAAAATACTTGCTAGCGTCAACCCCATGCTATAACCGGCAAAAGGGAGATCGGTATTACATGTTAAAAATTTAAGCAAGAGAGGAGGTAAATCATTATGTTGGCGTTATGGCGCAACAGTCAGTTTTTCTCTTCTCCGAAGTGGTTAACCAATCTTTGGCATAACTGGCTTAAACGCAGATTACCCCCCAATGAAAAAATGACGCTGAGTCATAAAAGCATATTTATTCTACCCAGTCGATTTGGGCTGATATGGATACTATTGGTCATTCTGTTATACCTGTTTGGCACTAACTACCAAAATAACCTAATTATAGGCCTAAGTTTACTCTTGCTGAGCCTGTTTAATACATGCCTTATCTTCGGCTATAAGAATCTAGCCGGATTGAGTTTACAAAGACTCCCAACTCCCCATGCCTATGCAGGTGAGACCTTAAATTTTCCCTGTGAAGTCCATAACGCCAATACCAGTCAGCAGGTCGACTTCTTTTTTAGATCCCAGCGACGAAATGCGCAGCTTCGCGTTAGCACTTCGATAATCAACAACAAAACAACCACAATTTCGATTCCTTTTGAGTTTCCACATAGAGGTAGAGTCAACCCTGGTCGCATCACCATAGAATCAAGGTTCCCTTTAGGGCTATGCCGTGCTTGGTCCCATGTGGATTTAAATCATGATTTGATCGTATTTGCCAAACATCTCAGTACTAACATTAAACTCTCAGGGGATGATATCGATAATGATATAGGGGATGCCCAGGGAACACCGCTATCGGGCGTCGATGAGTTTAAAGGACTAAAACCACACATTCCTGGTGAGTCACTCAAGCAGGTAGCATGGAAACAGCTCGCTCAAGGTCGAGGCATGTTAAGCAAGGAGTTCTATCAGCCCCAAGGTTCACCATTATGGTTAACCTTAGAAAACCAAACAGCTCAAGATATGGAAGGCAAAATTAGCCAGCTTGCTTGGCAAATCGATAAACTCCATCAACAAGGCCAGGCCTATGGGTTAAAACTGCCAAACCAGTCTCTTTCACCAAACAATAGCGAACCACACAGAATAAGCTGTCAACAAGCAATAGCCCTCTTACCTAACGACAAATCAGCGAAGGTCAATGCCCATGGGTAAGCCAAGACGAGAAAATATCGGCAGAGAAACCTTGTTTTGGATGCTTGTAGCCAATTTGATGATAATTGTTCCCCTGTTCGACAAGCTCACCTTGTGGACAGCAGGAATTTGCGGTATCTGTTTCCTGTGGCGTATTGGCATCTATTTTGGCCAAGTCGCCAAACCTCCACGCTACTTAGTCACACTACTTGCAGTCGGTGCAGCAACTACGCTTGCGTTAGTAGCAAAAGAAATCGGTGCCCTAAAAGCATTAATCAACCTGCTAATTTTGGGTTATACATTGAAATATATTGAAAGCAGGAATTATCGAGATGTAAGGACTATTGTGCTTGTGGGATACTTTCTTATCGCACTCACCTTCATTTATTATCAAGGCATTGGCAATACGGCTCAGCTACTAATCAACACCCTTATCAACACCTGTATATTGTTATCTCTATACCAACATAGCACCCGCGTCATTAGCACAGCCAAAGTGGCATCAAAGCTACTATTGCTTAGTGCTCCACTGGCGATACTTCTCTTTATTATGCTACCTAGGTTGCCCCCACTTTGGTTGGTACCAGATCTCAAGTCAGCGAAGACCGGATTAAGTAACGAAGTCAGTTTTGGTGATATCGGAGAACTGACTCGCTCAGATGAGCTAGCATTTAGAGCCACCTTTGATAACACGGTACCTAGCAATGACCAGCTTTATTGGCGTGCCATTGTAATGGAAAATTTTGATGGCAAAAATTGGTCGCAAAGTGACTCAACTAAAGATATCGAAGCACTCTTTTCAAAGCCTTTTCAAGAGATCAGTATCAAGCGTCAAGGCCCCCTCGGTGACACTATTGACTACAGCATCATTGCCGAACCCAGCCACCAACAATGGTTATTTAGCTTAGATATTGGCTTTAGTCCTGAGCAAGAGATTGCAGAGTTACCCGACTTTCGCTTGTTCTCAAAAACACCTTTAGATAACAAGCGACAATATCGAGTTAGTTCAGCAATTAATCAGCAATTAGACCCTATCCTCAGCACTAAACGACGCAGCCTAAACCTTCAGTTGCCATCCAACAGCAATCCCAAGACAAAACAGCTTGCACAGGAATTTGCCCAAGCATTTCCCAACCCAAGTAAACGACTCAATGCCATGATGCGCTACTTTGCCGAGCAAGCCTATTTTTATACCTTAAGACCACCTCCAGTGGGACCTCAGCAAATCGATGATTTTTTATTTGAAAACAAAGCTGGTTTTTGTGTTCACTATGCGTCGGCACTCGTGTTTATGGCTCGAAGTACAGGTATACCAGCACGGTTAGTCACAGGTTATCAAGGTGGAGAATATAACCCCAACGCTGGCTACTTCAGTATCTATCAATATATGGCCCATGCATGGACTGAGGTTTGGCTTGAAGATAAAGGCTGGGTACGGCTCGACCCCACGGCTATGATAGCGCCTGACAGGATTCTTGATGGATTTGATGCTTATTTTGATGACCAAGAGACATTGCTTGATGCTAACCCATTTCACGCTTTACGGATCAAACAGATCCCTTGGCTAAACGAGCTCAGATTAGCCTTTGCCAGCTTAGACTATCATTGGAGCGTTTGGGTATTAGGCTTTGACGATGATAAACAAGAAAAACTACTAGCTCAGCTTTTAGGCAAAATCAGTTTACAAAAAATTGGCTTGTTTATGCTTGCGATGCTTGCCGCCATTGGTCTTATCATCGCCTTTAGCGCAGGTCTTATCCGCCTGCCTAAAAGACAAGATCCTGTCGATAAGGCCTATGGCGATCTTATTAAGCAACTTAACAAGAAGCGGCTCAATATTCCCACTCACCTCGGGCCAACATCTATTGCTACTTGGGTCGGTAGTCATTTGCAGCCCAATGATGCCGTTATTGACAATGGCTATAACAACAAGCTGATGCAAAGCTTAGATAAGCGCCATCTGGTGAACGAGCAGGTCATACAAGACTTTCAACAAATCAGCCAAGATTATGTAGCACTCAAATACCAAAGTTTAACCAGTGAAACCCAAATAAAGCTTCGACGCTTGTTCTTAAAACGAGCAAGAAAGCTCAGGGCCATCATATTTAAGTTAAGGCCTGTTGATCGTGAAATTTCAAACACCTAGAATGACTAATCCAGCATTTTAGTCGAGCAGCCCATGCTACATTTGATCCAATCTAATAAAATGGAAGCCCTCAGCGCACTCTTGGCAAAGGAGATCGCTCACCAAGAGGCCGGCACGCCCATCTTTATGCCAGAACAGATACTGGTACAAAGTCCTGGCATGTCGACCTGGCTAAGATTGGAGATCGCAAAACATAACCAAATTGCTGCAGCATTGGAGTTTCCACTGCCTTCAAGCTTTATTTGGCAACTCTGCCATACGTTACTGCCCGATGTGCCTAAAGAAAACGCTTTTACTAAGCCTGCAATGACCTGGAAATTGATGGCGCTGTTGCCCTCTTTACTGTCACAAACCGAGTTTGTTCCACTAGCACAATACCTTGCTGATGAAGGACCATTAAAGCTTTATCAGCTTGCAGGGCGCATTGCCGATGTATTCGATCAATATTTAGTTTATCGACCCGACTGGATTTTAGCTTGGGAAAACAACGAACTTCCTTTTGAGCTTGCTCCTTCGCAAGCTTGGCAGCCGATTTTATGGCGAGCATTAGTCGAACACAACAAAGCAATCAACCAAGCTAATCGATTAGAAACAAATGCCAATCAAGGCAATCCTAACTATCACAGGGCCAATTTACATCAAGCCCTGTTTGCAGCACTAGATGATCCCAACACTTGCTTAGACAAATTACCTAAGCGCCTCTTTGTTTTTGGCATCTCTTCAATGGCGCCACAAACCTTAGAAGTATTACACCACCTTGCAAAACGCATTTCAGTCGTAGTGCTGAACCTTAGTCCTTGCCAACATTACTGGGGCGATATTATCGAGCCCAAACTCAGAGCGCGCATGGCACTGGCGTTTGAAGAGAGCAAAAAACTTCCTCCAGACTGGGAATCACTATTAGAAGTGGGCAACCCTATTCTCGCCAATAACGGTAAAATGGGTCGCGAGCTCTTAGATCTTATGTTGGCACTGCCAGAAAGTCATACTCAGTTCGATCAAGACCTGTTTATCGACTCCCCGTGCAGTAACCAACTTGAAGGCGTACAACAAGACATATTACAGCTTGAGACTCGAGGACAGATGCTCGGCCCTGACAGCCAGCTATATTTGAGCCTAGATGGTAGACGTGAACTTGCCAAAGACGACAATTCTATCACGATTCGCAGTTGCCACAGCCCGTTGCGAGAAGTGGAAACCCTGCACGATCATCTACTTGAGATGCTAAGTCAAAATCCAGACCTAGCACCAAAAGATATCGTCGTTATGCTACCCGATGTTGCCAGCTATGCTCCCTATATCGATGCTGTATTTGCGGCAAAGCAAGGACAACACTATATTCCCTACGCTATTGCCGACCGTGGCGCCGCTCAAGAATCCCCTCTGATAAATAGCTTTCTTCACCTGCTAGCAATCGACAGAAGCCGTTTTGGCTTAAGTGAAATTATCAGTATTTTAGAGGTCCCTGCTATTTTACGGCGATTCAATCTCGATGACGATGACCTCACCCTGATCAAAGGCTGGCTTGAACAAGCGGCTGTACGCTGGGGGCGAGATGAAATCGCAAGGCAAGAGCAATCACTTCCTAGCTTTATCGAAAACTCATGGGCCTTTGGCATTAAGCGACTGCTATTAGGCTATGCCTTTCAAGATGACGCTTCGCTATATTTAGGCAGCCTGCCACTTGAGGGCATACAAGGGCAATCTACTCAAGCGATAGGAAAACTGCTGGACTTTATCGAGCAGCTTGATGAGCATAAAACTCGCTTTCTTGACTCTTGCCAAGGTGAACAGCGCATCATCCAGTTAGAATCGGTACTCGATAACTTTTATCTAGTAGAAGATGATGAGAGGGAGCAGCTACAAACCATACGCGATGCCATTATTGTTCTCAAAGAGGAGTTATTAGCAGCCGGGCTTTCTCATCCCCAAGCACATCGTCAAGAGCATTCGCAATTTGAAGTACAAGCGCTCAATATTCAGGTATTGCAACATTGGTTTAATGCTCGCCTTAGCGAATCAAGAGTTGGCCAACGCTACCTTGCAGGCAGTGTTAACTTCTGTACCCTGATGCCAATGCGCTCGATTCCATTTAAGCTAGTCGCACTTTTGGGTATGAACGATGGCGTCTATCCTAGAGTACAACATCCTGTTGGCTTCGACTTAGTAGCCCAGCAGGGGCCACGAAAGGGGGATCGTTCTCGCAGACTCGATGACAGATACTTATTTTTAGAAGCGCTACTCTCGGCAAGGGAGCAACTGTATATCAGTTATATTGGCCACAGTGAACGCGATAACAGTGAGCGTATTCCCTCTATGCTGGTTTCCGAGCTTATTGAATACTGTCAGCTCTGTTACTTACCACAATCACTTAAATCCGAGGCAGAAACGGCGCAACACTGGGTGAACTCAAAAGATCAACATCACCAAGAAAAGCTACAACTTTTTATCAACAAGCTTGAGTCTTATATCTATCAGCAGCTCGTTACACCTATGCCACTGCAACCATTTGATCCTCGACTCTACCTTAAGCAAAACAGTGAGATTACAGATGATGATAATGCTTCACCTGAAGTTCAGCTAAGCTACAGCGAACAGTGGTGCCCGGTCACCAATAATATCACTGGGCAACAGCAATTTATGGATATTCAAGCTCTCAAGGAAGAAGTGACGACCGATACACCACAGGAGCCTCAGGATAATGAGCTTGCGCTTTCAAGTCTTATCCGTTTCTACCGAAATCCGAGTCAATATTTTCTCAACCGCAGTATGGGGGTTAACCTCAGCCTAGATATTCGCGGCGATAACAATGATGAGCCCTTTTCACTCAATGCTTTAGAGCGTTATCAGCTTCAAGATTTACTATTAAATAACGCCATTGACCATGCTTGTCTGTCGCCCGACGCAGAGCTTATCGCAAAGCTTAAAGCCGACGGTTCCCTACCCTTAGCCCCCTTTGATGATCTATTACTGAATCAATATCTTAAAGATCTTAGACCATTGATCGATAGAAGCTTGTACCTGTTAGGTATTGAGCCAACTGACGCGGTTGAGCATAAGAGCGCTGGGCAAATGCGTAGCACAGAGACGCAATACACCCGCACTTTAGATTTAGCGATTAGCTTTAATACTAATACGCTAAATGTCGCCCAATCGGCACACACAGGCGTGGGCAAAACAAGACTCGCAGGACGATTGGATAATATTGCAGCGAAAGGACTAGTAAGCTACCGTCCAGGCACTGCCCATGGCAGAGATTTAGTTCGCCTCTACCTGCGCCATCTCTGTATGAACGCCATGGGGCATGAAAAACCCAGCTACCTATTAGATATAGGTCATTTTCATAGTTTTAGTGCGCTCACTCAAGAGCAAGCCAAAAACCAACTCGCGAACTGGCTCGCCTATTTCAATGTCGGCCAAAGCCAGCCACTATGCTTTATGCCAAGAACCTCCCTCGCCTATATACAAGCCGAAGGCGATCATGTCGCTAAGTTGATTGAGGCGCAAAGCGAATGGTTAGATGAGCAAACAGGATTAGGAGAAGGCGCTGAACCTCATAATCAAAGACTGTTTGAATTTCCACAAGACTTCAGCGAACAAGGGTTTGGACAACTCGCTAGCACGCTGCTTGAGCCTATGGTCAGCCTACTCACCCAAGATAAGTTGGCACAGTTGGCCGATTTTGTTGAGTGAGGCCAATAAGATGACGCAGGAAAACGCTAACACCCATGAGATTGTCACTCAAACACTGAATCCGCTTACGCTAGACTTTAACGGTGCCAGTTTAATCGAAGCCAGTGCTGGTACAGGTAAAACCTATACTATCTCAGGCCTATATCTCAGACTATTGTTAGGCCACGGCTCAAAGGGGCAAAGCCAAACACCACTGACTTGTGAACAGATTCTGGTTGTAACCTTTACCAATGCGGCGACTGAAGAGCTCAGGGACAGGATCCGCAAACGTGTCGCCACCGCCTATAAATGTTTTATGGGGCTTACTGTTAACGACAGTTTTGTGCAAGCGCTGTTTGATGAAATCGACGAATCACAGCGAATGTCAGCCCTCAGGCGGTTAGATCTCGCGCTTAAGTCACTCGATGAAGCGGCCATCTTTACCATTCACGGCTTTTGCCAGCGAATGTTGAGTGATATGGCCTTTGAATCCTGTCTGCTATTTGAATCCGAGTTCACACTTGATGACAGTGAATATCTGCACCATGCTGTGAGGGACTTTTGGCGCAGTGCCTGTTATTCATTGCCCGGCTACTTGGCTCGAATTATCGCCAACAAATTTAGCGATCCCGACACCCTATCCCAGCAACTTAGGCCTTTACTCGGCGCAAGTCAGGCAAGAGTCGTTAAGCCACCAGCTAATTTTAACCAGCTTGCCGAAAAGCTGGGGCAAAGCCTGTCGAGACTTAAGTTGATTTGGCCACGGGAAAGAGATGCGACAGAGACACTGTTACATAGCTTACCCCTTAATGGCGTTCGTTTTGGGAAAAAGGCTGAACAGTTCCCAAAACTTGCAGCTATGATCGATGCGATGGACAACTGGGCTTGCTCACCTAATCTTACCTTACCCGATCTTAAGGTGTTAGACGCCTTAGCATTAAGCGGTCTTAAGCTTAATAAAGGTGGAGAAATACCCAGCCCACAGGAGGCGCCACTACTTGATCATATCGAGCGATTACTGGAACTTATTAATCAATTTGTTCCAGCGTTTCTTTACAGTGCTCGAGAAGGCATAGCAAACCGCTTCTATGCCCAAAAGCAGGCAGACAATACTTTATCACCGGATGATTTACTCACTCAGTTATCTCAAGCACTTACCCCAGATACTCGCGATGCCAATGAGCTAAATCATCAGGACGATCCTAGTGCAGCCCTTGCAAAAGCCATTGCCACTCGCTTTCCCGTAGCCCTGATAGATGAGTTCCAAGACACAGATCCACTGCAATTTGCTATCTTTAATCAGATCTATGGCCTACAAGATCAAACAGGCTCTGATAAACAAAGTACTAGCCTTTTGATGATTGGCGATCCTAAGCAAGCTATCTATGCCTTCAGGGGCGCAGATATTTACACCTATATCGACGCTAGAGAGCAAACTCCAAACCATTACAACCTAGATACCAACTACCGATCTAGCGAACGTATGATCCAAGGGGTCAATCAAATTTTCTCTCAACATGCTGATCCATTTATTAATCAGTCGATCCCTTTTGAGGTAGTCAAGGCTCCTAGCGGTGCCAGCAACAAACAACTGATTGATGGCAGTAGCCATAACGATACGAGTGCCCTGCGTATTCGTCTGCTAGCAGAAGATCCCGAAAAAGGGCTAAATAAAAACGATGCAAGAGCTCAGCTTAGTGACGATGCTGCTAACCAAATTGCCCGTTTGTTAACTGAGGCTAGCGAAAACCAAGCACAGCTCGATAATAAGATACTTAAAGCCAAAGACATAGCGGTATTGGTCAGGGATAGAAACGAAGCCGCCTACATTCAACAAGCGCTACGCAAACGTGGTATTGGCTCAGTCTTTCTTAGCCGCGATAGTGTGCTCGACACTCAAGAAGCAAGAGAGATGGCACTCATTCTAAAAGCCCTTGCTAACCCAAGAGATGAGCTAGCCATTCGCAGCGCTCTAGCGACGGGCCTTATCGGCTATCAAGCAAGCCGAATACAAACCTTTAATCAAGATGAGAATCAGCGTCAACAGATATTAGAGCAGTTCTTTGAGCTGAACCAAATTTGGCTAAAACGCGGCATTATGCCTGCGCTTTTAGCTTTGGCCAATGAAACTCAGCTCATCGCAAGATTACTGAATTCATCTAAAGTAGAAAGTGATCAACAAGATTCGCTAAACGCCTTTATCGGCAATCGCAGTAGTGGTGAACGACGACTTACAGATTTTCGTCATCTCAGTGAGTTATTACAGCAAGAGTCGACTCGTCTAGATGGCATTAATGCACTGGTGAACTGGTATGAGCAAAGCCTTATTCAGTCTCGCCAGGGTGAAGCTAGCCAGCTACGTCTTGAGAGCGAACAAAATCTGGTACAAATCGTCACCATACATAAGAGTAAGGGACTTGAGTATCCGATCTGCTTATTGCCCTTTATCAGTCTAGCAAGAGACAGCAGACGCAAACCTTCGCCTATGCTTTACCACAAGGATGCTGCAGAGAGTGATAATGCCCTTATCTGGGATCTTGAGCAAAGTGATGAAGGCTGGGAGCAATATAAACAAGAAGTGTTAGCAGAAGATCTACGTTTGCTCTATGTCGCACTGACAAGACCTGTACACAGATGTTACCTCTACATTGCCAACCATAGCCGCTTCACCAAAAAATCTGGAATTAGCAGCCAGCTCTGCGACACCGGCATAGGCCATTTACTCGCTATCACGGATAAAGATTGCGATTTTGATAAGCTACAAGCTAAGGCAAATGCGATTTCCAGTGAGGCAATCTCTGTTACTGAGATAACTAGGGAACAACCACAAATTAGCCTGCCAGCTGACGACAAAACCCAACTTGAACTCAGCCCTAAAGCGCTTAAACTCTCTCGGCAGACTCCGTGGCGAGTGGCGAGTTACTCTGGACTAGTTAAAAACCTAGGCCACGAAAAAGCGCCGGCTAGTGCTGAGCTTGTTGGTGTGGAGGATGAAAGCTTAGATCTACTCGATACTTCAGCAATTCCATCGACTGATGATCTCACTCTGAATCGTTTCACCTTTGAACGCGGCGCAAATGCAGGTAGTTTTATGCATCTAGTATTGGAGCTTATCGATTTTCGTAATGCAAAAGCAGCTCTTGAAGAACACCTTCCCCAAGCAATGGAAAAGTATGCCATCGACGAGCATTGGCAAGCAGTATTGCATCACTGGTATCTGGATCTGCTTGAAGCGCCGCTAAAGGCCAGCACAAGTAATGATCAAGTCCCGCTCCTTTGTTTAGCTTCTCTGGCCAATGAAAGCAAATTAGTTGAGATGGAGTTTTATCTGCCACTGGCTAAGCTCAAGGCCAATGAACTTAATCAGCTTTTAGCTCAATATGGCTATAGCCATGACCTTAACTTTGATGAGCTACAGGGCATGCTTAAAGGCTTTATCGATCTCTGCTTTGAGTATCAAGGCCAATATTATATTGCCGACTATAAATCCAATTACCTTGGTGACAGCTATGAAAGCTACAATCAAAATGAACTCAGCCAAGCCATAACTGGACACAGATACGATTTACAATATTTGCTCTATACCCTAGCACTTCACCGTTTTTTACAGCAGCGTATTGCCAATTATGATTATCAGCATCACATAGGAGGCTGTTATTATCTATTTCTTAGGGGAATGTCTGCCGCTAACCATTTAGCCTACCCAAACTCAGGCGTTTTCTTCGATAAGCCAGATTATCAACTGATCCAAGCATTAGATGCCTTGTTCGCACCGAATCAAGAGCCCCATCATCAAAGCGAGAATACGCCAAATAATAGACTCGATGACAACGAGCAGTTGGAGCTTTTGTTATGAGCACGAATATCATCTTTCATAGCCAATTAACGTTAAAAAACCTACTAGTGCAATGGCAGGAAGCAAGGCTTATCACACCGCTCGATAAGCACTTTGCCTTGCATATGAGCGCCTTGCATCAAGAAGAATCCCCTCTCTTTATGCTAATTTGCTTACTCGTCAGTCAGCAGCTATCAAACCAGCATACGTGCCTGCAGCTCTCACAGGTAAACTTAAGTAATCCGCTCAATGAGCCGCAAGCTAGCGTGAGTATCGACGGCGATCTAGCTTCACTAAAATCAGCGCTGTTATCCTTTGATGCCATTAGCTGTATCGAGAAGAGCCCATCGAATGACCTAGCAGATTCGCAGGAAATTAACTCACCTTTAGTGCTTGAAAATGAGCGACTCTATTTACAGAAATATCATCACTTCGAAACCCAAGTATTTAATTACCTAAATCACATTGCAAAAAGAAGCCATCAAGATGAAAACGATGACAACGAAGCGTTAGCACAAACGCTAACAATGCTCTTTCCGCCTCAAGCAAATTCAGAAATTGACTGGCAGAAAGTGGCAACGGCTACTGCCTATATGCAGCAGCTTTCTGTTATTACAGGCGGACCTGGAACAGGCAAAACCACAACTGTCACCAAACTCTTATATCTGCTTTGCCACCAGCACCTATGCTCCGCTAAGGCTAATCATACTAATGGTGGGAATCATGCAGATCTCAATATCAAATTAGTCGCTCCCACAGGTAAGGCAGCAGCAAGATTAAGTGAATCAATAAAGGCATCAAAAGCTAGATTAGCCGACACCTTGACAGCCCAAGGTGCAAACTTTAATCAAGCTGCACTGAACAATATTCCAGAGCAAGCCTCAACCCTTCACCGCCTGCTGGGTGTGATCCCCAACTCTGTGCAATTTCGTCACCATAAGGATAACCCCTTAAGGTTAGATCTATTGATTATCGACGAAGCCTCTATGGTCGACTTACCTATGATGTACTCTGTACTGAGTGCGTTACCAGAGAATGCCAGACTCATTTTATTGGGGGATCAGGATCAGTTAGCGTCAGTAGAGGCTGGCGCCGTATTGGCCGATATCTGCCAAGGCTTAAAGCAGCAAGATGGCAGTTGGCGGATGCGATACTCTTTCACTAACGCAACTAGATTGAGTCAACTTACTCAGTTGAATCTCACAAGCTTTGTCGATAACGATAAAGAGCCAAATAGCGATACATCAAAAAGCCCCGCTCATCTTGGTGATAGCCTATGTATGTTAACCAAAAGCCACAGATTTAAAGATGATGCAGGTATTGGCCAACTAGCTAAAGCTGTTAACCATAGTGATGCCCAAGGCATTAGAGAAGTCTGGCAACATGGCTATAACGAGCTGCTTTGGTTAGAGCATGGCATCAACGCCCATCTAGAGAATCAAGCTGGCATAAACCTATTAATCAAAGAGTCTGTGAAAACCTTTTCAGCTTACCTCAAACAGATCCAATCAGGTACTTTTGAACCCCAGGCCGTCATTGAGCAATATAACAACTATCGACTATTGTGTGCCATGAGAAATGGTGAGTATGGTGTAGATGGGATCAACAACAAAGTTGAACAGGCATTAAAACAGGCAGGGCTCATTCAGCCGAGCCAGGAATTTTATCCCGGTAGACCCATCATCATAGGCAGCAACGACTACAATCTGGGTCTATTTAATGGTGATATCGGGCTGATTTTACCGGATCCCACACGAGAATATCGTCCCATGGCCTACTTTATTCAGGCCGACGCCAGTGTATTAACCATCTTACCTGCTCGCTTACCCAGCCATGAAACCTGCTATGGGATGACAGTGCATAAGAGCCAAGGCAGTGAGTTTGCCAGTGTCGCCTTAGTATTGCCGCCTAAGCCGAGTCTTGCCCAGAGGCAATTGCTGACTAAAGAGCTTATCTATACGGCCATTACCCGCGCCAAACAAAAGTTTATCTGTTTAGGCAGTGTTCCCATTTTTGAAGGCGCGAGTCTAAGCGCTACTCAAAGAGCTTCTGGTCTCGCGGCAAGGTTATGGAGAAGATAATTAAATAGCCTCAAATCACAATAACCTCAACTCGTTATCCCGAGTTGAGGTTAAGTACAAAGCCCCTCTCAAGCTTAAATTTCACTCTCAAGTTGAGCGAGGTACTGCTTCATAAAAGCAGTTCTCGCCTTCGCTTCGATCCTAGCCGCTTCCGTGTTCATGGTTTCTATTAACTTAAACAGCTTGCTATAAAAATGATCGACAGCAAACTGCTTATCTCGCGGTTGTCGTAAATGACAAAATGGGTCATCAGACGAGTATAACTGCGCACCAAAGCTGCTACTGACTTGAATACACCTAGCAATACCTATCGCGCCAAGCGCATCTAACCTGTCAGCATCTTGCACTATTTTTGCTTCAAGGGTTTGCGGCGTCACATTAGCACTGTAACTATGGCTGACAATAGCATGACTAATCGCCTCAAAATACAGCTCTGGATAGCCAATCGATTGCAAGAAGTCCAATGCCTTTTCTGCAGCGCGTTGTGAACTCATCGCTCGCTTGGAATGGTCTTTGGGGTAAGAAAAACAATCATGTAGATAAGCTGCAGGCACAACCACTTCAGCTATAGCTCCTTCTTGCTGACACAATAGCTTTGCTGTTTTGACCACGCGTCTAATATGTTTAACATCATGAGCGGAATCTTGCGTATTAACCGATTGCACAAACTCTTGGAGTAAAGTCTCAAAATGCTTCAACTTTATCTGCTTCTCTATCAAACCAATTTCCTTAGTGATATAAGATAAACCCACATGTTCACTCCTTACCAAACGACTGATTAATCGTAATCATGCGTTTATCACCCTTAAAATCCCGGTAAAACTTAAGGTGCGACGATGCAGAAAATGTATCAACTCTTGACTGATACGCCTCTATCCAATTGATTAACATAGGCAAGTTATCATCTTGGGCCTGTTTACTCTTATATTTATGGGGCTCCCAAGGGCGATTTTTTGCATTTTCAACACACAAAGAAACAGGTAAATTCATATAAATAATCTCAGTAGCTTTATCCTGTAATAACACTAAGAGATCGCTGTAACATCCCTCTATAACCCAATGGCTATTTTTATCAATAAACGCATTTATTCCTTGTCCCGACTTTTCAATAGCTTCCCTCATAGTTGGCAGAGTCGGTTTCCATGCAAGGGTATCAAGATCCAAATGCGCTAAACCTTGTGTTTTGCATAAATGCTTAGCTAATGTTGACTTTCCGGAGCCGGAATTTCCAAATATTAATACTCTACTCATCGTCTTCCCTAAACAAATGCACAATTGTCCCCTTATGACACTCAAACAACTTGATGTTACACCAAGCTACTCAGTGGTTCAGCGTAACTTAAAGCCGATATGAAACTGAACATATCATACAAATCACGCTGCGCGGTACGCCTCAATAACTCAGTTCCGGTTTTACATAATAAGCCGGCAATGCTAAAGCTTAAGCTAACGCCCAGAATTCAGCCGCTTAAACGAGCAAGCCTTGCACCTTAAATAAAAGCCGATACTATTGATGCCAGAATAATTATTTCAGCTCAATTCAGGAGTCTCCATGGAGCCAATTAACCTGCTATTAGTTTGCGGTGGTGGTAGCGACGAGCATGACATCTCTTTAATGTCAGCGAACTATCTAGAAACGTCACTAGTGAGCAATCCTCGATTTAATCTTAAACGTGTTGAGTTGGATGCCAAAGGCCAATATAGAGATAAAGATGGCCAAAGCTGTGAGATCACCAATGGTGCTGAGCTGAGAACAAATAACAGTGATAACTGGAAAATTGATTATGTCATTCCCTGTATCCATGGTTATCCGGGCGAAACAGGCGATATTCAATCTTTCTTTGAGCTTATTCATCTTCCCTACTTTGGCTGCAACGCCGAAGCTAACAGAAACTGCTTTAACAAAATCACAGCTAAGATGTGGTTTACCACTTTAGGGATTCCCAATACACCTTATCTCTTTTTAACTGAACTGACCAATTGTGAAATTGAAAAATCGCGTAAAGCCCTCGTCTCTTGGGGTTCAGTCTTTATCAAAGCCGCGTCACAGGGCTCCTCTGTCGGTTGTTATAAAGTCGATAATGAAAATGATTTAGTTGAATGCCTAACTAAAGCCTTTGAGTTTTCGCCCTATGTGATAGTAGAAAAAACCATAGTAGCTAGAGAGCTTGAAGTAGCGGCCTACGAATATCAAGGGGAAGTGATTGCGACCCGACCTGGTGAAATCATCTGTGATGCCAATACCTTCTATACCTTCGATGAAAAGTATGCCAAAGATAGTAAAGCCACCACTAAGGTTGAAGCAGATGATCTAAGTGAAGAAGTGATCGCGCAAATTCAAGACTACGCCATTCGCGCCTTTAAAGGGATGAAGCTTAAAGATCTATCCCGCATCGATTTCTTTTTAACTGAGAACAACGAAATTCTACTTAACGAGATCAATACTTTCCCAGGCATGACCCCCATCTCTATGTTCCCTAAAATGCTAATCAATAACGGTCATGATTTTAGACGCTATCTGGAACTAAACATCCTTCGTCAACTAGGCAAGTAATGTTGTAGACAATAAAAAAAGTCACTGCACAATATTGAGCAGTGACTTTTCTTTGTCTCGTGCTATCTGAAATGAATACTCAAAAAATGATCCATTCCTTAGCTGAGCAATGATGGAAACAAGCCTCGCAGGCCTGCCGCTATCACTTCAATGCCTATAGAAAGCATAAGTAGTCCCATCAAACGAGTAATCACGTTAATCCCGGTCTTTCCCAGTACCTTGTAGATAATCGGTGCCATTCTAAATAGCGCAAAACTCATTAAACCAAAAATAATCACGGTCAATGACATGCCGATTAAATCAAACAGGGTATTATGCTCAGCCGCCGTCACAATCACAGAACTAATGGCGCCCGGCCCCGCCATAATAGGCAAAGCTAATGGTACTACCGCAACCGACTCCATCGCAGAAGATTCTCTATCTTCCTCTTGGTTACGTTTAACCTCACCTAACTTCCCCTGAAGCATAGACATGGCAATGATGGCAATCAGGCTGCCACCGGCGATGCGAAACGCCGACAAGGAAATACTGAACATATTAAGAATGTGCTGGCCTGCGACTATGGTGCAGAGCAAAATCACCACCACGGCAAAGTTGGCGACCTTTCCCGTATGGTTACGTTCAACCTCAGTTTGATGGCTCGTTAAGCTAACAAAGACAGGCAGCAAGCCAATAGGATTAACTATCGCCACTAATCCCAAAAAAAACTTAACGAAAAAGGTTAATTCCAGCATCGCATCCTCACATTACGACCAAAATTGTGACTAAATATGGATTTTAAAAGGCAACATATGCACTTTTTTGAGGAGCGTACTCTACGCGATATTTTAGTAATGGAAAAATGAGATTTTTTAGTCATAATCACAGTTTCGAATAAAAAAATGTAATCTAAAAAAATATTATCTAGGCTTAAATTTATTCAAACAATCTATTAACATGTAGTTTAATTACACATAAGTACGATACTGTGGCCACTATCACAGACAGATAATGCCACAAAGTGTAATTTTGCTACATCAGAGAAGATTTAGCCAAAGCGACCTTTTGCTAAATATTTTTTAACAGGAAACTAGTGATGACTGTAACTAATACAGAAGAACTTGATCTATTATTGGAGCGCGTAGCGAAAGCTCAAGCTGAGTTCGCGACCTTTAGCCAGGAGAAAGTCGACAAGATTTTCCGCGCTGCCGCGTTAGCTGCTGCCGATGCTCGTATCTCATTAGCCAAAATGGCGGGTAATGAAACTGGCATGGGTGTTATCGAAGATAAGGTAATTAAAAACCACTTCGCATCTGAGTATATCTATAACAAATACAAAGATGAAAAGACCTGCGGTATCTTAGAAGAAGATGCTACTTTCGGTACTATCACCATTGCAGAGCCCGTTGGTATCATTTGTGGTATCGTTCCGACTACCAACCCGACTTCTACTGCGATCTTTAAAGCTCTGATCAGCCTTAAGACCCGTAACGGTATCGTATTCTCTCCTCACCCAAGAGCTAAAGTATCAACTACAACAGCAGCTAAACTGGTATTAGACGCTGCCATTGAAGCTGGTGCACCTAAAGATATTATTGGCTGGATCGACGAGCCTAGCGTCGCCCTATCTAATCACCTGATGACCCATGACAAAATCAACCTGATCCTAGCAACAGGCGGCCCAGGTATGGTGAAAGCGGCCTACTCTTCAGGTAAGCCTGCAATTGGTGTGGGTGCAGGTAATACGCCTATCGTGATTGACGAAACCGCTGATATCAAGCGTGCAGTCAGCTCTATCCTTATGTCTAAAACATTTGATAACGGCGTTGTTTGCGCATCAGAGCAAGCTGTGGTCGTTGTCGATGAAGTGTACGATCAAGTAAGAGAGCGTTTTGCCACCCATGGTGGCTACCTGCTAAGCGCCTTTGAAACTCAGGCGATGCAGAATGTGATCCTTAAAAACGGTGGCCTTAATGCCGATATCGTTGGTCAAAGCGCAGCCACTATCGCCGCTATGGCTGACATTGAAGTTCCAAGCTGGACTAAGGTATTGGTCGGTGAAGTGACTGATATCAGCGAAGCCGAAGCCTTTGCCCACGAGAAGCTATCTCCGCTATTGGCTATGTACCGCGCTACTGACTTTAACGACGCCGTCGATAAAGCAGAAGCCTTAGTAGCTCTTGGCGGTATTGGTCACACATCAGGCCTTTATACAGATCAAGATACACAACAAGAGCGTGTTAAAGACTTTGGCTTTAGAATGAAGACGGCGCGTATTCTTATCAATACTCCAGCATCTCAAGGTGGTATTGGTGATTTATACAACTTCAAACTGGCACCATCATTAACACTAGGTTGCGGCTCGTGGGGCGGTAACTCTATTTCTGAAAACGTAGGTCCAAGTCACTTAATCAACAAGAAAACCGTCGCTAAGAGGGCTGAAAACATGCTTTGGCACAAACTTCCTTCTTCAATCTACTTCCGTCGTGGTAGCTTACCTATCGCATTGGAAGAGCTTAGCGATAAGAAACGTGCACTGATTGTCACGGATAAGTTCCTGTTCAATAACGGCTACTGTGATGAAACAATCAAGATCCTGAAATCACAGGGACTAGAAACCGAAGTTTTCTATGAAGTTGAAGCCGATCCAACACTATCTGTAGTGCGTAAAGGTACCGATGTGGCTAAGAGCTTCCAGCCAGACGTGATTATCGCGCTTGGTGGTGGTTCACCTATGGATGCCGCTAAGATCATCTGGGTCATGTATGAGCACCCAGAAGTCGACTTCGCCGATCTAGCACTGCGCTTTATGGATATCCGTAAGCGTATCTATAAGTTCCCTAAGATGGGTGTTAAAGCGCAAATGGTGGCGATTCCAACCACTTCGGGTACAGGTTCTGAAGTCACACCTTTCGCCGTTGTGACCGACGAGCAAACCGGAATGAAGTATCCAATTGCTGACTATGAACTCACGCCAAATATGGCAATTGTCGATCCTAACCTAGTGATGGATATGCCTAAATCGCTTACTGCCTTTGGTGGTATCGATGCTGTGACCCACGCACTTGAAGCTTATGTCAGCGTGATGGCAAACGAGTACAGTGATGGTCAAGCACTACAAGCCCTAGACCTGTTATTTGAGTACTTACCTGACTCATACAACCTAGGCGCTGCTGCTCCTGTTGCTCGCGAAAAAGTGCACAATGGCGCAACCATCGCAGGTATCGCATTTGCTAACGCTTTCCTAGGTATTTGTCACTCTATGGCGCACAAGCTAGGAGCTGAGTTCCACTTAGCACACGGTTTAGCTAACGCGCTATTGATCAGCAATGTTATTCGCTTTAATGCGACTGATTTGCCAACTAAGCAAGCGGCATTCAGCCAATACGATCGTCCTAAAGCTCTGTGTCGCTACGCCGCGATTGCAGATTACTTGAAGTTAGGTGGAAATAGCGATGCGGAAAAAGTCGAGAAACTGCTTGAAAAAATTGATGAGCTCAAGGCGACGCTTGGGATACCAGCGTCTATCCAAGAAGCAGGCGTTAACGAAGCAGACTTTTTGGCTAAACTAGATGAGTTAGCTGAAGATGCGTTCGACGACCAATGTACTGGTGCGAACCCACGCTTCCCACTCATGAGCGAATTGAAGCAAATCCTACTCGATAGCTTCTATGGCCGTGCTTACAAAGACGCCTAATCGCCGATAGTTATAATAATAAGGCCAGCAATATGCTGGCCTTTTTGTTATCCGTTAAGCCTCATTATTTAGCATGTAAATGAAGCTTATTCTTGAGCTAACCAATCAAGCATAGTCCGGTTAAACTCCTCTTTCGCTTCCGTCATCACCCAGTGGCGTGTTGGAAAAGCCACAACCTTATTGCCAGGCTGATTAGCCATTCGTTCTTCCCATGTTTTTGAATGAAACATACCGGGTTTATTTTCACCATACATAAATAAGAATGGACATTCGATGTTAAGCGGCAGATTACCCAAGGGTCTACCCGTTAATGTATTACTCCACTTCCAATAATAGGAATAGGTCATCGCCGAGGTAATGAGTTCTGGCGCGCCGGGGGCTTTGAGTAATTTCGCCATCTTTCGCGTCATAGCATCACCTAAGCCGCCACCTAACTTCCATGCCGTCGCTAACCACATTTGATAACCAAACATAAAGGCTTTCACCTTGGCCGTTAAAATATGCTCCTTGGAGCCGGCGTCACCTATATCGACACCAATAATACGAGAGACTCTATCTTGATGGCGCATATAATACTGATAACCAAAGAAGCAGCCCCAATCGTGGAGTAAAAGAATAACAGGCTTGTCTGGGCTTACTGTATCGACAATATTTTTGATGATAGATATTAGGGCTTCTAACGAATAGAGTTTACGTTCATCGCCTGGCTCGTAGCCGGGCAAGCTAAAGCGCACACAGCGATACTTATCTTTTAAAACAGCTACTTGCTCATCCCAGACACGATAAGTGTCTGGCCAACCATGAAGCATGACTATGGTTTGCTCACCTTCCCCTTCAATTAATACTTCAACACCATCAACCCGTTTACGATCAATATTTGTCATAGCAACTCACCCTTGCTGTTAACCCTGTCATCCAGAAATAGACCTTGTATTTGGCCTCCCTTTCCATAGACATTGGGGAGCGCCAAACTCAATCGAAATACAACAGTTTACATTTCAAAAACAAAATAGAGCTTATACTCTAAAAATAGAATATGCCGATTAAATGAAATTGTCTAGCTTTATTGTAAGGTGATGAAAAACGCTGAAATATTAAGGTTGAGCTATTCGCGCCATTCTATCAATAGTCGATATAACCTAAGAGGTAATGGCACTAAACAGTGAGGATTAATTAAGGTATTACCGTCATTAAGATCGCTATACCTTCATTTGAAAAATAGAAAGCCAAGGTATTGACCTTGGCTTTTATATAACAGATTACAACTATCGTGCTTTCGCTTGCTTGCGGTAAGCATGAAGCAGTGGCTCTGTGTAGCCCGATGGCTGCTCCTTACCTTTAAAGACAAGATCACAGGCTGCTTTAAAGGCGACACCATCAAAGCTAGGCGCCATATTGATATACAGCGGATCACCCTCATTCTGCTTATCAACCACACTCGCCATACGCTTAAGAGCCTCTAATACTTGCTCTTCGCTGCAAACCCCATGCTCCATCCAGTTAGCAAGGTGCTGGCTCGATATTCTCAAAGTGGCTCTATCTTCCATCAAGCCAACATTGTTGATATCAGGCACTTTAGAGCAACCTACCCCTTGATCAATCCAGCGCACCACATAACCAAGAATACCTTGTGCATTATTATCCAGCTCAAACTTGATTTGCTCGGCGGTAAGTGAGCCGGGGCTTAGCTCTAACGGAATCGTTAAAATATCATCTAAGCTTGCTCGCTCGCGATTGGCCAGCTCCTGCTGACGCTCTGCAACATTGACGGTATGATAATGCAGCGCATGCAGTGTGGCCCCCGTTGGCGATGGCACCCAAGCAGTATTGGCACCCGCCATAGGATGACCTAGCTTTTGCTCTAGCATGGCGGCCATCTCATCAGGCATAGGCCACATGCCCTTACCTATTTGCGCTCTGCCCTTAAGGCCACATTCAAGGCCAATATCCACATTCCAATCTTCATAGGCCTTAATCCAAGCTTGCTGTTTCATCACTGACTTGGCTACGAAAGGCCCTGCCAACATAGAGGTGTGGATCTCATCACCGGTTCTATCAAGGAAGCCAGTATTGATAAACACCACTCTATCTTTTGCGGCGCGAATACACTCTTTAAGGTTGACCGTGGTACGGCGCTCTTCATCCATAATGCCGACTTTAATGGTATTGCGCTCAAGATCTAAGGCATCTTCAATGCGGCTAAATAGCTTACAGGTTAACTCGACCTCTTCTGGACCATGCATTTTAGGCTTAACGATATTAATAGAACCAACTCGGCTATTGCTGCGGCCACTATTATTTCCTTTAAGATCATGAATCGCAGCTAATGCGGTGACCATACCATCAAGAAAGCCTTCAGGTACTTCATTGCCCTCTTTATCAAGCACAGCATCTATGGTCATCAAATGGCCAACATTACGATTAAACAGCAAACTACGCCCTGGCAGGCTAAAGCTATCACCTTGTGGCGAGCAATATTCTCTATCATCATTTAGCTCACGGGTGAGAGTCTTACCGCCTTTTTCGAATTGAGCTGCTAAATTACCCTGCATCAAGCCAAGCCAGTTGGTATAGATCTCCACCTTATCTTCGGCATCGACCACTGCTACCGAATCTTCACAATCCATAATGGTAGTCACCGCCGACTCTAGCAGCAGATCTTTAACGTTGGCCTTATCGGCTTTACCTATTGGGTGATTGGCGTCGATTTGAATTTCAATATGAAGGCCGTTACGTTTAAGCAAAATGGATGTCGGAGATTGAGGCTGACCGGTATAACCAACAAATGCAGTTTTATCTTCAAGTTGGCTATCCGCGCCATCGCCCAGCACAGCGACTAGTGCGCCATTATCCACTTGATAGTGAGTAACCTCACTATGACTGCCGGTTTGCAGCGGCACCGCTTTATCTAAATGTGCTTTAGCAAAGGCAATCACCTTATCACCGCGAGCGGGATTATAACCGCCGGAGCGCTCACAACCTTGCTCTTCACTTATTGCATCTGTGCCATATAGCGCATCATATAAGCTTCCCCAACGGGCATTGGCTGCGTTAAGGCTAAAACGCGCATTCTTAACAGGTACCACTAACTGAGGGCCTGCTTGCAAACGAATTTCACTATCAACATTTTCTGTCGTGATCTCGAACTTATCTCCCTCAGGCACTAAGTAACCGATTTCATACAAAAATGCTTTATAGGCAGATAAGTCTTGTAAGCCTTTATTCGCCTTATGCCAATCATCGATTTGACGCTGTAATGAATCTCGTTTTAGTAGCAGAGCACGATTTTTAGGACCGAGTTCCTCGACGATCTCCTCAAAGGCTTGCCAAAATCTTGCTGAATCAATACCTGTTCCGGGGGCAATCTTGTCATTCACTAATTGCCAAAGACATTCTGCGATCTGTAATCCACCTTCTTGCACTCTTGAAGTCATATCCTTGTCCCTCTGTCATAGCGTTTGTACTAGTTCAAATCGATTGAGTCATGATTGTGTCTGTTTCATTAGACTAGCCGACCCTTTCAACATTTCACCAATTTATAATGCTTATTAGCATCATTCATAAAACTTATACTGCTTGCTAAGGTGCATAGCTTAAAATCATATGGAGTCTAGCTCTATTGCCGTCTGCTTGATTTGATCTCGCATCCATTTGTGAGCGGGATCATGTTGAAACAGTGGGCTCCATGCCATAGTCAGTTTAATCGGTTTTATATCAAATGGAGGTGGAACAATACGCACACCTTCATTTCCCTGCTGTTGACGTGCCATCTTACTTGGCACAGTCGCAATCAAGTCTTGCTTCTCAGCCAACAAGCAAGCCTGCTGATAATGGCGAGTGAACACGGTAATATGGCGTTTCGCATCAAGCTTAGCCAAGGCTTCATCTACCCAACCTAGGCGCTGAATATCACTTGGGTCCATACCCACACCTACGCCCATACCCGTTTTACTTACCCATACATGATGAGCCTGAAGATAGCTATCAAGATTAAATTTATTTAATACTGGATTATTGGCGCTGATCACACAGCTAAAGTCATCGCTCCACAACTCTTTTTGGTGAAAAGACAATGGGATAGAGTCAAATCTATTGATCACCATATCCACTCTTCCCTGTTCGACATCGGGGAAATTTACATCGCTCGGCGTCATAATATCCAGTATGATATTAGGCGCCAGCAATCTTAACTTGGCGATTAACGGAGGGATTAGCGTCGCCTCGGCATAATCGCTGGCCATCATGCGGAACACCCTACGACTGTTCGCAGCATCGAATTCTGTGCGCGGTTGAACCGCCTTTTCAATACCTAACAGCAATTGGCGGATCTGGGGCTCGAGTTCTAGAGCACGCTCTGTTGGCGTCATACCATTACTCGTCCGTATAAGAAGCGGGTCATCAAATAAATTTCTTAGTCTTTTCAGTCCATTACTCATAGCTGGCTGACTAATACCCAATTTATCTGCGGCCCTTGTAACATTTTTCTCACGTAGAAGGACGTCCAAATAAACTATTAAATTCAAATCGATACGGGACATATTCATAAGATTAATACCGAAAATAGTAAGTATAAATTAGATTTATTAAGGACAATCTTACTACTATTTATCAGGTAATCAATCGCCGCTTAATCACTATTTCGTAGAAGGGAATGACTATGACTAATTACAGAACACACATTGATGAAGCTGCTACCTTGATTAACTCGGAAGGTAGTGCTTGGAACGCCATCAACCCAGAGTCGGTTGCTCGCATGAGATTGCAGAACCAATTCAAAACAGGGTTAGACATCGCCAAGTACACAGCCAAAATCATGCGTGAAGATATGGCTAACTATGATGCGGACTCGTCTCAATACACCCAATCTTTAGGCTGCTGGCATGGATTTATTGGTCAGCAAAAGATGATTTCAATTAAGAAGCATCTTCTGTCAACTAAACGCCGCTACCTATACCTATCTGGCTGGATGGTTGCTGCATTGCGCTCAGAATTTGGTCCACTACCGGATCAATCTATGCATGAGAAAACCTCGGTTGCAGCTCTGATCAACGAACTTTACACCTTCCTTCGTCAAGCCGATGCCCGTGAACTAGGCGGTCTGTTCCGCGAGCTAGATAAAGCAAACAGCACTGACGAAAAAGCGGCTATTCAAGCTAAGATTGATAACTTCGAAACCCATATTGTACCTATTATTGCCGATATCGATGCAGGGTTTGGTAACGAAGAAGCCACCTATCTGATGGCCAAACAGATGATTGAAGCGGGTGCTTGCTGTATTCAGCTTGAAAACCAAGTATCAGATGTGAAGCAATGTGGTCACCAAGATGGTAAAGTGACTGTTCCTCATTCCGAGTTTTTAGCGAAGATTAACGCTGTTCGCTACGCATTCTTAGAACTTGGTATTGACGATGGTGTCATTGTCGCCCGTACCGATTCATTGGGTGCAGGCCTTACTCAAAAGATCGCTGTGAGCAACGAACCTGGTGATTTAGGTGACAAATACAACTCATTCCTTGATGTTGAAGAAGTCACGGCCGATCAGCTGACTAATGGTGATGTTGCCTTTATGCAAAATGGCAAATTAGTTAAGCCTGCTCGCCTAGCAAACGGTTTATTTAAGTTCCGTCAAGGTACTGGCGAAGAGCGCTGCGTACTTGACTGTATTACTTCGCTACAAAATGGTGCAGATCTACTTTGGATTGAAACTGAAAAGCCACACGTTGGTCAGATCGGCGCTATGGTTAATGCCATTCGCGAAACCATTCCAAACGCTAAGCTGGTTTATAACAACTCGCCATCGTTTAACTGGACATTGAACTTCCGTCAGCAAGTATTTGATGCGATGAAGGAAGCTGGCAATGACGTAAGCCAATACCAGCGTGAAAACTTGATGAGTGTTGATTACGATGAAACTGAGCTCGCAGCATTAGCCGATGAAAAGATCCGCACCTTCCAAGCCGATGCGGCGCGCGAAGCGGGTATCTTCCATCACTTGATCACCCTACCGACCTACCATACAGCTGCATTGTCTACCGACAATCTTGCTAAAGAGTATTTCGGTGACCAAGGTATGCTAGGTTACGTTGCGAATGTTCAGCGTAAGGAAATTCGTCAAGGTATTGCCTGCGTTAAGCATCAAAACATGGCCGGTTCTGATATCGGTGATGATCACAAAGAGTACTTTGCTGGCGACCATGCTCTTAAAGCCTCAGGCAAAGACAACACGATGAACCAATTTAGCTAATAAAACTGCCAAGGATTCTCCGTACAGTTAGTTAGCAAGTTAAGTCAACATATCAAACCAGCCCCATATAGGGCTGGTTTTTTATCTATTGGATAAAGAAAAATTTATCTATGCATCATTAAAGCGATGCTTTGCATATCACAGGTCTCTATCTCGCTCTCTTGCTGCTGATTTGCCGCAATCTGAGTTTGAGCGTCATAAACAAGGTCAGTACTAATCTCTACAGGAGCGCCCCAAGCGCCAGGCGTGTTAACTTGGGCTGTGGCGAAACCACAATTATCGGAATACCACTGCGCCATGACTCCAGCGATCGGTGTTTGTTGAAGACCTTCATAACCGTTCCAGTGATTTTCTAGCGCTTCCATAGTGATAAGAGTGCCACCTGCATATCCGCCGCCACCGCCTCCAGTCGCCATAACTTGAGTAGATGAAGTCGCGAGTAAAATCGTAAAAAACAATGCTTTCTTATTAACTTGAAATGCCATGGTGAAACCTTAGTCATTCATTTATCAATGACGTCATTCGTAAAACCGCTCAGCCTAATTTAACTTATCTTAGGTTGAGCACCTTTAAGTCCAGTCTTCGCAATCACGAAATAAATAATTGCTCAGGTACTCAAAGCTCGACTCTGCTAACAACGTAAGTACATCTAATTAGAAAGCACTAGCATGGGTAAAATTTCACCAAAATCGTTATAGAAATGTATCAAAAAGTGTCTGATTCCCTTCCAAAGAGGGAGGATCATTCAGCTAAATTTTCACTTAAGTCGGCGTCACAGTTTTACAACAGGTTACCTATTTGATCTTGCGGCCTTAAATGCAGCCTTTCTGGCACTCGCCTTGATCAATATTTCATTTTTTTGCTCATCGCTCGCATCATGCCATTTAAGGATCTCATCAAGAGAGCGAAAGCAACCAAGACAAATATCTTTTTCGTCCAAACAGCAATGGCGCACGCAAGGGCTAATGCATTCAGGTTTTATCTTCATCGCGCCCATAACTTCACTCCAGTAGCAAGATTGTTGTTAAATGCACAAAAAAGGGAGCCTATTGGCTCCCTGCAATCGTTAGGCGTTACTAGTCATAGCTTAGTTCTGAAGTAACCCTGCCACAAGGCCAATTAATCCCCCAAACACGCCCCCCCAAACAACGAGCCAACCAAGATGGGTTCTAATCATAGTTTGTACGATTTCTTTAACTAATTGAGGAGTCAACTCTTCGAGCCGTTGGGTGACTATCCCCTCAATCTTTTGCTTCATATCCGCAAGCACATCAGGTTGCTCTATCTCATTTTTAAGCTGCTCATAGAAATCATCACTGCTAGCAATATCTAAAATAGATGCCTTCATTTTTTCAATAAAGGGCTCTTTCATCGGCATTAGGGCTTCTGTGCCACCAAACATAGCTAGCATGCCACCAAATGAGGATTGTTCGACCGTTTCCACTAACCCATCAAATGCAGGAGCCAAATCAACTTTTTCTATCACAGGCTTAAGGTCAATATGGCTGTGCATGCCACCTTGCTCGGACAGAAAACGATCGATATTTTCATCGGTGAAAAACTGCTCCATCATAAGCTGTGCAATTGCAGCTTTAAACTCTTCAAATCGTGCGGGGATAACACCCGAGCCATAGAGGCCTGGTACTTTTTCAAACAACATATGAACCGCAAGCCAGTTAGTCACAGCACCTGAAAGCGCAAACAACCCTACTGTCATAACAATATTGTTTTCGAGCACATAACCTACAACGACGACTAAGGCCGCTATCAAATTCGTAATCACGCTTTTATTCACACTCAAGAATCCCTGAACTAAATCACTGACACACTATATACATTAGCAAAGCGGCGCATTTTACCAACGCCAGTAACTCGACACAAGCTAAGCATCTGTCGCTTAATTAGTTGTCTACCTAGGCATCAAGAACATAGGATTGATACAACTATTCCAGCTCGACTATTGCCAGATACAAAAACGACTACAAATGCATAATAAACACCTTGCTATAACGAGAAAGTATTACATTCATAATCACTAAAAATGAGGACTAGACTACACTGAAAACATTAACTCCCAATCCAAAAGGTGATGCTCGATGGCATCAAACTTTACCCGTCATGGCGCGCTAAGCTGGCACGAACTCACTTCTAATGATGTAGAAGCATCAATGACATTCTATTCTGAAGTTTTTGGCTGGCGTTTCAGAACGATAGATATAGATGAGGGACCATATCAAATAATCGAAAACCAAGGCCAATCCATAGGTGGAATAATGGAAAGTCCTGCGCCAGCAATGCCCAGTAACTGGACAGGCTATATCACTGTCAGCAATGTCGATACTGTTATTAAGGCAGTAGAACGCATGGGAGGCTGCATTCTATTTGGCCCAGAAGACATTCCAGATATAGGCCGTTTCTGTTGGATAAAGGATCCCCAAGGCGCCATCATAGCTGCTATCTCGTATCACAAAAATGCACCGAATAAGATAAGTTAGTTTTTTCTCATCAACAGCTAAAGACTCTTACATTATTCAAAAAATATAAATAAAATAAGCATTATGCATTACGCCTTTCCGATTTTGCGCTAGGAGCGCTACGTTCAAAATGACAGATAAAACAACCCGATTCAGCTTATTAACTCAAGTGAAATCACGCCCAAGATATCAGCGCTGGTCTCTATATCTAGGCACCACATACTGTCTATATGCCCTACTACTAGGTGTGCTTGCGCCGTCTATGTTAACTCAAGCCCTACCAGATCAAATTAACACACTTACTGGGCGTAATGCGCAGCTTGATAGTATTAGCATTAACCCATTCTTACTTAGGGTGACGATTAATGAGTTTCACATCAAGCCTAACGAAAACCAAGATGTTCACCACCCAGCAGAGGAGGATGGATTTAGTGGATTTGAGCGTTTTGTCCTTGAGGTAAACTTTTGGCATTCTTTAATCAACCAAGCGATAAGCATAGAAACGGTTTCACTGACTAAGCCCTATGGTTTTATTGCCGCAAAGCGCACTCCTGCAAATAGCAACCAGAAGCATCCACTTGAGTACAGCAAGCTAAGATTCAACTTCTCCGACATATTGGATAAGCTAGCGACTTCCCAAGAAACGCAGCCTGCCACAGAGCAGGAAAACAGTGCCCTTCCGAGAATTTTACTTAATCATCTAAACATAAGCGCAGGCAAATTAAAGCTATTTGATACTCTGACCCAAACACAGATTAATTATAATAATCTCAATATTCAGCTTAGAGAGCTTGATTCTCAATATAAGTTAACTAGCCAGCAACTGGGTAACCGCTTTAGTGTGCAACTGACAGGCGCTGATGGCAGCCAGTGGCAAACACAAGGGCAAATACAAGTTTTCCCGCTTAACCTTGAAGGTGAACTGACCTTAGGCCGTATTCAGCTAACCCCATTTTGGCCACTGATAGCTAAACATGTCGAAGCCAAGCTTGGCTCGGGGCGCATCAGTGTGGCAAACCACTATCAAATAAAACAAGATGACGAGGCTGTTACCTTTTCTATCAGCAAAGGGCAATTCAGCTTAGAAGAGTTAAGCTTTACTCATCAGCAAAAAAGCCTGCTTGAACTACCTTTATTTGCTTTGGAAAATCTTCAGTTAGATTCAGCTCAAAAGCAGCTTCACATTGACCAGCTATTCAGCCAAAACCTCAATACTCACCTAGTTCTCGATAAGCAGGGCCTTAATCTCGTTAATTTATTAACGCCAGACCTATTAAAGCGACCATCAACCGCACCTAATATCACCAGCCACAATCAAGCAACAACTGAAAACCAAGAGCAGACTCGCAAGCAAAATAACAATGGGGACGCGAATACAAAAGCTGATGATACTCCTTGGCGAGTGACGCTGGATAAAACCAACATAGAGAACTATCAGCTGTCCCTCATAGACAACAAAACCAATGCAAATCAAAACCACTGGCATATCGATAATGTCAACCTAAAGCTTGGCCAGTTCGTCAGCGATTTATCAACAACACTGAATTATGATCTGGGTCTACGTATTAACCAAACAGGTGAGCTCGCCAGCCGCGGTGAACTTGACCTTGCCTCATCCCAAGCTAATGTTGGCTATATTCTTCAAAACTTTCCATTGCCCAATTTGCAAGGTTATCTATCTCCCTTTATCAATATTCAACTCAGTCAGGGAAAACTAGATACTCAAGGGCAAGTGCAATTCACTCCAGCTCAAGACATTCAACTTGAATCGGATCTTTATATCAAAGAGCTGGATATCAAAGCGCTGGAGACCAATAAAAGTGGGCTGAGTGAATCTTTGCTAAGTTGGCAAAATCTTAAGATCAACAAAATAATTTACAAAGGCCTGACTCAAGAGCTCACTCTAGACACCATAGGTCTATCCCAACCCTATGCCAAAGTCATTATCAATGAAGATAGAAGCACAAATATCGGCGACCTTATTGTAAAGCAAGAGTCGAGCGAAACTCGTCCCATTGAGCCGTCAGCTAAAACTCAAGCAGGTGTTGATAACACCCAAGCCACAGGTTCACAGGCGCAAGAACTTAAGTTGACTATTGGCCGAGTACTTATCGACAAGGGTTCGGCGTATTTCTCCGATAAGTCCCTAAAACCCAATTTTGGCGCCAGTATCGAAGAATTACAGGGAGGAATCAGCCAGCTCACCTCTTCTGGCAGTAAAAAAGCTAAAGTCGATATCAGTGGCAAAATTGATCGCTATGCTCCCGTGACCCTTAAAGGAGAGCTGAATCCACTATTAGCTGATCCCTATCTTGATCTGGCGTTAGACTTCAACAATGTCGAGCTAACATCAGTGAACCCGTACTCAGGCACCTATGCAGGTTATTATATTGACAAAGGCCAACTATCACTGGCTCTGAACTATCAGCTAGAGAATAACCAGCTAAAGGGAGACAACCGCTTAGTCATAGATCAGCTAGAGCTAGGCAAGCCAAGTAACAGTGAACTAGCCACTAGCTTGCCCGTAAGTCTTGCCATTGCCCTGCTGCAGGACACGAATGGCGTTATCGATCTCGATATGCAAGTATCGGGTGATGTTAACTCACCCGATTTTAGTGTCGGCAATATCATAATGACTGCCGTCACAAACGTGATCACCAAAGCTGTCACCTCACCCTTTTCCCTACTGGCTAATCTCATCGGCACCGACGAAGAACTTGATAAGCTCAGTTATGCGTTAGGTAGCAACGAGCTTGCTCAGCCTCAACAGCAAAAGCTTGAGCAATTAGCACAGGCGCTGGCAAAACGTCCTAAATTATCGCTAAGCGTGGAAGGCGCAGTCGATCTGGCCGGCGATACACAGGCCCTTAAAGCCAAATTACTCGCAAAGGAGTTACACTCATTGGTAACTGAGGTATCACTATCAAATATCGAAGTGATGGGGGCAAGCAGCTTAGCAAGCGATCCTAAGCTTGGCCGAGCCATAGTAAAACTTTATGAAAACCGCTTTGACCAAAGCCCTAAGGTGATAAAAGCCAATATCGAGAAGCAACAAACACCTGATACGCCCAAGCTAACAGCCCAAGCGTTAGATGTTGAATGGAAAATAGCCCTTTACAATCTATGCATCAATGACACGGATGTAAGTCAAGCCATGCTTGGTCAACTCGCACAGGAGCGTGCTCAAAAGGTCAAAATCTATATGGTCGAAACCTTAGGTAGCCCAGCTCAGTCAATTTTCATTAAAGATAGCCGCATTAACACGCAACAAAGCGGTGCAATGGCGCTACTCAGCTTAGATGCCAAATAACCAACTTTAACCTCCACTCCCCTTGCAATGAATCGAATTGTAAGGGGAACGTTCCACCAACAAAGTGTGACACAGGTCTTTATTCAGGCGAAAGCATGATATAGAATTGCGCAACTTATTTTTGTACAGAGGTTGCCATGTTTGTAATACGTTGGATTCTAGGCAGAATTATCTTGCTACTCAATTTTATCTTTTCCCCAAAGAAGCTTCAGCGTCCAGTCGCTGAACAAAATAAAATCGATGAACAAACCAAGCAATTATCTCTGTATCAATATGCGGCTTGTCCTTTTTGCGTTAAAGTTCGCCGTGCTCTAGTTAGACAAGGATTGGATATTCAGCTTATCGATGCTAAGCAAGATGAGAATAAGCAGCTTCTTGCAAGCGAGGGTGGCAAAGTACAAGTGCCTTGCCTGCGCATTGAACAAGACAATGAAGTAAAGTGGTTATACGAATCTTCTGAGATTATTAACTATCTCGATAAACGTTTCGCTTAAATTTCTGTTCAAATAAAAAGCAGCGACCTAAACTACTAGGTCGCTGCTTTTTTGTATCTCTCACTAATCACTTAATGCAAAGTGATTAATCAATCAGGTGAGTCATGCCTTTGAGCACAATATCATGGTAACTCACTATGCCTAAGATCTTACCCTCTTCAATCACTGGCGCTTTTGTGATACCAAAACGTTCAAATAAACGCGCACAGTATCTGACATCCATTTTGCCGTTTACCGACAACACTGGCTTAATCATGATTTCATAGATATTGACACGCTCTGGCGCCTTATCTTTCGCTAGCACCTTCTTAGCGATATCGCTCATCAATACCATGCCATATTCATCATCATCATGGCGTTTGTTAACCAATAACACTTTCACATCATCATCGATAGCCTTACGAATACCCTCAGCAACAGTTAACAATCCGTCAACCATAGTATATTGCTGAGTCATTACATCCGAGACTCTCACTATAGAATCTTGTTTCATATTTGATCCTCAATATCTTTACTGAGCTGCTCAACTTGATGAGCGACTCCAACAGCATCTTCAACATCTATTTGAATTGCAATTCCACTTCCAGGGTTAGTATCAAACTCCCCGGCTAAACTAATTTGCTCTAAAATGCTGCGGCTCATATGCTCTTCCACCAACAGCAAAATCACATCTCTTTGGACATCAAGGGTCAGCCCCATAAAGGTCTTCTTCTTCTCAAGTCCTTCGCCACGCGCATGGTTAATCACGGTCGCGCCGGTTGCTCCCGCTTCACGAGCGGCTTTCAATACCTTGTCGGTACAGCAATCATCGACAAAAGCAATAATAAGTTTAAAGCGCATAATTCCGCTCCTTTACGATTTCTTCGAACTTAAAAAATTAACTAACTGCGCATAGCCCATTACAGTAATCATGGGGAATAAACTCGCAAATGCAATTAATCCAAAACCATCAATCAATGGGTTACGTCCAGGCACATTGGTCGCCAAGCCTAGACCTAAGGCTGCGACCAGAGGCACAGTGACGGTTGAGGTCGTTACACCACCAGAGTCATAGGCCAATGGAATGATCATCTTAGGCGCAAGGAAGGTCTGAATTACCACCACCACGTATCCCGCCATAATGTAGTAATGGATAGGGTCGCCCACGACAATACGGTAACTACCTAAACCGATCCCAATCGCGACGCCCAGTGCAACCGCAAGACGCAGGCCCTGCACTCGAATAGTGCCACCTGAGACTTCCTCGGCCTTAATCGCCACTGCAATCAGTGAAGGCTCTGCAATAGTCGTACTAAAACCAATTGCCGCCGCAAAGATATATACCCAAATATAGTCCTGCCAAACAGGTACAGTGCTAGTCGGATCGCTTGGCTGAATAAACTCCGGAGAGGTCAATTGCTGCGCCATGGTTTCACCCAGTGGGAATAGTGCTAACTCTAGACCGACAAGAAATAGGCTTAACCCTAAAATCACATAGATAAAGCCCATAACCACATTCTTCGGATTTGCTATCGGCCGCTTAAGCACACCTAATTGAAATCCAAATAGAATCACAGCAATTGGCACAACATCTCGAATAGTTAGCAGCAATGTCGATAATAAATTCTGTAAAATTTCCATATTACATCACCACCATGCCGTAGATAAGAACGAATATCATCGGCGAAAGACTCGCAAATGCAATCAGACCAAAGCCATCCAGCATAGGGTTACGGCCTTTAATCACACTGGCTAATCCCACCCCAAGAGCAGTCACTAGCGGCACGGTAATCGTCGAGGTCGTCACACCACCTGAGTCATAGGCCACACCGATAATACTTTCAGGCGCAATACTGGTTAGCGCCATTACGGCCACATAACCACCAATAATCATATAATGAATTGGCCAGCCCTTAAGGATGCGGATAACACCAAGTAAAATTGCCATACCCACAGATAAAGCCACAGTAATTCTCAGTCCCATGGCATAACTATCCATGGCTTCGACACTTGAACCTATCGCCCCCGCTTCAGCAGCAACCTTAGCCGCTTCACCCGCAACTGCCGTCAATGCAGGCTCTGCGATGGTAGTACCAAAACCGAGGGAAAAGGAGAATACCACTAGCCAAAATACACTGCCCTTTCGAGCGAGTGCTTGAGCTAAAGATTCACCGATAGGGAAAAGACCCATTTCTAGGCCAAATACGAAGAAAGTCAGACCAAGTACGATAAATACTAAACCAATAAGAATATTAGCTAAATTATCAGGTGCTTGTTGTAGGACAAATATTTCAAAGAAACCAACCACAACTATGATAGGAACTAGATCTCTCAAGCTTCCCAGCATAGATTTCAACAGGTTGACAAAACCGCCCATTCATTCTCCTTAATCCATAGTTACAGCACAAGATCATAGCGTTATGACCAAATGCTCAATAAGCGAACAAAAGCCGCTCGATTACCTCACTAGTGAGGCTACACTCCCAAAAACAGAGTAATTTTAACCCGAGTTCACATATTAAACTATAAGTTTGTTAACCTTTAATAACGAAAATCGTCATTAAAATTACATACTTGTTAACTTCATCTAACTTACTTTCGCCACAGGTAATGCCTGTCGGAATAATCAAACAACCACTGGGGCCGATATACCACTAACAATGTTAATGCCATGCCATTTAGCAAGGCTTCAGGAAAACCAAGGAGCGGAATAAGCACAAAATAATTATTCGCTATCGTCGATAAATCAAAATCTGTAGAAACCCAAAGCCAAGCCCCCCACGCCAGTATGTGAGTGAGCTGCATCAAGCCAGCATTAAAGAAGCCACCAAAGAAAATATAGATAAATAGGTGTTTAGGGAGATAGCGAAAGCTTAAGCTATAAAAAACAAAACTAATGAAAAGCGGAAGCAGTACAGCCACAAGCCCGTAGACCCCAATATCCGCAGGTCTCTTAATGACAAATAAACAAAAGAAACTAACAGGTAATAGCGCTAACACGCTCGCTAGACGCCAACCAAACATCATTAGCAACACGACTAAACCCAGAAAGTGACCATCCATTCCAGGTTTTACGCCGGCATTGAGTAGCCAAAGTAGATTGATAATCAGGGTCACCCAAAAGGCTCTACGAACAATTTCAGCATCGGCCAACAAGCTTTTGAAGTCTTGTTTTGGCCAGATAGCCCACACCCAGACAACGAGCAAGCCAAAGAAGCCGAGTTGAACAGCATCTATGCTCCAATTAATCTCACTGATGTTGCTGCTAATCTGTGTTAACACTCAATTCCCTTTACAACTTATTTAAGACGCTGTTCTAGCGAGTCTAATTAACCACTAATCAGCTTAGAGTACTAAAAGCTATTTTAAATAACACTAATAAAGCAAAAACTCTCTTTACACACTGATGTAAAATAAGATTTCCTTTGAGCATTACTTGATGTACTAAGGGGAGCTTGATGCAAACTCATTTGATAGCACTTTTGTTAGGCGCACACTAGCTGTCAGTTGGATCTGGCTAGTGCTCAAGGAAGAGACTTTAAAATACCCTCCTTGAGATGAAAGCTGGTTTACAACTAACTCCTTTTTGGCCAAACGTGTTAACCAATAAGGGGCGATAGAGCACTGAGCGGAGCCTGTGGCAATATCTTCATTAATACCAATACTTGGAGCAAAAAACCTTAGTATATACCCACCACCACCTATTTTAGCGGTGAGAATAAGGGCGTGGAATCTATCCATTGCCTTTATGGCCTTAAAGTCTGGCTGAAACTCCCGCACTTGAGCTTCGCTATCTAGCACTAACACTAAATCTCGTGTGCAAAAGCTTTTTATAGGTGTTAATCCCAATCTCTTCGCGTATTTATCGAGATTATGCCCCTCAACGGCTGGCCAGATAGGCAAGGTCATACTGTAGGCATTTGCCACTTTATTTACCCTAATCATCCCTTTGGCATGAGTTAGGTTTATAGACGATCCTTTTATGGAGGCAAACTCAAACAATACATGAGCAGCTGCTAAGCTACCATGGCCGCACAAACTAATCTCACTATTGCCAGCAAACCAGCGTATTTGATAACCAAGCTCAGTTTTCAACACAAAGGCCGTCACAGGCACATCCAAACGCAATGAGATAGCAACTAACTCTTCATTCGTCAGCCATTGGTTGAGTATCACCACAGCAGCAGAATTTCCCTGTGCAGTTTCCCCAACAAAAACATTCACAATATAGGCCTTAATGACTCACTCCTTTTTACTTGGCCAACTAATCCTATGATGGTAACAAACTCTTCCGTCCCCAGTACAAGCAAGGAAATTCTTTGCTCTACCCATTTTAAACAGCAGTGACTGTAATATTCAAAAAGTAAAACTGCTGGAAAAGTGCTCCCCAAGTCAGTTAACATCTGTGTTCATTTCAGATCTAAGGCCTCATTTATTTTGATAAAATCCCTTGTTTATATCCTTACTCTTGTTGCTGTCATTTTCCTATCTGCATGTAGCAGTAAACCCCATGTTCAGCCTGAACTCACTCCGAATGTACGCGATAGATTTACTACAGAGATAAAAGACAATGGTCTTAAACTTTTTACCTATCAAGTTTGGCAAATAAACAAAAGCTCGCCTTCATCTGACGAATCTTTGCAGCGCCCAATCATACGCTCGAAGGAGCAATTAAGAGAGCTTAGAAAAGCACAAAGAGCAAAAGAGCAGCGGTATGAAATGTGGCAACAGCAAATAGAGATAGGCCTTGTTCATACACTGGAGAAAAGCCATTTTTGCCAAACAGGCTATATTGAAATTGACCGCTTTATTGGTGAGATACGTGCTGAGATCCGAGGCGAGTGTAAAGAAGGTGCTGATGAAGGCTAAACCTAATACCATTTAACCTTCATCAGATTATCTATTGCCCTATTTATCTGCAATGAGTTCAGATAAATAGGTTCAGCTTAAACTAACTGATAGTTGATCATATAAAGCTGAGTAATCCCTGGGTAAATCTCCTGGATTACCTGTTTCAGCTGGGGCAAAGTCATATTCTCCTGCTCTGCATGCAGCTCGTTTAGCTCTTCAAACAACACAGGTTCAACATTAAGCACCTTAATATCGCAAAACCACCTATCATCTTCAAAAGTCGATACAGGATACACCTTGCCAACTTGGTAATCAGATTCAGTCTCATCTCTTAAAGTAATGGTTTTGGCGCCACTTAAAATATCTTTCTCAAAACGCTCAAAAAAGGTTATCTTATTCAAAGTCAATGGAATACCTCATTTATTGTCAGAACCCTATTAGCCATAAGGCTTCATCGAAAACAATTTCTCGACATTTTGTTGCATCAGCCCATCAAAGTCATCGATTGTAAACTTAATATCAAACTGCTTATCAATCGCTAACATAAATTGTTTGGCATCTTCAAACCTGCCCGCTTCAGTCAATAACATCATGCCATAAATATAAACCCACGGATTATGCGTACTCAAACGAGCACCTTCGATAAATTTATCGTAGGCATAGTCAAGTTCATCTAAATCCACAGCAAATGTGGCTTGTCTCAACTTAAAGTAACTCAGTGTCTGTGAATGTTCTGCACTCATGATGTCCGAAGCATATGCAAAACCGTCAAAATCCTTCTTAGCAGCATAATAAAACATCCATAGGCCAGAGTTACTGCCATTTGGCGCCTTAAAGTAACTAAAAATCTCTTCTAACTTCTCAACACTCGTATCTGGGAAGGCGTTCAAATGTAAACTAAGCAGCTCTCTTTGAATAATCGGATGGCTTTTATAGGATTCAGGCAACTGGCTAAAAAAAGCTAAGGCGTCATTTTCGCTGGCAAGTCCCTTAGAAAGCTTCTGCAGCATGGCAAAATAACCAAGCTCACTTAGTTTTTTGTCTTCAACAGGGGGTAAGTAGGTCAAACCTACATCAGAAGCCCAAACGCCTTGAGCCAAGGTTTTAAAATCAATGACAGAAACCTTTTGGCTATCTAGGTTTTCTTTTACATTTAATATCAAGACGCAAGGTGCTTCAGCGGCAACAAAATTTAGGTATACATGGCCATTATATACACCGGCATATTGCCAAAAAGAGGCGTTCTTGATGGTATTAGCCAATCGCTTTTGCATATGTGTTACATAAAGGTTAGCCCGGCTCTCATTTAACCCTTTAGATAAAATATGCTGCTTAATCATATTAGGTTCTAGATCGCTAAAGTCATATTTGTCACCGGCTTCATTGAGCTTATCGGCAAGGATGAAACCAAATTGTGACTTCAACTCATAGCTTGATTTAGGTTGACTAACGGCTTTGTTACTCGTCTGACTAACAGTTCTGTGTGTTGTGGTTTTGCAACCTGAGTTGATTACAACCGCTAACCCTATGAGTAATATTGAAGCAATCGTTTTATTATTCATAATATGCTCCTCCTAGTTGTTCTAGGTGGCTGACGCCAGAGTTAATTGGAGAAGAGAAGTCACCGTTAATACTGCCTTCATAACCTAAATCGTCATTAATATTCCTAAGTGCCTTTAAGTATTCTCTAGTTTGCTTTTCAGGAATCGACTTTGTTTTTAGCACCATCGTCTGATGACGAGAAAACACGCCATAGTTATAAGACTCAGTCGAAGTGTAATCTAGGTTTACACCTTCAAACTTGGTAGGTTTTTCACGCACGGCATAGTTGATATTCTCAGGCAAAGTCACTTTGATACGCTGTTCGACACTAACGGGTTGATAACTTGCCAAAGGATGCTTTCTGCGTAGAACTTTAGGTAGATTGGTAAAGTTTGCTATTTCCCCCGCATAGACATAAAAACCATAGTTGTTACCAACTTTTTTCCAAAAGTCACCTAAACGATAATGTTCTAACATGGTGACTTTATTCTTATGGTCATTTTCATCGACAACTTTTAACGGCGTGATAGCAACAATATCTGAATAAAATCGCGCATAATAATTAAGGTAATGCTGTTCGACTTCAGAGTGTTGCACACTCGCTAGTCGATAACGCATATAGTCCGCCTCTTTACCGAAATAGGATGTGGTGATGTACAGATCGACACCTTCACCATAATTAGGGCTAACGAACTCTTGATTGATAGCAATTCGATCTAAATCAGGATCACCCTTTTGCATTTCAGATAACGTCTCCACTTCTGGTGACAATATGAGCGCATAACCAAAATCTGGAGAGGTGATTGAATCTATACCAAAGGCTTGAGCATTATTTGTCCCATCTACCCAATAGGTTTTACCATCTAGTTCAATGAAATTTATCACATGATTAAAACTTTGAGCCGATGGTTGACGGCTGTGCAACGCATCGCCAATTTGAGTGTTAACTAGCGCAGGGTATGTCGTCACACCTAGCTGAGTAAGGATTCTTTTTAATAAATTAGCCTTATCTTTACAGTCACCATAACGGCGCTCGAAAACTTGGCTCGGAGTATGGGGAATATGACTATTCTGGCCAATCTCCACACCAAAATAACGAATATCCTGTTGCACAAAATTGATGGCTTGAGAAACTTTTTGCTTTAAGCTCACTGGCTGCGCTTTGAGCTGTTCAATATATTGAGCTAACTCCTTTGAGTCTGGCTCAGCGGCAACATAATGTTGAATAGCCCACTCACCGATCGAACGCCAATTTTTTGCATTAGAAATAAAGACTCTAGGTTCCCAAATGTAACCCGGTGGCATACCCTCTTCATAGGTATATTTTGGCGATTTTTCTTTTTCCCAAATATATTCATCACCCCATGGGGTCTTTGCTGTTGAATATGTAAAATCACTTGGACTTTCGACTTTCATCTCAGATTTGGACTGATTAATCACTCTTAGTCGAACCAAGTCGACGGCGGTAGTCCACCCCATAGAAAACTGGCCTGCAAAGTTTTTTTCATATACTGGGTTTCGTCCCTGAATACTGAATTGATACCTTACACTATCGCCAATACGAACATCATCGACAATAACAACTGCTGTAGCCATGCCATGAAAAAGATCATTAGATAACTCTGGCTCTTGGTTAATAACGCTAATTCTTGCGCTTTCTAGCCTGTCTACCCACTTCCCATCACGTTGTACTTGCAGTTGGTGTAAGGTTAATTTTTCAAAAGCCGGATTAAAGTTTAACTCTATCTTTGATAGTTCCTTAACCCCTTGCTGATTTAACGCCTGAGAAGCAAAGTCCTGAAAATACTCATCAGCTTCTTCTCCAAATCGTACTTGCCGATCAAATAGTCGATACCTAACAGGGCCTTCATTTCTTCTATGAGAAAGCTCTGTCACCTCTATCGGCTCAACCCAAGTCGCGACATCTCCAATTTTGACTTCAAGCTCACCATTTTTGATCGTTCTAGCTATAGCAATGTTACCGAACACCATGCAGCAACAAGCTGTTATAACAAGTAAAATTCTCTGCATCTTGACTTCCTTATTTAAGAGCGAGAAGCCTAACACGAAGCTTTATGCAAAGAAACTGGCAGCATTCAAACCTTTGAGGTAAAATTCGCCCTCGCTTCAAACAGCAACGCGTATAATTGGTTTATTTTATGAAGTTAGCTGACACTTGACGGCTTCATTTATATACATAGACCTATGATGGCTAAGACCTAGACAAGACAATGAATAGAAAACAGAAGATAAACAAGAAGATCGCCAAAAAAGCAAAGGCAGCGCGCAATAAGCATACGCCGCCAACCATCAAAAAGTACATCTCGAAAGCCGAGCGCGCAAAACAGGCTGAGGCGGAAGAGCTAGCTCAAAATGAAGTTCAATCGACTGACACAGCAGAAGCCATTAACGCACAAGCAGCGAACACGGAATCACCTCAGACAAGTACAGCAGATAATCATTAATTGGCAAACGCCTGCATAATCATGCTTCATTCAACCTGCTAGCGAGTCCCGCAGGCAGGTTGTACACCTTAATCTCCCTTCTTTTTATCACCTTGTTTTACTGCGCTATATTGCTGACCAAACAGTCGCACTCGCTTAACACTTAGCTGTACATAACACTCACTTGCAACGCCTTCAAGGTATTGCAATAAAATTCTGTCGGTTCAACTGATAGGTTCAGCGAGCTTTAAGTTGAACTGCATTCGGAACGTAAAATGTTTGGCTTAAAAATTCAAATGTACGCTTTTGTAAAACTGGGCTTAAGCAATAATTGTTAGGAAAATGGATTCAAACGGAATGAAATTTATACTAATCGCTTTGGCATTTTTAATTGGGTTTGGTACGTCTGAGTTTCGTACATCACGGGTCCAGCTACTCGATGAAATCAATGATTATCAAAGGGAGATATTGATAGCCTCACGACTACTAGAAGAATATACCCTAAATTGCGCGACTAATATGCAGGGCAATTTTGCCCCCTATGTCGAACACTCCACTTCCAGGTATGAGAACCTAGTGAAGAAGTCCGAAAATTTCCATACTTCACTAGTCATGAGTTTGTCACCGACCATGAAGAGTCAATTTTTAACTTTCGAGAAAAAATGGAAATATCGAACAATAAAATAAGCCTTTGTAACAATTCATAATGAAGTACCTCTGGCACTTTTACATTTTCCTTCTGCTTAGTCTAGGTGTGGCTAGAATGGTTGAGCGGATCTCGATTGAGAGTGGTGGTTTTGCCAGTCGCTATCTGCCCTTAATCATCTTTGGCCTTATTTCTCTTGGCATATACGCTAGCTTAAAAAATAGAGCGATATTCAAACGCCAGTTCTGGCTCTTTGTCTATCTCATTGTGGGCATTCTTATATTGAGCAGTTTAGTTATTGCTATCTATCTTTTTCTTTTTGTTAGCAGCAAATTAGCCTTTGCTGGAGGGTTACTGCTTTTAGCTGGTTTACTCGTTCCGGCTTTACTAAAACTAAGACAATATTGTTCAAAATCAGCAAGCATATGGTAACCCTTAATTGCAAATTTAGGGCTAGCTGGTCTTATTCTGAGGCGTAAACCATTATCAGAATCCATAACCATTAAAAGCTAAGCGCTCAAACTAGCGCTTAGCTTGGTAAAACACTATTCACTTACCACAGCAAGAATAACGACAAACTAAGTCGGTTTGCCTTCCTCTTCAACGAGTTTAGCCAGCTCCTCGTTAATCTCGACGCAATCTGTCTCTTCATTCATCTGCGCCATCTGAGCGCAGGATGAGGACAATGGATTAGGGCTAGATAAACACAGCTCGTCATCTTCATCGCACTCTTGAGAAATAACCCCTTTACTCGGCGGCATAGCAGAAATCTCACCTTTCTCCTCTCCTTCAGCTTGAATCAAGCTTTCTTGCTGTCCGCGAGCCTTAACGCTTTCCACGAGTCGGTAAGCCACCAGCACACCAGAAAGACCAAATAAAATTGAACCCAGCGCTTGGCCAATCAGCACCCCATGTACGCCGCCCCACAAGCCACCGAAATAGACAAAAGGAATAGTACCTAAGGTTGCCTTACCTACGTTGAATATGCTGGAGTATTTAGCCTTACCTAAGTTATTAAACGAAGCATTGGCGACAAACAACATACCGGAGAACACAAAGGAGACAGCGATAAAGGTACAGAAGAAGCGCACGATATCGGCAGCATCGCCAGAAAGATCAAATACATTCACAACCTGCTCTTTAAGCAAGAATAGAATTAACGACACACTCACCACGTACACTAAACAGAACTGTAGCGCCTTAGTCAGACTCTCTTTAAGACGGCCAAACTCTTTAGCACCATAGTTTTGACCGACAATCGGTCCAATAGCGCCGGAGAGCGCGAAGATCATACCAAAGGATACTGGAATTAATCGCCCAAGCACCGCCCAGCCTGCGACGTAGCCATCACCAAAATCTGCAATGGCACGGGTTACCACAGCATTACCTATAGGAGTGGCAACATTGGTTAACATGGCTGGACCTGCAATAGCAAAAATCGGTTTTAAATCAGCTTTAAAGTCAGCCAAGTCAAACTTACCGAGTAGCTTATGTTTGACTATGACGCCACGAGCAGAAATCACCAACACGGCAATCCGAGCGAGTACAGATGCTAATGCCGCCCCTTCTATGCCCATTGAGAGTGCAAAAATAAAGATAGGGTCAAACACTGCATTAACGCCACCACCCGTTAACGTCGACATCATAGACAGTTTAGCGTCACCCACAGCCCTTAAGGCGGCACCAAGTGCCATAGCCAAACAGATAAAGGGCATAGAAGGGAGCAAAATATACAGATAGTCCGCCGCTAGCTCGGCTGTCTTGCCGCTGGCACCAAGCAAAGCGATAAGCTCAGGAATAAAGCTGGTCACTAAGATAGCCACCAGCACACTGACTATCACAGTGGCGACGGCGCTATTCATCAAAAGACGTTTTGCCGAACTGATATCTTTTGCCCCAATGGCGCGGGAGACCAATGCCCCCAGCGCAATAGATAAACCTATGCCGATGGATGTGGTAAAAAATGAGATAGTGCCAGCATAGCCCACAGCCGCGGCCAGCTCTTGCTCACCGAGAAGACTCAAGAAGAAGATATCGAGCAAATCGACCACAAATAAGGCTGAAATGCCTATTGCTGCGGTCGAACTCATTACCAGAATATGCTTTAGAATGGAGCCTTGGGTGAACTTTGCAGTTGGCATTCGTATCCTTACTGATCAATAAAATAATAAATCGAAAATCTTTTAGCTTAGTGCTCGTCGTGGCTAAGCACTTCCTGCTCCAATTCATTGCCGCAAGCACTACAGTATTCAGCATCGGTATCATGGCCTGACTTCGAGCAATTGTTACAACGACGCAGAGTTCTGCTGCGGCCAATCTCCGACGATATTTCAGCGGTTAAAATGCCAGTAGGTATCGCAATAATAGAGTAGCCCAATAACATGGTAAATGCGGCAATCCCCTGACCTAACGGCGTGCCTGGAGTGATATCGCCATAGCCCACTGTGGTAATTGTCACTATCGTCCAATATATGGATTTGGGAATCGAACTAAAACCGTTATTTGGACCTTCAACCACATACATCAAGGCACCGAGTACCATGATGATCAAGCTAACCGAAAAGAAAAAGATGAAGACTTTTCGACCTGACTGCACCATGGCTCTGAGCAGTAGATTCCCTTCACTCAGATAACGAATAAGCTTGAGTACCCTAAAAATTCTAAACAACCTCAGCACTCGAATAACCAAGGTAAAGCTCGCTCCCGGGAAGAATAGTGCGAGATAGCTAGGCAAAATTGATAGCAGATCTACTATGCCATAAAAGCTTAATGAGTACTGACGAGCATTAGCTGAACAGTACAACCTTAAAAGGTATTCTATGGTAAAAATAATGGTAAAGCCCCATTCAAGGCGATGGATCAGATCCGCATAGGGGCCACTGATGCTTTCCACCGTATCAAGCAGCACGAGAGCGACACTCAATATGATTGAGATAATCAGTCCAATATCGAACAACCGACCTGCAGGCGTATCTGTACCAAATATGATCCGCCTAAGCATCTTTTTAACTCGGCCATTACTCGAGGTTTGATCCGTCTGCAATCTAAGCTCCTTAATTCTTACACAATCATAAAATCAGCGAACGGCTATCTATATTTACCTAGCCATATATGGGGGCGGTTCACACTTTATCAAGCTGACAAGTGTATTTGAACAAGGTATCCTTGCATCAATTCGTTTATAACCTGAGTTTGTCCATGTTTAATGCCCAGCTAACACTGATTAGCCTGCTGATGTTTACTAGCTTATTGAGTATTAGCCAGCCGATATTTGCATCAACTGACGCTAAGATGCCCAAAGCCGATCTGGTTATCGTGGATAAATCAAACGCCAAACTCAGCCTATTAAGAAAAGGCAAAACCTTAAAAAGCTATCGGATCGCTCTGGGTGAAAGCCCCAAGGGACATAAACTCACCGAGGGGGATCAACGCACGCCCCAAGGCCGTTATATTCTCGATTATAAGAAGTCTAACAGTACTTACTATAAAGCGATTCATATCTCCTACCCCAATGCTGAAGATATTCTGCGAGCACAAGCGCTTGGCATAGATCCCGGCGGACAGATCATGATCCACGGCCAAAATCCTAACTCTTCACTGCCACCTGAAGAGGCGCAGAAATTCAATTGGACAGATGGTTGTATCGCTATCACTAATAAAGAGATGGATGAGATCTGGCTAATGATAGATGAAGGCACACCGATCGAAATCTGGCCGTAACTTCCCAGCGCTAAGCGCCCTAGGCAAACCCGTTTCAAATACATATCACTAATCATAACTATCGAGTATTCATAGATGAGCACATCTCTCACCCACTCTAGACTAATGGCTTCATGGCCAAGTTTTTGCCAGCAAATCACAGCCTTTCTACACCAACTGGGCTTAGATACACTGCAATTAGAGATAGATCATGTGGCACTCAGGGTCAATGATGAGCAAACGGCAAAACAGCTAAGTCATGAGTTTTGCAAACAGGGCACCATTATCTCTAGCAATATTATCAATGGCAGACCGATAGAGATCATTGAGCTCAACACCCCGCTTAAGCTCAATGACAACACAATCGAGTGTATCGAGCTGCCCTATCCCAGCGATAAGCAATATCCAGTAGAAGGTTGGGAGCATATTGAGCTGGTGCTAAATTCAAAAGCATCCGATTGCGAGCAGCTAGTCAAAGATTTAGTCAGTGCTCAGCCTGATATTCAAACCATTATCGAGAAAGCTGAAAATCGTCAAGGTGATATCAAGATAAAACTGAGCTCGCCGAAAGGTGATAAAGAGCGTCTAGCCAATCCCACTATCGCCTTTAAGCAAGATAATCTCTGTATTAAAGTGCACCCTCACGGTATCAAGGCTGTAATCGCAAGTGAGCAGCGCTAAGCAAGAGTAACCAAAGCTAATTTTTATTTTTGATAGAGTCGTAGCCTAGTGAGCCAAAATAGGAATGCTCACTAAGGCCTTCACTTTACAGCCACATAATCAAAGCAGTACTCAAGGCTACAAGCAATTAACAACACAGCTTAATCAACTCACGAATAGCATTAGCATCATCACTCATTTCTGCCGTGAGGCCCAATATCTCCGGCTCAGAGTGCACAACTTGACCGTCATGATTCACGGCTATGCCGCATAGCGCTATCTGTGCCCCTGTTTGTAAATTGGCAACCACCAAACGCTGCCAATTACTATCTATTCGCCAAATATCACTAATGAGGGTTTTAACATCCTTGGTGTTATGAACGAACTCCAAATCGAAACACTGATCATTCGGTATTAATTTATCATTCTGCTTCGTTTGAATTACGGTGGAATAAATAAAGTCGATATCCTGCTCAACGATACTACGTAGGCCAAAGCGGCCATTCTCGATGATATAATCTTGCATAGGGTTTCCGCGGTTAAAGTTAGCCTCTAACCTTAATTTTGTTGTTTCTATCCTTGCTCGATTTAATTAGCGCTTCACTTCCTGCCGCTCGATTACTTTTCGCTAACCTGTCATACAAAAGCACGTTAACTGTTGCCGCTAAATTCATACAGCCCACTGTCGGTATATACACCACAGCATCGGCTCTATCGACGGTTTGCTGATCTATGCTGCCATCTTCAGGGCCAAAAACATAAAGCGCCTTTTCTGGATGTACAAATTCAGGTAGGGGTGTCGCACCTTGAGCAAAATCCACACACACAACTTTTACGTCATCGGTCATGCATTCACTAAGGCAATCAACCTTAGTCACAGGCAACTTTTCTTCGGTCAGCTTGGTATCGGTCTGATATTGCGCCGCCCTCGCGTAACGCTCGCCGGTATAAAAAATGGCATCGGCCTGATAACACCCAGCGGCGCGAATGATAGAGCCAACATTGGTGGGCGTTTTTGGATTGATTAATCCGATCTGAGTTACTAACTGTGACACTACTTATTCCTAAATCACTGCTTTATATCTTTATTTAAAAATGATTGGTTTATAGCAATACAAAACCGGCCTGCATAACTGCAGGCCGATAATAAAGAATAAAAGGCAGGTTAACCTTTTTGCTTATTACGCTTTTTCTTTGCCAATACACTTTTCATTGAAGGTACTATGCTAGCAGGGTCTAGACGCATCTGAAACCAGTTGATACGCCAATCGAGATGTGGACCTGAAACTCGGCCTGTTGCGCCAACTTCAGCAATTTTCTGGCCTTGTTTAACCTTTTCTCCCAGCTTTACGTACAGCTTACTTAAGTGCAAAAAGCTTGAACTCACGCCATAGCCATGATCGAGAATGATAGTGCCACCAGAGTAAAACATATCTGGCACAGACAAGCTAATTACACCATCGGCTGGTGCAACAATTACAGTACCAGTCGGTACCGCGACATCCACACCAAAATGTGGATTACCAGGCTTGCCGTTATAGAATCGCTGACTACCATAGACACCGGAAATTCGACCAGTGACAGGCCAGATGAAATCCTGAAATAGTGCTTCTTGCTCGGTAAATTGCGATCTGGCCGCCCTGACTTCCTTGCTATCTTTACGAGCTCTGGCTATCGCCTTAGGATCCGGCTTCATGATTTTCTTACTGATGCCATTCACTCGAGAGATTTTATAATCTTGCTTAGCAATATCTAGTGCCATCACCTGCATGCGGCCATCTTTAGGTGACTTAACCGTTAGGATCTGCTCAAGCTCTGCATCTCTTGCAAAACCAATCGCAAATCGCCCTGTCGGGTCGACCTTAATATCCTCGCCATTAAGCGTCACTTCAGAGCCAACTGCCACTTGTCCTCGCACCAAGGAGCCTTGCTTAAAGGTGCCATTAAACGTCACAGGTGACGCGCTACGTTTAACCAAGCTTGGCTTGATACTGCTAACTTCACTTGCCTTATGCTGAGCAGCGATGACTTGAGTGGCGCCCAAACTTGCCATCATTAGGCTCGCCGCCGATAACAATAACACTCCGCAACCTTTATTTTTCACGGCTGTAAACTCCAAAATTGATATCAAAAATAAAATAGGAGGTGAATACAATAAGACCACCAGCAACAACTAGTGGCCATAATAACAGCATCAGCTCAATGACAAGCGCTAGCTGGCGTTGCTGCTTGCAATTGCGCCTTTGCCGACACCTTCAAACGCTATCACTTTAAAATCTGAGCTCGGAGTTTGTTTACCAAGCTCACCCGCCATAAATTGCGCCAATAACTCTACCGTTGTATCGTGAGGAATAATGTCACAACGGCCTTTAGGCATCGCAAGCTGAAAATCCCCCTGTGGCGCCTGATAGTGAAAGCCGTAGTGACTTTCATCTGTTGCCTTACATTGTGACGATAACTCTAGGGTGCTCACTGGGGCTAAATCTTCTTCACTGCCAAGGTAAATATCTTGCCAGCGCTTAGCCCAATACTCATCCCACTGTGGAGCAGCCACACCGTTTTCAAACACATTTACCGGACTACGGTGACCGTGTGCGATTCGCTGGCAGTTGCCATCATGCTTTTTCAAGCCATGGCTATAGTGATAGTAAGGGCCTTCTAGCATCTCATTGCGCAAGGTTAAGCTTATTCCTTCAACATTACCGGGCAAGGCTTCCCGTAACGCTTTTTGTAGAAATTGGTTAACACTATCAAAATCGACAATTTCTGCCGGGATCAGAGCAAAAGCTTGAGATGGACACGCTAAATGAATATCACCTTGCTGACTTTGAAAATCCATCCATACTCGCTCGCCTTGCTGTTGCCAGCGAACCTGACTACAGGCCGTCGGAATCAACAATCTATGATCGGCTACATCGTCGATTGTATTTTTTATCGCCTTTTTCACCTTAGCAAAATCTAATACCATGTTCTGTTCATCGAGACCGCCATCAAGCAATACATCGACTATCCAGCTTTCACCCACCATGCCTCTGATGGGGCACAGATAAGAAAAATCTATTACAGTCAGGTCTTTAACAAAAAGTTGCATTTACTCTCCTAGGCAGAAAAACAGTCCACCTTAGTTATCTTTACCTGCTTAACGCACAAGCGCTAGTCAGGGGTTTTAAAAACTTGGCTAATTCTAATCAATTGTTCGTCCGGGTGCGAATAATGTTTTGTAAATTGATAAATTTACTTCGATTATTTTACAGCTTTTTAGCTGGCGCTAAGGTATGATCTACCTCCGACTAAAAGTAGTTAAGCCCAAAGTTAGCTTGAGTGTCTGAGTCGGCTCCCTTCTCTGCGCGTTCAAGATATCGATTCCAGCCACTACCTTTATCAATTTGTCATATAAATAATAACGACAATATGGATCTGCTACCCTATGAAAACGCTTATTACTAATGCTCGACTCGTCAACGAAGGCGAGATAAAAGAACAAGATCTTCTGATTGAAGATGGCCGCATTAGCCAAATCGCTAACCAGATTACTGCCACTGACAAGAGTAAAGTGGTCGATGCTAAGGGCAAATTGCTGATCCCCGGCATGATTGACGATCAAGTCCATTTCAGAGAACCAGGTTTCCCCAACAAAGGCACCATTGCCAGTGAATCACGCGCTGCTGTCGCCGGCGGTATCACCAGCTTTATGGAGATGCCAAACGTTAATCCACAAACCACTAATCTCAGTGCGCTGCAAGATAAGTACGATAGAGCCGCCCAAAGCTCATTGGCAAACTTCAGTTTTTATCTTGGCGCAACCAACGATAATCTAGAAGAAATTAAACGACTCAACCCACACCAAGCCTGTGGTATCAAAGTGTTTATGGGTGCATCGACTGGCAACATGCTAGTTGATAATATTCAAACCCTAGAAGGGATCTTTGCTAACGCCCCAACCCTTATTGCAACCCACTGTGAAGATAGCCCAACCATTAGCGCTAATGAACAAGCGGCATTAGCCAAATATGGCGAAGAAGTGCCTATGCATCTACACGGTGAAATTCGCTCCCGCGAAGCCTGCCTTGCCTCATCAAAACTGGCGACTGAACTTGCGATTAACAATGGTGCACGTTTGCATGTGTTGCATCTCACCACAGCCGATGAGCTTTACCTGTTCAAGAAGCACAAGCAATTAGCCGAACTTAAAGATGCCAATATCACAGCAGAAGCCTGTGTCCATCATCTCTACTTTAACGACAGCGATTATGAGCGTTTAGGTAGTCAGATAAAGTGTAACCCTTCGGTCAAGACAGCCGCCGATCAACAAGCGCTAATCGATGCCGTTAATGATGATGTTATCGATATTATCGCTACCGATCATGCGCCTCATACCTGGGATGAAAAGCAAGCGAAAAGCTACTTTAAAGCGCCATCGGGAGTACCGCTAGTACAGCACGCGCTACTTACCCTATTTGACTTGCACCACAAAGGTCATTTCAGCATAGAGAAGATAGTGCAAAAAACCAGTCATGCGGTTGCCGAGCGCTATCAGCTAAGAGACAGAGGCTATCTCCGTGAAGGCTATATTGCCGATCTGGCCATGATAGATTTAGAAAACCAATTTACCGCCACTAAACAAAATACCCGTTATCACTGTGGCTGGAGCCCATTTGAAGGCCACAGTTTTGCAGCTAGCATTGCCGGTACTTGGGTCAACGGTGTTCATCTGTTTGATGGCGATAAGTTTGTGAATAACACACTCGGTCAGGCACTCACCTTTACTCGCTAACTGATTAACAACAAATAACAAGGCCGCGACATTTAGTCGCGGCCTTGTATTTTCAGCTTAAAATAGATTCTTAACTTAATCTGGATCAGGCTTAGCTAGCTTGTTTTTGCTTGAGCTGGCGGCTTTTTCTCAAACGCACCACCGAACCAAAAACTCAGAATTTGCCCAACACCTGCGGTTAATACTCCAAATAAAATATGCAGTTGCCCCATCAAAGAGTTAGCCCCTTTCTCCATATTGATGGTATCACTGGCTTCGATAACAAAAATAATAATCAGCAACACAAAGTATGCGGTGAGAAACAGTGCACTGAGAAATATCTGAGGTCTTAGATTCGGTTTAGTCGCAGCAAGCTTCTTACTCTGCTTGTCTTTGATCTCTTGCTCAAGGGCAAAAACATCGACCCCTAGCTTTTTCATCTCTTGCTGAAACTCGGGTTCTAGCTGCTTAAGCTTTTGTAGATTGCCAGAGTCCTTAAGTAGAATGCTCAACAACTCTTCTTGAGCTAAACCTTCTGCTATCTTGTCCTTATCTAACCGATCGACAACGAATTTAATTGCGACATCGCGAAATGGACCATTTAGCGCCGAAGCAAATATCGGCGCTACGGATTGAATTATTGGCTGAATTCCATTCATACAAAAAGTCCTTTTTAATTTTACCTTATTAGAGCAAAAATCCCTGCTCATATAAAGAGTTAAATCGTGAATTGGAACACCGTTATCACATTATACTCTTAGTCGCGCCCGTTCAATTTGAATTAGCTCTATTACACGTCTTTGAATATCGGCAGCACTATCTGCTCGATAGATATTGCCAGCACCAACACAAGCTCCAATACCGTCATTAGGGCTAATAGTGTAGTTAAGTCCAATAGCCATCAAATGAACTCGCGTATTACTGGCCAAATTAGATTTTTTGCTTTCAATCTGATTTTTAAGGTTTGTGCACAAACCTTGATCAACCATCTGCTTTAAACGCCACCTGTCGTTGTCATAACCATCAGACAAAATAACAAACACCTGCTCGGGATTAAGGCTTGATGCATTATTTGCCACCTGAGCAGCGGCTATTATTCCGTTCCATGACGACGAGCCCCCGTAGGCATTCAGCCCACCAACACGATTGACCGCAGCATCTATGTTATTTGTTAGGCGAATATCATAAAACGGGTAATTAGCTGCAATATTATCATTGAAAACCCGCCCAAACAGATCGATAAAAATCCCCGGCCTTAACTGCCTCATCGCAGTAACTTGCTGCGGAGGTTTAAACATATCCCTCGCCGTTGCAAACGCCGAGCCGCGATCATAGTTATAAACCACTTTTTGCATATAACTTTTACCGCTAATCAAAAAGCTACTTGCTTCTTGAATCAACATATCGGTTTCTATGACATGGTAAGAATTAAATCCTTGTAAAGACACTCGACTCTGACCGGTTCCATCCAGTGCCTTTAAACTGCGAAAAGTATCTTTAATCCCATTCTTAGTCCAATCTAGCCTTTTAGGCCCCGGAATACGAAAGCCCCAAATATTACGATTACCACCCATAGAGTCACTTAAATCGGTGATGAAGTAGAGATCGACCGGTCGCATCGCATATTTTCGCGCCTTAGACTTACCACCGACTTCAAACTCTGCTTTAAGGTTTATCGACTCATAGGTAAACCAGGATTTATGGGTTGACGAAGCGACAACTGTCACATCGGTATAAGCGGAGGACTCCCCATTTGCTGCAACACAACCCGACTGCAGAGTGCAATTCTCTTCCTGAACACTTGCTGTGACAGCGCCAGTGTTATCAACAAGATAACGATTAATAATGGCACTGGCATATTCATCTCCTTTTTGATCTGTCGCTAACGCAATACTGGCTATCTCTGTTGCTTCCACCATTTTGACATGCGTGTTGAGGCGTTGAGAGACAGATACAGAAAAAGCAAAAGCCATAAAGAGAAAAGGTACTGTCGCAAGAAAAATGATACCGGCAGCGCCTTGTTGTTTGCTATGAAACCCAGTGAACTTAACTCTGGACATTAATCGGCCTTAGCATCATAAACATCATAAGCTTCAAATATCCTAATAGCTGTAATTTGAAATATTAAGCACCTTCGCAATCAACAACATCGGCAGGTACAAAAGCATGACTAACTTGTAACTCAGTCTTTAACATCACTATTTTTCAACAAATATATTTGTTAATAAGCAGCGTAAAATTAATTTAAATAGCAGCCAAAAGCCAATAATGATTTTTTATTCAAATTAAGTTTTTTTTATAGGTAGGAAGAAACTGAATAGGTGAAGCGCAAAATACTCTCTATCTTAAGGGCAGCCCAAGTATTCTCTACGTGAGCTAAACCACGATATTCAAGACTGAGCTAGCCAGCAATGATAAAGCCAAGTAGAATATTGAGAATGATTATCAATACTCAGAGAAATAATTCTTGTCCGTTTTCACCCAACATTTCGCTAGCCTTAAATGGCGACTTTTTAGTTATTTCAGCTTACTTATTCTTGTCATTCTGATTACCGCTACGGGCATAGAAAGCCTAGTAATCAATCGATTACTTATGCTATCTGAGTCAACACAGCATCAATTATTGGGTTTGGCCACGCAAGCAGATGAACTTGTAAAACAAGGTGATATCGATAAGATAGCGAAGTGGGAAGCGAATCAAGATTATGTTGTTTATGTCTTAGATGAAAATAAACAAGTCATTAGTGGCCGAGAGATGCACCCCCACAATAGGTTCAAACTCAATTATTTAAAGCATCTTCACCATCCTATGGGCGATCGTGTTCAAAAGCCACTTATCGGCCTACCTCTAGAAAATAACCTAAAACAAGGGCAAGCCTTATCCCTTATTATTCAGCTTAACCCCAATAAACACCCAGCCCTCTATTTAGATTATTATCTCTGGTCTATCAGAATAGCGATTGGACTTGCGGTTATTTTCGGCTTTACTCGCTTATTAACTAAGTACTTAATACGACCTCTTGAGCATCTTCAATCTGGTTCAAAAGCCCTTGCTCAAGGAGAACTAGATACTCGCATAAGCCAGCATTTCTCACCTAATGAGCGTGAGTTTTATGTCTTAGCAGCCGAGTTCGACAAGATGGCAGAGCAAGTTCAAAAGAGTATGACAAACCAACAGAGATTACTTAGGGATGTATCCCATGAGCTACGAACGCCGCTGGCGAGGCAAGAACTCGCGCTGCACCTAATAGAAAGTACTGTTAAGCATAGCGATACCGCTGAGCTGCAAACAATACAGCACCAAATTCAACAAGGCTTACAGCGCCTGCGCAGCGAAGGCGAGCAGATGGCGCAACTCATTACCAGCATTTTGGATTTTAGCCGCCTTAACAATGCCTATACTCAATTAAATCCAGAGGTATTCCCTTTAGATGACATTAGGAATGTCATCATGGCTGGTTGTGGTTTTGAAACATCAAACAGGCAACAAATCACTTGGGATCAAACAAGTAACGCGAGTCTCTATACAGACAAGCAATACCTTCATCGAGCAATTGAAAACATCGTCCGCAACAGCATCAAATATGCAGGCCCTAACGCTAATATCAATATCAACACAACGATGACAAGACTCAATGAGCAGGAATGGGTAACGATTGACATTGTCGATGATGGTCAAGGTATTCCCCAATCACAGCTGGAGACCTTATTTAATCCCTTCACTCGTATCGACGATGCCAGACACGCCAGTCAAGGCGGATACGGACTTGGCTTAGCTATTGTAAAACAATGTAGGAGCCTGCTCGGTGGCACGGTTAAAGCGGAAAATGTCATGCCACAAGGCCTAAGAACTAGCCTCAGCTTTCCTGCCAACATTGATAGTTAATAAACAGGTAGCCTTAACACCAAGTGTCACAGGCACACAGTTAAAGGCTACCGGTCACTATGACGAATTGGCTTGTTTCGAGTAAACACGGTAGGCAACAGCAATAAGAAGGCATACGCTTGCAGGTAATACTAGTGCATATATCTCTAACAGGCTAAAAACAAAAGCGCCTAAGGCACCACCACCAATAAAGCCAGTAATGATAAAGCCAAATAATTTAGCTTTACGGGTATCCAATTCCTCTCCTCTACAATAGGCCCCCACCATGATGCCAAGATCGGTGAAAATTCCTGTCATATGAGTGGTGCGAATAATCGCACCACTATAGGTAGTAGCAAGCGCATTCTGTAACCCACAAGCCGCCGACGCAAAATAGCTACCGTAAAAAGATCCCTGTGATAAAAACACTAAGGCTATCATCAACAATAGAGATTCTAAAAATAGCGCTGTATCATAATGGCGTCCCAGCTTCAGCGTTGAACCATGCAGTAAGAAACCGGCGACAGAGGAGCCAGCGACAAACGACACTAAAACACCTAGCAGTTGAATAATATGTTTCAGTGAACTGTCTAGCAGACCTGCGCCAAGTAAGGTCGCAGTCCCAGATAAATGGGAAACAGATTGATGCTCAAAACTAATTAAGCCAATGGCATTGACAAAACCTGCTACTAAAGCCAGCACAAAGGCACCAAATTCAACCCATTTAGGCAGCTGCGATATCACAGTCGTTTTACTCCTTCATTAGCATTGTTGAAATTCAAAGTGAAATCTATCTACAACTCAATGACTCAACTTGGGTTAACTCGTAAATTCTTATTACTAGGCCACAGACGACAACTTTACCTTCATCTAATTAAAGTAAAGCGATAACTCAAAGAATAGTCATTAAATGAAAAGTTTAAATAAGAAAGGCTTATCTCATAAAGACTTCAAGGCGCAAACAATAGAATTTTTTGCAATAGTGATTTTGCGCCGGTGAAGTCGCGGTATTGTACAAGAATATTCTAGGTCATTTTAAACAAATCCCGAAAAGCTGATCTTAGTCGTTAATCGGGCTCCGGGAATGGGTCGATTCTCACATAATGGGTGTTAACCTAAGTGCTATGGAAGTTTATAGTCAAACTCATAATAGTGCTGACCATTATCGATATTTATGGCCATCTTACCTTCAATACTTGAAAGCTCGCCAGAGCCAGAATTAGGCACTACCTCAAGTATTAGGCTATCTTTACCGTCTGCCATCACACCATAATGCTGCAACACAAAGCTACCTGTCTTGCCTTGCAGTGAGCCGACAAATTGCTCAATGGCAACATATCCACCTGAACCCTGAACTTTGGTCATAACACTCAGCATCTCACCTTTACTTGAGCCCTCAAGTTCACCGCGAAATACCTTATCTATCAACAAACGACCTAAATTTGCACCATCAATACCCTCTGCATAGGTATCACTGGTTTCTAATGACACATCAAACTTTCCTTGAACTTTCATTTTTGCTCCTGCAATTAAGAAATAACTAATTAACTATCAATTCAAAAATACATTAACCACTCTCAAAAGTACAAGCCTTGAGCTGGTACTTAATCCAAGTCACGCCTTGCTCAGTCAAGCGGGAATGATATGACATACCCAACTTATCAATCAGAGCGTGAGAAGCCGAATTGTCCTCCATGGCTCTAGCAACGATGACGTTTACACCATACTGCTCAAAGCCGATTCGAATAGACTCCCGAGCTGCCTCAAAGGCATAACCTTGATGCCAAAACTTGCGCATTAACCTAAAGCCAATATCAACTTCGCCGGTATTAATATCCTTTCTTAAACCGCAAAAGCCGATATACTCGCCAGTGGATTTCAGATAGAGCGACCAGCGTCCAAAACCGTTGAGGCGATACTGATCATAATTTTGAATAAATTGCTTCACTTCTTCTCTGTCGTGAAATGCCCTATCACCTGTGAATTTAATCACTTGAGGATCATTATTAAGGGAATAAAAGCCATCAACATCTTCAATAGAAAATTGCGTAAACAGCAACCTAGGGGTTTCGCTAATTAACATAATGTAAATCTAACTTATTCAAACAGAGCACTAATCACTTTACCTTTATTATCTAGGGTAACTACGCAGGAGTATGCCGATAGGTGAATATCACTCGCTGCAACAATCAGCACCCCTTGTTGATAAGGCGTGACTTGATAATCAAGCCAGTTACCCGTATCGAGTTGTCTTATCACGCTCGTTTGAGCAACTCCGACACCAAAGTTAGCGCACAAAAACTTGAGCTCTTTGCGGGCTTCATTCCAAGCAAAACCATATAGAACCATGCCCAGTATTACAAAAACGATCAGAGTATTACGCCAAGCCTTGAGCGTTAGCACAGTAAATAAGCCTAAACTGTTACCGATTGCTTTAACTTAACTGCCGTACCAAAAACTAATAATTCTGATGAGCCATCCATAATCGCACTCGTGGTAAAGCGGACCCCCACAATAGCGTCGGCACCTTTTTCATTAGCACTTTGCACCATACGCTCTATAGCGACATTTCGAGCTTCTGTTAACATCTCGGTATAACCTCGGATCTCACCACCGACTATACTCTTTAGCCCGGCCATAATATCCCGTCCTATATGCTTAGACTGCACCACATTGCCCGTCACTACACCTAATATTTCACTTATCTCTTTACCTGGCACAGCTTCAGTTGTCGAAAAAATCATAATCCTTTAATCCATAGATAAGTATGTCATGTTCTAGCCTAACTAGGGTATGTGTATGTTTCAAGACGAATATACTCAGATTAAGTCAGTCGATAACACCAAGATGCTTATCTGCTACATCAATGACGCCACAGGAATGACAAGCATTGCCAAAAAACACGATGAAAATAAAAACCTCTGAAACCAAGTACAATATTTGGGGACTAAAAAAACAAAATCAGGAGCAAGCTCCTGATTTTATAGTGATAACTAAGAGTCTGTATAACCGATCACAGCTCTTGCATTAACTGAATATAGTTGCCGCAGGTATCATCAAGTACTGCAATTTTGACGTTACCTGCTTCTCTCGGCGCTATCGAGAACTCTACCCCTAATTCACAAAGCCTCTGATACTCTTGGTCAATATCCTCAACCTTGAAACAGGTCCAAGGAATACCCGCTTCTTTGAGCGCTTGCTGATAAAGTCTAGCAGGTTCAAAAGCCATAGGCTCTAACAAGAGTTCTACGCCGGCCTGCTCAGCCTGAGATACTACGGTCAGCCACTTGTGCTCACCTAAAGGTACATCGGTTTTCTTAATAAAACCTAAAACATCGGTATAGAACTGCAACGCTTTTTGCTGATCAGATACTGGAACACTGGTTACGAAGATTTTTATCATATTGTTAAGATCTCGTTTAAATGACGAACCATCTAAGGATAGCCAGATCTAAGAGCGAAAACTTATTCTAGATTGCTTTTATGCAGACCTTGGTACTCTTTAGGGGTATAACCCGTACACTTTTTAAACACGGACGAAAAAGTCGGCAGACTTTGGTAACCTATCTCTAGACAAACCTGAGTAATAGGCACACCTTCTTTAATCAACAGCTTGGCTTTAGATATACGCAAATCGCGCAGATACATTCTTGGGGTTAAGCCATACATTCGCTGGAAAATTCTGACGTAATGAAATCGCGACATGAAGGCTGCTTTCGCAAGGTCTTCTAACTCCACTCTACCGGCATAGCATTCCTGCATAAATGCCCTAGACTGCCTTACTTGTTTGTATTGCTGAGGCTTAACACCATCTGCTTGATACAAACGTTCTAACTCACGTTCATAGTAGCTCTTTGAGGGTTTTGACATTGATTTTAGGTGGCTATAAAGCAAACGAAGTAAGACTGTAGCAGATCAATGAACAGATATCAGCTAATCAAGTTCAATCTAGACCACCTTACATACGAGAGGATAATCAACTTTATAAGAAAAAACTAAACATTTAAAAAATATCAGTAAAACTCTGTTTTGTATTTGATAGGAAGTAAAAAAATAGATGTTAAAACCATTTTGAAAAAATGTGAGTCATTAACAAAAAACAAAGTGCCAACAATTCAACAAAAGTCACATAATTGACACTTAATAACTGGCGTATCCATAATTTTAATTTACAAATGTGACACGCTGCAATATTTAAAACTTATATTAAGACTCAACTTTAAACGTCAAAACATATAAAATCGTCACTAAGTTGACATTAATAGATAAACCTTGCATTTATCAATTAACCATACTTATTGCTTTAACTTTCAATTCAAAATCCGTTTGAAAAGTATCCGCATAAGCCGCGTTCAAAGCGCCCGACACTTTCACATTTCGGCCAACCAAAAGACCGAGTGATTTAGGCTTAGGGTAAACAAGCAGTACTTTTTTGGGATTACCATTAGCCACTGCCTCCACTTCATTTATCTCAGATGAATCATATAGATGCAAAATATAACCTTTACTCAAACCCGATTGCGTATTCACAAAAGAGCTCAACAATATACCTGTTAATTCTGCATCGGAGGATTGATTTGAAGTACTAGTACACGAGGCCAAAAGTAACACTAAAGACAATAAAAAGATTTTCATAAGGTTTCCTTACACTCACAACAACTCACAACAACTCACAACAACTCAAATACTGTTTACGTATTTTTTGCAGACCTTACCACATATTTAAATAAAAAGTCACACACCATGTTATAAAATTAAATAAATGAACTATCCAAAACTTCTTATAAAGTTATCTTCGACCTTAATACCCTCACTTCCAACATGTATATATTAGCAAGTTAAGTTAACACCCAATCCTCATAAAATGAAAAAATGTCAATTAACTCACAATAGTTATTTTTCAATTTAACTGATTTAACAAACACAGTTATTTTAATTTCGCCCATTACTGTAAAACAATAGTATTAAGTTAACGTCAATTTAGGCTTCATTCACAAGCAAGGTGCTTAGCATCTTTGATGCAAACTTACCAAACATTGAAGTAAGACGTTCAAGATATGGCGTATAAAGCCTAACAATCAAAAGGTAAACTTTCTAACTACGGAATCATCTCCTCTTTGATATCTCCCTTAGCGCTAGGATCGCTCTCATGACAGCTAGGACATATTAATTCTTTCAAGAGCGTTTTACAGTAGTTGATAGCGCACTTAAACAAGATAGAGTTTACTAGGTGTAGCTATTTAGCATAAGCCCTAGAAGAGTGCAGTAAATGCTGATCTTGAGCGAGACTTCTCGCGTTGAAGAAGAATTCACTTAGGCTGCCGAATTTCACCTCGGCTCAAGAAAATCCCCTTGGAGTTAGCGCAAAACCAAGTGACAAAGGTCTACACCCGCTACCAACAAAGATATCGATACAATTCATCTACACAAAAAAACCAGCACCTAGGTGCTGGTTTTTATCGAAACTAAGTTAGCTAGAACTAAAGCCTATTTCTTTTCGGTCCAGCGATCTAACCAGCCAAGAACATTCGCGTACCACTGCTCTAGATTCACAGGGTTAAGGATCCAGTGATTCTCATCTGGGTAGATAAGCAGCTCAGACGGAATATCGTTGCGTTGCAGATAACTAAATGCAGCTAAGCCTTGACCATATGGAACTCGGAAGTCTTTCTCGCCGTGGATCACTAACATAGGCGTCTTCCAGTTCTCTACATAATTAACTGGATTAAACTTCTCATACAGCTCTTTATTTTCGCTGTACTGACCACCAAATTCATACTCAGGGAACCATAGCTCTTCTGTTACATGATACATAGAGCGCATGTCGAAAAGACCTGCATGGTTAACCAAGCAATTAAAGCCATCACTCCAGTTACCCTCAATCCAGTTCATCATGTAACCACCGTAGGAACCACCCAGCGCACAAGCTCTTTGTGGATCGAGCCACTTTTGCTGTTTAGTCACAGCAGCTAGGCCTTTTTGCAGATCTTCAAGTGGCTTACCGCCCCAATCCTTGCTGATTGAATCAGTAAAGGCTTGTCCATAACCCGTTGAGCCGTGGAAGTCGACCATCACTACGCCATAGCCAGCACCCGCCCAAAGCTGCGCGTTCCAGCGACTACTAAAGGAGTTTCCAAACGAGCCTTGTGGACCACCGTGAACTAGGAATGCGATTGGATACTGTTTACCCGCCTCGAAGTTAGCTGGCTTGATCCAATAACCGTAAACTTCCTCGTTATTCCAACCTTTAAAACTGAACTGCTGGTATTCACCAAACTTGATCTCAGCAAGTTTGTCTTTGTTCACGTGAGTTAATTGACGCTCATCTTGACCATCAAGATTAATCGAGTGCAGATCACTTGGCTGAGTTAAACTCTTATGGTTAAACACCAAACGGTCAGCACTGACGCCAACAATGCCGTTGCTACCTTCGCTGTAAAGGCTACGCACATCGCCAAATTGGGTGCTGATCTCAAAGATAGAGACTTGACCTAGATCCTGCGCGGTCACGTACAAAGTGCGGTTATCTGGACCAAAGATTAATGAATGTGGACTTCTGTCCCATAGAGGCGCCACTTCTTTAGTCTGACCGGTTACTGTATCACGCAGCATAATGGCGTAACGGTCTGCTTCAAAACCTGGCTTACTCATCGCAAGATAGGCCATATATCGACCATCGCTAGAGAAAGTTGGATGTGCATCCCACGCCTTATTGTCAGCAGTCAGGTTAACCGTTTCACCACCTGTTACTGGCACTTGCCAGATATCATAGTTAGTGGTCCAAGACTGGTCTTTACTCGGCGCTTTTGCGCTATAGACAATATGCTTACCATCTGGGGTAAAGGTCACCTCTTCCATACCAGAAAACGGCTTAGGTGGAGTCTCAGTATCACGACCTTGGGTCACATCAACCGCTTTGCCTAACTTATTACCGTTAATATCGGCAACAAACAGGTGACTACGACTATGATCTGACCAAGTATCCCAGTGACGCACCATTAGCTGCTTGTATTCACGGCCGGTGCTTTCACGTTCAGCTTCTTTATCAAACTTTTCTTTTGAACACTCAAGACTGTCACACTCGGGGAAGACACGAATATTCATCACCACCTTGCTACCATCAGCCGATAGCTTAAAGCCTTCGATATCCAACGGTAGATCAGAAACTTTAATCGCTTCACCGCCAGTTAATGGCAACTTATATAACTGACTTGAACCATCACGAGCGGCAACAAAATAGATAGCCTTGTCATCAGGCGCAAAAGCGACACTATGCTCGGTACCTGCGCCGCTGGTGAGTTGCTGTGGCTTGGCATCTGTATTGGTTAAATCCAGCAGAAACAGATCTGATGTCGCGCTACGGTCATCTGCGATGACCTTTACCGCGTATACGACACTTTTCCCATCATGGGACATGGTCGCTGAGTGTAATTTATTTAGGCGCGTTAATTGCTGAACGCTAAAAGGAGTTGGCTTAACAGCTTGCTGCACACCAGTATTATTACTGTCAGCAGCCTGAGCAAAAGTCGCTCCAAAACAACTGGCGCCTAGCGCTAATGCGATAAGTGATTTTTTCATTGTTATTGTCGTCTTTTTATATTGTAAACAGGTGATTGCAATGCTCAACAACTGAGTGCGTTATTGAGTAATAATGTCGATGTAACTAGCATCTACTGCTAAATGTCTTGCCGTAGCGCTGCAAACACTTTTCAGGAAGTATTGCTAAAACGACACCTATCGACATTAATGAAATTTTTAACCAAGGCACACTAGCGAAATACGCACCGTCAAGCAAGTTTTTCTCAGTAATCCTTCCCCAAATACCCTAAACAGTTGTAACAAGCCTTGTCTCAATTACAAACCAACTCGGCGACAGGATGAGAGCCAGCCATAAAAAAGCGTAAACCTATTTATTCGGTTTACGCTTTGGTTATATAAAAGAAATGAGTCGGCTTCAGCAAAGGTTAACTAGGATCGGCAAGCTTTCCTTTCCACATTGCAGGGCCTGTTTCATGGGCATTCACACCATCTGAGTCAACGGCGACTGTTACTGGCATATCTTGCACTTCAAACTCATAAATCGCTTCCATACCAAGATCTTCAAATGCCACCACACGTGACTTCTTAATCGCCTTAGATACAAGATAAGCTGCGCCGCCCACCGCCATTAGGTAAACCGCTTTATGCTGTTTAATCGACTCAACCGTTGCTGGGCCGCGCTCGGCCTTACCTATCATGCCCATAAGACCTGTCTTATCTAGCATAAGGTCGGTGAACTTATCCATACGCGTCGCGGTGGTAGGGCCCGCTGGACCCACAACTTCGTCACCCACAGGGTCGACTGGGCCTACGTAATAGATAAACTTACCGTTAAAGTCGACCCCTTCAGGTAAACCTTCACCCGATTCAATCAAGCTCTGAATCCGTTTATGGGCAGCATCACGACCTGTCAGCATCTTACCGCTCAGTAATAGCGTATCACCGCTTTTCCAGCTTAATGTCTCTTCCTTAGTGACAGTATCTAAGTTCACACGGCGAACGTTTTCACCCACTTCCCAGGTAATCTCTGGCCAGTCATCAAGTGAAGGCGGGCTAAGATCAGCAGGGCCTGTGCCATCAAGGTGAAAGTGAACGTGGCGGGTTGCGGCGCAATTTGGAATCATCACCACAGGTTTAGATGCAGCATGGGTCGGTGCCGTCTTGATCTTGATATCCAGTACGGTCGTTAAGCCGCCAAGACCTTGAGCGCCTATACCTAATTTGTTAGCGCGCTCAAAGATATCCAAACGCATTTTATCTTCGGTCGTCTGTGCGCCCTTCTCCATCAGCTCGTGGATATCAACAGGGTCCATCAAAGATTCTTTCGCCATCACAGCGGCTTTTTCAGCCGTGCCGCCAATGCCTATTCCCAGCATGCCCGGCGGACACCAACCCGCTCCCATGGTCGGCAATGTCTTTTCAACCCAAGCGGCAACATCATCTGATGGATTAAGCATCACCATCTTAGATTTATTTTCCGAGCCGCCACCTTTAGCCGCTATTGCCACTTCAACATGGTTACCCGCCACCATTTCAACATGCACAACTGACGGAGTATTGTCTTTGGTGTTTTTACGACTACCAGCTGGATCGGCAACAATAGAAGCACGCAACGGATTGTCAGGATTGGTATAAGCACGGCGCACGCCCTCATCCACCATCTGCTGCACTGTCATATCTGTCTTATCCCAGCGCACTCCCATGCCTACTTTAACAAAACAGGTGACAATACCAGTATCTTGGCACAAGGGACGCTGACCTTCTGCAGACATACGCGAATTAATCAAAATTTGCGCAATCGCATCTTTTGCAGCCGCGCTTTGTTCACGTTCATAGGCCTCAGCCATAGCATCGACAAAATCTTTTGGGTGATAATAAGAGATATACTGCAGTGCATCGGCAACTGATTCGATTAGATCCGCCTGCTTAATTACAGGATCCGTTAGTTGAGATACTTCACTCGTTGACATTGTAGGCTCACTCCTGTCGCTCGCCGAAACGGCTTGCCTTGGGTTTGTTGTTTTGTATTTTGTTCATTCTTTTTGTGACCAATATGATACTCTTTCGTTTCTTTTTGGGCTACATCACATTTTAGATAGGGTTAATCGATGGCCATTAAGTCGCCAAATCAACTAGCATTTACACCATTAAATTGGCATTTTTCTACCACTGAGCTCTTTGGCTACTTCTCTCATCTGCCCAACGCTATCCTATTAGACTCAGCCGATGCTGAACATCAAGATGCTCAATATGACATTATCGCCCTTGCACCTAGCTCAACCTTAACTTTGACTCGGCTAAAGCAGCAGACCTATCAACTTCAGCACGCGGAATTGGAGTGGGACAATAACTATATTGGCCAACTGATTCAAACGAATACACTTAACAACATCAACCCATTTGATGCATTAGAACAACTGTTAACCGAAACATTTCCAGAGTCCAAAACTAGCCCGCTACCTTTTAATGGCGGCGCCATGGGCAGCTTCAACTACGACCTTGGCCGAACCATAGAGAAGCTTCCCAACATTGCTGAAGACGATGTTGATTTTAATCCGATGAATATTGGCTTATATCGCTGGGCACTGGTATTAGACTATGGTGCAAAAAGCACTGATACTGCTGACACTTCAGATAAAAATAAGCAATGGTACCTAGTGCACTATGATGGCCAAACCGCACTTGAGCTAGAAAAAGCAAAGTTAGAAACCTATTTAGAAAAAGCCACTTCCAATCAAGCTAACAATGAAAACTTTAGGCTTCTCGGTGAATGGCAAAGCCAGATTAGCCAAGAGGAATATAGCAATAAGTTTGACCGCGTACAGGCGTATTTATCTAGCGGCGATTGCTACCAAATTAATCTTACTCAAAGATTTAGCGCTGATTATCTAGGCGATGAATGGCTAGCCTACCTAAAACTAAGACAAAGTAATAAGGCACCTTTTTCCGCCTTTATGCGTCTTAATAATAGTGCAGCCCTCTCTATCTCGCCTGAACGTTTTATCTCGCTAACTCACGGCCATATTCAAACCAAACCCATTAAAGGCACACTGCCCAGAGAACAAGATAACGTCTTAGACAAAGCGGCGGCTATCAAACTTCAGAATTCAGAAAAAGATAGAGCCGAAAATTTGATGATTGTCGATCTTCTGCGTAACGATATCGGCAAGGTAGCTCAAGCTGGCAGCGTCAGAGTACCTGAGATATTCGCCATAGAAAGTTTTCCCGCTGTACATCATTTGGTCAGCACCATTACCGCGAAGCTGGATGACAAGCACAGCCCTTGTTCATTATTAAAGGCAGCCTTCCCAGGCGGCTCTATTACCGGCGCCCCTAAAATTCGCGCCATGGAAATCATTGAAGAGCTTGAGCCAAGCAGACGTAACCTATACTGTGGTTCTATCGGCTATATCAGCCAAGACGGTAAAATGGATACCAGTATTACCATACGCACCTTAGTCGCAAGTGGTGGTAAGCTCCATTGCTGGGCTGGCGGTGGAATCGTCGCAGACTCTCAGGCCGATGCCGAATATCAAGAGAGCTTTGATAAGGTAAGTAAAATATTGCCAATACTGGCGGAGTAATGTGAGCAATAAAGGAGAGACAATGACACTGACAGAGCTTGAAACTCGATTTAGACTCCATGCTCTTAGCGATCGCATTGCCTCTGCCCCCAGCCCTGCTCCATTAAAAGCCGCAGCTGTGCTGATCCCACTAGTTGAAAAGCATAATGAGCTACACCTAGGACTCACCCAGCGCCCACTGCATCTACGTGCTCACCCAGGGCAAATCAGTTTTCCTGGCGGTAAGGTTGAACGAGACGATAAAGATCAAACCGCCACTGCCTTAAGAGAAGCCCATGAAGAGATTGGACTCTGTCCTGACAATGTTGAGATCCTAGGCCAATTTCCAGCACATAATACATTTACGGGGTTTGAGATCACGCCAATTGTTGGCCGTATCAAATCCCCCTTTGAGCCAGTACTGGATCCAGGTGAAGTAGCAGAGTATTTTACGGTACCACTGGCCTTTCTCAGGCAACGAAGACACAGACACACACTAAACTTTAGCCGCAAAGGCATTAACTACCCTGTTATTTTTATTCCCTATCAAGACAGATTTATATGGGGCGCGACGGCGGCGATTATCGATCTACTTTGCCGCCATATAGAGAGTTAGCTCACTGCTGAAGTTAAATTACGAAGCGAATATATAGGCCCGCAGCCAAAGAGCTCATTAAAAGAAGTGGAATATTAACCCAGAAACCTGATTTAGTGGCTCGCACTGTATAGAAGTTAACGGCAAGGTTAACAAAGCTAATACCAGCACAAATCCAGATGATATGTTCTAGCAAAACCGTTTTACTGGGATCCCAGTGAAGACGTACTGAAGCGCCTTTACTTTGAAAGTAACCCACAGCTACATCAGGACGCGCTTCTCCATATAAAATAAAGGCGTACATAGCGAAGCCCCATCCAGCGACGGATAGAATCGTCAAAATAGCTCTAAGAACCGTCCCTTTTCTCATTTCTAACGCGCCTCTTTTTACGCTTTACCTATCAAAGAATAACAAATTCACCTCAGGATACCCTTTTCAGCTTGAGAAAAGCCACAAGCAAGGTAATATAAACGTCCAAATTTTTTTATTAAAAACGTTTCGTTGGAGAACTAAGCAACAATGAGCATTGCATCTGTCGCTTCTGTATTTAAAGGTGAGTTTGCGGTTGGTTCGCAAGTCACAGTACGTGGCTGGGTTCGTACCCGCCGTGATTCTAAAGCTGGGATCTCTTTCCTAGCGGTTTATGACGGTTCATGTTTTGACCCAATTCAAGGTGTCGTGCCTAATAGCTTAGACAATTATAATGACGAAATCTTAAAGCTAACTGCTGGTTGCTCTGTAGTAATGACAGGTGAAGTCGTTGAATCTCCGGGTAAAGGCCAAGCCTACGAGCTGCAGGTGACTCAAGTTGAAGTCACTGGCTGGGTCGACGATCCCGATACTTATCCTATGGCAGCTAAGCGACACTCTATTGAGCACCTTCGCGAACTCGCCCACCTTCGTCCTCGCACCAACATTATTGGTGCAGTGGCACGTGTACGTAACTGTCTATCTCAGGCGATTCATCGTTTCTATCATGAAGAAGGCTTTATCTGGGTATCTACACCTATTATTACGGCTTCTGACTGTGAAGGCGCAGGTGAAATGTTCCGTGTATCGACACTAGATATGGAAAACCTGCCTCGTACTGATGATGGCAAAGTCGATTACGATAAAGATTTCTTTGGTAAAGAATCATTTCTAACGGTATCGGGCCAGCTAAACGGTGAAACCTATGCCAGCGCCCTATCTAAGATCTACACTTTCGGCCCGACTTTCCGCGCCGAGAACTCCAACACCAGCCGTCACTTGGCTGAGTTTTGGATGGTAGAGCCAGAAGTGGCCTTTGCTGAGCTTGATGATGTAGCGGGTCTTGCTGAGCGTATGCTTAAGTATTGTTTCAAGGCGGTACTAGAAGAGCGTCGTGACGATCTAGAATTCTTTGCCCAACGTGTAGAGAAAACCGCTATTGAACGTCTAGAAGCCTTCGTTAACAGTGACTTCGCCCAAGTTGACTACACAGATGCTATCGAAATCCTTAAGAATTGCGGCAAAAAGTTTGAGTTCGATGTCGAGTGGGGTATCGATATGAGCTCAGAGCATGAGCGTTACCTTGCTGAAGAGCACTTCAAAGCACCTGTGGTTGTGAAAAACTACCCGAAAGACATTAAAGCCTTCTACATGCGCCTAAACGATGACGGTAAAACCGTTGCCGCGATGGATGTATTAGCACCAGGTATTGGCGAGATCATCGGTGGTTCCCAGCGTGAAGAGCGTTTAGAAGTGTTCGATGCACGTCTTGAAGAGATGGGACTAGAGAAAGAAGATTACTGGTGGTACCGCGATCTTCGCCGCTACGGCACAGTGCCTCACTCAGGATTCGGCCTTGGTTTTGAGCGCCTAGTATCTTATGTTACTGGCGTTGCCAACATTCGCGATGTCATTCCGTTCCCAAGAGCTCCTCGCTCAGCTAACTTCTAATCAGAAGTCTGCCATTAAAAAACGCGCTGCGGCGCGTTTTTTGTTATCTAATTTTTAAATGGCAAACGACACCAAGAAGGGCTAAGCAATAATTAAAAACGTCACTTCAGTCCCCCTTTCCTCTGATACTTGCTCTCAAACTCATAACGCAAAGGCAACAATTTGTGTTAATTCCCCCTACCTTAAGTACAAAAACCTTAATTAAGCATTTAATAAATAAGAAAAAACATCTGTGATCTACATAATATGAGTAATATCACATGTAAGACACGCCTGACAAAAGCCGAATAAACCCAACCAAGCTCACCTACAGCAACTAAAAAAGCTTGCGGCAGAACAATTTATCAACAAATTCGGTTCAAATATTAACCTTGATAAAAGTGGGTCATTTTGTCCCAATCAAGCCAGTTAAACTTGATCCGCTTCATGTTAACAGAATGTCAAACCCCTTCTGATAATAGGGAAAATCGCAAACTTGATATGAGTCAATAATGTGCTAATGCGGGACTACTAAACTAAAACAGTCGATGATGTGAGTAGAACGCATTTTAACATTCTAATAAAGAAAAGGTTGGTCCATGGATACACATGCAGCCCTCTATGAACAGGGCAAAGCGCGTCTAGAAACGTTGCGTAAACTAAGCCCTCGCCATACAGAGTCTTTACAACAAAAAATGGAACAGCATGGCATTACCCGTCGTGACTTCATGAAGTGGAGTGCAGCGGTTACTGGTATGTTGGCTCTTCCTCTACCATTTAGTACCTTAGTTGCTGAAGCTGCCGAGCTTTCCGACAGAGTACCACTCATTTGGCTACACATGGCCGAATGTACCGGTTGTTCTGAGTCGTTAGTTCGCGCTGATACACCTAATCTAGATTCTCTAATCTTTGATCATATCTCTCTCGAGTATCATGAAACATTGATGGCTGCCGCTGGTTGGCAAGCAGAAGAGAACCTAGAGCACGCACTAGAAACCTACAAGGGTAACTATCTGCTAGCTGTTGAAGGTGCAATTCCTACTGCAAACAATGGTTCCTTCCTAACTGTTGGCTGTAAAGGCCACACAGGTTTAGAAATTATTCATCACGCTGCTGAAGGCGCAGCTGCAATCGTATCTGTGGGTACTTGTGCTGCATTCGGTGGTGTTCAGGCTGCGGCTCCTAACCCAACTGAAGCGAAAGGTGTTGGCGAAGTCGTTCATAAGCCTGTAATCAACTTAGGTGGTTGTCCACCAAGTGAAAAGAACATTGTGGGTACACTTATGTACTTCATCATGTTCGGTAAACTACCAGCATTAGATATGTTTAACCGTCCTAAGTGGGCTTATGGCGCACGTGTTCACGATAACTGTGAGCGTCGCGGCCGTTTCGATGCCGGTGAATTTGTTGAAGAGTTTGGTGATTTCGGCGCTAAAGAAGGCTACTGTTTATATAAAGTAGGTTGTAAGGGTCCATACACTTACAACAACTGCCCTACTGAGCGTTTCAACCATCACACCAGTTGGCCAGTACTAGCAGGTCACGGTTGTATTGGCTGCTCTGAACCTAGCTTCTGGGATGACATGGCAGACTTTGAAAAACCACTCGGCAGACAACTTATCCATGGTATTGATGCGACAGCAGACACCATAGGTGCTGTAATTTTAGGCGCGGCTGCTGTGGGTGTAGGTGCCCATGCCGTTGCTAGCGTATTTGCCAAACCACTGGAGGACTAATCAATGAGCAAACGTGTAGTTATCGACCCTATTACCCGTATTGAGGGACATTTACGTGTCGAAGTAGAAGTCGATGAAAACAATGTTATTCAAAAGGCTTGGTCTTCTTCTACTCTATGGCGTGGTATTGAGGTTATCCTTAAAGGCCGTACGCCTATGGATGTAGGCCTAATCGTACAACGTATCTGTGGTGTTTGTACTTATTCTCACTACCGTGCGGGTATCGAAGCGGTTGAAGATGCATTAGGAACTAAGATTCCATTGAACGCTAAGTACTTACGTTCTTTGATGCAGACTTCTCTGTACATGCACGACCACATTGTACACTTCTATCATCTACATGGTCTTGACTGGGTAGATGTGGTTTCAGCGCTAAGTGCCGATCCTGCTGCTGCTGCGCAAGAAGCACTGAAGTACACTGAAAACCCAATTGCTGCCGGTGAAGGTGAGCTACGTGCCGTTCAAGAGCGTGTTAAAGGTTTCGTTGAAACAGGTAAGTTAGGTCCATTTGCTAACGCATACTGGGGCAACAGAACCTACAAGTTCACTCCTGAGCAAAACTTGATTGCACTTTCTCACTACTTGAAAGCACTTGAAGTTCAGCGTGTAGCAGCTGAAATGCTAGCTATCTTCGGTGGTAAGTCTCCTCACCCACAATCATTGGTTGTTGGTGGTGTAACTTCAGTTCGTGACATGCTAAGCCCTGCTCGTCTTCAAGAGTGGAAGCAGAAGCACGCTATCGTCACTGACTTCATCCATCGCGCTTACAAAGCCGATATCGTTATGGCCGCAGCTGCATTTGGTAACGAGCCTAGCGTACTTGGTGGTGTTAACGTTAAGAACTTCATGGCAACCGAAGACTTCATCCTATCAAACGGTGAATACATGTTTGATGGCGGTGTGATCATGAACGGCGACCTAGCCAATGTCACTGATATCAATCTTGATCTTATCAAAGAAGATGTGACTCACTCTTGGTACTCTGCTGACAAAGCACAGCACCCATATGAAGGTACGACTATCCCTGAGTACACAGGTTTCATCGAACGTGAAACTGTATACGGTAAGCTACCGACTCTAGATGGTGATGGTAAGTACTCTTGGGTTAAATCTCCTCGTTACAACGGCGAGCCTGTAGAAGTGGGCCCACTAGCTAGCTTATTAGTCAGCTACGCACGCGGTAACAAGGTAGTTGTTGAGTCTGTTAATGGCTTACTAGAAGCAACGGGTCTACCTGTAGAAGCACTATTTACTACTCTAGGTCGTACTGCGGCTCGTATGCTTCAAACGGTTATCGTTGCAGAAGAAGGCTTGAAGACATTCGACGCTATGCTACTTAACATGCAAACCGATGAAGAGACCTTTGTTAAGCCAGTAATGGATCCTAACAAAGAGTACCAAGGTTGCGGCATGATTGAAGCACCGCGCGGTATGCTATCTCACTGGATCCGCATTAAGGGCAACTTGGTTGAAAACTATCAAGCTGTAGTACCAACGACTTGGAACGCTGGCCCTATCGATGCTGAAGGTAAGATGGGACCATATGAAGCGTCTTTGATTGGTCTAGAACTCGAAGATCCTGCTAAGCCTTTGGAAGTCATACGTATTATTCACTCTTTTGACCCTTGTATGGCTTGTTCTGTACACGTTATGGACTATAAGGGACAAGAGCTAGGTGAATTCCGTATCGATCCCAACGGTCAATAATCACTAAGGGAGGGATGCACTATGAGTAAACCTGCGACCCATACTAGAGACTTTATCTTTACGCCTGCAATCCGTATTTTTCACTGGTTGCGTGCGCTAGCGATTCTAGTCCTTGTGATTACTGGTTTTTATATCTCTTGGCCGTTTTTAGTCGCACCAGAGAACAATGACATTCAGGTACAAAGCTATATTCGTTTTGCTCACCTAGTCTTTGGTTTCGTGTTGACGGCAATTACGCTAGTGAGGTTCTACCTATTCTTCTTTAGCCGTAACGATATTGAACGTCGTTCCTTTAGAGATGTAATGAGTATTACCAGCTGGATTAAGAACCTGAAATCCTATCTATGGATGGGACACTTGAACAAAGCGGGCGTATATGGCCCACTTCAGTTCATGACCTATGTTGCTATCTCATTTATGGCACTGGCAATCTGTATTACAGGTTTAGTGTTATATGCCAACGTATACCACTTAGGTATGGGCGGTATTTTATGGGATGTTTCAGCTTGGATAACAGAACTAGCTGGCGGTTTAGCACCACTTAGAATTTGGCACCATTACCTCACTTGGGCCTTTGTTATCTTCGTGGTTGTCCATGTCTACATGGCAGTTTGGTCGGGCATTCGCTTTAAGCATAACTCTGTAGACTCTATCGTCTCTGGTTATGATTATCACAAGCCTCACCACTAATTAACTGTTAACTAATTGTTGTCTTTGTGAAGTACGCCGATGTTTTCATCGGCGTATTTTTATATATATAGCTAAGCTAACACTATTACCTACACCGTCTGAGTTATCCAATTATGTTGCTCATCTATAAACCAACAAATTGTCAGGCTAAGATTATTGTTAACAAAGAAAGGTTCAAATGAAGATACTGCTGTTAGGTATTGGCAACGTCCTATACGCCGATGAAGGTATTGGCGTACATTTCGTCAATTATATTGCCGAAAACTACCGCTTCGAACATGAAGTCCATACCATGGACATCAAAGATGGCGGCACCCTAGCCCAAGGCTTAATCCCCATGATAAGCCAATACGACTATCTGATTGTTGTAGACACTGTGAATGCTCATGGTGTCGAACCCGGTGAAGTTTACTTCTTTGATTTTGACAAAGCACCAGCCGAAATTGACTGGCAAGGCAGCGCCCATGAAGTTGAGATGCTGCAAACCTTAAATATGATGGAAATGGTGGGTGATCGCCCTAAAACTTTCATTCTAGGCTGTACCCCTACCGTACTAGAGCCTATGGTTCTAGGTCTTACTCCACGAGTCTCAGCAGCAGTTCCGCTAATGGAAAAAACCCTGCTTAAGCATTTCGACTCCCTAGAATTTAGCTACGAACGTTTTGCTAATATTGATATTCACTCTTTGATCCCAGATTCCTACAAGCGTGGCGTTGAATAGATGAAACAGATAAGATTCGATTTTACCTGCTCAAGACAGGTTCCTTTCTACGGCTATTTATGTAATCAATACCTAAATTACCGAGAGCTAAATATCACCGTAGGCGAACAGGACTGTCGCTACTTTATCGAAGCCGAAGGCGAACAAAGTGACTTAGAAGCCTTAGCGGATAAAATCGCTGCCGATTTTTTGATTTCTCTTTGGTTAGTCGATTCAAAAATTCAGCTTATTGAAAACCGTGAAGGTAGCAACAAGCCACTAGACAATGCCGATGCCGACCAAGCCTTCTGCCAGCAATGTTTCCCTCTGTTTGCTGATAATCAATCGCCATTGTTTGCTGATATCAATATGAAGTGCGAATGCTGCCAAGGCGAGGTTCACCTATCTGAGCATGCTAAAGCACAGACTCGCAATAGCCTGAAAGACGCTGCAGCAACCCTACTTGAAACTGGAGAGCTCACTTTTAATGGCACAGCGCTTAGCTTAACGCCAATCGAACAAGGCGGAAGAAGAGATAAACTGCTGATTTGTAATCCCAACACCCTTAACGCCCATTTCATTGTTAAGGATCATCAAGTTTTCGCCCTTTCAAGCCTCGAAAAGCCGCTAATTCCCGCACGGCCTATGCACTCTCATCCAAAGCTGAATGCACCTATGTATGATCTCAGCTTTGCCTATGATCGTGAGCTTGCCGTGATTTGTGAAATCCTACGTCAAAAAGGCCATGACTTTATCTTCTTTGCACCGGGTTTGCCTCGCCGCCGAGTAGCTTGGGTGGAACAAGCGTGGAGCGAAACCCACGCACCAATGGATACCATGCCGTCAATGGCAACAGTGCTAACTGATACGCCAGAACCATTGCATGACGACGCGCAATTTGCCGGTATTCATGCCTATTGGAAAAAAGGTGACATCAAGCTCAAGCTATCTAAAGAAGGTTATAGCGATGTCGAGCGAGATAACGCGGGTATTTGTGCCCTGCACGGTGGCAATCTGGAATCAGGTCGAAACAAAAATGTCGCCGTTCTCTATCTGAGCAAAAAGTTTCCAGGGCAAATATTGACCCTAGATGGCAAAAAACAGTCAGAACTATTCTTTGCGCTACCTGTTATGCCAGATACTGGCTATGAGATTTATCACCAGTTAGAGCAAAGTCCTCAGCGCAAAGTGCTTGAGAAATATAAAGCAGAGTTTCCAGAAGATTATATGCGCCTACTGGATCTCAAACTTGAAGGCCCAACTGATAACCTACAGAGCTTATGGGCGATTGCTGCGGTTCTACTAGGCTTGCCGGCTAAAGCGTTAACCAAAGACAGTTTAGCCGATGCCCTACTTGCATCAGCCATGCACCACAAGGGAGCGAACGCACCACGTGTTGATTACCCACTAACTAAGGGTGAAGCCCATAGAAGCCTAAACTGGTGTAAGACCTTAGGCACAGTAATGAGTTTCCGTTTGGCCGATCCTTCTGATCCCCATAAGATTGCCTTTGGTATGCAGGATTCGCTGGCTGACTTTATCAGTAACTGGATAGAGCATGTCGATCAAAATGTTGGGGTTAAATCCGTCACTCTTGCAGGAAGCGAATTTAGTAACGAAATCCTTGCTCGACGCATTTCACTGCGTTTAGGTAAGAACTTCCCACTTACGGTTAACCGTAAGCTTGCAATGGATGGGAATAATCTAGCAGCAGGCGCGCTTTATCTAAAACAGCGCAGACGCTAAGAGATAACCTATGACAAGAGACAAACCTGTGTATGAGTAATCAAGCTATCACAAATAGCATACGGACTCGCATTAAGGTCACTGGCATAGTACAAGGCGTAGGGTTTAGGCCCTACGTCTACCGCCACGCCACAGAGCTAAAACTCTTTGGCTCGGTACTGAATAATCAACAGGGTGTTACCATTGAGCTACAAGGTGCGCCAGAGATTATCGACCAATTTGCCGACATTTTACGCCAGTCTCCTCCTCCCCTAGCCCGTATCGACAATATAGAAATCACCCAGCAACAATTCGATCCGCATTGTAATCACTTCACCATTATTCAAAGTGAAGGTGAAGGGGATGCTGTTGTTGCCGTATCGGCGGATAAGAGTACCTGTCAAGATTGCCTAGATGATATGGCAGATCCCAATAATCGCCATTACCAATATCCCTTTACCAACTGCACTAACTGTGGACCTAGATATACCTTAATCAACGCCTTGCCCTACGACAGAAAACACACTTCTATGGCAAGCTTTGAAATGTGTGAAGATTGCGCTAACGCATACCAAGACCCACTGGATAGGCGTTATCACGCACAACCCGTTAGCTGCCCTGTATGCGGACCTCATATCACTTTATTGGATAAAGAAGGCAGTACGCTTGCCGAGCGCCAAAGTGCCCTCTCTCAAACCATAGCCCAACTTAAGGCGGGTGATATTTTAGCGGTTAAAGGTCTAGGTGGCTTTCACCTTATCTGTGACGCAACCAATGAGCAGGCCGTACAGAAGTTAAGATTAAGAAAGCAAAGACCCGCTAAACCCCTCGCGGTTATGGCAGCCGATGAGACAATGGCAAGACAGCTTGTCCAAGGCAGTCAAGCAGAATGGCAGCTACTAAGCTCAAAAGAGCGGCCTATTACCTTAATGCAAAAGCAAGAATGTGACTCACCACAGGCTGAGCTTGCGCAGAGTATTGCGCCGGGAATCGATAAATTAGGTATTTTCTTACCCTATACGCCATTACACCACCTATTACTCAGCGAGTTAAAGCGACCTATTGTTGCCACCAGTGCTAATCGCTCTGGCGAGCCTATAATCACCAACAAAGAAGCTATCTTTACCCATCTAGGTCAGGTCATAGATGGGGTGCTCGATCATGATCGCCCCATCATTAACGGCTGCGATGATAGCGTGGTGCAAATCGTTGCTGGCAAACTTCAAGTGATGCGTATGGCGAGGGGGTATGCCCCATACAGCTTACGCCACAATGAGTGTATTGACAGACACACGCTGGCAGTGGGTGCCCAGCAGAAAAACAGTATCGCTTTTGGTTTTAAACACAATCTATTTTTAAGCCCGCATATTGGCGATCTATTTAGCATAGAAGCTGAAGCCTATTTTACTGATACCTTAACCACCTTTAATCGCCTTTATGATTTCACACCAGAGCATATCATCAGGGATAGACACCCTGACTATGCGCCATCACAGTGGACACAAAGGTATATTGAGACAAAGGAGCAAGAGTCACAGTCTGTCAGTCACTCAGTGGTTCAACATCACTACGCTCACGTGCTTAGCATGATGGCGGTCAATCAATATACAGAAAAAGTATTAGGCCTAACCTTTGATGGCACAGGCCTTGGCGATGATAACACTCTCTGGGGCGGTGAAGCGCTCGTTGCCGATATCCATGGCTTTACACGTATCGGCCATTTAAAGCCGTTTAAGCTGATCGGAGGCGAGCAGGCCATTAAAGATCCTAGAAGGCTATTGCTATCTCTACTCTTTGAGCAAATGAGTGTCGAGCAAATTCTCGCTCTTGAGCTAGAAGCACTCGCCTCTATGCCAAAGCTGATGATAACCAATCTGCATAAACTATGGCTAAGCAATTCTGCCTGCATGTTAACGTCATCCATAGGACGTTTATTTGATGCCTGTGCCTGTGCTTTAGGCTTTATAGAAAAGACCCAGTTTGAAGGCCAAGCCGGAATGCTCATTGAAGCCGCGGCTATTCGTTATGACAGACAGTCGCGAAATGCCGCAGCTCCACTAAACTTAACTTTAGCAACAGCTAATAATATTTGGGATGGCTCCTCACTCATAGTCCAAATCGTCAATGCCTTAGGTCAAAACAGAGAGCAGACGTTAGTTAAAGAGCAACTAGCAAAAAGCTTTGTGTATGCCCTAGGAGATTTAGCCTGTGACATAGCCAAACAACATGCACAGCTGCCTGTAGCTCTGTGCGGTGGTGTCTTCCAAAATCGTTATCTGTCTGAATATTGTTCAGAAAAATTAGCCAGCCTAGGGATCGAGCAACTAAGCAGTGATCAGATTCCGATAAATGATGGCGGCATCGCCCTAGGTCAGCTTTGGTACGGGATACACAACCCATAACATTAAAAAGATGAACCTAGTTACCAGTTTTAACCATTAATTAACCTTTTTCTGATAAACCTGATTAACGTCAAAAAAAGGCTTTTGCTAATCGGGCAGTATAAGCCCGCAGAATATAGTCGAAAATAACGGAGTACCCAAATGTGTAAAGATTGCGGTTGTTCTATTACTCGTCATGATCATTCTCATGACCACGATCATTCACATGGCCATTCTCACGATCACAGCCATTCCCATGACCACGGTGAGTTGCATGCTAACCCTCAACTCAATGATTCTAAGACGCTGTCTGTGATCCATAAAATCTTAGATAAAAATGATGCTGAAGCGGCTCACAACCGTGAACATTTTGAAGCTCACGGCATTACCGCATTCAACTTAATGAGTAGCCCAGGCAGCGGTAAAACAACGCTACTGGAGCACTTAATTGAGTACACAGATAAAAAATATGCGGTTGTCGAAGGCGACCTAGAAACTTCTCGTGATGCCGACCGTTTAAAGGCTAAAGGTATTGATGCCTACCAGATCCAAACGGGCTCAGCCTGCCACTTGGATGCCTTTATGGTTCATGGTGCCCTGCACCACATTGAAATGGAACCACTGGATACCTGCTTCGTTGAGAACGTGGGTAACCTAGTTTGCCCAGCGAGCTATGATGTGGGCACCCATAAGAATATCGTATTAGTTTCTGTGCCTGAAGGTGACGATAAAATTGAGAAATACCCCGTCATGTTCCGTCGCGCCGATCTTGTCTTAATTACCAAGTGTGACCTACTACCATACTTTGACTTCAGCACAGATGAAGCTCGTAAAGAGCTAGCAAAACTTAATCCTGATGTCGAAATTTTAGAAGTTTCGATTAAAGATCCAGCCTCAATGCAAGCTGTCGCGGATTGGATTGCCAACAATACAGGAGCTAAAAGCTAATGTGTCTATCTATTCCATCTCAAGTTGTTGAGATCCATGAGGAAGACAACAGCGTCACGGTAGACACTATGGGCGTAAAACGCCGAGTCAGCGCCCACCTGATGAACGAGCCTCTGGCAATCGGTGACTATGTGCTGATCCATATCGGTTTCGTCATGAACAAAATCGACAAGGAAGATGTAGAAGAGAGCCTAGCCCTCTATAAGGAAATCTTCGAGAAAATGGCGGCAGAGGAGTAACCTATGCTCGAGCTAAAACAACTTTATCAAGGTTTTCGCGACCCACAAACCATAGAAAACCTCGCCAAAGAGATCCAAGCCGAAGCTAAGAAGGTCGATGGCCAAATCAATATTATGGAAGTCTGTGGTGGTCATACCCATACCATAATGAAATACGGTCTTAATCAGCTACTTCCAGATAATATCGACTTCATTCATGGACCAGGTTGCCCTGTTTGTGTCATGCCAAAAGAGCGTATCGACCACGCCGCCGCGCTCGCCAGTATGGATGACACCATCCTAGTTACCTTAGGCGATATGATCCGCGTTCCAGGATCACATGGTAGCTTGGCGGAGTTTCGAGCTAAGGGCTGCGATATCAGGCCTCTATATGATCCATTAGATGCACTGCAAATCGCCAAAGATAATCCAGACAAGAAGGTGATCTACTTTGCCATCGGCTTTGAAACTTCAACGCCTATGACCGCCGTGTTACTTGAACTAGCAGAAGCCCAAGGGGTCGATAATCTGTTATTTCACGTTAACCATGTATTGGTTCCACCAGCCATTGATGCAGTCATGGCCGATCCAAACGTAAAAGTGAATGCTTTTATCGGTCCAGCCCATGTGAGCGTGATAAGTGGTGGTAAAATTTACCGCCCTGCTGTAGACAATTATCAAACCCCAGTCGTGGTATCTGGGTTTGAACCTGTCGATGTCATGGAGTCGATTCTTCGCATCACCAAACAAAAGGCCCGCGGTGTTGCTGAACTCGATATTCAATATAGCCGCTCGGTAACCGAAGACGGTAACACCACAGCTCAAGAAAAGGTCAACAAGTACTTCACTCTACGACCAGAGTTTCGCTGGCGTGGTCTAGGCCCAATTCCCCACTCTGCGCTCATGCTACGTCCAGAATACGCCCATCGCAACGCTGAGGATAAATTTGGCGACAGGCTACCAGTGAAAGAGATTGACGATCATAAGGCCTGTCAGTGCGGCGACATACTGCGTGGTCTATCTAAGCCTAAAGATTGTAAAGTCTTTGGTCGCGGCTGTACTCCTGAAACTCCACTTGGAAGCTGTATGGTGAGTTCTGAAGGAGCTTGTAATGCTTATTTCCGCTATAACGGAGTGAAGTAATTCATGTCAGAAAACAAAAAAACGGTTCAACTCGCTCACGGTGGTGGTGGTAAAGAGATGAACCAGTTGATAAAAAAACTGTTCTTCAAAGCTTTTGATAACCCCGTTCTACAAAGTGAAGAAGATGCTGCAGCATTGACCTTTAATGGCCCAACAGCCTTCACTACAGACTCATTTACTGTCGCACCACTGTTTTTTGCAGGGGGAAATATCGGTAAGCTTGCGGTAGCGGGCACAGTGAACGATCTTGCCATGATGGGCGCCCAACCTGAGTACCTGAGCTGTAGCTTTATCATCGAAGAAGGTTTTGCCCTCGACGATCTAAAAACCATAGTGCACAGCATGGCCAGTGAACTGGAAAAATCAGGTGCCAAGGTCGTTTGCGGTGATACCAAAGTGGTGCCTAAAGGATGCGCCGACGGCTTATTTATCAATACATCCGGCGTAGGCCATATTAAAACCCAAGGCATTTCGGTTAAGAACCTAGTTCAGGACGATGTCATTATCGTTTCTCGGGACATAGGCCGTCATGGTGCAGCCATCTTAATGGCACGGGAAGGTTTGACTCTAGAGTCAGATTTAACCAGCGACTGCGCCACACTTTGGCCAGCAATGGATGCTCTGATGCAAGCAGGCATCGATATCCATGCGGCTCGAGATGCGACGCGAGGCGGCCTTTCGGCAGTACTTAACGAGTGGGCTAAAGCTTCGAATATCGGTATAGATGTGGATGAAGACAAGATCCCTGTTTGCGACCAAGTTAAAGGCTTATGTGAACTCTACGGATTTGAACCCTTTGATCTCGCTAACGAGGGCACCTTTATTCTAGCCGTGCCTCAAAGTGATGCCGAAAAGGCACTTGAGATAATCAAGCAGTTCGATTTTAGCGAGAGCGCCGCCATCATTGGCAGTGTGAATGAAGAAAGAGCTGGAAAAGTCGTGCTTAAAACGCCTTGGGGAAGCAGTCGTTACCTAGATGTGCCCCATGGTGAGCTATTGCCAAGGATCTGCTAATGCACGAGTATTCAATTGTCAGCGCCCTTATTGAGCAGTGTGAACAGCTTGCAGTAGAAAACAAAGCGAATCGAATTACACGTGTATCGATTAAGGTGGGTGTGATGAGTGGCGTTGAGCCTGCACTGCTAGAAACCGCCTTTGCCACTTTCAAAGAAGACGGTATCTGTAAAGGTGCGACTCTCGATATGCAGATCCAACCTTTGGTGATCCGCTGTCTTGAGTGCCAGCAAGAATCTGAGCTCAAGGAGCGCACCATCATCTGCCCTCAATGCAATAGTAACCATACTAAGGTCATAGACGGCGAAGATATGATGTTGATGCAACTTGAGATGGAGCAAGCAGATTAGTTCTGTCGCCATCTCAGCTCACGTATTGCCATAATCGAGCACTTGGATAAAAGTTAAGCCGCTGCATTTGCAGCGGCTTTTTTATTCCACAATCAAGCCCAGCAAATTGCTATAATCGGCGCAATGACACTCGACTCAGTATTTTTATTATGTGGTTACAAAAACAAATTAAACTGACTCCAAGATCCAGAGGTTTTCACCTTATCACAGACGATATTGAATCTGCGATACCTGAAATGGCCGAGATAAACATAGGCCTAGCACATATTATTATTCAGCATACCTCGGCATCACTCACCTTAAATGAAAATGCTGATCCTACCGTACGAATGGATTTTGAAAGCTTCTGTAATCGTCTAGCAAAAGAGAACGAGCCCTATTATCGCCATGATTACGAAGGAAGTGATGATATGCCAGCCCACCTAAAAGCCAGCCTGCTTGGAGCCAGCGTCACCCTACCTATCACCCAAGGCCGCTTTAATCTAGGGACTTGGCAAGGTGTCTACTTAGGTGAGCATAGAAACCAAGGTGGCAGTAGACGATTACTGATCACAATCCAAGGCGAATAATACAGCCTATTTCAATACCGAGAGCAAGGCTTGCTGATCCATAGGTTTATGGAAATAAAAGCCTTGCACTTCCAATACCCCTTTTTCTGTAACCAACTCAAGCTGCTGCCTAGATTCTATCCCCTCGGCAACAACCCCCAGCTCCAAGGACTGACCTAAACGGGTAATGGCCTCAAACAAGGCTTGTTGACGGGGATCGACATCTAAATTACGCACAAAGCTTCTGTCGACCTTAATTTGATCTATGGGGAAATTAGCTAAGTAAGACAATGAAGAATACCCAGTGCCAAAGTCATCTACAGCGACTTTTACCCCTAATGCTCTAATATCATTTAACGCATCCAACAGATGGGTATGCTGTTTCATCAACAGGGATTCAGTGATCTCTAGAGTAATTAAGTGAAAAGGAAAAGGCTCGCTGCTCAGCTCAATGGCCGTTTCCTGTAGCGATGCTAAAAGATCATCCTGTAAGCTGTGGGACCAAAACTCAAAGGTCGACACATTAATAGAAAAACCTATCTCGATATCTTGTTCAACAAAAGCGAGCAAGGTTTTCATCGCTTCCTTTCGTACCCAATTACCTAGGGGAACAATCAAGCCACTTGTCTCAGCAATAGGGATAAATTCGGCAGGAGAAATATATTCCTCTTCGATTTTCCACCTCAACAAGGCCTCAGCTCTAACAATACGATTGCGCTCTATATCCATTATTGGCTGATAATGAAGTTCGAACTGCTCCTTCTCTAAGGCTATTTTCAATTGATTATGCAGCCAAGCAGTACGCTCAGCATCGGCTTGCATCTGCTGTGTGAAAAAGTGATAGCGATTGCGGCCATGCTCTTTTGAAATATACATCGCTTGATCGGCACAGTTTAATACCTGTTCAATCGTTAATGCATCTTCTGGGAAACGTGCAATGCCGATACTAATACTGGTAAAAATCCGCTTCTCATCAGACAAATAAAACGCATCAGCAATACATTGATTTATTCGCTGGGCTTGAGCAATTAGCTTTGATCTTTGCACCACTCCAGGCAGTAATAGTGCAAACTCATCGCCGCCCAATCGCGCCAGTAAGGCATCGGGTGAAATATATGCTTTAATCCGTTGTGATACTTGGATAAGCAGCTCATCCCCCTTGTCATGACCAAGGGTGTCATTTATCTGCTTAAAGTTATCCAGATCCATCAACATAAACCCAAAACCGGGCGTAAAATCGTCGGCTTCAATATAATGCTTTAACTGGCCAAATAGATGCTCACGATTAGCAAGTTGAGTCAGAAAATCATAATTAGCCTGATGCTTAATTAATTGTGCAGCCTGCTTACGCTCATCAATATCACTGAATAACCAAGCATAACTAACTTGTTCACCCGCTTTTAACGTGAGTGCCGTCATGGTCAGCTCAACGTGAAAACTCTGACCATTGACACGAGTCGCAACTAACTCCCCTTGCCAAGTTTGTCCTTTGGCCTTGCAGGCAAGTAAATGATCAAGCGCTACTGGATCTGATTGGGAAAAATAAGACTGAAGCGAAAAGTGGCTAAAGTTTACGTCACTATGAATGCCTAAACTTGATTGAAAGGCGGGATTATAGGACAACACAGTATCATCACTGGCTGTTATCACAAGGGCTATGGGTAGATGCTCAAAGATATGACTGGTTAAGCGTTGAAACGCCAGAGCTCGGCTACGTTCAATAGCTAAACATGCTAAGCTCGCCGCTTCTTGAATCACTTGTATATCTTTAGCACTAGGCGATTTTACTGTGTCATAGTACATGGCAAAGGTGCCAAGCACTTCACCAGATCTATTTTTTATGGGGTGAGACCAGCAGGCTCTGAGATTAAATGACTTAGCCAGTTCTACATAGTCTTGCCAATATTCATGGGTATGAATATCCTCAACAATAACCAGCTCACCGCTATAGGCGGCTGTACCACATGAGCCAACACAAGGGCCGATTTCTACGCCGTGAATCGCTTGATTATACGCTAAAGGTAAATTGGGAGCAGCGCCAGATAATAATCGCTTTTTATCATCGCTGAGCAGCAATACCGATGCCTTGGTCGCATCTTGCTGCCCTTCAATAGCGATGACGAGAGAGTGAAGAATCGCTTCAAGTTCGGCGCCATCGAGCAGCATAGACAATACCTTGCTATAACACTCTAGGCTGATTTGCTGACTTTCTGCCTCTATCATAGCCAAAACCTCCATATCTAAGTTTAGTCAGGCTTTCTTGTGCACACCTTAACTAAACCTACTTTTTCTAACCTCTTGCTGAAATCTGATTCAACCAAGATCACTGAAGGTAGCCAATAAGAAGATAAACTCTAAGGCAAAATCGTCAAGCTAAATTGTTTGTAGATCAACTCCTTCGAAAAAATTCTACTGATTTATACACTCGTTTACTAGTTCATTTTTTGATAAAGACTATTCTGCAACGCGTTTAAGTTTCGCCAAATAAAAACCATCAAAGCCAGTATGTGCAGGACTAATTGTCTCATCTTCAATAAACTCAAAATGCGGATTTTGGGCGATAAAGGCATCAACCTGATCGCGGTTTTCAGCTTTCATAATAGAACATGTGGCATAAACTAACATGCCACCTACTTTGACCATACGACTGTAGCTTTGCAGAATATCTTTTTGCAGCTCAAGCAATACAGGTAGACGCTCAGGTGTATCTCGCCACTTCGCATCTGGGTTACGTTTAAGCACGCCAAGGCCTGAACATGGCACATCAAGCAGAACCCTATCTGCACTTAACTTAAGACGCTTAATCGTCTTACTACCTTTAATCAAACGAGTTTCGACGTTATGAGCCCCAGCGCGGCGCGCACGCTGTTTTAGGTTATCTAGCTTCCACTGCTCTACATCCATAGCCAACAGGCGTCCACGACCTTGCATCTGAGCTGCAATGGATAAGGTTTTACCACCGGCTCCAGCGCAAGCATCAATGACTCGCATACCAGGCTTGGCATCTAACGCTGACGCAACTAATTGGGAACCCGCGTCTTGCTGTTCAAACAAACCGGATTGAAAGCTTTTACTTCTAAACAGTGCCGAATCAGATACCACTTCAAGGGCAGTCTCGACGCCACTTACCGCTTGAGTTTCGATTTGCTCATTCTTTAACGCTTTAGCAAGGCGCTCTGCATCACCTTTTAGCAAGTTAGCGCGAATAAAACGTCTCGGAGGCTTGTTTAATGCCTGACGCTCTGCAGCCCAAGCATCTCCTAACTGGCTCTGTCCCATCTCATCCAACCATTTAGGGCAGCCATCCCATAGAAGTGGATCTGCTTTAGCTTGAGCTAAGCGGGCTTGATAGTCAGCCTCTTCCACTTGTAATGAGTATTCAAGTTTAGGCAATGGCAACTGGTTAAAGGTATGCCAAACATTCATCAATCGAGTACCTAAACGTGCAATTTCCTCAGACTTTACGTCTGATAAGAAACTATACAGATTAAGCTTACGCAAAATATCTCCCGTCACAAAGGTGATGCGACCTTGTTCATGGGGAGTTAACTTCAACCCAGAGAAATGCTGAGAATAGGCTCTATCTAGGGGCTTACCCTGACTTAAAACCAGATCCAGGATACTAATAACAAGCTCAGTTGAACTGGCAGATAAAGGAGAAGTTAACATTGATGGCTACTCGATTAGAAAAAACCGAGGGATCATAGGAGTTGAAAGGCGAATACGCAAGGGATATTAGGGGCTGTTAATCTTTCAAGGTTGTTTTTGCAGCAGTTTACAGCGTGCTTAAACAAGGCAGAGCTTGTGCCGTGTAGTGATTCTACATAAATAAGCGATAACGCAGTAGAAGTGCGCTGTAAACGCTGCCCTTCGGGCGCGATTCAATGCCATTTTCTCATTGTTGAACGAGAATTCACTTAGATTGCTAAGCTTCACCTCGTTCGCCGCGATAAAATACCATTGACTTAGCGCAAAAACTAATCAGCAAAGATCAACAGCCCCTAAGAGAAGAAACAACAATAAGCCGCATAGTCCTCACTTTGAGCTAATGCGGCTTATTTAATGACATCAGTCTATCGACAGGGAGTTAGATTAAATTCCGAGTTCATCGAGTAGATCATCGGCACTGCTTACCACAGTGACACTATCAGGCTTAGCGTCTTTAGCGGCGGTCTCCTTAGCCTCACTCTTTTTATTTGCGTGTTCTTCGATTAGAAGATCTAAATCAAATTCACCATCATACTCAAATTGATCTAGCTTGATGAATTCAGTTCTATCCATCGCAAACTCTAGATAGAAAATATGGTTATTTTCTGTTTTAAAGGAGACTCGTCTAGCCTGAGCCTCATCTAGGTTAGCATCGATAGAGATAGTTAACTCTTTATTGATGGTTAACATCTTAGGTTGTGACTGGCTAATTGAAGTTTGCAGATCTTTGTTCACTTTATTAATAAAATCACCCAACATCTGATTCATTAACTCCCCCATCACATTGCCCACTTCATCGGACGTATGGGAAAATGCAAGTTCCTCCTCTGGCATTCCCATATTCAGCATATATTTACGGTAAATCTCAATCGCGGCATCGGAAGAAAAGTTAATGACGACTAAGCCAGAGAAACCACCGTCAAAGATAGAAAAGCAACCTAAGTCAGGCTTAAGTCGCGTACGAGTAATACTTTGGATCATTCCTGCGTGGGAGATATGACTTGCCGTAGTATTGGATAATACATGGGTGACCGAATGACACAGTTTTAACAGTATATCGTCAGAAGAAATTACTTGAGGAGATGTCATAACATTAACCATTTAGGAATTGAAATAAGGGCTAATCTTGCACATAAAGTTAGTAAAATCAAAGCTTATTATTAGTAAACCCTATCCATCTAACTAAATACACACCAATTTAAAGTATACACAAAAGATTGCATCACACCTTGGCTCAAAATCTGTCCACTATTACGGCATGCTCCTTGGACTATCATTCGACTATGTCGCCACAGAAACTATCGCTCTAGTTCAATAGCTTACAACAACGAATTCACCATAAAAGATTCAGGCTGGTATTCAGTTAACGCCACATATATCAGTGCAAATGAGTGCTCTGCATTGGCATTAGTGCTAATTCTTCAAGATTAAATACCAAAGACTCGTCACCCAAAGACCATAAATTAACAAGAGCATTTTGATGGTTAATTGTTAACCCAGTCTTCCATATGGTAAAAAGTGCCTCGCCCTAGCACAATCAATGACATTACGTATAATTGTGATAAGCTTGGTGCTCAAACGATAAAGACATTGGGATGAGGTAGTTATAAAGTGAGAATGACTTTAGCGGTTCACCCTGAGCTATACACAATACATAGCTTTAGCCCCCAAGAACCAGTTCCAGCCGAAGTCTTGCATCAGGAGATGTTTTTCATCGGCAAGACAAAGGAAGAACTTTCCGTTGTTGCTCCCGCCAACATTGTCCTCAACAGTTTAGAGCAGGAAGATAATTGGCGTTGCCTTGAAGTCTTAGGACCACTTGGCTTCTCAATGACAGGTATCATGTCCCGTGTTTCTGGCGTATTGGCCAACGAAAATATCAGCATTTTTGCCATTTCAACCTTTGATACCGATTACATTTTGGTAAAGAAAGATAAACTGGAACAAGCGACCAAAGCTTTAAAAAAGAGTGGCTATCAGATCAACCAAAGCCTTTAGTTATTAAGCATAATCACCAAGTTAGGGTGGGTAAAAATCAAGTATGAGCACAGAGTTTATGTTCGAAAAGTCAGTCACAATCACAGCCAAGCACGGGATCCACACGCGCCCCGCTGCACTACTGGTAAAGGAAGCAAAGAACTATCAATGTGATGTGATGGTCGAATGTAATGGCAAACAAGCCAGCGCCAAAAGCTTATTTAAGTTACAAACACTCGGGTTATACAATGGCGTAGAAGTGAGGGTTTTTGCTCAAGGAGAGCAAGCCCAAGAAGCGGTTGATAAGGTCTCTGAACTTCTGGTGACCTTAAGTTAAATTCAGGACGGAATATGTTAATCACAGGAATCGCAGTATCACCGGGAATCGCATTTGGCCAAGCGCTAAAGCTCAACCCCTATGACAGTAGTTTGGATTACCATCTGCTGCCCTTTTCCAAGATCCCTGAAGAACAACAAAACTTCCACCAAGCCATACTCGAGCTGCGCCACCATCTGCAAAAGGCGCTCGACAGTTTAGATGAAGACTCTGAAAATTATCAGCTTATCGAGGCAGATCTGCTGCTGCTCGAAGACGAAGAACTGACCAAGCAGATAACCAACTCAATTCGAGAATTACAATTTAGCGCTAGCGTTGCCGTCGAACGTGTATTTGCTCACCAAGCCAGTGAGATGGAATCCTTGGACGACCCCTATCTGGCAAATCGAGCAGCCGATGTCCGCAGTCTGGGAAGCCGCTTAATTTCGGCCATTAATGGCACCCTTGGACTTGATCTCACTAAACTTGAAAAAGAAACCATACTGCTTGCCCAAGACATTACTCCTGCTGAGTTTGCCCTGCTACCACTTGAGCATATCAATGGCATAGTGTTGCAAACTGGCGGCCTAAACAGCCATACGGCAATTCTCGCGCGTGCGGCCGGTATTCCAGCACTTTTAAGTTGTGACTATCCAGAAATAGATATCGATAATCACGATAGATTGGTACTCGATGGGTTAGACGGCGTCCTGCACGTTAACCCCAATGAAGAACTACAAAAGCAGCTAGAACAAAAGTATTTCAGCGAAGCGCTGCGTCGACAAAACCTTTTAGCATTTAAAGACAAACCCGCCATTACCAGTGATCACCACAGAGTCATGTTGCTCGCCAATGTAGGTAGCCTAAATGAGATCACTCACCTTAGTGATGTCGGCGCAGATGGCATTGGTCTATTTCGTACCGAGTTTATGGTGATGAATGCCAATAAAATCCCAGACGAGCAGGCACAATACTCTCTCTATTGTGATGCGATTAAAGCATTGGACGGTAATATCTTTACCATACGAACCTTAGATATAGGTGCAGATAAAGAACTGCCAAGTCTAGAGTTAGAAGGGGAAGAAAACCCAGCACTAGGACTCAGAGGCATTAGGTACTGCCTCTCCTTTCCCGAACTCATTAAAACCCAGCTAAGAGCCATTTTACGGGCCGCTAATCATGGCCCAATACGACTAATGTTCCCTATGGTGAACCATGTTGAAGAACTCGATCAGCTGTTTAATATCATAGAAGAGTGCAAACAAGAGCTAGATTATGAAGAGAAAGGCTTTGGCGAGATAAGCTACGGCATAGTGGTGGAAACGCCAGCTGCAGTGATGAACCTAAGCTCCATGCTTGAGCGACTCGATTTTGTCTCCATAGGTACCAATGATTTAACCCAATATACTATGGCGGCCGATAGAACCAACCCTAAGCTTAACCATGATTACCCCTCTTTCTCTCCTGCTGTGCTGGCACTGATTAAAATGACCATAGATACTGCCAAAGCCGCCAATGTCACAGTTGCGCTTTGTGGTGAGCTTGCAAGCGATCCTAAAATTGCCCCTATCCTTGTTGGAATGGGTCTCGATGAGCTCAGTGTCAGCATAGGCAGCATGTTAGAGATTAAATCTGTCATCTGTAACAGCGAGCACAAAGCGCTCACTAAACTGGCAAAGAAAGCGCTGACAATGGACAGAATTGCAACACTTAACCAGTGCATTGCAACAAATAACCCCGACTAAGGGTAAATTTTGACTTTGGTAGCATTCACATACTATGAATAACCATTATGATTCAGTATGCTAAAGTTAACTCCAACTAAAATAACAAGATTAAAGGGCCGTGAACTATGGGATTTTTAAGCCGCGTACGGCGTCTAATTTCAGGACAACCTAATATTGTCGGTGGCATAGATATCGTTGCGCCCGTTTCAGGTGAAATCATCGCAATTGAGAAGGTACCAGATGTTGTATTTGCCGAGAAGATAGTTGGCGATGGTATCGCTATCGACCCGAAAGGCTCACAAATTCTATCTCCAATAGATGGCACCATTGGCAAGATATTTGAAACCAATCATGCCTTTAGTATTGAATCTCCCCAAGGCTTAGAGTTATTCGTCCACTTCGGCGTTGGTACCGTCGAACTCAGAGGTAAAGGATTTAAACGTCTAGCCGAAGAGGGTCAAGAGGTTAAAGCTGGCGAGCCTATTTTAGAATTTGATCTCGACTATCTTGAAGATCAGGTCGATAGCTTGCTCACTCCTGTGGTTCTCGCCAATATGGAAGATATCAAGTATCTTGAAAAACAACAGGGCAGTGTCACAGCAGGTAAAGATGTGATTTATCGCGTCCAGCTTTAATCACCAATCTATTCGAGTCTACAAAGGGTGGGAATACTCTCCCATCCTTACCAAAATTCAGCTTATATCCAAAACTCTCCCCTTGTCCGTGCATAAAAGCAATGACACAATGCAAAGCAAATAATAGAAACAATAAAATGGAGTAACTCCCTTGATCCTATTTGGCATTAAAAACTGCGACACAGTCCGTAAAGCTCGCAAGTGGCTTGAAGCCAACCAAACTGAATTCACCTTTCATGACTTTAGAGAGCAAGGCCTTGAACGTGCTCATATTGAAGCTTGGCTCACTCAGGTGTCTTGGGAAGCCCTTTTCAACAAACGTAGCACCAGTTTTCGCAACCTGAGCGAAGATGAAAAGCAGAATATTGATGAGACAAAAGCCGTTGACCTCATGCTTACCCATCCAACCTTGATCAAACGCCCTGTACTTGTGACTGACAGTCAAACCCTAGTGGGCTTCAAAGCACCGACTTACGAAGAAGCGTTATCATGAGTAAGACCAACACTCATCAAAAAGACGAGTCAGCAACCTTAGCTCTTGCCAAAGATCTGATTTCTCGCGCGTCGGTTACCCCACTCGATGAAGGCTGTCAACCATTAATGGCCGAGCGTCTCGCCAAGCTAGGCTTTAATATCGAGTCCATGGTATTTGAAGATACGACAAATATGTGGGCGCGTAAGGGTGATAAAGACCCAGTATTTTGCTTCGCTGGTCATACGGATGTAGTACCAGCAGGCGAGCTCAACCGCTGGCACACGCCCCCTTTTGAACCCACTGTGATTGACGATTACCTTCATGGTCGCGGCGCCGCCGATATGAAAGGCTCACTTGCCGCTATGATTGTGGCAACAGAGCGATTTATCGCCAAGCATCCTAATCATAAAGGCTCTATCGCCTATCTGATCACCAGTGATGAGGAAGGCCCTTTTATCAATGGCACGCCTAAGGTAATAGAAACCTTAGAGGCCCGTAATGAAAAAATAACTTGGTCATTAGTCGGTGAGCCATCATCGACCCATAAGTTGGGCGATGTAGTTAAAAATGGTCGCCGAGGTTCTCTGACGGGCAACTTAACGGTTAAAGGTATTCAAGGTCATGTGGCCTACCCTCACCTTGCTGATAATCCGGTCCATAAAGCTGCGCCTGCGCTAGCTGAGCTGGCACAGATGCAGTGGGATCAGGGCAATGAGTTCTTTCCGCCAACCAGCTTTCAAATTGCCAATATCAATGGCGGTACAGGCGCATCCAATGTGGTTCCCGGCAGCCTAGAGGTGATGTTTAACTTCAGGTATTCCACTGAAGTGACCGCAGAGGCGCTTATCGAGCGTGTGCTTAATATTCTCGATGCCCATGGATTAGATTACGATATTTCTTGGGTGTTTAATGGTCTGCCTTTCTTAACGGCAGATGGGCCACTACTTGAGGCCACTAAGCAAGCCATTAAATCGGTAACAGGACTTAACACCAGTCCGCAAACCACAGGCGGCACCTCAGATGGGCGTTTTATCGCACCAACAGGCGCTCAAGTAATAGAGCTTGGCCCTGTTAATGCCACCATACATAAGGTAAATGAGTGCGTTAAGGTCGCCGACTTGGAAACCTTAGCCCGCTGTTATGAAGCCATTTTAGAGAACTTAATGTTGGATAACGAATAAGGCCTATGGCGATAACTCATCCACATCTCTATGGACTCGATGATAGCTCGCTGAAGAGCTATCATCGCCACCTTATTGAAACCGAGACCTTAACGGCATACCTAGCCATGGCTCAACAGGCTAAAGCTGATGGCATAGAGATAAGTATCTGCTCGGCTTATCGTAGTTTTGAACGTCAGTTAGCCATCTTCAATGGTAAAGCTGACGGCTCACGGCCATTGCTGGATAAACACTCTCAAGCGGTCTCTGTAGCAAACTTATCAGAGCAAGAGATACTCGATACCATACTGCTATGGTCTGCCCTACCCGGCACCTCACGCCATCACTGGGGTACAGATATAGATCTGTTTGATGCCGCTTGTATTTCACCGAGTGATTTGCAATTAATTAGCGCCGAGTATGAAGCTAACGGCCCATGTCATCAAATGCACCTCTGGCTTGAAGCCAACGCGGGTGACTTTGGTTTTTACCGACCGTTTCAAGCAGGCAAAAGTGGTGTTAGCCCAGAGCCTTGGCATTACAGTTATCATCCTGTTAGTCAGCAATACTTGTCCAAATTTGATGCTGACGTCCTAACACAATTACTCAAAGATAGTGATATCGCACTCAAGCCTGTCATACTGGCTAACATCACCAACTTAGTCGAGCAATATGTGTTTACCATAGCTCACCCTTAACTTGGTACAATCATAGAATATTGCACTATGAACCAATCACAGACTCAACACAGAACAAGACAATGAATTTAGAAGCCTTTCGAAAGCATACTCAAATCCATGAGCAAAAGCTGAGCTACCTAGATGTTGGCCAAGGCCCAGTCATCTTAATGGGACACAGCTACCTGTGGGACAACGCCATGTGGCACCCTCAAATTGAATGTCTGTCTAAGCACTATCGCTGTATCGTGCCCGATCTCTGGGGCCATGGGCAATCCGATGCCCCACCAAGCCAAACCAGCTCGCTACGAGATGTTGCCGACGATATGCTAGTGCTAATGGATAACCTCAACATAGAACACTTTTCAATTTTAGGGCTTTCTGTCGGCGGCATGTGGGGAAGCGAGCTCGCACTCAAAGCACCAACGAGAGTCAAATCACTGGTCATGATGAACAGCTTTATCGGGTTCGAGCCAGAAGTGACGCGAGAAAAATACTTTGGCATGCTAAATACAATAGCTGAAGTGCGTCATGTGCCTGCGCCTATGATAGAAGCCATTACTCCACTATTTTTTGGCGACAAGACTGCGCAAGAAAAGCCAGAGCTTATCGACAGCTTTAAGCAGCGTCTTGGCAATATTGATGACAACAATGTCGATGCCATAGTAAAAGTGGGCAGAATGACCTTTGGCCGCAGAGATACCACAGAGGATGCGCACCTTCTCACACTGCCCTGTCTTATTATGGCGGGAGTGCAAGACAAAGCACGCAGTGTATTAGAGAGCTTTTTAATGCACGATGTTATCGATGGCAGTGAACAGGTCAATATTGACGATGCAGGTCACATTTCTGCACTTGAGCAAGCCGATGTTATTAACGCCAAATTAAGTGCATTTTTCAGCCAGCACCTCGCTTAACCCTCAAATTGCCCAGTCAAGCAGCACATTTGCAAGCTTGTTTCTGGGCTTAATCACTCCCAACAATCCCACTGACAAGAGCTAGTTCAAACATTGACCTTAAACTCGTCCATTCCCTCGCCTTGAGTCAGATGTTTAAAGATTGAACTAAGTGTGTTTATATTAACAATGGATAGACCAGAACCCGTTTATTTGATGCTACACTAGCGCAACTTCACACTTTTGGCACAACAACGAAAAGAAAAACTATGAAGTCATTAAAGAATTTGTTTGATAATAACCGCCGATGGGCTGAGCGGATCAATAAAGAAGATCCAGAGTTTTTTGCTAAACTTGCCGAGCAACAAACCCCTGAGTTTTTATGGATTGGCTGCTCTGATAGCCGCGTACCATCAAACCAAATCGTCGACCTTATGCCGGGCGAAGTGTTTGTACACCGTAACATTGCGAATACAGTAATCCATACCGACCTTAACTGTATGTCTGTTATTCAATACGCAGTGGAAGTACTAAAAGTTAAGCATATTATGGTTGTTGGCCATTATGGTTGTGGTGGTGTTGCCGCCTCTATGGGCGATGAAAGCTTTGGCCTTATCGACCACTGGTTAGAACACATCAAGAGTACTCGCCGTATTCACCAAGCCGATCTTGATAAACTGGATGAGAAAGCCCGCTTCGACAAGATGTGCGAGCTTAATGTTATCGAACAAGTCAGAAACGTTGCCCGTACCAAGATGGTGCAAAAGGCATGGGAGAATAACCAAGAAGTCTCCATCCATGGCTGGATCTATGACATTAAAGACGGCCTACTACGTGACCTCGATGTCACCACAGATCTTGAAACTTGGCAGCAAGATAAGAAAGTCTAATCTCAAGTTGATATGATTTCAGTTTTTACGCCTAGCCCTTGCTAGGCGTTTTTGTTTGTACGAAATAACAGCATATACGCCTCGCTTTACACTTTTCCCGTCAAATTGTTAGGCAAAATATCCCCTCAAGGTAAAAAGCCAGTTATAATTCGTCAGTTATCATATTGCCCTGCGCTCACGGCGCATTCTAAGGAGAATACTTGCATGCCTGGTTTTGAATTATTTGGTCCTGAAGAAAAACAGGAAGTCGCAGACGTAATGGAGAACGGTTTTACCTTCCGTTATAACTTCGACCATATGCGTAACGATCGCTGGAAGACTCGCGATATGGAAGCCATGCTGTGTGAGAAAATGAATGCCAAGCACGCTCACCTACTATCGAGCGGTACAGCAGCACTGCAAACCGCCCTAGCGGCAGCCGGCATTGGCGCAGGTGATGAAGTTATCGTACCACCATTTACTTTTGTAGCCTCAGTTGAAGCCGTCTTTATGGCAGGTGCGGTACCTGTATTTGCCGAAATTGATGAGACCCTATGTTTATCACCTGAAGGCATCGAAGCGGCTATCACACCTAAAACTAAGGCGGTTAACCTAGTGCATATGTGTGGTTCTATGGCTAAGATGGATGAGATTAAAGCTATCTGTGATAAGCACAATCTTGTGCTACTTGAAGATGCCTGTCAGGCTATCGGCGGTAGCTATAAAGGCCAAGCTCTCGGTACTATCGGTCAAGTGGGTTGCTACTCATTTGACTCAGTTAAAACCATCACCTGTGGTGAAGGCGGCGCGGTTATCACCAACGATGAAACCATCTACAACCACGCCCATATGTTCTCTGATCACGGCCATGACCATGTTGGTAACGATCGAGGTGCAGAAGATCACCCTATCATGGGTCTTAACTTCCGTATCTCAGAAATGAACGCGGCAGTGGGTGTTGCTCAGCTACGTAAGCTAGATACCATTATCGACATTCAGCGTAAAAACAAAGCGGCTATCAAGTCTGCTATGGCTGAAATTCCAGAAATCAGCTTCCGTGAAATTCCAGATCCTGACGGTGACTCAGCAGGCTTCCTAAGCTTCATGCTACCGACTGAAGAGCGCACTATTGAAATTAATAAGAAGCTGGCCGAAAACGGCGTTGATGGTTGTTTCTACTGGTATGTCAACAACTGGCACTACCTAAACAACTGGAAACATATCCAAGAGCTGAAATCACCAGCCGCTCTACCGATCACATTAATTAAAGACCGACCTGATTATACTCAGGTGTCTACGCCTAAGTCTGATGCCATCATGAGCCGTACTATCTCTATGCTCATTAAGTTGTCATGGACCGAAGAGCAGATCGCTGAGCGTATCGAAAACATCAAAAAAGCTTTTGCTCAATAATCTTACCGGAGAGGATTAGAATGAGTTTCAAAAATTTTAAAACTGTGCCAAAGATGATCTTTGGCCGCGGCTCTTTCAACCAGCTTGATGAAGTGTTAGCCGAAGAACGTAAAAACGACGATGATTTCGTTGTATTCCTTGTCGATGACGTACACAAGGGCAAGCCACTTGCCGATCGCGTGCCGGTAAAAGCACAAGATTTACTGATTTATGTTAACGTCGATGACGAGCCAAGCACTAAACAGGTTGATGAGCTAACCGAGCAAGTACAAGCTTTTGCCGCTAAGCACCCTGTGAGTGTTGTTGGTCTTGGCGGTGGTTCAACCCTTGATTTGGCTAAAGCGGTATCGCTAATGCTAACTAACCCTGGTGGCTCTGCTATGTACCAAGGTTGGGATCTTATCAAGAACCCTGCTATTCACCATATCGGTATTCCAACGCTGTCTGGTACTGGCGCAGAAGCCTCTCGTACCGCTGTACTTTGCGGCCCTGTACGTAAGCTTGGTTTGAACTCTGATTACACTGTATTTGATCAAATCATCATGGATTCAGAGATTATCTCAGGTGTATCTAAAGATCAGTGGTTCTACACAGGTATGGATTGCTATATTCACTGTGTTGAGTCATTAGAAGGGACCTATATCAATGAGTTCTCGCGCGCATTTGCCGAAAAAGCGATGGATCTGTGCCGCGAAGTCTATCTAGAAGATCATCCAGATAGTGACGACAAACTGATGATGGCATCTTACATGGGCGGCCAAAGCATCGCCTATAGCCAAGTGGGTGCATGTCATGCCGTCTCTTACGGTCTAGGTTATATTCTGGGTTATCACCACGGCATAGGTAACTGCCTAGCATTTGATGTGTTAGAAGAGTTCTATCCTGAAGGTGTTGCAGAGTTCCGTAAAATGATGGAAAAACACAACATCACACTGCCGAAAAATATCTGTAAAGATCTACCAGATGAAACCATTGCTAAAATGGTTGCCGTCACTAAGAGCATGGGCCCACTATGGGAAAATGTTTACGGTGAAGGTTGGGAAGAGAAAGTCACAGATGAGATGCTCACTAAGCTGTTCCGTCGCATCTAATGTGATTGATAGATTAACGCCAACTGTTAATCTATAGATAAAATTGGGCTCCTATTTCACAATAGGAGCCCAACTCACTTGTAAAAAGCACTGATAAAGTACTTGTAAAAAGTAGGACGATTTAATGAATGTAACCCTGTTAATCCCAGCACGCTATGGCTCTAGCCGATTCCCGGGTAAACCACTGGCGCCGATTAACGGCAAGCCGATGATCCAGCACGTTTATGAAAGAGCGAGTTTGGCAAAAGGCTTGGATAATATTTATGTCGCTACCGATGATGTACGCATCAAAGATGCGGTTGAAGCTTTTGGTGGTCAAGTGGTCATGACCAGCGAGAATGCAGCGTCAGGCACCGACAGAATCGAAGATGCCATCACTCAGCTGAATCTTGCGAGCGATGATTTGGTGATTAACCTGCAAGGGGATCAACCATTAATCGACCCTATCTCCATCGAGCAGATCATCACCCTATTTGAGCGTCACCCTGGTGAGTTTGGTATGGCAACCCTAGGATTTGAAATCACCGAAGAGGAAGAACTGGACGATCCTAAACACGTGAAGATGGTGTTTGATAACGATTTTAATGCCCTTTATTTCTCGCGCGCTCGTATTCCATTTGGCCGTGATACCAATGACTACCCTGTCTACAAGCACTTAGGTGTCTATGCATATACTCGCGAGTTCGTGCACACCTTCTCTGCGCTGCCACTAGGACGCTTGGAAGATCTCGAAAAACTTGAACAGCTGCGCGCACTGGAACACGGCCATAAAATTAAAGTCGCCATTAGCGCCTTTGACTCGCCAGAAGTGGATACACCTGAAGATATCCGCAAATGTGAACAGCGACTGGCTGTCGACTAATTTATAAGTATCCGCTATTGCAAGGAATCGCCTATGTCTACTTTTGAAGTTTGGTTAATCATCATCCTAGTCATAGGCGTCATTGCCAGTAATCTAGCTGTACTCAAATACTCGGCCAAATTTAAAATGCCTCAATTTGGCAAGCCCAACCTGCCTACCAAGAAAGATGCTCCATCGACAACTGAGCAGTCAAACTCAGATAAACACACCGACAAGCCAACGGCGGATTTACACAGCTCAAGCGAGCAAAATAAACAGGATAAATGACGCTGTAGCTTATTGCTTATCATCAAGTCGGTAAGAATGAAGCTCAGCTTAAGGGCATTGCTAGCGCATTAAATGCGCACGAATATCTCTAACTATTATCTAAAACAAAACTTATCTTTTAGCGCTTAAGCAGCACAACCCTATATTTAGTTCAAAGATAACAACGCTATTTCACACTCAACACAAGTTTGTTCTGACTCTCCCCCCTTTATTTTTGCAACACTAAGTTAACAAAGGTAAACCTCAGCTTGCGCTCTATACCCAAGATTAGAAGTAGCATATTATCCATATCTTTAGCTAAGCCACAGAAGCTAATACTGCTATAAGTTACCGTCACTCATTTTGAGTTAAGCGTAATTAAAGTATTGGATTTCCAACCTTGTTAAGCCATTAACGAGAAGCAAAGAGGAAAATATGAACACAGCATTTTTTAAAACATTACTCATCACCATAGCACTCTTGGTATTTAGCAGCTCAGCATTTTCCCATGGTCGTGCTGTTGCCCAATATGGCGGCGTGGCAAAAACAGAGAAAGACGTCGTATTTGAACTCGTACGAGAAGAAGCTGGCACCACTCTTTATGTGATTGATCATGGTAAGCCCTACCCGACCAAGAAACTCAAAGGAAAATTAAAAATCACAGTTGATGGGGAAGAGTCTGAGACGAATTTGACCTCTACCGGAGTCAATAAGATGGTCTCCGACCGCATTATTCCTGACAACGCTAAAGTACTCGTTAAACTTAAAAAGAAAAATCGCCGCTGGGTGACAGTCAGATACTCTTTCTAAGATTAACTAATTAAAAGCCTTCAATAAGAAGGCTTTATTTTTAATAGCAGCCCATAATGTAAGATGTTAACTCTCGGCTGCGCATTGCAAGGGTGCCAGCATGATTGACAGTTTTGAGTTAATGCAGCAGGTCAAGCATCGGCTGTGACACAACCACCGACGAATTTACTTGCTTCATCTACTGCGTTAACTCAATTCATTTTAGGGAAAGATAAAACTAGGCTTAAACCATTAGGCCGAAATGATTACGCTCTACTTGACATGGGGAGTCATACCAACGCCCACATTAAGGGGCAATAATATAGTTGGCTAAAATTAATGAACAAAAAGCCAACTGTATTATTACCCGCTTTAATTGCTTGTTATACAGCTACTGCTCATGTTCTCGAATTTAACATTTTGCTCTAACTGTGTCGAAGTAAAGTAATCGCCAAAGCTATTGGTAAGCTTATTGAGTAATACTTTACCGTTTTCTAATTTTTTACCATTGCATGACTTTGAGTTAAATCTAATATAGTTTTGCAATGTGTTTCGGTATTGATTACTAAGAACCCAAAGATGCTTAGTATTGCTAGCAAATACCATTTTTATTGAGGCTAATTCTTTCTCAAGCCAAATATCTTTTTGAAGATAGTTAGAAGTTACAAGTAAACGACTAGAGTTTAATAACTCAGCGTAGCATTCAACTTGTTTTAATGAAGTTAGTTTAAAATTTCCTTGCTCAATTTCCTGATAGTTTTTCTGAAGAATGTCTTCTAATTCAGGCAGCTTTTTAGCCTGAATTAATAAAGAAGCTTCTTCCACTGATATGTCGCAAGAACTCTTTTCAGCAAAAGCATTTGAACTTATAAATAAGAGAAAGAAAAAAAAATGCTTCAAATTAACTCCATATTCAAATAGCTGTATAGACATAATGACTCCCCACTAGAGATGCCGTTTTCTGATCCATCGTGGGTTAGCTGACCGCCAGAGCCATAATAGTTTTGTTAACGAAACTAAAAAATTGAAGGTCAGCGTGAGCAAACATAACATACTTTTCATCGGCTTAGATACACATAAAGAGTTTATTGAAGTCGCCTACATCGAAGACCAGCAATGTGTACACTCCCATCAATATCGCATGACAAGCACAGCTGAGACTGTGTCGTAATTATCAACGTCTCATGCACAAGGGTAAACACTACAACGTGATGGTGACGGCCATTGCCAGAGAGATGATTGCCTATATTTTGGCAATATCACGAGAAATCGTATTACCTAAGGTTACCCCTCTGTTACGCATTAACAAGGGTGCAAGCATGATTGACAGTTTTGAGTTAATGCAGCAGGTCAAGCATCGGCTGTGACACAACCACCGACGGCGTTAGGATGGCAGTGAAGCTCGGCTTTCACTGAACCACGAGCATAGACTGAAGACAGGTGTCACGACGGAAAAAGTAAGGTAGGCGCTGCTTATTGAAAGATAAGTAATCCACGAATACCAGCATGACAACCGACGAATTTACTGGCTTCATCTACTGCGTTAACTCAATTCATTTTGGGAAAAACACAAAACTAGGCTTAAACCATTAGGCCGAAATGATTACGCTCTACTTGACGTGGGGAGTCATACCAACGCCCGCGTAAGGGGCTGATAATAGTTTGCTAAAATGTGAAGCGAAGCGGAACCGAGCAAACTATTAGCAGTCCCGTCTTAATGCGCTTGTTAGGCAAAACTTGCACCAATAATCATTGTTATGTGTGCAATCATATGTGCCGCGATGGCACATTCTAAACCACGCTTCCAATACAAATAACCAGCGATAAAACCAAAAGTAGCATTACCTAAAATAATATAAGCAACCAAAGGTGCTGTAACCTCTGAAGATAAAGCAAAGGCTACAGGTAAATGACCTAAACCGAAAATTAAAGCAGATAGAAAAATAGCAATGACATAATTGTAGCTCCGAATTTCAGAGCCAACTTTTTGAGTTATTCGGTATGAAGCCCAAACAAAAAATGACATTAAGCCCCAACGCATAAGTAACTCTTCTGTAATTCCACCGTACAACATTTTGGTATACCAAGGTGGTACTAATTTTTCACCTGCACTGATAAATTCAGGAGGGAGGTAACTCGATAATGTGCCGAGAAACAGAAGTATAAATATTCCTCCAGCAATACCACCAACGACAGCAGGTAATATTTGTGGTTTTAATTGGTTAAATACATTTTCTGAGCGAGCTAAAGCAAAAATAACAGGAGCTGATAAGCTAACCTTTTTAGAAAAAATAGAGCCTACCCAAATCATAAGTAGTAATAAGATAGATGATTGAGCCACAGAAATAACTTGAATCATCTCAACACTCATAGGCAGCTCTGCTGATTGGAGAGATAACAATTGCGGGATCAAAGGAACAATTGATGCTATCCCTAAAAAGCCGAGAGAAAATAACAAAATACTAGGTTTTATATTCTTTGTGATATCCATTTACACCAAGCTCCTTAGTTTGCCTAACGCCTGCATTTGGTGCCGGAGCACGCAGTGCGAAGGTCCCAGCCCATGAAGTGGACAAACAACATGCACTTGTTACGCGCAGACACGATTGCAGGCCTCGATTTCAATTGCTTTCAATTTTGGAAGCTTCTCAGTACCTGCTATTGATGTCAGAAATGGACAATTGTATAGATCTAATATCTCAAGACTACCAAGTTGCTCTATGCCTTTTAAAGATTCTAGTTTTCGAGAGGTAAGGTAAAGTTGCTTGAGGGTAACCATTGAGGTAATTGGCTCCAGGTTACTGTGTGGATAATTTTGAATATTAAGCTTTTCAAGGGATGTTAGCTCAAGCAATGACCCAAGACCTTTAGACCAAGTTATTAGTGCTACCCTTAGCTTTGAAAAAGCTGATAAATCAATTTTTTGAGTTGATTTATATTGCAGGCCAAGTAGCTCTAGTTGAGGGAGAGACTCAATAATTTTTATACCTTTAGCATCCCAGCAGTAAAGCTCTAGACCTCGGAGGAAAGATAGCTCAGGAAGAAATGACAAATCATGTCCTTTGAACCCAAAGGAATCAGTAAGCCTCAATGCTGATATGCCATTATCTTGCATATAGACGCTTACCTCATCGGACCAAGCGCCCTTTAAGATAAGGACCTTTCCGATTCCATTCTCGTCTTCTCTTATCTCAAATTTACTCATGAGTTCTCTTAAGCATAACGCCTGCCAGCAGGGGCGAGTTTACGACTCCCGCCAGCTTGCTGGCAACACTGGCTGGCTTTGTTATATTTTGCCTGAATATAAGTCATGAAGTTGCTTACATCCTTGGCCTGAAATTTTATTGTTACCTACACACGCCTCTATGGGAGAAGAATTCTCTGGGTGCACCCCATCCATAATCTCAAGCAGATTAACAATGGCATTATCTAATGCCTCCGTAACAATCTCTCGTAAGAAGGCTTTCTCCTGAATTGATAAACTGGCTTGCCAATCTTGAGTATCTTTAGCAACACCAGAGCTTTCTCCCTCAGCCCAGTCAATAGCAAAGTCTCGAGAGTGCCTTTTGATTAAATTAATAAATGCTTCGTTATTCATGAGACTTCCAAAAAATATAGACATAATGACTCCCCACTAGAAATGCAGTTCTCTAATCCATCGTGGGTTAGCTGACAACCAGAGCCATAATAGTTTTGTTAAAGAAACTAAAAACTTGGGTTCAGCATGAGCAAACATAACATACTTGTCATCGACTTAGATACACATAAAGAGTCCATTGGAATCGCATATATTGAAGACCAGCGATGTGAACACTCCCATCCATATCACATGGAAAGCACAGCTGAGACTGCGTCGGCGTTATCAACATCTAGTGCACAAGGGTAAACACTACAACGTGGTGGTGACGGCCTTTGCTAGAGAGATGATTGCCTATATTTGGGCAATATCACGAGAAATCGTATTACCTAAGGTTAACCCTCAATTGCGCATTGCAAGGGTGCCAGCATGATTGACCGTTTTGAGTTAATGCAGCATCAACCATCGGCTATCGCACAACTACCGACAGCGTTAGGATGGCTGTGAAGCTCGGCTTTCACTGAACCACGAGCATAGACTGAAGACAGGTGTCACGACGGAAAAAGTAAGGTAGGCGCTGCTTATTGAAAGATAAGTAATCCACGAATACCAGCATGACAACCGACGAATTTACTTGCTTCATCTACTGCGTTAACTCAATTCATTTTGGGAAAAGCACAAAACTAGGCTTAAACCATTAGGCCTAAATGATTACGCTCTACTTGACGTGGGGAGTCATACCAACGCCCAATTAAGGTGTGAAGCACGCGACCACAACACCTAAATTGACCACCGTAAACACTAAACTTGAGCCAAACCAAAAATGCCAAGCGTGCTGAATCACTCTTAAATTGCTTGTGAGCCGTTGTTCTCCAACCATTGCTCAAATGCCTCTTTGGAGACATTTGTTAAAATAGCGCTATACGCTTCCTTATCACTTAAATAAAGGCAATGCCGGATCATGGTATAGGGATTTAACTTCTCACTTGAGCCCTCTAAAGATTCAAAGTAGGTTTGGTATTCTTTTACTTTAGAGATAGTAGCTTTCATGTGTTCGTTGAAATCTGTTCGAGTTATGTTTGATTCCATTGAGATAATTTCTTGGGTAAAACCATCCACTTTATGGGGTTCAAAATCGTACTTTCTAAAAAAGTGATTCGCAATTTTTAAGAAGCCAAACGCTGTAAGTAACCCATTTCCGTTACTTTTGCGTAAAGAAGTTGAGGCTTGTCCTGCTTCATTTCCTTCGGTTAGTGATGACTCTGAGTCATCTTCTTTTGCTTTTTGTATTTCGTCTTCTGTTGAAGTACGAATTTCACGAAACTCTCGATCCGCTAACTCAAAGAGTGCAGCTAGTGTGTTGATTCTACGTTTTAGCTTATTAGGTATAGATTTTTTATATTTAATTTTATGATCCAATACGCTCCAAGAATCTTGAATTATTGTACGAATTTGAATTTCAAAGCCAAAATCTAAGAATGCTTTGTACTCAGGCATATTTCGCCTACTTTCACCCAGCTTAAGGTCTAAATGAAGCCCCTTATATCCAAATGAGTCCTCAGTGCTTTCAATTTGTGAAATCTTGTCTGTTACGTCAATGACCTCAAAGTGTTCTTTCAATACATCTTGAATATTTTCAATGTCGTCTTCATATAAACATACAACTCTTAACCCGATAAGATCTGAGATATGATCCTTGATATTGTATTCGGTACTAGCTGATTCTAGAGCCTTTCGATACTTTAGATTAAACTTCCTAATACATTCTTCTTTATCTTTGACTCTGCCTTCAATTTTGGAGATAGCTATACCACCAGAGTGAGTCAACAATGCTTCGATGAGCGTACAGAATGAGTTATTCGCACCCTCCAGTAATGCCAAGTTATCTGAATAAAACTCGCGAAATGCGTGTTTCTCTACGTCAAAATCTAAAGACGCCATTGGATCTCCTATCTAAATTATACTTTGGACGGCTAACGACCTGTTAATGGGCAAAATTATGTTGGCTAAAATGTGAAGCGGAGCGAAACCAAGCCAACTTAATTTTTTCCAATTTAAACAGTTTGTTATAAGCCGTTAACTCCATTTTATGTTTTTCCCATAAGTTCGCATTTCATTCTTTAGGTTGTTCAGAGCACCATATTTGCTTAGTTCCATTGAAGAACCTCCGTAAGTTGAAAGAACCATGGATTTAATACCATTGCTGCCTTCTTTAACTTTTATTCCTGAGATGCTTTCCCACTTCAAGATGGTTTCTGTTTCTTTATCAATTATCACGAAGCCTTCAGGCTTAGTTTCAATGAAGTGGTCTCTATAAATTGAAGCATACTTTCTAGCTCCAAAATAATTTAGCAAAGGCCCTACAATTGAACAAACAACAAGGGCAATAGTGATCACTTTCTTTTCGTCTGTTCCATCTTCAAGAAAGAAAAATATAACTATGGAAAAGAGGACAAACTGTAGGAACGTATAAATAGGTTGTCTAAACCTTTTTCTCAAAGTTTCATCAGATATTTGAAATTTCATCGTATCCTTACTTCAGGCTTATAACAGCGTATTAGCGAGAATTCCGATAAACACGCGACGCCACACCGTAAAATCCTTTCGCTAACATTGATAATTATTTAATAATTCCAGTAGGTTAACTCTGCCTATGACGTAAAGCAAGCGCTTAGTTGCATGTAGAAACCGAGAATTGATTTAAACGAGAACCCAAAAGGCTCGTTATGTAAAATATCTAATCAAGTAAAACCATATTATTCAACAACTTATGCATTGGCATCTGTATTAAACGAGAATTTCAGTTTTTACATAACGAGAAGCAAAGTCGCGACTTTGTTCAACTTGCCATTATAACTGTATATACATCCAGATATAGGAGATGCCAATCTAAATTAGAGTTTAAAAACATTTTCATTATCAGCTCCCTCGTTTGGCTAGTAACTCTTGCAGACTTTGGGGAAGCATAGCAATCATTCTTCGGCTCAAGTTTGCTTCATGTTTCTGCCACAAGATACCGAGATAAATAATGCCCAAACCGATTAATGTCAGGCTAATGGGGAATAACCAAGAGTCGGCAAACACTTTATTAGCAAGATGCCCTAAATAGAAACTCACACCTATGGCACCAAAGACTGTGAGCACTCGCCGTATTAGCACAACACCTATACCCATCAACAACAGATTAATACAGCAGTAGATAAATTTACCTAGCTCTGAGTCCGACTCTTGAGAGGTTAGTCCGCCCCAAAAGGTCAACACACCAAAAAGATATAGCCAGAAGCTGTAATCTAAGCTTTTACGGCTGCGTAGATCAGTCCAGAAGGCGATAACCAGCATGATAAGACCAAAGGCGATACTCACTTTTGCTCTATAGTCAAAATCCCAATGTAGCCCTAAATCAGGATTCAGCAGCTCGGCAATATCGATTGAGAAGTACCAGAGGGTTATGGCAATGGGCAGCATAATAAAAGGGTAAGCATAACGTTTGAGCACCATGACGCCGACCGCTAGGGTTGCCAGTTCCATATAGAGCCATAGGGGTTTGATATATCTATGGTACTCGCGATAACTGCTATCATCAGGCCACCAACCCATCATCTGTTGCAAGCCAAATACAGCAAGTGGCGTAATAGACACCATAAAGCACGCACAAATACCTGCTGGAATAGCGAGCTGACGCCGACCAAAATGCTCACATAGGCCAATACTAAGAGCCATGTAAACCAGAGAAATCGTTAAGATCCCTGCCCCGCCAAACTCATCCCAACCTAAGGTCATAAATAAGGTCATAGCACCTATGGCAATCAACCCACCTAGGTAGTAAAGCAGATGGGTAAAATCGAATCTAGGGACATCGAGGCTAGTTTGAGTAAGGAACTCGGCTAAGGGAGTGACTTGCTCTTGGGATATTAAGCCTTTTTCAGCAGCCTGCTGCAGCTTAGCCTTAACATTAGCCATGACTGACCTTCCTTACCTATTCATTATCGATAACAATCAGATTATTAATCTAAATAACAAGATATTAGGCTAGCACTCTCAAAGCATAAGACCAATACTTTTACCTGGTCTAGCCATATCTTGCCATTGATAATTCGGGCGTTGCCAGCGCATTGGCTCTTCCTTCAATAATATCACTAACAAGCTTGCCAGAGCCTGCTGCCATGGTCCAACCTAGCGTACCGTGACCAGTATTGGTGAACAAATTGGCAATTGGCGTAGCGCCGATAATCGGCGTGCCGTCGGGAGTCATGGGTCTTAGGCCTGTCCAAGGCTCGGCCTTAGTTAAATCCACACCGTCAGGAAATAACTCAGTCACGACTTTCGTCAAGGTTGCCAGTCTTGCAGGCCTAAGCTTGATATCAAAGCCCGTTAACTCAGCCATGCCAGCCACCCGCACTCTGTCATCGAAGCGAGTGACCGCGACTTTATAGGTTTCATCCATGATGGTAGAGCTGGGAGCAGCGCCATCATGAGCTAACGGCAGGGTTAAGGAATAACCCTTCACCGGATAAAGCGGTAGTTTAAGTCCAAGTTGATTCATTAATGCATTTGAAAAGCTACCCATGGCAATCAAAAATCTATCGCCCTCAAACTCGCCCTTATCAGTAATAACGCCCTTCACTTTCCCGCTTTCAAGACCCAAGCTTTCAACCCGAGTATCAAAGTGAAATGTCACACCTTGGGAGACTAGCGCTTGTTTTAACTGCTGGCAGAATAAGTGACAGTCTCCGGTTTCATCTTGAGGCAGATATAATCCACCTAAGATTTTTGTTTTAGCACTGTGTAACCCAGGCTCTTTGGCTAGACACTCATCAAAGGATAATAACTCATGCTCAATACCCGCTTGCGCTAGCAAGTCGATATCTTTACTAACGGCATTTAACTGTTTTTGTTGGCGAAAAATCTGCAAGGTCCCTAACTGTCTTCCTTCATAGTCAAGCTCTAACTCAGCGCTTAATGCTTGCAGTACCTCACGGCTGTAATTCGCCAAACTGAGCATGCGCGCTTTATTAACTTGATACCGATTCAAGCAACAGTTTTGTAGCATCTGCCCTAACCAGCTATACCCCTCTCGGGATAACATAGGGCTAATTTTGAGCGGAGAGTGCTTTGACATTAACCACCTTATCGCCTTAAGAGGTACCCCAGGTGCAGCCCAGGGCGAACTATAGCCATAAGAGATCTGGCCAGCATTGGCAAAGCTAGTTTCTAATGCAACGTCGGCTTGCCTATCAAGCACTGTGACTTCAAAGCCAGCTTTCGCAAGATACCATGCACTCGTCAGCCCTATAACGCCCGCACCCAATACCACAACCCGCATACATCTTCCTTTTAAGCTCATCGAATGATGACTAGCTTGAAAGATTAACATTGGTATAACAAACGATATTTATTAAACTCAGCCTATAGTAAAACTATAAGCAGATAATAATGAGAATAAACTTAAGTTACTTAACCACATTTGCTCTTGTCGCCAAACACGCCAGTTTTACTCAAGCAGCACATGAGCTAAATATCACGGTCGGCGCGGTAAGTCAGCAGATGCGACTATTGGAGCAGCAAATCGGTTTTGCGCTTTTTACTCGTCACTCAAGGGGAATCACCCTAACATCAAAAGGCAGCATCCTCAGTAATACACTCAATACTCACCTTGAGCCGATAGCGCAGACACTGCAACAGCTGATGCAGACAGCAAGTGACCCTAAGGAAGTCAAACTAAAACTGACCCCTTCCTTTGCCTATAAATGGCTGATGCCAAGACTTAAGTATTTCTACAATCAACACCCAGATATCAGTGTACTCACCTATGCCGAAGGTGGCCTTGTCCATATTGACAACACGAGCGTTGATCTCACCATAGATTATGGACAACTCCCCTACTACCAAGACGATGCAATTGAGCTATTTACAGAGCAGCTTATTCCGGTGATGAGTCCTGATTATTATCGGCAACTCACTCAGGGAACAAGTCATAATGACTTTTGGCAGCAAGCGACCTTGCTTCATGATGCTATGCCCTATCGGGATGCCGACAAACACAGCGAGTGGCAGTATTGGCTAGCGCAACACCAAATAAGTACAAACTATCATGGCGGACATTTTTTTAATCGTACCGATATGGCAATGGCAGCGGCTGAAGCTGGACTGGGAGTCGCCATGGCAAGAAGTGCGTTAATCAAAGAAGAGGTAAATAGGAAAAAACTGATTGCCCCCTTTGGCTCACTTGAGGCCAAAGCAGGCTACTTTTTGCTGCAACACACAGACAACGCCAGTGTCAGACAATTTAAGGATTGGTTGATAGCATTATGCCAAACAGAAAAACCACAAACCTTCTAACGGCACATACAAAAAAGCCCTTGTCTAATGACAAGGGCTAATCTGTTTGGCGGAGCGGACGGGACTCGAACCCGCGACCCCCGGCGTGACAGGCCGGTATTCTAACCAACTGAACTACCGCTC
>CANNEE010000016.1 GCA_947503555.1 uncultured Shewanella sp.
CCTGGTTTCCCCACTTCTAGCTGCATACGGCCATTTTCCATGCCTAGATTATCGGCCTTCAATTTGGCTCGATAACCGGTTTCGCTAACATAGCGCACATTGGCATCGACTTTACCGGCAAACTCCTCTTCCACACCAAAGGCGTTGGCAGAGTGAATATCGTCACTGTCGTTATAGCCAACACCGACACCGATAGTGCCAGCACTGCCTGTTTCCACTTTACAGCGTTTACATTGCCACTTACTGAAGTTCACTTTTTCAGTGTTGGCTTGATTAATTCCATAGCCATTTGCTAATGCAGATGGTGCCATGGAGACTCCTGCACTGGTAATCAGTGCCAGAGTGATTAAATTGAGATTGAATTTCATCATCACGACTCCTGATACCATTGTTGTCCACTAGCACTGCACGCCATTAACGCTGGCGAAGGCTGATTAAATTGATATGTCATCACGACCCCTCCCTTAGCATTAGCGTTGCAGTAATTTACCCGATGGATGGTTAGAACCATGGACCTGACTGTGACAGTTCAAGCAGCTGCGGCCGCCAGAAAAGGCATTGTCACCCACTTCGCTACCTAGCCCAGTGTTACCTAGGTAGGCGTTGCTAGCATGGCCATCACTGGCATGGCATTGCTGACAAAGTTGAGGAGGACGCGCTTTTAGCATGCCGTCATTGACTGAGCCATGGGGGTTATGACAGTTAGAACAATCATCAACAACAGGTGAGTGCTCCCATAACTTAGGCCCACGTTTCTCGGCGTGGCAATCGTAACAGGTATCGTTATTATCAATCTGTGCTAGCCCTGAATCGGCAAAGGTACCGTGTGGGTTATGACAGTCAGTACAGACCATCTGCGCCCATTTCATTGGGTGACTAGAACGCTTGTGTAAGTCTGCTTTTTGCTTGGTGTGGCAGCTAGTACAGACTTGGATTTCGCTGTTCTTAGACAGCACAGGGTCATTCGCACTATGAACGCTGTGGCAAGATGCACAAGCAACATCACCATTATCATGGTGACCGCCATTCCACGCCATACGCTTATCATCGGTATGACAACCCATACAGACACTGTTTTGCTTCTCGGCGCTTAAGCTAGAGTCTTTACCAAAGGTAATCATAGGCTCTTTACCGCCTTTATTATGTTTACCTAATGGGCCATGACAGGCTTCACATTGAAGACCTGCCATAGGGCTCTTGCTCGATTTGATGTCTCCATGAACCCCTTTAAATAGATCCATCACTTTGGCCGACTTCTTATGGCACATAAGGCAGGAATCGGCGCCTTTTTTAGAATATTTGCCTTCGACAAACTTCTTATCCAGTGTTGCTTCAACTTCCTCTGGGGTCATCTTAGCATCCCATTTAGCCGCATTAGCCACTTGGCTTACCCCTAAACAACATAGGAGCACCATGGCTGAGCTAGCAAAATGTCTGGTTAGTTTAATTATGCTTTTCATATTCATATCCCAATTTGCACAAACACGTTTTGGAGAAAGGGGGAGAGTTTTCCCCCTTTTTTGGGCAAATTAATTACAAGCTGACTTTAGTGTGATCTTCAAGGGTTGGCTTATGGCAGAACAAGCAGGTTTCTGTATTAGCTGCTTGATCGGCTACATCCTTATCGCCATCAACAATTGCACCAAACTCTTCTAGGCTTTCCTTGGTGTGAACCATGTATGGGCCGCCAACGGTATGGCAAGAAGAACAGGTCGCTGTAATAGGGGAAGTGAACTTACCTGAAGAGGTCGCAAGCGCCTTCTTGTTCTTAAAGGCATCAAGATTTAAGTCATTGTGACACTGACTACACTCTCCGCCGATAAGGCCATGGGCTTTACTGATATGAGTGCTATGCAGCTTCATTTCGATAGCGCCCTTATTCGCACCGCCTGCATATGTGCCTGCAGGTGTATGACAAGAAGCACAGCCGTCGATACCGACAACGACTTTACCATCGACTTCACGTCCTAACTGTTCAGTCATCACAAAACCTGGGTGATGGGTACCTTTATGGATATCAAAGGTCTCACCGTGACAGCTTTCACAGGTTGCGAAGTTAACAGAATTGGTGTGGCGCATGCTAGCTGCATTACCAGACTTAGTGCCAAAGGCTAAGGCTGCCTTCATACCAGTGTATTCACTGCTACCATCGGCTGCACAGGCAGCAACCTCAGCGCCAGATGTACAAACAGATAAGCCGATAAAGCTAAATGCTGTATCAGTATCGCCAGCACCAAATGGCAGAACCTTAGTGATATGAACTAGCTTACCATTTTCAATGCTTGCACCTGCTTGAAGCTGGCCGTTTTCCACTAGATTCAAGTTATCTTTTGTGTAGTAGCTTAGCTGTGGGAAATTAGGGCCCACATTGGTTGTCGCTTCAACACGCTGGATGTTCGCAAGTATTGAGTTGACATCGATTGCTGTTCCAGCTGCGTCAAGAATGCTTATGGTTAATGTTGCAGTATTATCGGCGTTAGCAACAAGATCTGCGCTCATACCATAGGTATCAATAACGGCTTTTTTGGCCATGGCTTTGGCTGAGTGAAGTTCGGCAGTCCATTGACTGTTGTGGCAAGCCACACAGTTTGCATTATTGTCTTGCTGTGAGTGACCTTTACCAGCTTTAAAATCTATGTTGGTATGGCAGCTAGAGCAGGTTTCCATAGTTGGAACTCGGCTAAAGTTTTGCCATTCGGTTTGGGTATCCGACTCGACGTGGCAAGATTGGCAGTTGTTTTGGATTAGCGCTTCAGCCGCTTCACCGTTGTACTCGTTGCCTTTCTTGTCAGTAAACGACTTGTTTGAATTGTGAATGTTATGAACTAAGTGAGTCCATTGGGTATCTTCATCGAACGAAGCATCGTGACAGGTGGCACAGGTAGCTTGCTCCTGATAACTACTGTGACGACGCGTAAGGGCTTCACCTTCAATGTGACAGTTAGTACAGACTTGATGAGAAACTACATTTTTAGTGTACTTGGCCTTAAAGCCTTCACCATCGAAGTCGGCAACGATTTCGCGGCGAGGAAGAAGTGATACACCATCAGCCAGTTTTGAGTCACCGCCGCCAGCATAAACAGCATACCTTTGAGTGAGTTCTTTATCAAAGCCTTCTAATGGGATGGTTACAGAGTAGCTGCCATCTTTATTGTCAACCACTGTCGGAGGATTAGCATAGGTACTAACACGATTCCATTGGGCTGGATTACCTGCACCTGTTGCACCCATTGGAGTCAATTGAGAAGCGAGTACACTTAAATCTGTAATGCCGACAATAGGCTTATCGTCTTGGTTAGTTGCTTCAACAGTAATTGTGGGAGTGTCATTGTCATACTTGACACCGGTTACAGCTAGATTCAACTGAGTGATTGTCTCTGCTACTGGGCCTCCAGGTTTCCCTGGTGCACCATCGCTTCCATCACTACCACCACAAGCCGTAAGGCCTATTGACATTGCACACGTCGCAGCTAAGGCGCTGAGTTTTATATTATTTTTGTCCATCATTTTTCCCTGCATAGGTTGGGCACCGATATAAGCATAGAAGTTAAATTTACATTCTGTTTGATTACATATTTTTTGTAGCTTTTATCGATGCTGGAAAATAGAAATTCCCCAGTAAAATGCTAGCTTAATATAGGCTTAAAAGCTCTATAGCTAAGGCCAATATGTGATGTTGATCTTTATATTTCTAAAGAGGTATTTTGGGTGGTTAGCTTATGAAATAATAAGGAAAATAAAATATGAGATTTTTTTAATTTACTGTGATCTTGGCTGGGTTTCTGACTCTTTAATCAATTTTTTATAATTAAGCCAATGAAGGTATAGTAGGCTGATTAGAGGGTGGCAAAAATAGGCCCATAGTGCTTAATTAAGCACTATGGGCCATATTGTAGTTAGTTACCGTGTAACGCCATTACATTTTCAGTGGAGTGACAGGTTGCACAGGTTTCTTTTGCACGAGCTCTAACGTCTGCCGCATCAGTGCCATCAAGAATACCGCCATTGACTTCGATATGGTTGATCGCCGCATCATTGAGGTATGGTTGGTGACAGCTTAGACAAGTACCAGCATCAGACGATACCCAGATACCCGCTTCATCTTTAGTCGTTAGGTTAGGGTAGTGCCAGACTCTGTCGCTAGCACGGCCTAAGGTAAAGCCTGTATCACTATGACATGTCTTACAATCAGTTTTTAACACTGTGCCAGATTGCACGCCTGCGTATTTGAGGTAGTGACCTTCTGCATGATGAGCTTTGTAGGCAAAGCTGGTTGGTTTGTCATATTCACCAGAACCACGTACAGACTGAGTGAGCGACTTATCTGGAGTATGACAAGCCATACAGTTAACGCCATTTGAATCATGGTAGTACTCTGCACCGTGACAGGCTTGGCACTTGGCTTCTTCGATAATGCCTCGTCTTGCTACTGCTTGGGTTTCTGAGAAACCATCATTCCATACAAAGCGCATAGGTGCGTCCTGAATATAGGCTGGCGCGACATTATCAAGAAGTGTCACACCGTCAGCATCATAACAAGCTGTTGGGTTAACCTCGTCAACACCATAGCCACCTTTGTTGAAACAGGTTTTGACTAATGGTAATAGCTCAAAACTCTTACCATTGATGTCAGCTGGGAACTGAATATTAGCGCTGGTTACCTTAAAGGTCTTAGTCGCTTCATCATAGACCGACTGGACACCATCGAGTAGATCGATACGTCGCTCAGAATATTTACTACCTGTTTCATAGGCAGGATAGTCTTTGTCGATATCCCAAGATACAACGATATAAGGCTTAGAATAGCCTTTCTTATAGATGCGTTCTTTCTCTACCGCACCACCTTTGTCGTCCAGTACTTGTACATCAAAGCTTAGGCCTTGGCCTGCTGGCGCAATGTTGCTGAACTTAACAGAGTATTGCTTACTTAGCTGATAACGCTTATTGACATCGCCATGGCGCTTCTCAGCATTAGCTGTTCCGTTATAAGGGTCAGTTGCATTGTGGCAGGCTACACAGTCTGTGCTGCTGTGGTAGAAAGAAGGTTTCTCTGTATGACAGCCAATACAAGCAGTATTACTTTTATCAGCCTTGAAGAGCGCTGCGTTAGCTGGCGCACCATCACCTTCGACGTGACAAACTGCGCAATCGGTAGCAGGATGTTGAGGGAACATTACCTTACCATAATCATGCATGCCGCCGCCGTAGCCAATCACCTTGTAAGGCGCACTTGCTGTTTCGCCCACGGCTTCACCAGCAGTATGTCTATCTTGGCCTTTGTGAATCGCGTGGATCATAAAGGCAAAGTCGACGCTATTACCTGACTCAGGATCGCCAGAAGTCGAGGTATGACATGATGCGCAGTTCTCTAGGTCGATACGACGGCCACCATGTAAAGCCAAGCTTTCTTTTTGGTGACACTGATAACAGGCTTCGATAGAGACGACGTCGCGGCTAGCGATACCGTCAGTCGCACCCGTAGATGGTTGCCAATCATAGGCTGCGTTGGCCGTAACCATAGGAGCCTTAAGTTCGAGTGTCGCTCTTTGCGTATTTTCTGCGTTATAGCTAACGGCAATTGGCTCAGCAACATTGCTGACATCGATTTGGTAGGTATAGGTGTAACTACCATCTTTATTGTCGACTAAGCAGTCATCGCATTTAGAGGCAGCTTCGACGCTGGCTTGAGTTTGATTGGAAGGCTTAAGGCTAGCGTCGCCTTCTGGAATCCAATCAGGGTTGGGAGTTTTAGCAACATTGATATAGGCTTGCCATTGCAATCCTTTATCAAACTCTCTTGCCGCGTCTCCTTCACCTATGGTCTCTGTGACTGGTGTTAGTTGTGCGATACCAAAGCGTAGGTCATGGTCTTTGGTAAGTCCCAACACGGCGACGCCATTAGCGTTTTCAAGTTTGAAGTCAACTGTCACTTTGCCTTCAGTGATGCTTGCTTTAGTAAAGTTCGCTTTTAGGGTAGAGGTTGTATCTATATTAACACCGATGACACCGTCTTCACCGTCTGGTCCTTTATCACCATCGCTTCCGCCACACCCAGCTAAAGCGACAGACATTACGCCTGCACTCAACATCGCTTTAGTTGCGGCATTGAAATTAACCCATCTCATCATAATATTTCCCTGCAATAAAATATAATTATCATCAAACCTATTGGTGAATAAGAATAAATCTCATCTTTCGGTATGATGTGCGGATTTTATCTCCATGATTAAAGGTACAAGAGAATTGCAGATTTATCCGTTTATTTTGTGGGGTTATGTGACTGAGATCTGACTATTTCTTTAGAGGTATATGGCGTGGTCACTAAAGTTAAAAAAATCGAAGATAATCATCGAGTTTTTCGAAAATAATGATTTTAAAATTCGCCTTGTACGAAGAGGAAATATCGTTTGTTTTGTTGGCGAAACGTGTTTATCTGAATGCGGAACAATAAAAAGGGAATAATAATTATTATCAACATATTGCTCTATTGACTGAATATGCATCATAATACCTAACACTATTGCAAACTATTATCGTTTGCAGCTAAAAAACTTGATCTAGTTATAACAAATCGTTTTTTAGCTCAGATAAAATCGCTGCAGCAAAATGTTGTAAGCGCGTAGCTGATGGAAGCCCTAATGAAGTTAAGTGAACTCAGCCCTGGCGATAACGCTAGGATTTCAGAAGTAGGTAAGCTAAACCTCCCAAAAACAGTAAAACGTAAATTACTCTCTATGGGGATCACTCCCGATACGCGTTTCACTCTTATTCGACGAGCCCCTCTAGGTTCAGGGTTAGAGCTCGACATTCGTGGCAGTAAATTATGTATGCGTAAAGACCTCGCCGATATCATAGACGTTGATAAGTTAGCGCAAGTGGAGACAATTAATGACTAAACAGTTTCATTGCGTAACTATAGGTAACCCAAACGCAGGTAAATCGACCCTATTTAATGCATTAACGGGTTCTAACCAGCAGGTGGGTAACTGGTCAGGTGTTACTGTTGAGAAGAAGACAGGGCAATTTGCCTTAAAGGGTGCGGATGTTTTTCTTACTGACTTACCCGGTATTTATGATCTTTTACCCGCGGGCAAGACCTGTGATTGTTCTTTGGATGAACAGATAGCCCAGCAATATATCGCCGATCAACATATCGATGGCATTATCAACCTTGTAGATGCAACTAATATTGAACGCCACTTATATCTCACTGTTCAGCTCAGAGAGCTAGGCATTCCTATGGTGGTAGTGGTCAATAAAATTGATGCTGCTAATAAACGTGGCATCAACATAGACACCGATAAGATGTCTTTAGAGCTTGGCTGCCCTGTTATCGCTGTATGCTCAAGAGAGCAGCAAGATGTAGCTCGTGTACAGGCACAATTTGTTGATTTACTTGAAGGCAAGATTTCTGAAGACCCACTCGTGCTCGACTATGATGAGCAAATTGAGGCAGGAGTTACCTTACTGCAAAATAAACCTGAGCCTGTGAGTCGTGGTCGGGCATTAGCTATGTTAGGCAATGGGTTAGGCTGTGGTACTTGTAAGAGTGCTCAGATGCAGGAGGAAGTTACCGAGGTAACTGACAGGCTAACGAATCAAGGCTTAGATATCGAGGTGATGGTTGCAACCACTCGCTTTAATTTTGTTGAGCGAGTTTATCAAGCTTCGGTAGTAGAGCAGGGGATTGAGACCCTTAGTGATAAGTTAGATAAGTTGACTCTGCACCCTGTGCTTGGTGTGCCTGTATTCCTATTTGTGATGTATTTGATGTTTATGTTTAGCATCAATGTCGGTAGCTCATTTATCGATTTCTTTGATATTACGGCAGGGGCGGTTTTTGTAGATCATGCTGGTGCATGGCTTGCGAGTGTAGGCGCGCCACAATGGCTAATCGCTATTTTAGCCGGTGGTGTAGGTCAAGGTATTCAAACCGTTGCCACTTTCATCCCTGTGATTATTACGCTGTTCTTAGCGCTATCCATTTTGGAAGGCTCTGGATACATGGCCCGCGCCGCATTTGTCATCGATGGTCTCATGCGTCGTATTGGCCTGCCGGGTAAAGCGTTCGTCCCTATGATTGTAGGCTTTGGTTGCTCTGTGCCTGCGATTATGGCAACACGTACACTAGGTAGTGAGCGTGAGCGTATCGTGACAGGTATGATGGCTCCCTTTATGTCCTGTGGTGCGCGCCTACCTGTATATGCACTTTTTGCTGCCGCTTTCTTCCCCGAGTCTGGTCAGAACCTTGTATTCTTACTGTATATTCTTGGGATCCTTGCTGCAATCGGCACTGGTTTCCTACTAAGTAGGACCGTATTACCGGGTAGCAGTAGTGCAGTAGTGATGGAACTACCTAGCTATGAGCTTCCTAAATTTAAGGCGGTTATGTCACGAACGGGCAAGCGAACTAAGAGCTTTATTTTAGGTGCTGGTAAAACCATTGTTATCGTAGTGACTCTGCTGAACTTCATTAATACTATTGGTGTTGATGGTAGCTTTGGTAATGAAGACAGTAAGGATTCTGTGCTGAGTGTCGCAAGTCAAAAGGTGACGCCATTGTTTGCTCCTATGGGCATAGAGCAGGATAACTGGCCTGCAACTGTCGGTATCATTACTGGTATCTTCGCTAAAGAAGCGGTAGTAGGGACATTAAATAGTTTGTATAGCGCAGGAAATTCAGAGGAAGCTGAACTCACTCCACTATCGGAGAGTTTTGAGCAAGCGCTCGGTACCATTCCTGAGAACCTATTTGGCATTGCACCAGAAGACCCACTATCAATTTCTGTCGGTGATGTATCGACGATTGAAGCTGCAGCAGCGGAACAAGAAGTTGATACCAGTACCTTCTCGGCATTGCAATCTGGTTTCTCTACAACGGCAGCCGCTTTTTCTTACCTACTATTTATCCTTCTTTACACGCCGTGTGTGGCCGCAATGGGTGCCTTAGTTGGTGAGTTTGGTGGTCGCTGGGCAAGATTTGCAGCACTTTGGACCTTTGGTTTAGCTTACGGTAGTGCCACAGTGGTGTATCAAGTTATCACCTTTAGCCAACATCCTGTGAAGTCAGGTTTATGGATTGGCTTCTTTGTCTCGGCGCTTATCGCTTTCTATATCTGGTTAAAGCGTAAAGGGGCTAAGACTCAAGAGATTATTCCAACAGTGAAAATTGTCACTGAATAATGCGATTAAGATTGATGTAAAAAGCAGCTCTTTGGGGCTGCTTTTTTATTTTTTAGCTGTTTTATTCTATCAAGCCAATATTTTGTTCCTTTGGGCATTGTAACATGAGTGGATCTATAGGATTATTGCGGTTTTGATTTAGTAAACTAAGTTAGGCAAGAGGAATTCCATGAGCGATATGGATACTGAAGTTCGTCCGAGTAACTTCATTCGTAATATCATAGATGAAGATCTAGAAAGCGGTAAGCATACTGGGGTGCACACTCGTTTCCCGCCGGAGCCGAATGGTTATCTCCATATTGGCCATGCAAAGTCAATTTGTCTTAACTTTGGCATCGCACAAGATTACAAAGGTCTGTGCAACTTGCGCTTTGATGATACTAACCCTGAAAAAGAAGATATCGATTACGTTAATTCGATTCAGGATGATGTGCGTTGGTTAGGCTTCAAGTGGGATGGAGAGGTGCGTTATTCCTCTAACTATTTCGACCAGCTTCACCGTTATGCTGTAGAGCTGATTGAGAAAGGGTTAGCTTATGTCTGCTTTCTTAATGCAGATGAGACACGAGAATATCGAGGCACGCTAAAGCAGCCAGGTAAGAACAGCCCATATAGAGATTCTAGCATCGAAGAAAACCTAGCTTTGTTTGAAAAGATGCGTTTGGGTGAGTTTGCCGAAGGTGAATGTGCGTTAAGAGCTAAGATAGATATGGCATCGCCATTTATGTGTATGCGTGATCCTGTTATCTATCGTATTCGCTTTGCTCATCACCATCAAACAGGTGATAAGTGGTGCATCTATCCTATGTACGACTTTACTCACTGTATTTCTGATGCGATAGAGAATATCACTCACTCGCTATGTACGTTAGAGTTCCAAGATAACCGTCGTTTATATGACTGGGTACTGGATAATCTTGATGATTTTCAAGCGCCAAACCGAACTCGTCAGTATGAGTTTTCTCGCTTAAATCTTGAATATACTTTGATGTCCAAGCGTAAGCTAAATGACTTAGTAGAGCGTGGCTTAGTTGATGGCTGGAATGATGCCCGTATGCCAACTATTGCTGGTTTACGTCGTCGTGGCTATACCCCATCATCTATTCGTGAGTTTTGCCACCGTATCGGCGTGACTAAGCAAGAGAATATGGTTGAAGTGGGTATGCTTGATGCGTGCGTTCGTGAAGAGCTGAACGAAAATGCACCCCGTGCTATGGCTGTTATCAAACCGCTTAAAGTGATTATCGAGAACTACCCTGAAGGTGAACAGGAGCTGTTGACAGCGCCTGCACATCCTAATATCGAAGAGATGGGGACACGTACTCTACCTTTCTCTAAAGAGCTTTATATTGATGTTGAAGACTTTAGAGAAGAAGCGAACAAGAAGTATAAGCGACTTGTTTTAGGTAAAGAAGTGCGTTTGCGTAACGCTTATGTCATTAAAGCTGAGCGCTGTGATAAAGATGCCGATGGCAACATCACGACGGTTTATTGTACCTACGATAATGAGACTTTAGGTAAGAACCCTAGTGATGGTCGTAAAGTCAAAGGTGTGATTCATTGGGTAGAAGCGAAATCGGCTAAGAGTGCTGAGTTCCGTCTATATTCGCGCCTATTTAATGACCCTAATCCGGCAGCTGCAGCAACCGTTGATGAAGTATTAAATCCTGAGTCATTGGTAGTAGCCCATGGCTTAGTTGAGCCAAGCTTGGTCGATGCGCCGGCAGAGAAAGCATATCAGTTTGAGCGTGAAGGTTACTTCTGCGCAGATAACCAAGACTCTAGCGCGGATAAATTAGTGTTCAATTTAACGGTAGCATTAAGAGACTCATTTGCTTAATCTCTCGTTGAGAAGGGACAATAAAAAAGAAGGCCTAGTGCCTTCTTTTTTCATTCTAAAATAAGCTTGGTACTTGGATGGCGAATAAGTAGATTACAGCAATTCGTACCTAACTTATTACGCATTATCTATTGATACATAGGACCAAAGCCCATACTCCATAAAATCACACTTGTCGCCATCAGGGCTACCAGCAAAACAAGTCCCGCAGTGACCACTGAGCTGGCGTAGATAAATCCTTTCTCTTCAGGGATATTCATTATGATAGGTACGCCCGTATAGAGCAGATAAACAGAGTAGGATAGCCCAATCAGGCCTATTATCATCATAAACCAGAGTGTTGGGTAGAGCGCTGCAATACCGACCATAAATAGCGGCGTTGCCGTATAAGATGCCAGTTCAAAAGCCTGTGAGAAGCTAGGTTTAGCATCAAAGGTTTTGCCCATCCAGTAGGCAAGATAAGCTAGACAGCAAACACCGATAATAAGTCCGAAGTACATGCCTACAGACATAAAGAGTGCGCTCTGTTTAGTGAGAAATAGTGGCTCGCCCACGCCTGGATTCCAGCCAATATGAGCGTTGGCAATGTAACTGCATACAGCAGGAATAAGCGCGATAAGTAGTACATGGCTTAGACTAGCGTTAATCGTTTCATGATTACGCTCAATGGTATGCCATTCTTGCTTTGGATGTGTATATAACCCCATTAAGTGATCTAGTATCATTATAATTATCCTTTGGTTAGCTATTAACTCTAGCTGGCCTATTGAGCCAACTCGATACTGTGTACTGCTTACTCTCGTCGGTAAGGTTCACTAGCTCCAAGGTAATTTAGCGATCCTTACTATGACTATTTATTAGCCAAAATCGCCATGGCGTCAAGTTTACCTAGCATATTGCTTTAATTGATGGCTTTAATGGTGTCGCAAATCTGATAAAATTCCTGCTCTCGTTTTACCTTTTCTCTTAAGAGTATTTATGGATAAGCTGCTTGCACCTGTGAAATCATTTTTAGGCTGTGAAACCCCTGATGCTTGGATAGAGCAAGCCTGTAAGCCTGAAAATTTAACTGCTTTATTGATCGATCACTGCAACTGTGAGCTAAAAGCAGCGCAAACGGCGATGTTTCTTATTCGTAAATATGCAATTGATGAGGCATCGGGTCAGGTATTGCTGGATTGGGCTAAACCCTATGAAGATTTTGTATATGGCAAGAATAGGGATATTGAGGCTTTTCTATCTCAAGCGGGTAAATTAAACGATTTGCCGATCAAGCTAAAGCCCAAAGCTAATTGTGACTTTGCTGAGGATCTTATTGCTAAGATGGTGCGTTTGATAAAAGAGGAATTTCATCATTTTTATCAAGTGCTAGAAATTATGCATCAGCGTGGTATTAGCTATCAAAATATGAGAGCTGGGCGTTATGCCAAGGCGATGATGAAGCAGGTTAGAACCCACGAGCCAGCAACATTAGTGGATAAACTCATAGTGGGGGCATTTATCGAGGCTCGATCAGCTGAACGTTTTGCTAAGCTTGCCCCCTATTTAGATGAACAGCTTAATCGCTTCTATGTGTCACTGCTGCGCTCTGAAGCCCGTCATTATCAGGATTATCTCACCTTGGCGGAAGCGATTTTAGGCCAAGATATTTCTGAGCGTGTGGCTCACTTTACTCAGGTTGAATGCGCTCTTATTTTATCCGAGGACGATGAGTTTAAGTTTCATAGCGGTCAGCCATTAGCGAACTAGGCTTTGTTTTAAGCTAGTTTTGAGGGAAGGTTGCGGAGTCTAGCTTGATACCATCTCTTGTGATGCTAAGCACACTGGTTTGTTGGTACCAGTCGCCTAAAACGATGCGCCGTTGCTTGTCATTGATTTGATGGACATTAGGTCTATGGGTATGACCGTGGATCATATCAACAGCGCCTGTTTGATGGAGCAGATTCTCTACCGCGTTTTGTTCCACATCCATGATTTGATAACTCTTTGCCTTATTATCCATCTTACTTTTAGCGCGGATGTTGGCCGCTATCGCTTGGCGCTTGCTGGTAGGTAAGTGAGCATAGATCCACTTAGCCCAGTTTAGATTGCGAAACTTTCTGAATCTCTGATATTTCTTGTCCAAAGTGCACAGGCTATCGCCATGAAGAATGACAGTGGGAGTACCGTATAGGTCAATCACTTGTACTTCAGGCAATAGCGTCATGCCCGAGCGTGTCGCGAACGCCTTGCCGATAAGAAAGTCTCGATTGCCATGGATAAAGTAAATTGGCAGTCTTTGACTAATGGTTTTTAGCTTATCAGCCAGCTTATTGGCAAAGGGCTCGGCAAGATCATCACCGACCCAGACTTCAAACAGATCGCCTAAAATATAGAGAGCTTCCACATCACTTAGCTCATTATCGAGAAAGTGATTAAAAGCCTGTGTAATATCAGGACGATTGCTGCTTAGGTGAAGGTCGGCAATGAACAAGGTGCGCATAGTCAGTTTTATTAACCTTCTACAGTCACACTTTCAATAACAACGGCTTCTAATGGCACATCTTGGTGCATACCGCGGTTACCTGTATCGACACCTTTGATCTTCTCTATGATATCCATACCTTCAGTCACATGGGCAAATACACAGTAGCCCCAACCTTGAACAGACTCATTTTTAAAGTCTAGGAAGTCATTATCTTTAACGTTAATAAAGAACTGAGCCGTAGCCGAATGAGGATCTGAAGTACGTGCCATAGCCAAGGCACCAACCTTGTTTGATAGGCCGTTATTGGCTTCGTTCTTGATGCTACCTTTAACGGCTTTTTGTTGCATATCTTCGGTGAAACCACCACCTTGGATCATAAAGCCATCGATAACACGGTGGAAAATAGTGCCATCATAGAAACCCTCTTTGGCGTAACCAAGAAAGTTTTCACAGGTAAGAGGAGCGTTTTCAGTATCTAGCGCGATTTTGATATCGCCCATATTTGTATGCAAAGTAATCATATTGTTTTCTTTCCAGTAAAAAGAGTGGCGGGATTCTAACTTATCTAGATTAGGGCATAAAGTCCTGTATTCAAGCCTAAATGACCATGTTAGACTGATAAGCTTGATTGTGCGCACAAACAAGTCATATTAATCCGTTAATAGCCCAACTATTTGTTAGGCGAATGACAAGAGTTTGTCGCCAAATGATTCGTTTAATTTTGTCCAGTATCTGAAAGAGAAAATCGATGTTGAAGATATACAACAGTATTAGTCGCCAAAAAGAGGAATTTAAGCCTATTGTCCCAGGAAAGGTTGGGATGTATGTCTGTGGGATCACCATCTATGATTTGTGTCACATAGGCCATGGTCGTACTTTTGTCTCTTTCGATATGATCACTAGATATCTGCGTTACGCTGGCTATGAGGTTAATTATCAGCGCAATATTACCGATGTTGATGACAAGATTATCAAGCGTGCTAATGAGAATAATGAGTCTTGTGATGCATTAACAGAGCGCCTTATTGGTGAAATGCATAAGGACTTTGATGCGCTTAATATGAAGCGCCCTGATTTTGAGCCCAGAGCGACTTTGCATATTGCAGAAATCATTGAAATGGTCGAGTTGCTTATTAAGCGTGGTCATGCCTATGTGGCGCCAAGTGGCGATGTCCTCTTTAGTGTGGCTTCTTATCCAGAATATGGTCAGCTTTCTGGGCAGAATCTAGAGCAGCTGCAAGCTGGTGCTCGCGTTGAAGTCGATGAAGACAAACGTGATCCTATGGACTTTGTGCTGTGGAAGATGTCTAAGCCGGGTGAGCCTACATGGGATTCACCATGGGGTGCAGGTCGTCCTGGTTGGCACATTGAGTGTTCGGCGATGAATAGTAAGCATTTGGGACATCATTTTGATATCCATGGTGGTGGCTCAGATCTTCAGTTCCCACATCACGAGAATGAAATAGCTCAGTCTTGCTGTGCCCATGATACCCAGTATGTGAATTACTGGATGCACACAGGTATGGTAATGGTAGACAAAGAGAAGATGTCAAAATCCCTCAATAACTTCTTTACTATTCGTGATGTGCTTGCTCACTATGATGCTGCAACGGTTCGCTACTTCTTGTTATCTGGGCACTATCGTAGCCAACTAAACTACTCAGAAGATAATCTTAAGCAAGCTAAGGCGAGTCTAGAGCGTCTTTATACCGCGCTTAAAGGTTTAGATTTAAGTGTTGAAGCCGCGTCTGCCGAGGAGTTTGTGGCTAAGTTTAAGGCCGCGATGGATGATGACTTTAATACGCCTGAGGCATACTCTGTACTGTTTGATATGGTGCGTGAGATTAACCGCCTTAAAGCGGATGATAACTTGGCCGATGCCAGCGCACTGGCTGTGGCAATGAAGCAGTTAGGTGATGTTTTAGGTATTTTAGAGCAAGATGTGGATGCCTTCTTTCAAGGTGGCGGTGATGGCGATGAAGTTGCTCAAATCGAAGCCTTAATTGCTGAGCGTAATCGCGCTCGTGCTGAGAAAGATTGGCCTGCTGCCGATGCAGCTCGTGATGGCTTAAACGCGCTCGGTGTTGTGCTTGAAGATGGCCCGAGTGGTACCACTTGGCGTAAGAAGTAGATTTCAACAAAATAAGCTATATTGAAAAATGCCTGCTAGATGCAGGCATTTTTTTTTATTTTCAAACTCGAACTAGCCACTCAATCTTTGTCGTGGTAGTTCTCATTAGCATAGAGGGTATTTTCTAATAGGCTTGCAATTGTCATAGGGCCGACACCACCAGGAACTGGTGTAATCCAACTGGCGTGCTCGGCGGCAACGTCATATTCCACATCGCCGACTAATTGGCCATTGTCTAGACGGTTAATACCCACATCGATCACTATGGCGCCGGGCTTAATCCAATCACCAGGAATAAAGCCTGGTTTGCCGACAGCAACCACGAGAAGATCCGCTTGTCTGACTTTGCTTTCTAAATCTTGAGTAAACCTATGACAGGTAGTTGTGGTACAGCCTGCTAGTAATAGCTCTAAGGTCATAGGACGGCCGACAATATTTGAAGCGCCTACTACTACGGCATCGAGTCCATAGGTGTCGATACCCGTAGATTTTACCAGTGTCATAATTCCCATAGGTGTACATGAGCGTAATACAGGAATTCGCTGTGCAAGGCGGCCAACATTATATGGATGGAAGCCATCAACATCTTTCTCTGGCTGTATACGCTCAATGACCTTAGTATCATCAATATGTTCTGGCAGGGGTAACTGCACCAAAATACCATCTATGCTTGAGTCTTTATTACATTCGTCAATGAGTGCTAGTAGCGCCTCTTCTGTGGTGCTTGAGTCTAAATCAAAGGAGCGGGAAACAAAGCCCACTTCTTCACAGGCACGGCGCTTGCTGCCCACATAGACTTGAGATGCAGGATCGCTGCCTACTAAAATGACAGCTAAGCCTGGTGCTCTTTTACCTGCTTCGAGGCGCTTAGCAACTTTTTGTTTTAGTTTGGTTCGGATAGATTGGGCTATGGCCTTTCCATCAATTAATTGAGCTGTCATCGAGGCGAATTTCCTTACTTAATGGCGTATATCAAGGCTGCGACAAGGTGCATATTAGGGCTCGGGAACAGTTTGTTATGAGCTTAGAATTATCGTGGTTCCCAAGTAAAAAGCGGCGACATTTTAACACTGTGAATATAAGGTGTCATGGTCAATACTCAGTTTCCGTTTATAAAAACGATATCAGTCAAGCGTCCGTTAACCACATGAGCATTTTATTTACTATTAGCTTGTAAAATCGCCATATAAGTGAAACTAGGCAAAAAGTTATTGACGCTGCATAGGTGAGGGGATAATATGCGCTCCGTTCTCGACGATAGCGAGTTTGTCTAGAGTAACGCACGGTGATTAGCGCAGCCCGGTAGCGCATCTGCTTTGGGAGCAGAGGGTCAGAGGTTCGAATCCTCTATCACCGACCAGATTTTAGTATCGAGCTTAGGCTTGATACAAGCAACAAAATGTTGCTAGCCAGTCAGGAAACATGTTGGATATTAAACATGTTCGACGCGCCCGTAGCTCAGTTGGATAGAGCATCCGCCTTCTAAGCGGATGGTCGCAGGTTCGAATCCTGCCGGGCGTACCATTTTTGTGGTGATTGTAGCTCAGTTGGTAGAGCCCCGGATTGTGATTCCGGTTGTCGTGGGTTCAAGTCCCATCAGTCACCCCACTTCTTTTGAAGAAAAGTAAAAAAAGCGACCCTAGGTCGCTTTTTTTACGCCTTAAATTCATCATATAAGGTCGACTCTAGTGTTTTGCGTGGCTATAATGTCGCGTCTTGATATTTATCGACTATATAAAGATGGCATTTATCGGCCAGCCGTTATAGGCTAGGCGCCACAAATTAAGACTAAGAAACGAATACCTTAATAGTTGACTGTTTCGACTATTACCAAAGGACGTTAGACATATTTCGAGGTAAAACAATGCAAGTTTCTGTTGAAACAACACAAGGCCTAGAGCGTCGCCTTACCATTTCAGTTCCTGCTGAGCAGATTGAAAAGCTGGTTAAAGACAGTTTGATCCAAGAAGCTAAAACTGCTCGTATCTCTGGTTTCCGTCCAGGTAAGGTACCAGTAAGCGTGATCAATAAGCGTTATGGTAAAGCTATCCGTCAAGACATCACTGGCCGTGTGATGCAGCAAAACTTCGTTGAAGCTATCGTTGCTGAAAAGCTAAACCCAGCTGGTGCGCCAACTTTCACTCCAGGTGAAACTAAAGAAGAGAACTTTGAGTTTGTTGCTACTTTTGAAATCTACCCTGAAGTAGAACTAAAAGGCCTAGAGAGCATCGAAGTTGAAAAGCCAACTGCAGAAGTTAAAGACGCTGACGTTGACAACATGATTGAAACGCTACGTAAGCAACACGCTTCATACGATGCAGTTGAGCGCGGCGCTGAAGACGGTGACAAAGTTAAGCTTAACTTTGTTGGCAGTGTAGACGGTGAAGAGTTTGAAGGTGGTAAAGCCGATGACTTCGAACTACAGATGGGTTCTGGTCGTATGATCCCAGGCTTTGAAGATGGCATCCTTGGCCACAAAGCTGGTGATGAGTTCGAAATCGAAGTGACCTTCCCTGAAGAGTACCACGCAGAAAACCTAAAAGGTAAAGAAGCTAAGTTCGCTATCACACTTAACGAAGTATTAGGTGCGACGCTTCCAGAAGTTAACGATGAGTTTGCTTCACTATTCGGTATCGCTGATGGTGGTCTAGAAGCCCTTAAAGCTGAAATCCGTAAGAACATGAACCGTGAGCTTGAGCAAGCGCTTAAAGCTAACGTAAAAGAGCAAGTGATCAACGGTCTTATCGATGCTAACGAAATCGAGCTTCCAAAAGCACTAATCGACGGTGAAGTTAACGTGCTTCGTCAACAAGCTATGCAGCGTTTCGGTGGTCAAACTGCTAACATGCCTGAGCTTCCAGCTGAGCTATTCACTGAGCAAGCAGAGCGTCGTGTAAAAGTAGGCCTGCTACTAGGTGAAGTGATCAAGACTAAAGAGCTAAAAGCGGAAGATGAGCGTGTACAAGCGCTAATTACTTCTATGGCTTCTGCATACGAAGATCCAAGTGAAGTAGTTGCTTATTACAATGGCAACGAAGAGCTAATGCAAAACATGCGTAACGTTGCACTTGAAGAGCAAGCGGTTGAAGCACTGCTAGAAAGTGCTAAAGTAACCGACAAAGAAGTCGAGTTTGAAGATTTTATGAACAAGGCTCAAGCTCAAGCGCAAGCTTAACTTGACTTGATTGGCACTTCGCCATTTATAATGGCTCGTATGAGGCTTCTCATGCGAGCCGTTTTTATTTAGGGAATAATAAATGATGCATAATGCGCCAGAATCAGTACTTAATGCCCTCGTACCTATGGTTGTTGAACAAACCGCAAAAGGTGAGCGCTCCTATGATATCTATTCTCGCCTGCTAAAAGAGCGAGTTATTTTCTTAGTCGGTCAGGTTGAAGAGCATATGGCTAACCTGATTGTTGCTCAATTACTCTTCTTAGAGTCGGAAAGTCCTGATAAAGATATTTATCTTTATATTAACTCTCCTGGTGGTTCAGTCACTGCGGGCATGGCGATTTATGACACCATGCAATTTATCAAGCCTAACGTCAGCACTGTTTGTATGGGACAAGCCTGCAGCATGGGGGCATTCCTGCTAGCTGGTGGTGCAGAAGGTAAGCGCCATTGTCTCCCTAATTCCAGGGTGATGATCCATCAGCCACTAGGTGGCTTCCAGGGGCAAGCGTCAGATATCGCAATTCATGCACAAGAGATTCTTGGCATCAAGAAGAAGTTAAACGAAATGCTAGCAGAGCATACTGGTCAGCCGCTAGAAGTGATTGAGCGCGACACTGATCGTGATAACTTTATGAGTGCTGAGCAAGCGGTAGAATATGGTTTAGTTGATTCAGTACTAACCAAGCGAAGCTGATTTTTGCCTGACGCTGCGCTATGCTGTGAATAAAGAAACAAGATGTAGCGCCATCGGGTGTTGTGCGGACGGTGGACGACCGCAGTAAGAGGTAAAATAATGGGCGACAATAAAGGTAACGGTGACAGCGGCAAGCTGCTGTACTGCTCTTTTTGTGGAAAGAGCCAACATGAAGTAAGAAAGCTCATTGCAGGGCCTTCGGTTTATGTATGCGATGAGTGTGTTGAGTTATGTAACGACATTATTCGCGAAGAGATTAAAGAGATTTCGCCTAAGCGAGATCAAGATAAATTGCCTACGCCACATGAGCTAAGGGCGCACCTGGACGATTATGTGATTGACCAGAGTCAGGCTAAGAAAGTGCTTTCTGTTGCGGTTTATAACCACTACAAGCGCCTGAGAAATGGCACGCCTAAAGATGGCGTTGAGTTAGGCAAGAGTAACATTCTGCTTATTGGTCCTACAGGTAGTGGTAAAACACTGCTAGCTGAAACGCTCGCTCGCTTCCTTGATGTGCCATTTACTATGGCAGACGCTACCACTTTAACTGAAGCTGGTTATGTGGGTGAGGATGTTGAGAATATCATTCAGAAGCTACTACAAAAGTGCGACTATGATGTTGAGAAAGCACAGCGTGGTATCGTCTACATTGATGAGATTGATAAAATCAGTCGCAAGTCTGACAATCCTTCAATTACACGTGATGTGTCAGGTGAAGGTGTACAGCAAGCCTTGCTAAAACTGATTGAAGGTACTATTGCAGCAGTGCCTCCTCAAGGTGGTCGTAAGCATCCACAACAGGAGTTTTTGCAGGTAGATACCTCTAAGATTCTCTTTGTCTGTGGTGGTGCATTTGCAGGCCTAGAGAAAGTGATCGAGCAAAGAGCACATACTGGCACTGGAATTGGTTTTGGCGCCGAAGTGAAAGGTGAAGAGGATAAGAAGAATCTTTCTGATACCTTCCTGCAGGTTGAGCCAGAAGACTTAGTGAAATATGGTTTGATTCCTGAGTTTATTGGTCGTTTGCCTGTGCTTGCCACTTTGACTGAGCTCGACTCAGATGCGCTAGTACAGATTCTGTCTGAGCCTAAGAATGCGTTAACTAAGCAATACGCAGCGCTATTTGAGATGGAAGATGTAGAACTTGAGTTCCGTGAGGATGCACTTAAAGCGATAGCTCAAAAAGCGATGGATCGTAAAACCGGTGCGCGTGGCTTACGCTCTATTGTAGAAGGTATTCTACTCGATACCATGTATGATTTGCCTTCATCTGAAGGTGTGGTTAAGGCGGTTATCGATGAGTCTGTGGTTAAAGGCGAGTCAGATCCTATCCTCATTTACGAGAACAGTGATTCTCAGGTGGCCTCTGGCGACCAATAATTGACCTATTGTTATCAAGTTGAAAAATAAGGAGTCCTATGGGCTCCTTTTTTTATCTTTACCATTGAAACTCTATGCGACGCCCCAATATACTGACTTAACTAATCACAATCATAAAACGGAATCGAGCTATGACCACAGATCATGAAGCGCATATCGAACTCCCCGTACTTCCACTAAGAGATGTGGTTGTATATCCCCATATGGTAATTCCGTTATTTGTTGGACGAGAAAAGTCTATTCGTTGTCTTGAGACTGCGATGGAGCAAGATAAGCAAGTTATCTTGGTTGCTCAGCGTGATGCTGAGTTAGACGATCCAACTAGTGACGATATTTTTGAAGTTGGTACCCTTGCTTCTATCTTGCAACTGTTAAAGCTACCTGACGGTACAGTAAAAGTATTGGTTGAAGGTGGGCGCCGTGCTCGCATTCAGCGTTATACCCAAGAAGAAGAGTTTTTTGTAGCTACAGCCGAGCTACTAAATTCTGAGCCTCTTGAAGAGAAAGAAGAAGAGGTATTGGTTCGCTCGGCTATTTCTCAGTTTGAAGGTTATATCAAGCTCAATAAGAAGATCCCACCCGAAGTGCTAACATCGCTTTCTGGCATAGATGAAGCTGCACGCTTGGCCGATACCATGGCTGCGCACATGCCGCTTAAGCTTGAAGATAAGCAATCTGTGCTTGAGATGATCGATATTGGTGAGCGTCTAGAGTACTTGATGGCGATGATGGAAGGCGAAATTGATCTGCTTCAGGTTGAAAAACGTATTCGTACTCGTGTTAAGAAGCAGATGGAAAAGAGCCAGCGCGAGTATTACCTCAATGAGCAGATGAAGGCGATTCAAAAAGAGTTGGGCGATCTCGATGAGACCCACGATGAATTTGAAGGCCTAGGTAAGAAGATTGAAGAAGCGGGCATGCCTGCCGATGCTAAAGAGAAAGCCAGCTCTGAGTTAAATAAGTTAAAGATGATGTCTCCTATGTCGGCAGAAGCGACCGTGGTTCGCAGCTATGTTGATTGGATGACTTCAGTGCCTTGGAAACAGCGCTCAAAAATCAAACGTGACTTGAGTAAGGCACAAGATGTGCTGGATACAGATCACTTTGGTCTTGAGAAGGTTAAAGAGCGTATTCTTGAGTATTTGGCAGTACAAAGCCGCGTGAAGCAGTTAAAAGGGCCAATTCTGTGTTTAGTGGGGCCTCCTGGTGTCGGTAAAACCTCATTGGGTCAATCGATAGCGAAAGCGACTGGCCGTAAATATGTACGTGTCGCCTTGGGTGGCGTGCGTGATGAAGCGGAAATTCGTGGTCATAGACGTACCTATATTGGCTCTATGCCGGGTAAGATCATTCAGAAGATGGCAAAAGTCGGGGTGAAGAACCCACTTTTCTTACTCGATGAGATCGATAAGATGAGCTCTGATATGCGCGGCGACCCATCATCGGCACTGCTTGAGGTGTTAGATCCAGAGCAAAACGCTACTTTTAACGATCACTATCTTGAAGTCGACTATGACCTGTCTGATGTCATGTTTGTTGCGACTTCTAACTCGATGAATATTCCTGGTCCTTTGCTTGACCGTATGGAAGTGATTCGTCTTTCTGGCTACACAGAAGATGAGAAGCTTAATATTGCTAAGCAGCATCTGTTGACCAAGCAGATTGAGCGTAATGGTCTTAAAGCGAAAGAGATTAGCGTAGATGATAGTGCTATTTTAGGCATTATTCGTTACTACACTCGTGAAGCGGGTGTGCGCGCACTAGAGCGAGAGCTGTCTAAAATCTGCCGTAAAGTAGTTAAGCAGATCCTGCTTGATAAGAGCATTAAGACAGTTGAGGTCACTCAGGATAATCTTAAGTCATTGCTTGGCGTACAAAGATACGACTATGGTAAGGCAGAGAGTGAAAACCAAATTGGGCAAGTACGCGGTTTGGCCTATACAGAAGTCGGTGGTGACCTATTGACCATCGAAGCGACGTCAGTAGCGGGTAAAGGTAAGTTTAGCTACACAGGCTCACTTGGTGATGTGATGCAAGAGTCGATTCAGGCGGCGATGACTGTAGTCAGAGCCAGAGCCGAGCAGTTGGGTATCAACAGCGATTTCTATGAGAAACGTGATATTCATGTTCACGTGCCTGAAGGAGCGACGCCTAAAGATGGCCCTTCTGCGGGGGCGGCTATGTGTACAGCATTGGTGTCGAGTCTGACCGGTAATCCGATTAAAGCCGATGTGGCGATGACAGGTGAGATTACTCTAAGAGGCGAAGTATTACCTATCGGTGGTTTAAAAGAAAAGCTACTGGCAGCCCATAGAGGTGGGATAAAACTCGTACTTATTCCAAAGGAAAATGAGCGAGACCTAGAAGAAATTCCACAAAATGTGATTGCAGACTTAGATATTCGTCCTGTGCAATGGGTCGATGAGGTGTTGAAATTGGCGTTAGAACGACCAGTTGAAGGCTTTGAAGTCGTCAAAAACATGAAATAATGCAAGAAATTGCTCTAATAACCCAAAAAATGTGAAAAAAGGGCTTAACAAACTGCTTACCTGTGGTAGCCTAGGCCAGTGACGAGAATAAAGCTGCAAGCCCTTGAGGCTGCTGGTTTTGAGCTCAATACAATTAACATTTTTTGGGTTTTCTTATAGGGGTTGAACTTTAGTTTCAGGCCTGATATAAAAAGTCTCCGCAGACCGCTCTAGAGAGGGATTTGGTTGCGGCGCAAAAAATACAATTCAAGGGGATGACATGAACAAATCTGAACTAATCGAGAAAATTGCTTCTGGTGCTGATATTTCTAAAGCAGCAGCTGGTCGTGCACTAGATTCTTTTATCGCAGCAGTTACCGATGGTCTAAAAGAAGGCGATAAGATTTCTCTTGTTGGTTTCGGTACTTTTGAAGTTCGTCAGCGTGCTGAGCGTACTGGTCGCAACCCACAGACTGGTAAAGAAATCAAAATCGCTGCTGCCAACATCCCAGCATTCAAAGCTGGTAAAGCACTGAAAGACGCTGTTAACTAATATTAACAACGTAGCCAATAATTGGTTTCGTATCTAAGCACTGCAATCGCAGTGCTTTTTACGAGTTTAAAGCGCCTCTTAGGTATCATTGAGCCCAAGTCCGCGTTAGATGAGTTTTGCTCATCAAGGTTACCGAAAAGCGCATCCAATCAGTGATGCGCTTTTTTATTTGTAAGTCGCAACAAGCGAGAATTCGAATGTTAGAAAAGATCCGCGAAGGTTCACAGGGTGTGATAGCTAAGACTATCTTAGTCCTCGTGATATTGTCCTTTGCATTTGCAGGAGTTAGTAGCTATTTAGGTTCATCATCAGAGATCCCTGCCGCTACTGTAAATGGTGAAGAGATTAGCCAAAGTGCTTTAGAGCAGGCTTATCAAAATGAACGAGCACGCATGAAGCAGCAGCTTGGTGATCTATTCGATTCCCTTGCTGCTAATGACAACTATCTACAAAGTATTAAGCGAAGTGTGTTAGACCGTTTGATTGCCGAAAAATTGGTTGATCAAGCTGCAAGAGAGTTAGGTTTACGCGTTTCTGATGAACAGATTAAAAAAGCCATTGTTGCCGAGACCGCATTCCAGACCGATGGTGTGTTTGATAATGAGCGCTATCAGGCTCTGATCCGTCAAATCGGTTATAACCCTGCTAGCTTTAGCGAAATGATGCGTGTTGATATGACGCGTAATCAGTTGATTGCTGCAGTAGTCGGTACGGACTTTGTGTTAGAAGGTGAAGCTAAGCAGTATGCTGATGTTGAGGGACAAACCCGTAATATCGGTTATAAGTTGGTAGAGGCTGCGCCATTTCTTGATAAAGTGGCAGTTTCTGACGAAGACGCGCAAGCTTATTATGAGCAGAATTTAGGTCAATTTGTTAACCCAGAAGCCGTGAGCTTAGAGTATATCGAGCTTAGTGCAGCAGCACTTGCAAACGATATTGAAGTGAGTGAAGAGCAAATTCGTGCAGAGTATGAAGCTCAGCAATCACTTTACATGACGGCAGAGAAGCGACTAGCTGCACATATTTTGTTAGCAGATGAAGCAGCCGCCAAAGCGGTATATGACCGTTTAGTCGCAGGTGAAGATTTTGCCGCTTTAGCTAAAGCTGAGTCTCAAGATACCTTTAGCGGTGAAAATGGTGGTCAACTAGATTGGTTTGAAGCGGGTGTCATGGCCCCTGAATTTGATCAAGCGCTTTTTGCTCTTGAAAAGGGACTGTACTCTAACCTTGTTAAGACAGACTTTGGTTATCACATCATTAAGCTGTTAGATCTTCAGCCAGCTGCTGTCGCGCCATTTGAGCAAGTTAAAGATAAAGTGGCAGCAGAACTCAAATTGAGTTTAGCTGCTGATAAATTCTATGAGCTAAACGAACAGCTTAAAAATGTCAGCTATGAAGTTCCAGATACATTAGCTGAAGCCGCTGCTGAAACTGGCACTCAAGTTAAGTCTACGCCTATGATGAGCCATAGCAGTGCTATTGCGCCATTTGATAATCCTGAAGTATTGAAAGCCGCTTTCTCTGAGACAGTAGTAAGTGAAGGTCTCAATAGTGAAGTGATAGAGTTGGGCGACAATCATGTGATTGTAGTGCGTAAGAAAGACTATCAGCCTGCAGGCACAAAGAGCTTTGAAGATGTTAAGGATTCAATTGTTGCACGCTTGAAGCAAGACAAAGCCAATGAAATGGCTAAGGTAGAAGCTGACGCATTACTTGCTAAGCTTGATGCTGGTGATACCAGTGTTGAGTTAACTAAGGTTGCTAGTCTTAGCCGTAATGCTCAAAACATTGCCCCTTCTATTGTGACTAAAGCATTCCAGCTGCCAACTGCTGAGCTACCTTCAACAGGTACTGCAGGTTTAGCATCTGGCTATGCCGTAGTGGTATTAGATGGTGTTAATGCCGCTAAAGCAGCGGAGCCAGCTATGCTTGCTGCAATTAAACAGCGTCTAAACGCACAATACAGTGAAGCTGATTACCGTGCATTAGTTGCTGCACTGAAATCTTCTGCTGAAGTGCTATATCCAGTAGCAGAGTAAGACAGAATTATTTCGATTAAAGGTCGGCAAATGCCGGCCTTTTTATTTTTTGACCATTAATATGAGTAGGGAGGCTGGGTATTGAAGCTAAAATGCGGACTAAAAGGCAATAATTCCCGAGGTGGCTTTAGATAGATTCTCGTATTTTATTGTGCATGTTATTCCAAGTGTCGGGTGTCTTCCCTTCTAACATGTAAACAAAGGCGATAAGCTCTGCAATAAGCGTATAGAGCTCGGGTGGAATTTCTTCTCCCAATTCAAGCATGGATAAGAACTCACTAAGATGAGGATCCTTGTGAATATAAACCCCAGCTTCTTTTGCGAGTGCAATGATCTCTTCTGCAACCAGATCTTTGCCTGTCGCTGTGACCTTAGGTGCGCTTTTTCCATCGTAACTTAATGCGACCGCTTTGCGTACTTCACTATCCTGTATCGTGTCTTTCATAACCTTATCCTTTGACGCTAAGCTTTTGCTTGCACGAGATAATAATCTCCTGGTAACAGAGTTGCTGCAATTTTTTGCTTTTGTGTACTTATCTCTGAGGTAGGTAAACCGACGGCTCTGAGTTTTTCAGATAAGGCAGCAGTGTGTTGCTCTAATTGATTGAGCAGATAAGTACTCTCACTTTTAAATATCAGATTGAGACCATTTTGATGTTTATGTGCCTGAATCAGCATTGGGCCATGGGTAAGATTAAATTTTAGCTGTAGGCGCCAACCTGATTCATCTGAGTCATCTGTTTCGGTTTTTTCAAAGTGTCCTTCAAATTGTTCGTATTTATTATTCAGTTGATAGGGTAGGTTGAAATACCAGTTTATTCCCTGTTGATCTAGTGAGCTTGCTTGTTGGTAGAGTTGAACGGATTGGGCTAACTGAGCTGTTTTTTCCAACGTCCCCGTTCTGGCTAACTGTGACAGTAAATTGGACTCTATTTGATGGCGTTGTTGTAATTTTTGTAATTGTTTAAATAGCTGTTGACTGAGCTTGGTGCCATTGGTTGTGGACTTTACCCCTAGTAATAATTGAAATATCACTGTTAGCGCACCTGCATTGGCTAATGCAGATAAATTGGTTTGCGTGCTCGTTGCTGTCACCGGCAAGGGGTGATTAATATCCAGCAAGCTGGTGGTGAGCAGTTCTTGCTTAAGTAACTCAGGTTTTGCTAGCTCCAAAAGGTTTGCTGGAAAAAATTGAGGTAACTTGGTCGCTAGCTTGGAGAATAAAGCCTGGGAGGGTGCTGACGTGTCTTGTGTGTTTGTTATCTGGGCTTGCCCCTGAGTGCTTAACTTTGAGTTAGGTGCTGCTAGGGACTCGAGAGTGGATGCTAAAGATTGGCTAACCCGTTTTAGTTGTGATGCCAAGGATGGTGTCTTTGGATTTATTGCCGATTGGGAAGGCAACTGTTCTTCTTGTATAGGAGAATTAGATATCTGGGGTTGGGGCTTATTCCCAGGAGATATGTTTGCTTTGGCAACATGTGCCTCTAGACTAGAAACTGTATTTGCTAACGAGCCTTTAGCCGTTCGTCCTTGATATGCAGAGGCGAGCTCACTGCTAGTCATTTTTTTCAATGATTGACAGAGTTTATTGGCAAGCTCTATCCCTTTATCATTCAAGATAAGCGTATTGCTATCCTTAGTCGAGGTTGAAGGTTGTGAGGTAGCGAGCTGTTTTATAAGCTGCCTATAGAGTGCTGCAGACTCGAGGCGAGTGCGAACTTCTTCCGTGTTAGTGCTACTTTGCGTCGATAGAGGTTTAGTCTCAGAGTTAGACAGAGGAGTCAGTATGACTTCAGTTTTCTTGATGATAGGTGAAAGGCTAAGTTGTAGTTCACCTTTTATGTTTACGATAGTCGCATCATAGCGGCCTGGTTTGAGAGTCGGTTCCTGCAACATCAGGGCCGCTTGATTATTTATGACTAACTGCTTTCCTGAAAGCTGTCCTTCACCTAAGCGGTAGCCGTTTTGCTGGCCGATAAGTTGTGCCAACTGGCTGGGTGAGATGCCATTTATTTTTAGCAACTTAGTTATCGAGTTGGGAAGAGGCATAAGGTGAGGTTTTGCTATCGCTATGAGCTGTCTATGTAACTTTTCAGGTAAGCCTGTGTCAGGCTGTTTTGCTTGGCGTAGACTTGGGGCGAGCAGGTAGCCAAAAGCATTAAGCAATTGAGCTCTGGTGTTTGAAGTTGAATATTGTATTTGAAACTGACTGTTGCGTATTGTGAGACTGTCACCCGATTGACTGAAGTCTAGCTTGACGCTATTTGTCGTGTTATTGGGGCCGGAATAAGCTTGTCTTGAATGATGACTTTCTTTAGACGGTCTGCTTGCTATAACGGTTTTATTAAGCTCCATAGCACTTCCAGGACGTAAACGGGATTAGCTACCACTTTATCATAGTTTTTCTATCAAGCCTTTTGCTAAGTGATTTGTTATGATTGCTCGGTTTTATGTATAACTTGGGCTTTTTCTTACTTACACATGTATCGTTTTGTAGCTATTTGAAGGAGGTAGGGGATTTTGAGGGCTGAAAAGTTGATTTTTTTATTTTCGAGCCTACATTAATCCTTTTGGTTATACATTCTATTGTGACTGTCTTGAGCTTCTCAGGATTTCACGGTTTTTTTACTTTTTTAATGAAACATTCCTAAGCAAGTAAGGTCGCTTTAAAGAGATGAATATGAAGTTCAAATGGGTAACTCCATGGATGGTGATGGCAGGAATTATGCCTTTCTATAGCGCTGCAGAGTCCAGTGATGATGGAAGGCAGAGCAGTGGTGAAGATACAGCGCAGGTTAAAGTGGTCTATGATGACCCTAGGGACCCATTTGAATCTATTAACAGGGTCATGTGGGATTTTAATTATCATGTTATGGACAAGTTGGTCTACCGTCCCGCTGCCCATGGATACAATGAATATGTGCCTTTGCCAGTAAAGTCTGGTTTGGACAACTTTGTCTATAATTTCGATGAACCAAGCTCTTTGGTAAATAACCTGCTTCAGGGGAAATGGAAATGGGCGGCGAATGCAGGTGGTCGTTTTACTATTAATACGACGATTGGTTTGCTTGGTGTGATTGACGTGGCTGATATGATGGGCATGCCTCGCAAGCGCGATGAGTTTGGTGAGGTACTTGGTTACTATGGTGTACCCGATGGCCCCTATTTTATGGTGCCATTTTTAGGTCCCTATGTTGCCCGTGAAATAGCTGGTGACTGGGTCGATGGTCTATACTTCCCATTATCAGAGTTTACCATGTGGCAGTCAGCATTAAAGTGGGGCATAAAAGGCTTAAGCAAGCGTGCCGCAGCAATTGATCAGGAAAGATTATTAGATAATGCTCTAGACCCTTATATCTTTGTAAAGGATGCTTACTTTCAGCATGTTGATTACAAGGTGTATGATGGTGATATTCCAAATAATGAGCAAGAAGATGATGAACTCTTAGAGGATTACTTAGAAGAGCTCGAGTAACTCTTTGACAGTTAAGATAGATGAGTGGCTTAAGGCGGTCACTCTAATCTATTAACATTGGATATCAGTTGATTCTGTGTCCTTGATTAGACAACAAACATAATGCCTTTTTCCTTAGCGAATAGCTCCCTTGGAGATTTTTTATGGCGCTAAATGATGTTTCGGTTCTTCTCGTCGAAGATGATCCGGTTTTTCGACAACTTGTTTCTAGCTTTTTACACGGGCGTGGCGCTAAGGTTATTGAAGCTGAAGACGGTGAGCAAGGGCTTGCTTACTTTAAAAATACGCAATTTGACATAGTCTTAGCTGACTTAAGTATGCCCCGCATGGGGGGATTAGCTATGCTAAAGGCGATGGCAAAGTTAGACCCTATTACTCCCTCTATTGTGATTTCTGGTAATCAAGTGATGGCTGATGTCGTCGAAGCCTTACGTTTGGGGGCGAGTGATTACCTAGTAAAACCTGTTGCAGATCTTTTTATCATTGAGCAAGCGATAAAGCAGAGTCTCGTCAATGGCCAGAATAGCCAAGAGGAGAGTGACCTACTATCCATGAGTGAGCTTAATGATAATCTAGTATTGTTAGAGCAAAATACGGAAGCTGCCAAAGCTGTTCAGCAACAGCTATTTCCTCAATCATGTATCCAATATCCTAATGCTCAAGTCGATTACAGCCTATTTCGAACCGATGATGTTAGTGCTTACTTCATTGACTCCGCACAAGTAGGAAGTGAACATTTGATTGTGTACCTGGCCCACTTTCAACCCCATAGCAATCGCTGTGCCTTTGCCAGTGTGCTTTTACGTAGCTTTGTTAATGAGAAGCTCAAGAGCTTTCGAAATGGCACCAGTCAAACCGTTATTGAGCCATATAATATGCTGACCTATCTTAATGAGCGTATGGCTAAATCAGGTTTAGAGATCTATGCCGATATAACCTATATCGCGATAGAACTTAATCAGTTTAGGGCAGGTATCGCCAAAGCGGGTAAAGGTCTAACTTGTTACCTGCGTAATACAGAAGGCTTAAGTCCATTGGCATTAGCCGACTCTCTACAGTTGGGTATGCTAGAGTGGGGCTCACCAAGTACCCAGTTTCGTAGTTTATTGCCGGGTGAAAGCCTCTGCATTGTTACTCATCAAGCTGGATTAAGAGATAGGCTAATGCTCAACGAGTTCTGTGGCGTGGTTTATGATGCCAAAGCTAATCAAGGTGGTTATCTTCAACTGAGCATATAGTTTTTAACAGGCTCAATTCGCTTGATTCATAGAAAAGGCCTCATCGTTTTGCAGCGATGAGGCCTTCTTATTTGATGGTTATTGTTTATTAGTGAGTAGTCTTAATACCTTCATGCTCACCAGTCACAGCAATTTCTTCTTCCAAAGCTTCTTCTTCGGTGTGATGAGCTTTGTCTTCAGCGCCATGCATCCAGTCAACTAGCTTATCAGCCATGAAGTAGAGGATGACACCTGAAAGTACTGCTGTAATTGCAATACCTGCAAAGATAGACATAGCGTTGGCAAGTTGTTCTTCTTTTCCGCCACCATGGCCAATGAATGAGCCTACAACACCGCCAATTTTGTTTGCAGCAGCAACGAATAGGAACCAAGCCCCCATCATTAGCGAGGCTAGACGAAGTGGTGCAAGCTTAGTCACCATAGATAGGCCGATAGGTGAAAGGCAAAGTTCGCCCATAGTATGGAAGAAGTAAGCTCCCACTAACCACCACATGCTAGATTTAGCAGTTGGGTCACCACCCATTTCCATTACAGCGCCGATCATAAATAGGAAGCCAAGGCCAAGTAGAACTAGACCAAGTGCAAATTTAACTGGAGAGTTTGGTTCTCTCTTACCTAAACGAACCCAAATCGATGCGATAACAGGTGCAAAGATTACGATGAACATGGCATTAAGAGATTGGAACCAAGTTGTTGGGACTTCAAAAGAGCCGATCATGCGATCTGTGAAGTCGTTGGTAAATAGGTTCATCAAGCCGCCGGCTTGCTCAAAACCTGCCCAGAAGATAATAGTAAATAGACCCATTACCATGATGACTTTGATACGGTCACGCTCAACCTTGGTTAGTGGCTCTTTACGTACTTCACCTTTTTCAGCATTGCGCTGTTTTTCTAGCTTAGCAGCTGGTACACGACCGATATCACCCAGTAGTTTTTGAGCAAATACCATTTGTATGATAAGTGAAAGTACCATACCAATACCGGCAGTTAGGAAGCCCATTTGGAAGTTGCCGTCAAAATGAGCAACAACTGACCCTACAACAATACCTGATAGGAAAGCACCAACGTTAATACCCATATAGAAGATGGTGAATGCGCCATCACGTCTATGGTCACCTTCTTCATATAGGTCACCCACCATGGTAGAAATATTTGGCTTAAATAGACCATTACCTATGATAAGAGTGAATAGACCTACGTAAAATACTTCGGTTTCCATACCTGGGATCCAAGCATGGGGAAGTGCAAGGGTAAATTGGCCTATTGCCATCAATGCACCACCAAACATGATGGCCTTACGTTGACCCATCACGTTATCGGCCAACCAGCCACCAAATAATGGTGTTAAGTATACTAGTGCGGTAAATGTTCCGTATAGAGAAATTGCATCGGCTTGAGTCCAGCCTAGACCGTGGCCGCCTTCGCTTTGTACTTTATCAACTAGGTACAATACTAAGATTGCACGCATCGCGTAGTAACTGAATCTTTCCCATAACTCAGTTGTAAACAATAGGAATAGCCCGGAAGGGTGCCCTAATGTTGTTCCTTGAGGTTTAGTTACGCTCATTTTAATATTTCCACCTTGCTTGTGATTGCCTGTAGAAAATGACTACAGAAAATATAATTGCGTTAAGTAATCAAGGCTTATAGAAGACTTCAATAAGCATGGTGTTCTTAATTACTTTTAGCTTGCTATTATGGTTTGTTTTTATAGTAATTAATTTAGTGCTTACTATCTCTGCTGCACCATACTCTCAGCAGGTTTGACTAAATCTACCTTGTATACCCTTTTAGCCGTATAAAAGTCAATTCTTGCTAGCATTAAAGCTCCACGATGCCTACATTTTGTTCACATATGGAACAAGTCTATTTTGGGAGTGAAATATCAAGTAAAAAGTAGTGTATCGGCTTTCCATTGCAGTTGGATGTTTGCTAGTATCATCGGCCGTGATTTGGAAGTCGCAAGTAGTTAGATGAGATGAAAGCTTGGTATTTAGTTTACTGTAAATCAAAAAATGAAGAACGAGCCAAGCTCAACCTAATGATGCAAGGGGTTGAAAGCTATTTCCCCATGTTTATGGAAGACAAACTGATCAAAGGCAAGAAAGTAACAAAACGTGTGCCTTTGTTTCCTAACTATCTCTTTGTTTATTTCGATCCAGCTCAGTTTAGTGTCAGTCGCTTACATTCAACACGAGGAGTTTCTCGAATTGTGGGGTGTGGTGAGGTCATTCAGCCGATTGACTCGAATATTATTAAGGTAATTAAAAGCAGGGAACTCGAGTCAAAGGAGCTCGTTGTCACAGATATATCTCAAGGAAGTAAAGTTCGAGTTGTGGATGGTCCCTTTATTGAGCTCGATGGCGTGTATGAACAGAGTTGTGGTAAGGAGCGCTGCCAGATATTGCTTACCATTATGGGGAAGACGCAGAATGTCACATTACCCCTTTCGAGCATTCAAGCTATCTAGTAAGTTAAATGGGATAAACCTTGTAGGATATTTGCCATAGTTTGGTGGTTAATGCCGAAGATATTAGCTTTACCTTTTACTTGCGCTTACCTTTTAACTTTATATTAAACAATTGCTTAGGTTTTTCTGTTTGTGTGCTTTAATCAGTTTGTAAATTATAAAGCATGATAATGAAGCTCACGTACAGCGTATGGCTTTTTATTGTGCAGCAAATTAATGCGTATTCGATATAATAGCGGCGCTAATTTTTTGCTAACGGTCAAAACCTTGACTTGCGACAATTTATTAACACTAGATTCAGCTAGTCGCAGTTTGTTACTGTGTAGCACTTTAGTGCCACCTTTATTGCTTACGAAGTTAAAAAGTAGCAAAGAACGTGTCGCTTAATTGATGGCCAAGTCTAAAAAGGTTATCAAGGTACAATCTCATTTTTCTTGTTAGAAGGGCAATTTTGGAGCCGTAACCAATGGGCGGTAGCGTGCCTGAAAGGCATCAAATGAAAAGTTTCATTTGTTGAGCGATAGCCGAAGACCTCTCGATAACTGCTCCTGCGTTATTCTATTTACCTACATCCATGTAGGCATGGCCGCCACGCGGAACGGTAGCGTGCCTGAAGGGTGAGAAATCGTAGGTTTACTCTCGAACGAGAGGCAGGAAGCCGAACTGGCTTTTGCTATAGGGATATACTTTCAAATGAAAAGTTTCATTTGTTGAGCGATAGCCGAAGCTCTGTGAACAACTCGTGGTTAATTGCGCGTTTAAAAAATAAATTATTACTTGATGCAGACATTTGGAATGTGTTGGGAATCACTATTGGTTGCTTCTTGGTAACTCAGTAATTCTGTAACTTGAGGTTAGGTTTTACTCGGTGTCTTTGTACTCTAAAAATCGTACTGTCATAATCAGCAATCGCCTTTGCTTAGCATATTACTAGGCTTTATCTGCCTCTCCCTAGGTGGGGGCGAGCTTGTTAGCAGCATAACTTTATTAATTAATCTGGAGATAAGTGGTGTTTACTAATTTAACTAAATACATTGTCGTTATTATATCTGCAATGGCTATATTGACGTCTCAAGCTTTAGCCGTAACACCCAGCCCCCAGATGATAGAGCAGTTTAAAAACCTTCCAAAGTCAGAACAGCAGAGGTTAGCTAGGCAGTATGGTGTTGACCCATCTATTTTGAATGTGTCGTCTGGCTCTCAAGTTCAATCGTTAGAGACTCCTGAGTTGGTCAAACCTAGAGTTGAAGAACAGGCTTTAACTGATAAAAACGAGCAGTTTTTTGAGCTAGAACCAGAAACTAAGCTCAATGCGTTAAAGCCATATGGATACGATATCTTCGCAGGTGAACCTTCAACATTTGCTCCTGTTTCAGATGTTCCTGTGCCTGTCGAATATTTAGTTGGCCCAGGGGATGTCATTAAAGTCCAGCTTTATGGAAAGGAAAATAGAGAATACGACCTCATCATTAACAGAGATGGGGTCATTCAGTTTCCAGAGCTTGGGCCTGTTAATGTTACTGGATTGACTTTTGCGCAGCTTAGAGAGTCCTTAGGTCAACGAATTAAGCAGCAGATGATAGGGATAGAGTCGAACATTACTATGGGAGAGTTACGTTCGATCAGAATTTTTGTTGCTGGCGACGCCTATAAGCCAGGCGCTTATACCGTTTCAAGCTTATCAAGTATGACGCAGGCCTTATTTGTTGCAGGCGGTATTAATCAGATTGGCAGTTTGCGCAACATTCAACTTAAACGTCGCGGTAAATTAGTCGGAACGCTAGACCTTTATGATTTATTGATGAAAGGGGATGCATCAGGTGATTTAAGATTACGTTCTGGAGATGTGGTTTTTATTCCACCCGTCCAAGCTACTGTCAGTGTTGAAGGGGAAGTGCGTCGTCCTGCGATTTATGAGTTAAAAGATAAGCAGACGGTATCAGATTTGATTTCGATGGCTGGAGGGATCAAATCTGAAGGCTTCGAAAAGCTGATTAGTGTAGAAAGATATAACGAAAATGGTCTTAGAGTACTAATTAACTTGGATTTAACAAATGCTGTTGATAGCAACAAACAAGCGCAAGCTGGCGACAAGATAGCTGTGAACAAGGTTGCGACTCAATATGATAATACTGTAACGCTTCTCGGTGCCGTTGTTAGGCCTGGACACTATCAGTGGTACAAGGGTTTAACGTTGAAGGATTTAATTCCTAACCTTAAGAGTGACGTTAAGCATAGTGCTGATATCAATTATGGCATCATTGCTAGAGAGGTTGATCAGGCGGGTAATATCGACGTTATTCAGTTTTCTCTTCAGAAAGTCATTCTTGAATCTTCTGAACACAACATTGAACTCAATCAAAATGATAAGGTTATTGTATTCAATCAAAATGATGATGTTCAAAACAGATACAAGCTTAATCAGTTAGTTAAGCAAAGACTGTCAAAAATAACTCAATATCAAGGTGATTCGTTATTAGCCGCGGATCTATTTAAGGCAGGCTTTGAAGAGTTAGAACACAATGAATTAGATGCAAAAGAAGAGCTAGCAGGTGTCGTTGTTAGTCATAATGCGGCTACGGAAAAACGAAAGTTGGTGAAAGATGAAGTCAATAAAATGCTTGCTAACCTATTCGTGGACAATCAGCTAATCGCCGTCAGTGATGTTATGAATCGCGCTGAGCTACTCTACCCCGTACTCATTAAGCTAACTCAGCAAAGTAGCGAAAAGCAAAGTATTCAGTTAGTAGGGATTACAGGACAAGTGCGTTTTGAGGGCATTTATCCACTAACGGTTGGTGCAAAAGCAACAGATCTTATTATCGCAGCTGGTGGCTTGAAAGACGGCGCATATGTAGATAGAGCTGAGCTAACTAGAGCCTCACTTGTTTCAGATGAAGCAAACATTTCACATATATCTGTTGATTTGAACGGTGCTCTTGCCGGTGACTCATCTCTTGATTTACCACTTCAAAGTCGCGATAAACTAAATGTGCTGACAACACCAGATTGGAAAGATATCCAGACAGTAGAGATTCGAGGAGAGGTAAAGTTCCCTGGTGTATATAACATAAAACGAGGTGAAACCTTAAGCCAAGTTGTTAGCAGAGCCGGTGGATATACTGAGTTTGCCTATTTGCCGTCTGCTGTATTTGTGCGAGAGTCTATCCGTAAGCAAGAAGAGTTAGAGATTAAGAAGCTTGCTGAACAGTTAAGAAGAGATATAGCAACTCGCGGCGTTAGTGATGAGAACCGCGCTATTAACTATTCAGACGTGCAGCTGATGCTAAGAGAGCTCGAGCAGACACAAGCTGTAGGGCGTCTTGTTGTCGACTTACCTGCAATTGCTATGAATATTAACGATGCAGATGTACTTCTCGAAGACCAGGATGTGTTATATGTTCCAGCCATAAAACAAACTATAGCGGTCATGGGCGAGGTTCAACACCCAGCTACGCATAGGTTTAAGCCAGGGCTAGGTGCAATGGAGTACTTGGCCATGTCAGGCGGACCCCGCAAGAGAGCAGATGATTCTAGAATTTATGTTGTCAAAGCTGATGGCTCAGTATTTAGACCTTCTCAGTCCTACTGGTTTGCCGATAAAAGTGAGCTTGCGCCGGGTGATACCGTCGTTGTTCCACTGGATACAGAATATAAAGATAACCTTACTCTGTGGAGTCAAGTTACCCAAATTATTTATAATACAGGAGTTGCTTTTGCAGCAATAGCTGGCATTTGATATTGCTAATTGAAAGGTTATTTATTCTAGTAACGATACCAGTACTTTTACAAAGTTCATTCGGTTTAAGTTATTGTTCAGTTGATTGCTGTAATTATTTATATAAAACATTATGAAAAAATCCTATCAAAATATTAATTATAACTGTAACGATCCAGAGGCTTCATTAGATGAGCTTGATCTTCGTGAGCTGGCTTTTTTAATGTGGAAAAATAAGTGGATAATTATAGGAACGATCTTTGTATTTACTACCTGTTCATTTTTATATGCTATTTATCAGCCAAATACCTATAAATCTGAGGCGTTACTAGCGCCTGCGTCTGAAGAGAAAAATGGGGGACTAGCCGCGCTAGCTGGTCAGTTTGGAGGCTTAGCAAGCTTAGCTGGTATCAATTTGGATGGTTCCAAGTCTGATAAGTCAGCGTTAGCTGTTGAGGTAATGAAGTCAAGACAGTTTATTAGTACTTTTATTCAGAAACATGATCTACTTCCAAATCTCATTGCTGCTGATAAATGGAATTCGAGAGATAATAGGATAATTTATGATAACGAGCTTTACGATGAGAACCAAGGTAATTGGGTTAGAGAAGTAAAGTATCCCTTTAAGCCCAAACCATCGATGCAAGAAGCTTTTAAGAAGTTTAAAAAAATTATGTCTGTGAGCGTCGATAAAGAGAGTGGATTGGTTAAGGTTTCGGTTGAGCATGTTTCCCCTATAATTGCCCAACAGTGGGTTGAGTGGTTAGTTGAAGATATCAACGAAGTAATGAAACAACGCGATGTTACAGATGCAAAGAAAAGTGTAGAGTTTTTGAACGCAACAATATCACAAACAAATGTCGCAGACATTCGTACTATATTATATAAATTGATAGAAGAACAAACCAAGATAATCATGTTCGCTGAAGTGCGGAACGAATATGTTTTTAATACAATTGATCCAGCTGTAATACCAGAAGAAAAGTTTAAGCCTCGACGTGCCTTAATTTGCGCTGTAGGGTTTGTTATGGGGGCTATTTTAGCTGGAATGTTTATATTACTACGGCACTTTATGAAAAAAGACTGATAGCGGCTTAAAACACATATTATCATTTACATCAATCCACACTATAAAAATTGCTGCTTATAAAAAGTAGGAGTGTTTGAAACTGATTGTAGTATTGGTTTATGGCTTTAGCTTCGAAAAGTAAAATACTCTTTGAGACTTTTGTAGAATATTATTGATAAGTTTATATTTTTAGGATTAAAAAATGGGATTTAATTTAGAAGAACTGAAAGTAGGCATAATTGGTTTAGGCTATGTGGGCCTTCCTCTTGCTGTTGAATTCGGGAAAAAATATAAAACAGTAGGTTTTGATATAAATGGCTCGCGTGTAACAGAACTGAAGAGTGGGGAGGACTCTACGCTAGAATGTAACTCCGAGGAGTTAGCATCAGCAGTAATGTTAGATTACACATCAAACTTGGAAGATATTAAAAAGTGTAATTTTTATATCGTCACAGTTCCAACACCTATTGATGAAAATAATGCGCCAGATTTGACACCTTTAAAGAACGCCTCTGATGCTTTATGTCAGGTTATTAGTGAGGGGAATATTGTAGTGTTTGAATCTACAGTGTACCCTGGAGCAACTGAAGAAGTTTGTATTCCTATTATTGAAAAAGGAACTGGTTTAGAGTTCAATAAAAACTTTTTTGCTGGTTATAGTCCTGAAAGAATTAATCCTGGCGATAAAGTCAATCGGCTTACTACAATCGTTAAAATTACATCTGGCTCTACCCCTGAAGTTGCAGATTTTGTGGATGAGGTTTATCGAACGGTCGTAACGGCTGGTACTCATAAAGCATCCTCTATTAAAGTCGCAGAAGCTGCAAAGGTGATTGAAAATACTCAAAGAGACCTCAATATTGCAATTATTAATGAGTTTGCAAAAATCTTTAATAAGCTAGATATTGACACCGAAGAGGTATTAAAAGCTGCCGGAACAAAGTGGAATTTCCTTCCCTTTAAACCAGGCCTAGTCGGCGGACATTGTATCAGTGTTGACCCATATTATCTCACTTATAAGGCTAAAGAGGTTGGGTATCAGCCGGAAGTCATACTTGCGGGTCGTAGAATCAATGATGGAATGGGCCAATACGTCGCCACTCAGATGGTCAAGCGCTTGTCTAGTAAAAAAATTCATATAGATGAAGCAAAGGTTTTAGTTATGGGCTTTACCTTTAAAGGTGATTGCCCTGATGTCAGAAATACAAAAATTATCGATATCGTTAAGGAATTACAAAGCTTTAATATCATTGTAGATGTATATGATACTTGGGCTGATCCTAGTGAGGTTATAGAGGAGTATGGCATAAATCTGATTAGTAAACTTGAACCTGAGCACTATGATGCTGTTATTCTAGCTGTGGACCATAGTGAATTTAAAAATATGGGTATCGAGAATGTCAGGCAGTTGTGCCGCCCTAATCATGTTGTATATGATGTTAAGTATGTGTTTTCACTAGAAGATGCCGATCTTCGTTTATAAGGAAAGTCAAATGAAAAAGTTTGCTTTAATCGGAGCTGGTGGTTATATCGCACCTCGACACCTTAATGCAATAAAAGATACAGGAAATATGCTCACGGTAGCAATGGATGTGAGTGATTCAGTAGGTATTATGGATAGCCACTTTCCTGAAGCAGAATTTTTTACCGAATTTGAACAATTTGAAGCTTTTGTGGAAGATGAATTACTGAAAGGCAACAGATTAGATTATGTGGCAATTTGCTCTCCGAATTACTTACATGCGCCTCATATGAAGTTTGCTCTGAAGCACGGAATCGATGTGATTTGTGAAAAACCTTTGGTATTAAACTCAGGTGAAATTGATGTGCTTCAACAGTATGAAGATAAATATAAGGCCAAAGTTAATACCATATTACAGTTACGCCTACATCCTTCAATTATTGCACTTAAAGAAAAAGTTGCATCTTCTCCTGAGGATAAGATCTTTGATGTTGAATTGACTTATATGACATCAAGAGGAAAATGGTATTTAAAGTCTTGGAAAGGTGCAGAGGAAAAGTCTGGTGGTATCGCAACAAATATAGGTGTTCACTTTTACGATATGCTTCATTTCATCTTTGGTGACGTTTTGCAGAATGAAGTTCACTATCGAAGTGAAACAACGGCTTGTGGTTATTTAGAGTTTAAACGAGCTAAGGTTAAGTGGTTCTTATCGATAGATTCCAAGAATCTTCCTGATGACGCAGTTGTTGGTGAAAAAACAACCTATAGAAATATCGACATTGAAGGTGAACAGTTAGAGTTTTCAGGCGGCTTTACAGACTTACATACACAAAGCTACGATCAGATACTAAAAGGGGCTGGTTATGGCCTCGATGATAATCGTGCCGCAATTGCAATGGTTGAAAACATTCGAACACAAAATATTGTTGATAATTCAATGAATAAACACCCATTGTTTTACAAGATTTCATAACTTTATGCTGGTGATATAATGAGTAGGAAATTTAACCGAAAAGTGCGCTTATCGGAAATCGATATTCCTTGCTTTAATGATGTTGACGGACTCGATGCTATTGAGATCGAATCGGTTAGCGATAATACTAATGTCAATGAAAACAGCATTGCAGTCTATATTAAGGGGCCGCTACCCAGTAATAAAGAAAATTTGCACTTATTGACAACGGAAATCGTACCAGGCTACAGCTGCATAACTGTTGACAATCCAAGGCTGGCTATGAACGAGATAATAACCTTTGTAGCGTCTAGAGTAGGCTTTATTCAAGAATATGCTAAATGCAGTCTCCCGGCTTCAGTAAAAATAGGGAAAAATGTCGTTATTGAGCCAAATGTCGAAATTGGCGAGGGTACTGTTATCGAACATAATGTAGTGATCCATTCTGGAACTAGAATAGGCAGCAATTGTTTGATAAGAGCAAATTCGTCAATCGGTGGAGGAGGTTATAACTATATAAAGGCCGGAAAGAACACTATTAAACAGATAGATCTCGGTGGTGTTTGGCTAGGTGATAATGTAGAAATAGGTTCAAGTACTTGTATCGTTAGAGGGCTTATCGACGATACTATTATTATGAATAACGTTAAAATTGATAACTTAGTTCATATTGCACATGACTGTTTTATTGATAACGATGCTTACATAATAGCTAAGGCTGAATTGTCCGGCTACGTAAGGATAGGTAAACGTACAAGAGTGGCTCCTGGTGCATGCATTAAGCAACGATTAACCATCGGTGATGATGTTATTGTTGGATTAGGCTCGATAGTACTTAGGGATGTACCAGGCGGATGTACTGTTTTTGGAAACCCAGCAAAAAAAATTAATTAAATATACCTAGAGGTTATTATGAGTGTTTCAGATAAGGTGATAGAGATAGTAAAAGACATTATAGAAATGGATGATGTCACAGTTAATACAGTATTAACAGAGGATCTATGGGATTCGTTTGCTGTTATTTCATTTCTTTCTTCAGTGCAAACGGAATTTAATACAGTTGTAGAAGCGGATCGCGTAAGTAACGTTGAAACGGTTCAGGATCTTATTGAGCTAATTGACTAATAATTGACGGATGTTGATTCGTCTTTTTTTATTGAAATGGGATGGGGCTTAGTATGAAGGCTTATATTGCTGGTGTATCGAAATACTTGCCAGAGAGTAAATTGACAAACGAAGAGTTGGCGCTTGATTACCCTGACTGGAGCGTTGAGAAAATTTTTTCTAAAACAGGTATAAGTACGCGGCATATAGCTAAAGGTAGTGAAACTGTATCTGATATGGCTGTGTCAGCATGTGAATCGCTTTTCAAGTCATTTGATATAGATAAATCAGATATTGATTTTATTTTACTTTGTACTCAGAGCCCTGATTATCTTCTTCCAACTACTGCATGCATTGTTCAACATAAACTAGGACTTCCCACTACATGCGGGGCTCTGGATTTTAATTTGGGATGTTCAGGATTCGTATATGGGCTTAGCTTGGCCAAGGGACTCATAGAAACAGGGCAGGCTAAGAACATAATTCTTGTAACTTCAGAGCAATATAGTAAATATATTGCAGATGGAGATAAAAGTGTAAGGACCTTATTTGGTGATGCAGCTGCTGCTACCCTCATATCTGCGAAGGAGTCAGCTACTGATTTATTAGGCCCCTTTTTATTTGGAACCGATGGCAGCGGTGCCGAGAATTTGATTGTTCCTCATGGGGGCTCTCGTTTCCCTATTTCGTCGGAATCATCTCTCGAACAAAATGATGGAAGTGGTAATCGACGGGCTCCTAAAAATCTTTATATGAATGGCGGTGAGATATTTAACTTCACTCTAAAAAAAGTTCCAGAAAGTGTTAATGCTATTCTTGAAAAAGCCAATGTAAAGAAAGAAGAGCTGGATTATATCGTTTTCCATCAGGCTAATAAGTTTATGCTCGAGCAGCTGCGGAGAATGTGTAAATTTGATAAAGAGCGCTTTTTAACTTCTTATCAGAATTATGGTAATACGGTATCATCAACAATACCTCTAGGGATTGCTGATGCTGTAGCTAATAATATTTTTAAAGCTGGTGATAAGATATTGGTTGTTGGTTTTGGGGTTGGCTACTCTTGGGCCGGCACTATTATTACATGGTCATAGAGCTACTTGTTTATAATATATAGGTATAAATGTGAAAGTTAATTTTATTGATTTGGCCGCGCAGTATCAGCATTTAAAAAAACGCATAGACTTGAGGATTAATACAGTTTTAGAACATGGAGCCTATATAATGGGTCCTGAAGTTTTTGAGCTGGAAGAGAAATTAGCCGAATACGTTGGTGTAAAGCATGCTGTTACATGTGCTAACGGAACAGATGCATTACAACTATCGCTTATGGCACTAGATATTGGTCCAGGAGACGCAGTCTTCTGCCCTACTTTCACATTTTTTGCTTCCGCAGAAGTCATCGCTTATTGTGGGGCAACTCCGGTGTTTGTTGACTCTGATGAGAATACGTTTAACATTTGTCCATTGCACTTAGAACGTCAAATTAATAAAGTACTTTCGGATGGCACCCTCACTCCTAAAGCGGTAATTTCTGTAGATTTATTTGGCTTGCCGGCTAACTACCCTAAAATTGAAGCGTTAGCACAAAGATATAAATTGAAATTGATAGAGGATGCAGCTCAAGGCTTTGGTGGTGAAATCAATGGGAGGAGAGCCGGCTCCTTTGGAGATATTGCAACAACAAGTTTTTTCCCTGCGAAACCCTTAGGTTGTTATGGCGATGGTGGCGCCATTTTTACTAATAGTGATGAGTATGCTGAGCTGCTTAGATCATATAGGGTTCATGGGAAAGGTAAAGATAAGTATGATAACGTACGAATAGGTGTTAACAGTAGGCTAGATACCATTCAGGCAGCGATTTTATTGGAAAAGCTCAAAGAGTTTCCGGCTGAATTGAAGAAGAGAAATATTGCAGCAAACTCGTACAGCAAATCGTTACCGAGCTCTATAATTACTCCTAGGGTGCCTAATGGGTACCTAAGTTCTTGGGCGCAATACACTATACTTGTGGAGGACAGAGAAGCCGTTAGAGAGCAGTACGCCGCAAAAGGCATACCTACGATGGTTTACTATAGCACATGCATGCATAATCAAACCGCATTTAGCTATTTAGGCTATACAGACGAAGATTTTCCTGTGGCTTCAATGCTTGCACAAAAAGTTTTAAGCTTACCAATGCATCCTTATTTGTCGACTTCAGTTTTTAATGACGAAGATGCAAAATAGCTTAGTGCAATTAAAGGAAAGGCTTCTCGCGAACAAGTATATATCGTCAGTAGCTGTTTTAGTTGGGGGAACAGCTTCTGCCCAGGTCATTGGCATTATAACTTTGCCATTTCTTACGAGAATTTATGGCCCTGAAGAATTTGATATATTTGCTATATTTCTTTCAATGTTGGCTGTTCTATCTGTATCGTCATGTCTTCGATTTGAAATTGCGATTCCAATCCCAGATTCTGAAGATGATGCAATTAACTTGCTTGCACTTTCATTATTAAGTTCAACATGCTTTAGCTTTTTGCTTTTTATTATTGCAATTTTAGTTCCTGAAAGTCACTTTAAAAATATCTTTGATGACAGCTTTCTTCCTTTCCTGAAATGGCTGCCGCTAGGTGTATGGTTTATATGTTTATTTGGTATCTTTCAATATTGGACGATAAGGTGCAAGAAATTTACATTGTTGGCTAAAAATAGAATTAGTCAGATTTGCGTTTATGTGGGGATCCAAATTATTTTGGGTCTTTATGGTTTTCTTACATTTGGTTTAGTTGTTGGGAATATAATAAGCAATCTATTTGCAGCTATAAATCTTACGATAAACAATGGGCAAGCGCTCATAGACAAGGCGAAGTGTATATCATATGACAGTCTAAAGAGAACATTTGGCAGATATAGAAACTATCCAAAATATTCAACCTTTGAGGCTTTTGCAAACAGCGCTGCAATAGAGATTCCTTTGCTAATTATTGCTGCTTTATCAATAGAGCCGGTTGCTGGTTATCTTTTACTAGCAACTCGTATTCTTGGAGCGCCAATATCATTGCTTGGTAATGCGGTTGGACAGGTATATTTATCCCATGCGCCTGAAAAGTTACGCCATAATCAGTTGGCGGACTTTACTCTAAGTACACTACGATCTTTAGTTAAAATCGGTTTTCTACCTATTTTTTTATTTGCAATCCTTGCCCCCTATATTATCCCTATTGTGTTTGGCAGTGATTGGGCTATTGCAGGTGAGTATATCGTATTATTGTTTCCTTGGTTTTTTATTCAGTTTCTTGTCTCGCCTATCTCAATGGCATTGAATATTACCAACAGCCAAAGGCTAGCATTTATTTTGCAAGTTGCAGGTTTAGTAATAAGGGTGAGTTCTATTCTCGTTGTTGGTAGCTATGCAAATGAGTTCATTATTGAAGCCTATGCTGTAAGTGGTTATTTATTTTATCTTACTTACTTAGTTTGCGTGTTAAGAGTGTTAGGAGTAAACATAAGTGTTCTCGCTAAATTATTGGGCGTAGGTGTAATAATTGGTGTTGTTGATTGGTGTTATTTTTATTTTATTTAGCTGGTAAAGTTTATGTCATATAGAATATTTTTTTTGCTCTCGAGCTTTCTCATGTGCATTCTTTCAACGAGCTGTGATTCTAGTTCAGTTGATACAAACACTGATGATTCGAAGAAAGTGTATGTAGAGGGTGATATATCGCCTTATAAGACACTTTCTGACGCTATTTCTGATATTGAAAGAATAAATTGGCAGGTGGAAAGTCAGAAGGTAGATGCTATACGAATAGCATTTGCAGTTGAAGAAGTGATTAGTCACTTAAAAGCAAAAGAAATTGATGTATCGTTTGGCAAACCCCAGTCGATGAACAATGCATATCTGATAAGTCTAGATATTACCGAATCAGCAAGTAATATTGCCAGTGAAGCAGAAAAGCAATCATATGCAATAGTCTCAAATGAAACCAGCTCAAAAATAACTGCTAAATCAAGTATAGGGTTGTTATATGGAACGTTTAGATATTTAGAGCACTTAGGTATAAAGTGGTACGACCCAGCTGAGGTGACATACCCCGAAAATTTGACTTTGAGAAAAGCTTGGAGCTCTGCTGAATCCCCAAAAAATTTAAATCGAGGCTTTTGGTTGTTTAACGAAGAACCATTAAATGACGATTATTTGTTATGGATGGCAAGAAACAGACTAAATTTGGCAGGCCATAGCAAGGGAAACTATGCAAAAATGCTAGGTTTTAAGCGCTGGGGGGGAGGACATCACATTATTCAGGAGGTGTTTTCTAAAGATGGACTGTTCGAAAAGCATCCCGATTGGTTTGCATATAATGGAAGGGCATACAGAAAAATACCAAAAACAGGCACATACTTTAATCCTGCATTTGGAAAACAAGCTGTTGCAGATTTCTTTGCCGAATCAATGATACAACGGCTAACTGACGGAGATCTATCTGATCATGATATGGTTAATGTATGGCCGTCTGATAGTCGACAAGACTTGTTTGATCAAAGTGAGTTAGCTGAAAAGATTGGAAATGAGTCTGATAACCTGATGTTGTTTTATCAGCGGGTTGCCGAGCACTTTCAGCGAGCCTATGAATCTGGAGTGCTTAATAGACAGGTTACGCTTGCTGGGATTTCTTACTTTAATACTTGGAAAGCACCAATTAATGAAGTTAGTTATAATTTCGCAAGAAATAGCTATATCCATTTGTTTTATTTAAATGAAAGAACATGGTCCTCGCCTTTATATGGTGATCTAGAGTTGCATGAATCTAATAGACAGATAACGCAACACCTTTCTCGTTGGTCTAACATTGAAGGTATTGAGTTTGGAACTGTTGATTATTACAACTATAGTTCATTTGCAGCTGTGGGCTTATCTGATCACTTAAATTTTCAAGAGACTTACGAGTCATTAGGTGACGTGAATGATGGCCTCATTGCTTATATGCATCCGCTTGAATCTAATCCTGGCCCTAGGCGTTTAACAAATCAGTTTCTAAGTAAATTGACCTGGGAATCGACGGTTGACGTCAACTCATCATTAATCAGCACACATTATTTTAACGATCGATATGGTTCCTATGCTGAGGAGTGGCAAGAGCTATATAAAAGATATTCTTTAGCTATAGATAACTCAAAAGAGATGTTTGCTGAAGACTCGTTAACGTATCATCTGCTTAAGGGCGTTTTTTGGGGGGAGTCTCTGGATGAGAAAGATATAGTAATTTTTAAACAGTTTATTGCTGGAGGTACTCAATCAATCCCTGTACTCTTTGAAAATAGAAGTTTGTCAGAAACTTTTAGAGGTTTGGGTGAATCGGTGAATATGCTTGAGGGGATAGTCACACACTCTCGTAAGGTAGCTAACCAAACAACAAATTTGAAAATAAAAAAATGTATGAATGATGATGTTGTTTGGTTTGAAGCAACATTGTCTAGGTATTTGTTGATTTATTATACGGCGAAGTATGTTGAATTAGAAATTCTAGGGCAAGATAATCGGGAGCTTGCTCTTAAAATTAAAAGGGAGATGGACTTCCTGAGGTCAACTGATGTTACTAAGGATACTATTTCTCCAGTTAATCAAAGAAATTTTTTAGATTTTTATGAGATGTTATTGGGTAATTAAATAAATTCTTTGGGTATTCACTCTGTGCTGAAATTTAAGTATGTGCTAAATGCAATGGTTTCTTTAGTGTTTGTTGGAACACTGTGCGGATACCCAATTGTAGCTGCTCTAAGTATTTTGATTGACGTCGAAAATAGGATGTTGAGTGTTCCTTTTAGAGCGCTGATTTTATCGTCCTCATTATTTTTAGTCATGTTTTTCTTGAGGCGTCCAAAAAAGTTTAGTCTTTGCGTTAGTGTTTGGGTTTTCTTTTGGATGATGTTTTTATCTAGGCTTTTTTTAGAATTCTTTTTTAATAATGAGGCTTTAATTTTTGATTGGGGCGAAATGATACTCTATTCGATAGGCGTTTGTTTTCTCCCTTCATTAGCGTTTCTATTCGTCAAACAAGATTTCTATGCCAGTATTGATTTAAAAACGGTCGTCTTGGCTTGTGTCACAGCTATGTTACTGACGGCATTAGCTATTGGAAAAGAGTTTGATTTTGCTATTCTATTGGCGGGAAGAATTGAAACGGATACTTTAAACCCTATTGCGCTTGGCCATTTAGGGCTTACAGCCATGTTACTTTCTATTTGGACTCTGCTTCATTCCAAAAATACTAATGTCACAAGGCTTTTTCTGGTCGTTTCTATCGTAGTTTCTTTTGTGTGTGTGTTGGCTAGTGGCTCTAGAGGCCCTATTTTTTCAATGTTAGTGGTGTCTCTGTTATATTTTATCAATAACATGTCTGTTATTAGTTTGAAGAAAGTGTTGCTGATGTTTGTTGGGGTATTTGTTGTTGTTATTATATTATCCGTTTTGTATCAGTCAGACATTTATATGGTTAAACGTTTGACCAGTAGTTTTTTTTCTGATGCTAGTAGAGATAGTCTAGCTACGAATAGCTTTCAAGCTTTTGAGGAGCATTTTTTTCTTGGGGCATGGTATCCATTCTCATCTTATCCTCATAATCTTATCCTTGAGAGCTTTATGGCTTTGGGAATTTTTGGTGGTTTAAGCTTTTTCTTTGTTTTCATTTCTACGTCTTATTTTGCTTACACTTTGTTAAAGGATGCAAATCTAGGTTGGGTGTCTATTCTATATTTTCAATACAGCACCTTTGTTCTGGTTAGCAGTTCGTTATTTTATGCAAATCAGTATTGGATACTGTCTGCAGCTGTAATAGGTTTGTATTTGCGAAAAGTAAGGCAGGGCGGTAGCAATTATATTTAGGTTTTTGGTCTTATCTTGGGCTAATGTCAAGTCGAGTCTGTAGGGCGAAAGATAATGGAATATTTTCTGAAATGTATGGCTTATATGCTTTTAAAGGATAAAGCCATTATTTGTTGGTGTAATTGTTAAATGGTACTAATAACTTTGTAAGTAGGCATGTATGGAGTATTATCTTTCAAAAATTTTAAAAAAGGCTCGATTTAAGTGTGTCAAAGCATCCAATATCCATCGCACTGCAAAGATAGAGTCTGGTTCGTTGGTATTTGGTAGTAGTTTTGATAAACACAGTTTTTGCGGTTATAACTGTAATATTATTAATGCTTCGATAGGAGCATTTTGTTCTTTAGCGAACAATGTTTCTATCGGTGGTGCAAGTCATCCTGTTCATTTCGTTTCTACAAGCCCTGTTTTTCTTTCGCATAAAGATAGCGTTAAAGCAAAATTTTCCAAGCATGATTATAATCCACAAATTCAGACCATCGTTGGTCATGATGTTTGGATTGGTGAAGGTGCTTTTATTAAAGCCGGAGTTAAGATTGGGCATGGTGCAGTTATCGGCATGGGAAGTATTGTTACTAAGGATGTTCCACCGTATTCCATAGTTGGCGGTAATCCGGCTAGTCTAATTCGATATCGATTTGAACGAGAATTAATTGATGCTCTTTTAGAATTACAGTGGTGGAATTGGTCTGACGATATGTTATCAGAGTACGCAGCATTTTTTGATGATCCTAAAAAGCTAATTACCTCTGTTAAAACTCGAGAGGTTATATGAAAATAGTACATTGCTGTTTGTCTTGCTTCTATATTGATGGATATGGATATCAGGAAAATGAATTGGTAAGACAGAATGTAAAGGATGGCCACGAAGTAACTGTTATCGCCTCCACAGAAACCTTTGGTGATGATAGAAAGCTTACTTATTTAAAGCCTGGGGAGTACGTTGGAGCAGAAGGGGCTAAGGTTATCCGGTTGGGTTATGCTAAAATCCCGATGCTTTTAGCTAGGAAGTTACGAATAAACCCTGGATTAATGAGTCTTCTTAAATCAGAGAAACCAGATGTGATTTTATTTCACGGATTATGTGGCTGGGAATTGTTAACTGTTGCCATGTATAAAAAGTTAAACCCAAAGGTAAAACTATTCGCAGATAGTCATGAAGATCGGCATAATAGTGCTACAAATTTTTTATCAAAATATGTGCTCCATTTAGGTTTCTATAAATTAATAATTCAACGTTCTTTAAAGTATCTGGATAAGGTTTTTTGTTTAAGTGATGAAGTCAGAGATTTTTGTCGCTCCGTTTATCGTATTCACGATGAAAAAATGGAAATGTATCATTTAGGCGGTCACGTCTTATCTGATACTGAATATGACAAGGTTCGCGCTGATATCCGAGCTAAGCACTCGGTTGCTGACTCAGATACTTTATTTGTTCAGTCGGGAAAGTTTGATCACAAGAAAAAACTTATTGAGAGTTTGAATGCCTTTAAGACAACGTCAGAAAAATCATTCAGGTACTTTGTGATCGGGGCGGTGCCTGACGATGTTGAAGAGGAAGTTATGTCTCTGATTGCTTCGGATAGGCGCATTGAGTTCTTAGGTTGGATGACTACAGAAGAGCTTCAACGTTATTTAACTGCTGCTGATGTTTATGTCCAGCCAGGTTCACAGTCGGCAACCATGCAAAATAGTGTCTGTGCTAGATGCGCAGTTATTCTTGATGATGTAAAATCCCATCGGTTTCTACTTGGTGACGCTGGCTGGCTTGTCAAGGAACAACAAGATTTAGAAGATGTTTTCAAATTAATTGCTAATGACCATTCTTTAGTCAAAATTCAGTCTGAGAAGTCGTTGAGCGTAGCCAAGCAACATTTAGATTATAAAATGCTTGCTAAAAGATTAGAGGTTTAACTTTATTTATGTCTGACTATTCAATTTGCAAAAAGTGCATAATGGACTCAAGCGATCCTAATTTGTCGTTAAACTCCGATGGAGTTTGCGAATATTGTCAAAATTTTGAACAGAGTATTTTGCCTAATTGGGATACGAGCTCAAAGGGGCACTCAGAGCTAATGGCTCTTGCTAGTAAAATAAAAAAGGAAGGTGTTGGCAAAGAGTTTGATTGTATTATTGGACTTAGTGGTGGACTAGATAGTTCTTATACAGCATATGTCGCCAAAGAGATCATGGGGCTAAGACCATTATTATTTCATGTTGATGCTGGATGGAATACTGACCAAGCAGTGGGTAACATTGAGAAATTAGTGAATGGATTAGGGCTTGACTTATATACAGAGGTTATTAATTGGGAGGAAATGAAGAGCCTACAGGTGGCATTCTTGAAATCCCAGATACCAGATCAAGATTTTCCTCAGGATACCGCTTTTTTCTCTGCGCTATATAAGTTTGCTCGCTCTCACAAAATCAAATATGTGTTGACTGGTGCAAATTACTCAACAGAGTGCTGTCGTGAACCTGAAGAGTGGGGCGCATACCCAGGGATTGATGCTATTTTATTAAATGACATTAACAAGCAGTTTGGACAACGAGAGTTAAAGTCTTTTCCTGTAGTTGATATTTTATCTTATAAGATTATTTATAAGTACATATATGGTATGGAAGTTGTCAAGCCTCTAAATTTAGTCCCATACAAAAAAACCGATGCTGAAGATACATTGGAGAAACTGTTTGGTTGGAAAAAATTTAAGCATAAACATCATGAGTCAAGGTTTACTCGTTTTTATGAAGACTATTGGATGCCTCGTAAGTTTGGTTATGAAAAACGACGTGCACATTTTTCAAGTTTGATTATGACTGGGCAAATGACGCGTGAGCAAGCACTTGAACGTATTTCTAATCCAGAGTTAGATGAAGAGTTCTTAAAAAATGAGTTTGAGTATGTTGCTCACAAATTAGATCTTACAGTTGAAGAATTAGAAGCTATCTTCAATGGAAAGAACAAGACTGCATTTGATTATAAAAATAAACGTTTTCTAATCGGAATCGGTGCAAGAGTTATGAGCTTCCTTGGGCTTGAGAGAAGGTTATTTAGATGATTAAGATAGTCGATTATGGCCTTGGAAATATACAAGCTTTTGTCAACGTATACAGGCGCTTACATATTGCAGTAGAAGTCGCTCGTAACGCTAATGAGTTGAAGGGGGCTAGTAAAATTATTCTACCCGGAGTTGGTGCGTTTGATCATGCAATTGAGAAGTTAAATAATTCAGGCATGAGAGACGTCTTAGACCACTTAGTCTTAGTTGATAAAGTGCCTGTTTTGGGTATATGCGTAGGAATGCAAATATTAGCCTCATCTAGTGATGAAGGGAGTTTACCTGGCTTAGGTTGGGTTCCTGGTCAAGTCAAGTCTTTTAGTGAAGTAGAAGGTTTTGAGAATATTGCTGTGCCGCATATGGGGTGGAATGATGTAACGCCCAAGGCTAATCCGATACTATTTAAAGGAATGGAAGAGTTGCCTAGCTTTTATTTTCTGCATTCATTTTTTTATCAATGCGATGATGAACGAAATATTTCGGCAACTAGTCAATATAATGTTAATTTTGCTTGTGCTGTAAATGAAGGAAACGTTTACGGGGTCCAGTTTCATCCTGAAAAAAGCCACCATTGTGGTGTTGCTTTACTGAAAAATTTTGCGGAGATGTAGAATGCTTCGACCTAGAGTTATTCCTTGCTTACTTATTCAAGATAAAGGTCTGGTTAAAACAGTAAAGTTTAAAGGGGCCAAGTATGTCGGTGACCCTATAAATGCAGTTAAAATCTTCAATGAAAAGGAAGCTGATGAGTTGGTTGTGTTAGATATAGACGCAACTCGTAATGGAATCGAACCCGATTTTAAGGCTATTAAACGTTTAGCGGCAGAGTGCAGAATGCCTTTATGTTATGGTGGTGGTATAACAACGGCTGAACAAGCAAAGCATATTATTTCACTTGGCGTAGAGAAGGTTGCCATTAGTGCTGCCGCTATAAATAACCCTAATTTAATAAAAGATATTGCTGACGAGATTGGCTCTCAAAGCGTAGTAGTTGTGTTAGATGTAAAAAAGAAGATGTTCGGTTTAGGGTATGACGTATATACGCATAACGGAACTGTGAATACTAAAGAAAATCCATTTGAAATGGCTAAGATCTTTGAGAAGTTAGGTGCTGGAGAAATAGTATTAAACTCAATTGATAATGATGGGTGTATGAAGGGGTTTGATCTTGATGCAGCTCAGAAACTCAGACGCTCCGTTAAGATTCCAATTACAATTCTCGGCGGTGCTGGTGATTTATCACACTTTAAGGACGCCGTCGACTTATGTGGAATAATCGGTGTTTCTGCTGGTAGTTTTTTTGTATTCAAAGGGCCTTATAAAGCTGTCTTGATTAGCTATCCTGAAGGCGAAATAAAGAAAAATCTCTTCCTCTCTTAATTTCACAATAAAGGTTTTTTTATGTCTACATTTTCGGGTAAAGTTTTATTAATTACTGGCGGTACCGGCTCGTTTGGTAATGCTGTGTTAGATCGATTTTTGAGTACCGATATATCTGAGATTCGGATATTTAGTCGTGATGAGAAAAAGCAAGACGATATGCGCAAGAAGTATAACTCACCAAAGCTTAAATTTTATATCGGTGATGTTAGGGACTTTAATAGTATTTTAACCGCTACTCGCGGTGTTGATTTTGTTTATCATGCTGCAGCATTAAAGCAAGTTCCTTCATGCGAATTTCATCCAATTGAAGCGGTTAAAACGAACGTTTTGGGTACTGAGAACGTACTGGAAGCTGCAATTGCAAATGAAGTGAAACGTGTAGTTTGCTTGAGTACAGATAAAGCTGTTTATCCCATTAATGCAATGGGCATCTCAAAAGCTATGATGGAAAAAGTCATGGTTGCTAAATCTCGTAATGTGAACTCAGATAAAACGGTTATTTGTGGTACTCGCTATGGTAATGTAATGGCTTCTCGCGGCTCTGTAATTCCTCTGTTTGTTGACCTGATCAAGGCGGGTAAACCGATGACGATCACGGATCCAAACATGACTCGCTTCATGATGACCCTAGAGGATGCGGTTGATTTAGTCCTGTATGCATTTGAGCACGGTACAAATGGTGATATTTTTGTTCAGAAAGCGCCAGCTGCAACTATTCAAGTGCTTGCTGAAGCACTTCGTGAGCTGCTTGGTAAGGATGAACATGCTATTAATGTCATAGGTACTCGTCACGGTGAAAAACTTTATGAAGCACTGCTAAGTCGCGAAGAGATGTTATCTTCAATTGATATGGGGGAATATTATCGTATCCCACCAGATCTGCGTGACCTTAACTACGGAAAGTATGTTGAAGAAGGCGATAGCCGTATTTCTGAGCTTGAAGATTACAACTCACATAATACTGAGCGTCTTGATGTAGAAGGAATGAAAAAGTTACTACTTAAATTGCCCTTTATTCGTGCTATGCGTGCGGGCAGCGAATATGAATTGGACGCATAATATGAATATTGTTATTACTGGTGCTAAAGGATTTATCGGTAAGAATTTGTCATTGTTTCTTAGGGAACAAGGGGCACATAATATCGTTGAAATCGATATTGATACTTCTGAAACTGAGCTGAGTGAAGCACTTCAGAGTGCGGATTTTGTATTCCATCTTGCGGGTGTGAATCGCCCTAAGAATGAATCAGAATTTAAAGAAGGCAATACTGACTTAACTTCCCATATTGTTTCCATATTGAAGGTTAGCGGCCGTAAAGTTCCTTTGATGATTAGTTCATCAACACAGGCTGTTAGTGATAATGCGTATGGTGCCAGTAAAGCGCAAGCGGAGAAAGTTGTTGAAGCTTATGGGCAAGAAACAGGCTCACCTTATTTCATTTACCGTTTCCCTAATGTATTCGGTAAGTGGTGCCGACCCAACTATAACTCTTTTGTAGCAACCTTTTGTCATAACATTCTCAATGATATAGAGGTTAACATTCATGATGCTAATGCGCCCGTCACGTTGATTTACATCGATGATGTTTGCAAGTGTTTGATGGCTCTGCTAGATGGTGATACGCCTTCCGGTTCGACTAAGGTGACTCCTGAGTACCCAACAACCGTTGGTTATGTTGCAGACACGCTTAATGGCTTCAAAGGAAGTCGCGATAGCCTTACGATTGACAATGTAGGTGTTGGCCTAGTTCGTGCTTTGTATTCGACTTACTTAAGTTACATGCAGCCTGATCAGTTTAGTTATACCATTCCTAGTTATGGGGATGAGAGAGGAGTCTTCAGTGAAATGCTAAAGACGAAACAAGCTGGTCAATTCTCCTTCTTTACTGCGCATCCTGGTATTACTCGTGGAGGTCATTACCATCATACTAAGAATGAAAAATTCCTAGTGATTAAAGGCCAAGCTTTGTTCAAATTTGAGCATGTGATCACTGGTGAGCGTTATGAGCTAAGCGTTGATAGTGATACTCCAGAGATCGTTGAGACGGTTCCAGGTTGGTCACACGATGTAACTAATGTTGGCTCTGAAGAGTTGATCGTTATGTTATGGGCGAATGAAATTTTCGACCGAGAAGCACCTGATACAATTGCTAAACCCCTGTAAGGTAAAATGATGAAAAAGATGAAAGTAATGTCAGTGGTTGGCACTCGCCCTGAAATTATTCGCTTGTCCCGTGTATTTGCTAAGCTTGATGAACATTGCGAACATATTCTTGTGCACACTGGTCAAAATTATGACTTTGAGTTAAATGAAGTTTTCTTTAATGATCTTGGTGTTCGCAAGCCAGATTACTTCCTAAATGCAGCAGGAAAAAATGCAGCAGAAACTATTGGCCAAGTTATTATTAAAGTTGATGAAGTGCTTGAGCAAGTACAGCCAGAAGCAATGCTGGTGCTAGGTGATACTAACTCTTGCATTTCAGCGCTGCCTGCAAAGCGTCGTAAAGTGCCAATTTTCCATATGGAAGCGGGCAATCGTTGTTTCGATCAACGTGTCCCAGAAGAGACAAACCGTCGTATTGTTGATCATACTTCGGACATCAATCTAACATACAGCACTATCGCTCGTGATTATCTTCTCGCCGAAGGTTTACCCGCTGATCGCGTGATCAAGACGGGCAGCCCTATGTTTGAAGTTCTGAATCATTACATGGCTCAGATTGACGCTTCGGATGTTCTTCAAAGACTGGAGCTGAGCCAAGGTGAATACTTTGTAGTGAGCTTGCACCGTGAAGAGAATGTTGATTCTCCAAAGCAATTGGCTAAGTTAGCTGAAACACTGAATACGGTCGCTGAAAGCTATGATTTACCACTTATAGTTTCTACTCATCCTCGTACGAGAAATCGTATTGAGGCTCAAGGGCTAGAATTTCATGAGAACATCCAGCTACTTAAGCCAATGGGCTTCCATGATTACAACCATCTTCAAAAAAACGCAAAAGCGGTTCTGTCTGATAGTGGTACTATCAATGAAGAGTCTTCAATCATGAACTTTCCTGCACTTAATATGCGAGAAGCACATGAAAGACCAGAAGGTATGGAGGAAGCATCAGTAATGATGGTTGGTCTAGCCGTTGAGCGTGTGATACAAGGTTTGAAGGTACTTGAAAGCCAGCCAACAGGCGAAACTCGTTTACTTCGTCAAGTTGAAGATTACAGCATGCCAAATGTGTCTGACAAGGTGGTTCGTATTATTCATTCTTACACAGACTACGTTAAGCGAGTAGTGTGGAAAGAATATTAAGTTAGAAAATTATCTTCTGTTACGAGTCAAAATGAAGAACCATAAATGAAAATATTGCTGCTAACTCAATGGTTTGATCCAGAACCTACCTTTAAAGGGTTGTTGTTCGCTAAAGCTCTGCGTGATGAAGGAAATGAAGTGGAGGTTCTTACAGGGTTTCCTAATTATCCAGGAGGAAAAGTATATGATGGCTATAAAATATCGCTGTATAAAAGAGAAGTTATTGATGGAATAACGGTACATAGAGTTCCACTTTATCCTAATCACGATGGCTCAGCGTTCAAACGAGTTTTAAATTATGTTTCTTTTGCTGCAAGCTCTACAATTCTGGGATTACTAAAGACTCGAGGAATAGATGTTATTTACAGTTATCATCCTCCATTGACAACTAGCTTAGCGGCAGTACTTCTAAGTATGTTTAAACGCGTTCCGTTTGTTGTTGATATCCAAGATTTATGGCCAGATACATTAAGCGCAACAGGCATGGTTAATAATAGGACGGTGCTTGATATTGTCGATAAAGTGTGTAATTTCGTGTACGGTAAGTCTGCTAAAATAGTCGTTCTTTCTCCTGGCTTTAAAAAACGATTGATATCTAAGGGAGTTCCAAAAGATAAAGTTGAAGTTATATACAATTGGTGTGATGAGGAAGTATTTCAACATCCTTCTTTTTGTGATATTGAGTTACCAAATAATGGCTGCCTCAATTTAGTATTTGCTGGAAACTTAGGTTTAGCTCAAGGAATTACATCCATTGTCGGAGCGGCAAGTGAGCTAAAGGTGCGCAATGTTTCAGCCAATATAGTATTCATTGGTGATGGGGTATCTAAATCGTCTGCTATGGAATTAGTCAAAGATGGTTGTTTAAATAATGTATTTTTTCTTCCGAGAGTACCAATGAACCAAGTTGGAAGCATCTTAAATTCAGCGGATGCTTTATTGGTGCATCTCACCGATGATGACCTCTTCTCGATTACAATTCCTTCGAAAACCCAGGCTTATTTAGCTGTAGGGAAACCGATAGTGATGGCAGTTAATGGTGATGCTTCTGAGTTGATATCTGCAGCAAAAGCAGGGATTTGTTGCGAAGCGAACTGCTCTAAATCTCTGGCTGATGCTGTTGAGAAAATGACACAGTTAAGTCTTGAAGAACGAAGCTTAATGGCCGTAAATGCAAGAGAATTTTATAAAAGTCAATTGTCGTTAAAGCATGGAGTAAAAAAATTTATGGAATTATTTGGTGAGGTTACTCATAAATGAAAAGGCTTTTTGATATTTTAGTATCACTGTTAGCATTATTTCTATTATTTCCACTTATCATCCTAACGGGATTTCTTGTCAAAATGAAGCTTGGGTCTCCTGTGCTATATCATCAGGCTAGGCCGGGGTTAGGTGGGAAACTATTTAAAATGTTAAAATTTCGCTCAATGCGAGATGCATATGATGAACAGGGAAACATGTTACCTGATAGTGAGAGGTTATCTTCTTTTGGTAAAAAATTGAGAAGCTCCAGTTTAGATGAGCTTCCAGGGTTATGGAATGTTCTTAAGGGAGAAATGAGCCTTGTAGGCCCTCGTCCTTTATTAGTTGACTATTTACCCTTGTATAGCGATAGGCAAGCTCGAAGGCATAATGTTAGGCCTGGAATTACAGGATGGGCTCAAGTTAATGGACGTAACGCTCTTAGCTGGGAAGACAAATTTGAACTTGATATTTGGTACGTCGAGAATCAAAGTTTTATGCTAGATATCAAGATATTATTGTTAACAATAAAAAAAGTTTTCATAAAGGAAGGTATTTCTGCGGCAGGTGAAGCCACTATGCCTAGGTTTAAAGGTTCTAAAAAATGAGAAAGTTAGTAGTTGTTGGTGGAGGTGGGTTTGCAAAGGAGATTGTGTGGCTAGCAAGGGATTGTGGATATGATGTTGTGGGTGTTTTAGATGACAATATTCAAGCCCATGCAGAGTTAGTTGCCAATGCAAAAATCATAGGGGGGGTTGACGACTGGATCAAGTTTCCTGATGTAGAGTTCATTATCGCAATTGGAGCTCCTCGGACGAGAAAAGCTGTATATGAAAAGATGATGCATCTTGGTTCTCCTCGCTTTGCAACTTTAATTCACCCTACCGCTGCTATATCTTCGTTTGTTAGTATTGGTGAAGGTTCTATTGTTTGTGCTGGCTGTATTATTACAGTTGATGTAGAAATTGGATCGCACTGTATTTTCAATTTGAATGTAACTATTGGCCATGATTGTGTCATTAGTAGTTTCACCACCATAGCTCCTATGGTTGCTGTCTCCGGAAACGTGACAATGGAGCTTGGTGTTGAAGTTGGTACCGGCGCTTCTATTAGGCAAGGAGTTACCTTAGGTCGTGGCTCTATGCTTGGGATGGGTGCTGTTCTCACGAAGAGTATTTCAGATTGTGTTATTTTTGCAGGGAATCCCGCGAGACGATTAAAGGATCATTTACCATTATGAAAGTAGTTGTTATTGGAAGCGGTACAATGGGCTCAGGAATAGCTCAAACCTTAGTTGTTAGTGACTCAGTGAGTCAATTGGTAGTGATTGCTCGTGAACAAAATCGTTTAGATAGCGTTTCTTCTGCATGTAGTAAACACATAAAGCGATATATAAAGCTCAACTCTATAGCAACTCCTATAGAAAGTTATAAAAATAAGCTTAAACTTAGTACATCTTTTCAGGCTGTAGAAGGCGCTGATATCGTCATTGAGGCGGTGGCTGAGCTCTCCGAGATAAAGAAAAGTGTTTTTAACTCTATAAGACCGTATCTTCAGTCTTCGACCATTGTAGCTTCAAATACTTCATCCCTTTCAATAACTGAATTTGCAAATCTATTGGACTACCCCGCGAATTTGGTTGGAATGCACTTTTTTAATCCTGCTCCAATCATGGAGTTGGTTGAAATTGTACGAGGGCTTTTAACTTCAGAAGAAACAATTGAAACTGTTAGTGCGTTTGCAGAAAAGCTTGGTAAAAAGCCTGTTACGGTTAATGAGGCACCAGGCTTCGTCGTTAATAGGATGTTGATACCTATGATAAATGAAGCTATCAGTATCCTTGCAGAAGGAGTTGCTACTGCCGAGGACATTGATAAGGCTATGAAGTTCGGAGCTCATCATCCTATGGGGCCTTTAGCTCTGGCTGATTTAATTGGTAATGACGTTAACCTGTCTATTATGGAGACTCTCCATAATGAGACAGGGGACCCTAAATATAGAGCACATCCTCTTTTGCGAAAAATGGTTAGGGCGAATCTTTTAGGTCGTAAAACTAAGAAAGGTTTTTTTGAGTATTGAATATGTTAAATTCTTTTTTTTCATCATGGCCATCTTTTACACAAGAAGAAGCTGATGCTGTAAGCCGAGTTATTTTGTCTAATAAGGTGAATTATTGGACTGGAAATGAGGGACGTGAATTCGAGAAAGAGTTTGCTGCTTGGACTGGCTCTGAATATGCGGTTGCTTTAGGTAACGGTACATTAGCATTAGATGTGGCGCTCAAAGCGTTAAAGATTGGTGAAGGCGACGAAGTCATAACGACTTCACGGACCTTTTTAGCTTCAGCTTCCTCAATCGTTACCTCTGGGGCCGCTCCTGTGTTTGCAGATGTAGATTTAAATAGTCAGAATATTACAGCAGATACAATAAGGTCGGTTTTAACTTCAAAAACTAAGGCTGTTATAGTTGTCCACTTAGCAGGAATGCCCGCTGAAATGGATGAAATAATGATGCTCAGCGAAGAACATGGCTTTTATGTCATTGAAGATTGTGCTCAGGCTCATGGTGCTATGTACAAAGGACGTTCTGTTGGTTCAATTGGACATATCGGTGCTTGGTCGTTTTGCCAGGATAAGATTATGACCACCGGTGGTGAAGGTGGGATGGTTACTACAAACGATAAAGAGTTATGGTCTTTTATGTGGTCTTATAAAGATCATGGTAAGAGTTATGACGCTATATATCACCGACAGCATCCACCGGGATTTCGTTGGTTGCATGAAAGTTTTGGTACGAATTGGCGGATGACTGAAATGCAAGCGGTTATCGGTCGAATTCAGCTAATTCGTATGGGGGACTGGAAACAACGTCGTCGGAATAATGCCAAAAAAATTGATTTAGCCGTTTCCGAAATTGATCTTGTTAGGACTGTGAAAGTTCCTAGCTATATGGAGCATGCTGAATATAAACATTACCTATTTATACGGCCTGAGTATTTGGCAGAAACTTGGTCTCGGGATCGTATAGTCGATGAAATTGTAGCTAGAGGAGTACCTGCTTTTCAAGGTAGCTGTTCAGAAGTCTATCTAGAAAAAGCATTTGATAACACTCCTTGGCGGCCAACTGAGCGTTTGAAAAATGCTAAGGAACTAGGTGAAACAAGTTTGATGTTTCTTGTTCACCCAAGTTTGTCGGATAATGAAATCAGCAAAACATGCCAAGTTATTCGAACAGTACTTTTAGAGGCATCAAAGTCAATTATATCATAAGACTATTGTTTCGTTGGAAGTGTAACCAACCTCTTATTTGCCGCAAAGTTAACTTTTAATTTACTATTTTGCAGCGATAATAATTTTTTGATTACTCATGAAGAGCTCAATGTCACAATATGAATCAAATTAATAAATTGGGGCAAAAGATGGAGTTTTTGCAGTTTTTGTTTTCGTTGAAACGTAGTCATAAGCGAGCTGTAAGCGTGCTTATTGACTTCGTTTTCTTAACGCTCGCATTTTGGTTTGCAATGGTAGTTAGATTAGATTCAGTTGAATCCCTAGCTGCCCCTGCGCTTTGGGGCTTGGTGTTTATCATGTCGCCATTGAGTATTGCGGCATTTATAAAGCTTGGTTTATATAGAGCTGTTTTGCGCTATATGGGGCTTCAAGCTCTATCAGCTATTTTCATTGGAGTCGTATTTTCAACTGTTTGTTTAGTTACTTTATCTTATTTTCTGGGAATCGATATTCCTAGAACAGTTCCTTTTATTTATGCTGCATTTGCTATTGTTTTTATAGGAGGATCACGGGGGATTATTCGCTCGGCTGTGGGCTCTGGAATGAAGCGAAATGGTGCGCCAGTTATCATTTATGGTGCAGGTGTCTCCGGTAGGCAGTTACTAATGAGCCTTGCGCATAGCCAAGAGTATCATCCCATTGCGTTTGTCGATGATGATAAATCGATTCAGGGTGCCATAATACAAGGAGTATCGGTTCACTCACCTAACGCTATTGCTAAGTTTGCCGAAAGTCATGAATCCATCAAGGTGTTATTAGCTATGCCAAGTGTAAGTCGTGGCCGCCGCCAAGAGATACTTTTTGAGCTAGAACAATTGTCTTTGAAAGTATTAACCATTCCAGCAATGGCTGATATTGTTAGTGGCGAGAAGCAGTATAGCGATGTAAAAGAAGTCGAAATTGAAGACTTACTTGGTAGGGATTCCGTAGCACCGAGAGAAGACCTTTTAGCTTTAAACATTAAAAATAAAGTTGTTATGGTCACAGGAGCCGGTGGCTCAATTGGCTCTGAGCTTTGTCGCCAGATTTTAAAGTCGCAGCCCAAAAAACTGGTCTTGTTTGAAGTATCTGAATTTGCGTTGTATTCCATTGAAAGAGAGTTAATTACAACAGCTAAGGAGCTTGATTTAAAAATAGAGATTCTCCCTATGCTTGGCTCTATTCAAGATAAAGAGCGGGTTGAGAGAGTCATGGCAAGCTTTGCAGTTAATACAGTTTATCACGCAGCTGCTTATAAACATGTCCCTTTAGTTGAGCATAATGTTGTCGAAGGGGTGCGCAATAATATTTTAGGCACGCTATATACAGCACAAGCTGCCATTGCGACCAATGTAGATACTTTTGTATTGGTTTCAACAGATAAGGCTGTAAGACCAACCAATGTGATGGGGACGACAAAACGTATGGCAGAGCTTGCGTTGCAGGCCCTCGCGAAAGAAGAGCACAGTACTCGTTTTTGTATGGTTCGTTTTGGCAATGTTCTTGGGTCTTCTGGCTCTGTCGTCCCGCTGTTCCGTAAGCAAATTGCCGCTGGTGGCCCAGTTACTGTCACTCATCCTGACATTACTCGTTTCTTTATGACGATTCCTGAAGCATCACAATTAGTGATACAAGCCGGCGCTATGGGGAAAGGTGGTGATGTATTTGTACTTGATATGGGCGAGTCTGTCAGAATTGTAGATTTGGCTGAAAAAATGATTCGCCTAAGTGGTTATGAAGTTAAAAATAGCAGTAACCCCAATGGAGATATCGAAATTAAATTTAGTGGACTACGACCTGGTGAGAAGCTATATGAAGAACTCTTGATTGGCGACGATGTTACTGGTACTGAGCATGAAAGAATTATGACTGCTAATGAGACTTTCTTGCCATGGGACGAATTTGAACAGCTAATAGGTGAGTTATCTAGCGCATGTGAAGAGCTACAGCATGATGTTATTCGTAAAATACTGCTTGAAGCTCCAACCGGCTTTAACCCGACAGACGGAATTTGTGATCTTGTTTGGAAACAGGTTCAAGAGGGCAAGAGTAAAGCTGATAAAGTTGTACCGCTAGTTTCTTAATTTTAATTTCGCAATCATCAGATATTGCGATACTATGTTGTGTCAATGGGCTGAGTTCTTAATATGAATTCGGCCCTTTGTATTTTATTTATATTGGATGTAATGATGACAAGAAAGTATTTCGGCACCGATGGGGTGCGTGGCAAGGTGGGAACTTTCCCTATTACTCCCGATTTTGCGATGAAGTTAGGTTGGGCCGCCGGAACTGTATTAGCTTCGTCGGGTACCAAAGGAGTATTAATAGGTAAAGACACTCGTATTAGTGGCTATATGCTGGAGTCTGCTATTGAAGCTGGGCTTGCCGCTGCCGGGGTCAATGTATCACTTGTCGGGCCTATGCCCACTCCTGCGGTTGCATACTTGGCATCGACTTTTAGGGCCGATGCGGGTGTTGTCATTAGTGCGTCGCACAATGCCTATTACGATAATGGCATTAAGTTTTTTGCTAATGACGGCACTAAGCTGACAGATGAGCAGGAGCTAGAAATCGAAGCTTTGCTTGACCAAGCACTCAATGGTCAAGGTATGACATGTGTCGAGTCTGCTCAGTTGGGTAAAGCGCGTCGTATTGAAGATGCAGCTGGCAGGTATATTGAATTTTGTAAGGGTACTTTCCCTAAACATCTGTCATTGTCTGGGCTCAAAATAGTGGTAGATAGCGCCAATGGTGCGGCCTACCACATAGCTCGTGAGGTTTATGCTGAGCTAGGCGCCGAAGTTATTAGTATCAATGACAATCCAGATGGGGTTAACATCAATGATAAATGTGGTGCAACCAATCTTAAAGCATTGCAAACCATAGTATTAGCAGAAGAAGCTGACCTTGGTGTCGCACTTGATGGTGATGCTGATCGGATTATGTTTGTCGATCATCAAGGTGAAGTGGTTGATGGTGATGAAATCCTTTTCATTCTAGCGAGTGCTATGCAACGTAAAGGTGAGATGCAAGGTGGTGTAGTTGGTACCTTGATGTCAAATCTCGGACTCGAGTTGGCGTTAGAACAGATGAATATTCCGTTCCTACGCGCGAAAGTAGGAGACCGTTATGTTGTTGAGCAGCTTAAAGCGACGGGATGGCAGCTTGGTGGTGAAAATTCCGGTCATATCTTGAGTCTTCAGCATGCTACAACAGGTGATGGCATAGTTGCTTCTTTGCAGGTTCTCAGAGCAGTTGTTGAAGCCGGTCAGTCATTAGCCCAAGTCAAATCTGGTATGAGTAAGTTGCCACAAGTGCTTATTAATGTGCGTCTTGATGAAGGTGATGCCGAGCAAATTATGTCAAGCCATAAGGTACAAGAAGCGGTTGCACAGGCCGAAGCGACTCTAGGTAAATCAGGTCGAGTCTTGTTGAGAAAATCAGGCACTGAGCCATTGATTCGAGTGATGGTTGAAGCTGTTGATGCAGAGATGACACAGTCGCAAGCAGAATTTATTGCTCAAGCAGTACGTGATGCATAACTGCTGAAATTTAAGGATTTTAAAAAACCGTGTAGATTAACCATCTACGCGGTTTTTTGGTTTTAATGCTATAGAAGTTTTGTTCTCTACCGCCGAGATAGCCTTGCTTATTGCAGTAAAACTACTTGGTAATCCTAATTGCCAAAATAGATTACTCATATTTTGATACTTATTTTTTATTGCTTGTCTCGATACGCTAGGTGCTGCGATATAAGTGAGAAGTGCTTCTTGTTCATATAACGTCTTAATAGGAAAGTTAATTGCTTTGTAGTCATCATATTGACCTCTACAGTCACGTTGATACTGATAGTGATCAAATTGGAAAAAGGCTATCTCAGCATTGAGTGGCAATATATCGATAAATAGCGACGAATAGTCAGTTATCAAAAGATTGATAGCGTGTAGCAGGTCGTAGACGTCATCTCGAGCGCTGATATCAATAATATTGGGGTAATCTTTGATAGATTCTCCTAGGTGAGCTTCATTTGGGTGAAATCTCACTAGAAGTAAACTGTTTGCTTTGACCAAGGTATTAGACATAGCTTGCCAGTCTATGGCTGCTTGATATGGGTTAGCTCCTAGTTTACTGCTTCGCTGCTGGCTATTTTCATCTAAAAGGTAATCACGCCAGCTTGGCGCATAGAGTACGAGTTTGTCGTAATGATGAAACTCGTGTTTATGGCCTTGGTTATCAAACACATGGTTGGCGCTCATGTCAGAGTAAAGTCGATAGTAGTCCGTTCTTGGGAAGCCAGTCCTTAGAAGAGTTTCCTTGTTTAATCTAAATGCGCTGCAAAACAGTTTATCGATTAATGGACTCGGGCTTAGCATAAGATCAGGCTTGATATACTCCTGGTGATATCTAATTTTTCGCCAGACGTTGCAGGCTTGTCCTGCTAGGTATGATTCTACTCCATTTCCCGCCTCTATCTGCTGGTAAACCTTAGTGAGTGGCCCAGTATCGATATCGAACTCTATTTTCTTCATTGGCGAGCCATGCCATAGATTTATTTTAAAGGCACCCATGGCAAGATGCTGATTAACATCACCAATATAACTAGTATAGCAAAAGTACTTCGCGGTGAGACTATGCCAAATGCCTTGAATCGACCAACGAGGATAAGCTTCCATCTGTTGCTGCTTTAGTTTAGCGATAACCTTTGGATCACCACTTATCCAAATCACACGTTTAAATTGAGTCTTATGCCAGTGTAGATACAAGTACTTAGCATTGTCGCTAAACTTATTCTTGTAACAGCCAAATACCACTTTATTGTTGTCCCTTACTAAAATGAAAGAGATTACGCCAGAAGCTAAGTAAAGACATTGGCCTATTAGGCATTTGGTAATGGTCCATAACTGTTTCATTATGCTTGCCTCACTTTTGTGGCAGATAAAGCTCTTGAGCGAGATTAGATTTGATTTCTGTTGTCGAGATATCTTGGGTTCTTCTTAAATAAATCACGTCACACAAGCGGCTTAGGTCGTCAAATTTCCCCTGCCAGTCATCGCCCATGGCAAAAATATCTGCGCCGTGCTTTATGATGTCTTTAGGCTTCTGATCCCAGTTATGCTCGGGAAATACGTGAGTGACGTAGCGACAAGAGGCAACAATCTCTGCCCTTTGTTGATAGCTGAAGAAGGCAAATTTCCCTTTTCTTGCATTAAATTCGTCGGTTGAGATGCCAACGATCAACCTATCGCCAAGTTCGCTAAGGCGTTTAAGTAAGCGAACGTGACCAAAATGAAACAGATCGAAAGTGCCATAGGTAATGATGGTTTTCATAATGTTTCTCCTCACTGCACTCATTTGCTGGTATCTACAAGGCTTACGCTATATTGCTAATACCGACTAAAATGATGGCGGTTAAATGCATAAGTCGCTGTTAATGCTTTAGTTTTGACTCCACTAAATTGCTTGGTGGGGCTGCAAGATTTATCTCTTTGGTGTTAAGTGTTTGCGCAGCCTCCACATTCTGTCCTTGTGCTTTAGGCATAAGGGTTTTAAGCAGGAGTTTGCTTAGGCTTAAATAACTCATATCCTTGGCAAATTCCGTATCAACCAACCACTTCTCCTCGGCAGGTGCCGATTTGTCTAGTAACAATTGAACGGGGCCCAATAATCCTAAGGGGGCCATTCTGGTGTCGGCTTGGATGTGGGTGATGGATGGTGACTTTGTGGCGGGCTCAGGATTCAAGCCAAATAGAGCTAGTTCACCTTTTATGACATGTTTTAGTAGTGGCAACCTAGCAATAAGAGGCTGCTCTGTATTTAACATTTTTGTATCTATGACTTGCCCTTGGTTGGTACAAATAGCAATCGTCTGATAAATGGCAGAGTGAGGTACGACTTCTTTCTCTGCCTTGTTGCTACCTGGCTGCAGTCGAGCTTTTAGCGCTATGAATAATAGGGCTGCGATATGAATAGGCAAGGTGGCCAGATAAGCAAATAGGGCGAATAACTTAGTGAATACGTTTCCTCTGTATTCGTTGGTATTCTTTATTGCTATATCAGCGCTAAAGTCTCTTGTGTTGCCTAGTAACTGCTGATCGTTAAGATAGGACACACTGTTATTGGTAAGGTTGATAAGTAAGTTCTTACTAACGATGCAGTTACTGAGTAACAACCTCTTGCCAATGAAGCTGTTGCTAAGAATGACGCTATTGCGGATTTCACATTGCTGGCTAATAAAACAGTTATCACCGATAACGAGACTGTCTTTTAAAGAGATATCACTCGCTAGCTTACTGCGTTGACCAATCAAGCCATGGGCGTTTAGCTTGTCAGAGGCTGCAAGCTCTACGTGCCGTTCGACATAAAGTGAGTGGTAACTTTCGTGGCTGCGCCCATTGGGTTTGAGCCCAAGAATATTGCCCTTGGCCAATGCTAGATTAGCCGCCAAGTAAGATTCTAGGTTATCGAGTCGATAGCAATCGCCATGTAACACTTGAGTGACATTTGATTTCGTTGGGCAAGCAGGCATCATTGGCCAGTCAAGTATGCGCGCTTGCTTATGAATTATCAGTTTGCGCTTTGCATTGTGCTTTGGCGCGCGCAATTGATGAAGTTGGATCCCGGCACTGTGTTCATTAAAGTTCGCTTGCGTAAACTGAGCGGGTATTTTTGAAGCATATTCAATAAAGCTTTTCACGCATGGGCTTCTCAATATATCGCCACGAATCAATAGCACTTCATCTGATTCTAGGGCCAGCCTCTGTAAAACCTGCTCCACTTTCTCTTCAATCCCACTGAGGAAGTAACTCAGTTTTACTCCCCACTTGCTGCCATCACCCAGATGTTGACTGATTTGGTGGGAGCCTGTCGATATCACGAGTTTGATTTGGCTTATACCCGCATTAGCAAGATCTTCAATGGTGTACTCAACCAATGCTTTATTGCCAATGGGCAATAGTGCTGGGCAGTATTCCTGATTTAGTGGAGATAACTCTTGTCCTTGGCGGTTTGCAAAAACGATGGCTTGCATAATGGCTCTCCTGTTTTACAAAGTTAGTTAGCTGCACTCAGAGCTTGTTAGGTGGATTAGTAAGCGCCACGGGCGAGTAGTACCGCGGGTATTGTCTTTACCAATAAATAGATATCTGCAGTCAGTGATTGCTGGTAGATATAGTCCACATCGAGTTCTACCTGCCTGTCGAAGGGAATATCTGAGCGTCCCGATACTTGCCAAATACAGGTGATGCCAGGTTTGACCTTAAGTCTGCGACGATCTTTAAGTCGATATTGCTCCACTTCGGTCAGCAGCGCAGGTCTTGGGCCAACCAAAGACATTTCACCTTTGAGCACATTCCAGAGCTGGGGTAATTCATCAATGGATGCTTTGCGAATGAACTTACCCACCTTGGTGATTCTCGGATCTTGTTTCATCTTAAACAGCACGCCACCTTGCATCTCATTTTGTTGTTTGAGTTGCTCAAGCCTTGCTTCTGCATCGGTATACATGGAGCGGAACTTCCACATGGTAAAGGCTTGGTTGTTTTTGCCTGCTCTTTGTTGGCTATAGAGGACCGCTCCCGGTGACTCAAGGCGAATGACCAGTGCAACTAGCAGTAAAAATGGCATAAGTAGTAGCAGCAAGGTTGCCGACAGACAGATATCTAGACTGCGTTTAGCAATGCGCTTAATGATAGGTTTGCAGCTTTGTATCCAGACATTAAAGCGATTATGACTTGTGGTATCTGCTAATAGGTGATGCTGAAATACTGGCTTGCTCGTTGGTGCGGTGTTGCCCCTTAACTGCTGAGCAATGGCCTGAGTTAAGCTGCGATAGACAAACAGAGGGTTGCCAATAATATAGCGGCGCCACATGCGTTTAGGCTCTTGAATTAGGCGCCAAATCCATTCCATACCAATTTGGCGTAACCATAAAGGCGCACGACTTATTCTGTAAGAGTAAAAATCAAATAACCCGCCAACACCTAAGGTGATAGCGACATTGAGCTTATGTTTATGCTTTGCTAGCCATTGTTCTTGCTTGGGGGCTCCCATAGCAACAAGTAATACCTTTGCGCCAGAGTTATTGATCTGCTTAATCACTTGCTCGGTTTGAGCTTCATTGAAAAAGCCGTCATGGGTACCTGAAACTACAAGTTCTGGATAGCGCTTCTGCATATTATTGGCGGCTTGCTCGGCTACGCCAATTTGGCCACCAAGTAAAAAAATCCCTTGTTTTAGCTGACCTAGGCGCTCGCACAATTGAGGAAATAGGTCTGTACCATTTAGATTTGCTTTTAATCTATAGCCAAGCCACTGCGCCGCGATACGGACTCCTGTACCATCACCCAAAATATAATCACACTGCTTGAGCGTGTGAAAATAGTCCTGGTTGTTATATGTCTGATTGATGCAATCTGCGTTGATAAAGGCATATTGCAATGGTGCAAGCCTATTATTTGGGTGCTCATTGATTTGCTGCGCTATTTGGTCAACTAGCTGGTTCATTGTGACGTTGTGAATATCGAGCTTGAATAAAGGTACAGTTTCTGGCGTGGCTTTTCGCATGCAATTTAATGTAATGACTTTAACCAATAGAGCCTTGATTAGGGATTTCAGATAGTGTTTTGGCGATGCCATTGTTTGATATAGCACATCAGGCTGCTGCTTTGATTTGGTGGCACTTGATTTAGCGACATTTGGTGCAGCGGCCGTGATTCCTAAGGCATCAAGTTGATCTTCAAGTGAGAGAAGGCCTGGTTTGATTTTAAGGTTAGGCGCCGGTTCTATACTGAAATGCAGTGGCGCACCTAAAATGCCGATATCGCCTTTTAACAGGTTGATAAGACGTGGGCTTAAACCAAGGCTAGATTCGTGATGAAACTGGTAAAGAGTTATGATTCGATTTTCAGTGCTATAGATGAAGACCTTTTCAATCGCTTGGCTTTTGCAAACGCAGCGATAGCAGAATATGGCTAGCATGGCAGGCGATAGAATGGCGAGGCACAAGCCACCAATAATAAGGTCGATAGCTTTAACCCAAATATTAAGTTTGTCTTGTTTGAAGTGTTTCATTGTCGACTCCTTAATCTTTCTGACTTAAACCTGTTGCTGTTAAGTCGCTGCTGGTCATAGTGAGTAAATGAAGATAGCGACCGATATCTTGAATTAGCACATACAATGCCAAGAGTTTGATTTGCTATTAAGTTTCTGTTTTATAGCTTTTATTTTTCTGGTTCTTGTTGGTGTGAAGAATGTTTTGATGAAGGAGGAGTTAAGCATTTGCAGTTTGCAACGCGCGCTGCAAATGCTCATTCTGTTTAGATATTACGACTAATCCTGCTTAAGCATGGCGCTATCTACGCCATCGCGGCTGATTTTCCATTTTTGAAGCTGGCTTAGCACGCCTTGACCTGCAAATTCACAAAGCAGGTAGAAACGTTTTGGTAATAAAGCCAGCAGGTAAGCTGCGATTATTGTGGTTAAGGTTCTTCCTGTTTCATTGAATAGAATTGTAGGTGAGGTTTTTAACGCATTGTGACAGTAGCTCACGGCAACTTTGCCATCACCAAGCCTAATAGCTTGTCTTGCGAGATACCTGAGTTGATAGGCTCTTGCACTGCGCTCATGCTCGCGTAACAGTTCTGGCGCGTAACCTCGCGCTTTGTTAATCATTTGCTCCCAAGAGGCGAGCTGTTTAGCAAGATTAGAGGATAAGCCGCCATGATTGAGTCTGTAGTAGGTTAGAGGCTCAGGTAGTCCTTCTATTTGCCATTGGCTGGTGGCAACGAGTCTAAACCAGCATTCGATATCCTCTGATTGTCTGAAATGTTCGTCAAAATAGCAGGAGTAGGGCTCTTCATGATCTTTGGGCTGAAAGCGAATACTGTTAAGAGCGGCTCTTCTAATTACGGGGGCACTGCCGTTGCCTACAGGGTTTCGACATAGCAGATGCGCGGCACAGATATCAGTTAGCTGAGGCATTTGATAGAAATCGATGGGGTCGCCTTGGTAGCTGATAAAACTTGAACGGGAAAAGCTAATGCCGACATTGGGCTTGCTATCTAGATGGTCAACATGGCGTTTGAGTTTATTTATGTGCCACAGATCGTCAGAATCAATAAAGGCGACATATTGTCCAATGGCATGGCGTATACCTGTGTTTCTTGCCGCTGCCAGTCCCTTATTTTGCTCATGATCTATGATACGCACTCTCAAATCGCTAAATTGCTGACATAGTGCTCGGCTATTGTCTGTGGAGCAGTCATTGATGATTAATAGTTCAAAATTGTCAAAGCTTTGGGCCAGTACGGACTTAATGGCATCTTTGACGAAGGCAGCTACGTTATAGACAGGCATAACGACGCTCACTTTAGGACAAGTATTATGTAGCGAGGCCGATGAGCTGTCTTGATTTGAGATCTTGTGGTTGATTGCAATAGTCATAATCTTCTCCTTAGTCATGCTTACCGAGCCGCTTTATGCAGTGTAAGTAGACTGTTTGATTGGAAATCAGGTCTCGAGTGTTCAAATCATTTCTAAAGAATGAGTTTTACCCTGTATTGATACTCTGTATTTGCTCGGCTGAGTCGGAACTGGTTTTTCTACTTGCCTTGAAGTAGGCAAACAGGGCAAAGCTTGGCATGGTGAGGCTATAGACAATCAAGACCGCTGCCGAAACGGCTTCCAGCCCCCAGTGACTAGCGCTGCTAACGGACAGAGATAGCAGGCCAATAAGGCCTAGATTGCAGTAAAGGTTAAGACGGCTAAGACCTATTGAAAGAAGCAATTGACTGGCAGCTTCCCCTAAGGGGCGCACTAAGCCACTAACACAAAGCAATATAAAGATTGGAATGGCTCCAGCATCTAACCAAGCTTTGCCATAGACCCAAGGCACATAAAGTGGTGCTAAGCTAGCTTGTAGAAGGATGATAGGTATGGTGACCGCCATGATGATAGTGATAGAACTGCGGTATTTATCCAGTAGCGACACCTGTTGTTCACAAAGTTGAGTGTGCTGGCAAAGGTGAGAGTAGAGCGCCGTTCCAAAACTTTGGGCGATACCTAGGCTGATCCCTAGACTGGCATTCGCTGCGAAAAAATATACCCCTAGGGCTTCTATTCCCAAAAAGTAACCGATAAGTAAATAATCGATATTTTGTCTGAGAGCGACACTGGTATCGCTAAGCCCAACATGAATACCAAATTGAGCAAGGGAGCGAGCTTGCGCAAGGCTTGCCTTGTACTGCTTGTGCTCGGGTAAGGGGTTGTCTTTACGATGAATGGCTATCCAGACAAAGATCACTAGTACCTTGGCTAATATGATGGCCCAAATACCCATTCCAAGTAAGGCGAAGCTAGCACAAAGCACGCCGTCAAAAAGTGTTTGGTAAAGTGTGGCTCGACCAACAATACGCATTTTATTTGCTCTTAGATTTAGTGTGGCGTATTGCATACCTAGTGGCAGAAGAAGAAAGCTTGCGGCCATCACCAGCATAGGAAGTATCAACTCTGTTTGGTTGTGGTAATAGGCAAGAGGAAAGCTGAGTAGTGCCATTAGGACAAAGGCGAGAGTGCAGCTAATCCAGTTGACCCAATTGGCATTGGCAAGATGCTTGGTAAACTCGTTGTCGTTCATTTTTATTAAGGCGGCACTGGTAATTCTTCTGGTTGGCGTACACAGAAGCTCAAAGCAGGTCAAAATAATTGCGATTTGGCCAAAGGCCTCAGGAATTAGCAGTCTAGCTATGATAATGCTTGAGATAAGCCTGACTAAGCGACCAAGCACCTGAGCTGAGCCAAGCCAAAATAAGCTCTGTACCAAGGAGTTGCTGACATGTTTGTTTGAACTAAGCGGCTGCTCAGCTGCTGAGCCACTAGCTTGCCCAAGTGTCACGCCAAAGCGTCGATTGATGAATTGATAAACAAAATCAGTGATGGCCTGTTTCATCAGAGACTCCTCGGGTTTTAAAAGGATATGACTTTGAATATCAGTTTTTATGCCAACAGTTGCATGTCTTTTAAGTTGCTGAATAGATGGGAAATTGATTTAATTTTGTGTGTGGTGCTTATTACTTGTCTAACCCTTAATTGCATTTTGCAATGCAGATTAGTCTCGAATATCGCTTTTAAGTTGCTGGTGTTTTGCATAAACCATGAAATATCCGTGAATTTACTTCACTGTTTGCCACAAATAAATTGAGTTTGTAGGCGGGCTTTATTAGCATGGACGATTAGCCTTTTTTTGATGAAGCTATTTTTTATTATGTCCTTGCCTGCAACACTGTCATTTTCTCATGTTTCTAAAGAAGTAAAGCGACTATTCGATCGTGTCACTTTGACCCAAGGTAAGGAATACCTAGATAAAAGTAGAGTGCTTAAGGTCACTAGTGTCAGTCGTGGGCGCGAGTTACAGGCTAAGGTGTTGGGATCGTGGAATAAGCAATACGACACCAAAATTAAACTATTTGAAGATACTCAAGGTTTAAGGCTAACCTGCCACTGTAGCTGTACAATTGCCCGTAATTGTAAGCATGCAGCAGCAGTACTATTGGGATTGCCCAACCAACCCTTGGTACCCGATGAAGATTTAGCCCATAAGCAAGCCAGTGCTCAGGTGAAGCAGTGGCTTGGTAGGTTTGATGAGCTAGATACGAACGTCGATGATGAAGCCGATGTAATCGACAATGATGAAGTTATCTATGTGCTACAAGAAGGTGAGAATGGCATTAATGCCAATCTCAGACGTAGCAAAATGGGCAAGAAAGGGGATTATTTAAAAGGAACTAAGATCGCTGTGAGTGATTTTAGATACCATATGCCGCAGTGGATTCGAGGTGAAGATAAGATCATCATTCAACTGCTTAGTCGCCGAGATAACCTGCAAGATAGGTTTGGCGAGCTAGTTCAAGATATTGGCCACTTAGCCTTAAGCAAAATGCTGGCAACGGGGCGCTGCTTTTGGGAAGAGAATCGCATTCCTTTGACGCTTGTCGATGACGCAGTGCAGCTGCAACTTGAGTGGCAGATGTTTAAAGGGGGCAAAAAGCTCAATATCGGCGTTAAAGGTTGGAATAATATTCTGCCTATCTATACTCAGCCCCCAAGCTTTATTTCCCTCGATTATTTGAAGGTCGGTAAGTTGGATACTGAGCTAAGTGGTGAACAGCTAAAACTATTGGCACAGATGCCGCCGATCCCTGAGGCTAGCCTTCCTGCGGTGAATCAAAAATTAATGCAGCATTTTCCGGTTGCACAGGTGCCGCTACCCTTAGACACTAAGCTAGTGCAGGTCAAAAAAGCCTGTGCTCCTCTGTTAACCTTGACTATGGCAAAGGCGCTTGGGAGTCAAACTCTTGCCCAGCCCGTAGCGAAGCTCGAATTTGGCTATGGTAGCTGCAAACTCAATGAGGCTATGGGCAAAGAGGCGATTACTATTGTTAAGAAGGGAGCAACCCGCTATCAAATAAGCCGTGATTTAGAGGCTGAACAATCCCTCATTGAACAGCTTATTGAGTTGAATTTAGTCGAGTATGATCCCGGCCTTCGTCTATCGCCAGCTCAGCTAAAAAGTCCCTATCGCAGTTTAGGTGAATTGCCTATGAGGCTCGATGCTTGGCTTGATTTTATTGAGCGGCATAAGCCGCAACTTGAGGCTCAAGGTTGGCAGATTAATATTGCGAAGGACTTTGATCTTAACTATGTCGAGTCTGATATTGATATTTTGCTCGATGATAATGAAGACGGTTGGTTTTCCCTTTCTTTGCAGGCAGATATCGATGGCCAGCGTGTGCCAATGTTGCCATTGGTGATCGCTTGGTTCCAGCGTTATGGGGAGCTGGGGGATGCACAAAAGCTGATCTTGGATGGCCCAGATGGTAGGCAGATTGTGGTGTCGGCTCAGCAAATTCAGCCCCTAGTCAACACGATTCAAGAAGTGTTTCAATCTCAGCAAGTGGGCGCGCTAGAATCCCAAGAACAGCTCAAGTTGCCGCCATCTCGAACGCAATTACTCAATGAGCTGCCCTTAAGTGAGATGAGCTTAGCGAACGCCAAACGAGCGGCGCATCTTGCCGAGCAGTTAGCTAATTTCGATGGTATTGCGAAGGTGGAAGTTCCTAAGACGCTACAGGCGACATTGCGTCCCTATCAGGCGCAAGGTTTAAACTGGCTCTGCTTTTTACGTCAATACCGACTCGGCGGAATTTTGGCCGATGATATGGGACTTGGCAAAACCATTCAAACCTTAGCTTTTCTGTTGCATGAAAAGCAGCAAGGCCGACTTGAGAAAGGCAGTTTAATTGTCTGTCCTACCAGTTTAGTGGGGAACTGGCTCAATGAGGCGACAAAGTTTGCGCCTTCGTTAAAGCTCGTGGTGAGCCATGGCAGTAAACGGGCTCAAGTCCTTGAGGCGATGGAACAGTCGGATATTGTTGTCACGACTTACCCGCTAATTGTTAGAGATCAGCAATATTATATTGAGAAAGCGTTTGATCATCTGATTTTAGATGAGGCTCAGCTAATAAAAAATACTCAGGCCAAAGTGACCCTGGTAGTGAATGAACTTAATGCTGATTTTAAGCTGTGCCTTTCTGGTACGCCGCTGGAGAATCATTTAGGTGAGCTTAAATCTCTGATGGATTTCTGTTTACCCGGCTTGCTAGGGCAACATAAATTTTTTACTCAAACCTATCGAACGCCGATAGAAAAACAGGGCGACACACAGGCGGCGAAGGCCCTTAGAGAGAAGATAGCTCCCTTTATTTTAAGGCGGACTAAAGAGCAGGTTGCTTCAGAGTTGCCGCCAAAGACCGAGATGAATCAGGTGCTTGAGCTAGAGAAAGATCAACGTAACCTCTATGAGAGCATTCGTTTAACTATGGAGCAGCGCTTGCGGGCTATTTTTGCCAAGAAAGGCGTGGCGAATAGTCAAATTGAGTTTCTTGATGCGCTGCTAAAGCTTAGGCAGTCATGTTGTGATGCTAGGTTGGTAAAGTTGGAGCAAGCTGAAAGTGTTGAGTCTAATGCTAAGCTAGATTGGCTTAAGGACAATCTGCCTGAAATGGTAGCAGAAGGTCGCCGAGTCATTATCTTTAGTCAGTTCACTAGCATGCTTGCTTTAATTGAGTCTCAGCTCCTTGAATTAGGTTTACGTTATAGCTTGCTGACAGGGCAGACACAAAACCGTCAGCAGCAAATCGATGCCTTTCAAGAGGGGGAAGTGCCAGTATTTTTAATTAGCCTTAAGGCTGGTGGTACTGGCTTGAATCTGACCACTGCGGATACTGTGATTCATTATGATCCTTGGTGGAACCCTGCAATCGAAAGGCAGGCAACCGATAGAGCCTATCGTATCGGTCAGAATAAGCCTGTGTTTGTGTATAAATTGATCACTCAAGGAACGGTTGAAGAGAAAATTCAACATATGCAGCAACATAAGCAGAGCCTTGCCGATAGCCTGTTTGCTAGCGATAAGCAAAATATTTGGCAGGGTAGTGCTGAAGAGTTGATTGCGCTATTACAATAGATGTTTTAATTGCGACTCAGTTGTAATTGCCTTTTGTGGGCAGCACCGAGAATAATCAATCCCGGCCAAAATAAGTAGGCTAATATCTCAAGGTTTTCGCCAAAGGTGTAGAGAAATAAGATGACGATAATGGCTACGCCGGTTGCCACGAGTCTGTCTTTGAGTAGGCTGGGCAGGAGCGTGACTAAGCTAATCAACATAGGTAGCGCCAGAGCCATAGCGCCGACTATTCCTTTAACAAATAATAAGCCATACCATGAGTGGTGAGAGCCTATCGGCATATACTCCACCATATGCGGCCCTCGCTCGACAATACCATGGCCCCAGATGGGGGCTTCATTTTGCCAACGTTCAATGGCGATATCTCCAAGCGCTTGTCTGACTCGGGTTGAGCCCGCTCGAGCCGCTTTAAAAGCGGTGACTGTGGCATTAAAACGCTCTAAGAGCCAACTGCCCGCAAAGCCTGCTATCAGCATGATAGGGCTCAATACTAGATACAACCAAGGCTGTTTGGCATAACGTAAGAACATAAAGAAGCCTGCCAAGGCTAAATAGCAAACCAGTGCCAATCGTGATTGCGACATTAATACCATAATTAGGCTGCCAACTATGCCGATAAAGCGATATCGCTTACTGGTTTCTTGCATAGCGAATAGAAAGTATAGATTGGCTAGCATGCCTAGTGCGGGTGCCCATGGGGTAAAGAGTCGCCATCTGGGAGTGCCTCTGCCAGGATCTATCTCGTAGAGGCTGAGGCTGAAAAACTCAGGCCCTGGGCCTCCAACAATACTTAAGGGGGAAACATAAAGTGTGCTAGGCACTCTGAGTAGCCAAGCGAGAATAAACAGGGGTAATAAGTAGAGCGTATGCTTAACCACAATGCAGCATGCGCGATAGATGATAGCGGGTCGAATATTCAAGCATCCTATCAGAGGGAAGATGGCCAAAAGCGCCCAGCCTTTCGCCCAGCCAATAGAGGATTTTATCAGCTTAGCAATACCTAACCCTTGCTCTAGGTGGCCGATAATCAGAGCCAGCAGCATTGCCATCATGCCCCATATCCAGCCCCAATGAGCCAAGGTTAAATCCAGCTTAACCTGTCCGTTAAAAGCTTGAATGCAAGCCCGCAGTAAGAGTATCCAAGCAATCACCGGCGCCACAATATACATGCCACCAATTAGCCAGAAGCCATAGGTCCAAGTAATCGCGTACCAGACTATGCGCTCGTCAGTATTTTGCGGAGTAAGGGTTTGCGCATCCATAACATGCATAATCCTGTTAGGGCTAAAATTGAAGCGGCAACGCCGCCGACTAGGGCTAGAATATTTGCTAATCTATCGGGTTTTACCGGTGTTGAAGGTGGTGCCAGTAGTTGTACTAAAGGGTATGCAGAATAGATATCTGCTTTACCCACATCGAGTTTGGCCAATGCTGAGGTAAATACCGCAGTCGCTAGCTGGTGCTCTCTGTGAAGATCTTCAAGGCGAGCAGCATCGTCATTACTCTTCTCAAAGCGTTTATCCCACTGCTCAATTTGTTCATCTAAACTCATCAGCTCCTGCTTGAGGCCTTCACTTTCACTGGTCAGGCTAAGCAATTGTTTCATTAACTCGGCTCTGCCATCGATATCATCTGCAGATAACATTAGCATCAGCTTAGTATTTTGGTATCCCAATAATGTCTGACAGCGCTGCTTCATGGCGTTTAATAGTGCGATTTGTTGCGCGCGAGTGGTCATTACCTGAGGATGCTTATTACCAAAGCGACTCTTGAAGGACACCAGTGAGGCGCTAGCCTGAGTATAATCAAGCAGTAGCTGTTGAAATAATTGATCATTTTTCAGCGTAATAAGATCGGCTGCTTGACTGCTATCAAGGCCCAAGTGGGTTTGCAACATGGCGCGACTGGCTTGTAAGCCTTGAAGTTTTGAGATCATATTGACGCGGCTGAGTCTTAGCCTCTCCATACTCAAGGCAAGCTCTTTAAATTGATCCAGTGAGACCAAGCTATTTTCTGACTGAAAGGCGAGTATCTTGCCTTGGCTTTGGCTAACTTTATTGGCAAAACCACTGAGTCCGAGTTTTACGCCTTCCTCTCTTAGGTTAATTTCATCGGCGCGCAGTTGACTTAATAGGGCCTGTAAACTGCGATAGTGGGCCCAAGCCTTGTCACTGGCTTGTTCGGCGCTTTTTGCTTTGATGCTAAAGTTAATCAACCCTGTTTGGCTTGGAAGCTTTAGCTTAGGTTTTCCCATTTGCGCCGTAGTGATATTGATGCTCTTGGCGGCAGCTCTTAACAATACAGAGCTATTTGAAATCGCCTTATAGTTCTCCCTCGGGTCTATCGCCGCACTTAAGTAGGGAGAGCTAGTCGAGCTGGTGGCTTGGCCTATGCTTTCAAGGTTGACCAAAGCGCCTGCGCCAGCACCGGGCAGAATGAGAGTCCATTTACTGGTGTAACTTGCAGGTGTGAACATCACTACACTGGCGACCATTAGCCAAATGAGCATCAAGCTAGCGCAGGCAACTTTGATATAAAGGCGCTTTCTATCTTGATGGGATAAGCTGCTGCCATCGACGAGGGCTCGCTTAATCCATAATAGCTGTCCTTGATGTGTTTCTTTGCGCTTCATCTTAGCCTCCCCATTTTTACTCGTCTGTGCTATAGCCAATTAAGCAAATTTGCAGGAATTAATACTTCGGTTAGGCTGCGGGCAATTTCACGTATATTGGTGATATGGGAGTCATAACAGGCGATACCATCGCCAGGTAGCAGCACAGGGTTAAACTCGCTTTGCCAAGCTTGGGCAATGAGTTTATCGAGCGAGCGCTCGATCACATCCATCTCATTGGATAGCGGGTTTTTGGTCACCAGTAGCACGTGCCTGCTGGCATTTGTGCTTTGGGCGCCGCCGACACAGTTGGCTGCAATGGCGCCATTGAGTAGGCGGGTGCCATAGGGAAAGCGTGTCGCTTCAGTATCAACCGCCGATTGTGAGTTACTGCTTGCTGGCTGGGTGAGGTTAGAGATAAAGACGCGGATCCCTGGCGCGGTTATCTGTGATGGGCGTACTAACTCATCATTAAACTGCTTGCTACTGGGAACATGGATTCTGTCTCCAGCCACTAAGGTAATGGTGGGTACGGCACGACCATCAAATATGCCACGCATATCGAATACCTGCTTTTTGCCATTTCTTACAAGAGTGATACGGCTAATATCTGCATCGGGTCGTATTCCTCCCGATGATCTCAGTGCCGCGCTGATTGTGCGCTCAGAGGCCTGATCACCCGTATGTAATCTATCATCGTCTTTTAATTCTGTGTCAGACTTGCGGTTTATGAGGTGTTGGCCGCTCTCAAATACGGCACCAGAGACGCTGATTTCAATCGGTGCCCATTTAATTGGCATAATGCTGATGCGAATACTGTGGGCTAGCATTAGCTGCTCAGTTATCAGAGTGTGGGCGATTTCTCGCTTAAGCAGAGCAAAGTCTAGCCCTTGAGCCTGTATGGGGGGCAGATAGGGCAGGTAGATATAACCATTGCTATCGACTTCAACCTCACTATTAAAGTCCTCTCCGTTTAAAATCTTGATCATTAGCTGATCCCCTGCAGAGAGCACGAGTTGTTGATTGAGGCTGGATGTATCCACTGCCGCTGTTAACTCTGCACTAGCGGTGGTATTGGTTTCACCGCCTAACTCCTGCTTTACCCAAGCATAGTGAGCTCTGGGAAGACTGCGCTGATAGGGCATGTTTTTCGAGAAATAGTGGCAATTGGATAGCAGCGCTAACTGCTGACGTTGAGCCGTTTCGGCATCCGTTTGGTGGTTATCTTGCACACCTTGTTGTGGTGTTAACTCTGCACTCTGGCGATAGTCATCATCTTTATTACACAGGCTGGTCTTGGGGTATTCGTGGGGTGTGACACAGGCGGTGAGCACTACTGAGCAAATGAACAGCCAAGCATATTTAACAATGGCTGTGAAGCAAGAGATTAAGTTAATGTTTTCTTTCCTATGCTTATTCATATCAACTCCTTATTGATGCTCAATTGCTGCAGTAGTTACCTTTGCCTTAGCTGCTGATGTAAAACAGCGCGGCTTCTTTGTCTTCATAAATGGTAAAAATTTGATGGAGACGGGTGAGTTCAATTAACGAGCGCACATTATTTGATGGACTCAGCAGCACTACTTCTCCTTCGTTGGCTTGAAGCTGTTGGTAGGCAGTGACTAAAACAGATAGGCCACTCGAGTCGATATATTCGACTTGGTTAAGGTCGATAACGAGCTTATTCGCCCCCTTATTGATGAGTTTTAGCAGTGCTCCTCTAATAGTGGGGGCATTACTCATCGTCATAGTACTGGGCATAATGACTAGGTTGGCGTTAGCTTCTTTTGCTTGTATCTCTTGTGTTTGAGTTGTTAGTTGCATAGTGAACTCCTTAAAGGGTTAACTCAATTGAGCATTCAGAGTTGTAATAACTAAGCCGTGACTCTTAGGTTTACTGATGATGACTTATGGAATTGCAGTTCTAATGCCAACTTTTATGTTGTTAAATATCAGGTGCTTATAATTTTTTGTGTGAGCTGGTGAGGTCGTGTTTGCATTTTGCATTGCAAACTTTGAGTGGGGTTAAAGTAGAAAAAGGGGACGATTTTAAGCTAATTGTCGATATGAAAGGGGATAGTAAATTTACTCTCCTTATATGCTCTGTGAGTTGAATGATATGCTCTGTGAATAGAGCGTATTAGGACCCACTGGTTGATGAAGTAGACGACTTTGTTGATGGATTGTAATTTGGCTGCAAAAGCAGCCAAACGAGTTAGATTTACCTATTGATTGGCAGAAGGCTCATATCTATTAGCTTTTAGTTTGAACGAAAAAGCGATACAAATTCGGTAAGATGAAAAACATTATTGGGATGTAAATGACTAAAAAAAGCATCGCATCGGCAACAAAATTTATATCATGTAAATAGTCAACATTGCTTTTTAGTACATTTTTTAAGACAGTCGCGATAATCGCGACAATCAATATTTTCATTAATGAAAATGATTTTTGACTTCCTGACACTTTGAGAATCCCTTAAGTATTAAGCCTAATTCAGGTGTGCTGTAGGTATCACCTGAATTTTTTTGTTAGTAGTACTTTACGCCGCATTTGCTCAAATTCGTATTTACACCGCGTACATATTAACTCGACACTTTCATCATTTTCGAGTAAAAGCCTTTCTGATTCGTGTATGTCACTTTGTGTATAAATTTCCCTCAGATTTTGGAAAGTCGGAACTACATTTTGAGAAACTATATAAGCATTTTGGTGATACGTTCTAATACAGTTCCGTCAAAAGAGAACGGCTGCCCGATGATAACTCGTACTGCAGTCAATACAAAGGATATAGAAAATAGAACTTCGTTGAGTTCAAGTTGCACTCACTTTATTGGTACGGCTATTGCGCACTTAAAATCACGTCAAAATACGCCTGTTTTCCACTGATATCAACAACAAATGACCAGTTTGGTATAAGCGAGCTATTCACGAAATGCGAACTTTTTCCTTCTAACCGTTGGCAGTGCGGGAACCGTGTTGGCCGTGGCTATTTTTCCGTATTAGATAAGGTTACAGCTTTGGCTTAATTGAAGAGAGCGATTATCCCAAGAGTTGATGCGGCTGTGAGCTTTCAAAAAGCGTGAGGTATTTCGAAGTGACACTTTCTGAGCGAAAGGCTGGGATGCCGCGTCGGTGATTAGCATTGGTGATTAGCATTGATGATTAGATATAGACGTTATTTGCTAGGGGGAGCACCTGAGAGGCCAAAAGGCTTTTGACATTTGCGCTATTCATGGCGATTGGGGTCATTACCGTTTCTTGCAAAAGCAGGGGCAGAAATCAGTCTGCCAATAAGTGAGATAAAAGCCACCTACTATACAAGGTGGCTTCTTTGTTAATGGAAGTAAGGCAAGGGTGGAGCAGATTATCTGAGTAGGCTTAATCTGAGGTGTGTGCCTTGCACACTGGCTTGATACCTGACTTTGTCCATCCAGTTGTGCAAAATCCACAGACCACGTCCAGATATGGCATCGGGCTGAGGGCTGGTCTTGGGAGGAGAAAGTACAGCTAAGGGGGAGTTGTCGAGCAAGTCTATGGTCACTCTATCATGGTGGCAGCTAAGTATGATGATGATATCGTCGAGGTTGGAGCGACCATGGGCTATGATATTGCCAACGGCTTCAAGTATGCAGGTAGTGACTTTAAATCTTTGTTTATTATTGATCTTATTTAATGCCATAAAATGCTCTATCTCAGGGCAGAAACTTGCTGACTGCCAGACTTGCTTGGATAATTTGAGTTGTAGACTGTTCATAGTGCCTCCTGAGGAGCCGATAAAATCATCATAGAAATATCGTCTTGAGCCTGTTGGTTTTGCCATAAACTGATGCTATGGCTGAGGTGGGCGATAAGCTCGCTTGGGTTAAGGTCGGCCGCTTTTTGGCATAAAGCGGTGAGGCGCTCCATACCAAAGAGCCCCCATTTAGGGTGTGTTGCTTCGTACAAGCCATCGGAGAAAAAGATAAGCCGTTGATTTGTACTTAAGCGAATGTGGGTTTCTTGGTAGTGGATCAACTCGGCAATATAGTGTTTGTGTTGTTTAGCTTTGGTATCCGTTCCGACTTCAGGTTTTCTTTCTGAGCAGGCAGTAGTGTTTTTTCCATACATTGGCTTACCCTGAGGTTTTGGAGCACTTGAGGGACTCGTTTCCCAAGTGGGCTTTTTGATGGCCGATGACATGACGCCTAGAGGAAGGCCAGAGGCTAATGGCAAACTGCGCCATTGCCCCTGTTGATAGATTAATGGCATGGGGTGGCCTGCGTTGGCGATTCGCATTTGCCCTGTGGTTAGCTCTAGCGTGGCTAGAATAAGGGTCGTAAATCTTCCCATTCCTTCAGGGTCTTGATAATGACTTGCGAGCTTGTTCATTAGCGCCCCAGGGCCTAAGTTAAGCCAAGTTTCTGTTTGCTGTTTTATCTGTTGAGCCAGCGTAAAACCTTGCATTGCAGGGGCGATTCCGTGACCTGCCACATCGAGTAAATACAGGCCTACATGCTGTTCATCTAGCATGTGAACACCAAAAATATCACCGGCTAAGCTAGTTGCAGGTACAAAGTGGCTATCCATTTGCCACTTGCCAATGGTTAATTGAGGTGCAGGAAGCAAGGACTGTTGTAAGTTGCAGGCGCTTGAGAGGTCTTGTTGGATCTGTTGATTTAGGGCTTGTTCATTGGTCAAAGCCTGGTTGAGCTTTTCATTTTTTTCGGTTAATTGCTTTTGCATTGCAATTATACGGCTAGCGGCAACGATATGAGCCTTCAGTGCAGCAGGGGCAAAGGGCTTAGTCATAAAGTCATCGGCGCCAGACTCTATAGCATGCACATTGTGACTGATTTGATTGTTTGCCGTTAGCAGTATGATATAGGGCGGTTTGGTTGATGCTTTTAGTTCGGTGCATAGCTCGGGGCCCGACATACCTGGCATTCGCCAATCGCTGATCACGATATCAAAGGGCTTTCTTTTATGCATAGCGAGAGCCTGTGCACCTCTATGACTGGTAGTAACTTGAATATCGAGCTGATTAAGTACCTGCTCTATATAGATAAGTTCGCTAACAGTATCTTCCACAATAAGCACTGTTAAGCTACTCATATCATTCTTATATCGAGGTTTGTCTAGTAAGCCATTGAGACTATTTTGAGGTGTTGCAACTGGCAATGACTCAAGCTGAGGCTGTTGAACTAGGTTTGACATATGCGTTTCTCCTGCCTGCAATAACAAGTCGCAGTGATTAGAGGCCGTTAATGGCCATAAGCAAGAGCGAGACCATCTCTATATTAGAGTGAATAAATTGACTATTAATCAGTGGATTAGCTTTTTTTGAAGCGCTGTTTGATATTTAGCAAAAGGAGCTGTTTGCAAAATGCAAATCATGAGATAAAAGGGCTGTTAATCTAGGTTTAGTATGCTAACTTTAATGAAACTGTGAGAGCCAATTGACTGATTTTTAGTAATTTAATCAGGTTGGTGTGAAGCTTGCTGACCTATAGGGTAAGTATGTCAGCGAGGTGTTATAGCCAAACTATTGCGATTGTCGAAGTTGGCAAAATGCGATTTGGCTTAATGATTATTGAACCTGAAGATTCTGGTTAACACCTCAAAGAGTAAGTTCTTAGGGAGATAAGTTCATGGTTTTTTCAGGCTACCTACAAGTTTTGTTGAGTCATCTTATACAGGTCATAGGTAAAGGGCTCTCGTTAACGGCTTGTTTTTTATTGATGTCGATTAACTTAGCTCAGGGCTCAGAACATCAACACATAAAACAACAAAGCGCAGAAGGTCAAGGCGCTGCACAAGTGCAAGATGCTACGCAGAGTGTTGCTCCCACTCATACAAGGACGTTGACCTTTGGTATTGTGCCCCAGCAGTCGGCGGCCATGTTAGTACGCGCTTGGTCACCGCTTATCCATTATCTTTCGCAAAATGCGAATCTCGATGTGCGATTTGCAACTGCGCCGGATATTCCCACTTTTGAGCAAAGGCTAGCTCAAGGAGAGTATGACATCGCTTATATGAATCCTTATCACTATGTGGTGTTTAAGCAGCAACTCAATTATAGGGCGTTAGCGAAAGAGTCGAGCAAGCAACTTCAAGGATTGATCGTGGTGCGAAAAGACAGTGATATTGACTCATTAGCCAAGCTTCAGGGAAAGCGGCTAGCCTTACCTGCTCCGGCCGCCTTTGCGGCGAGCGTGCTTCCCCAAGCTCATCTGCGCCAGCAAGGGGTGGATGCCAGTATCAAGTTTGTGGGCTCCCATGACTCTGTTTATCTGGCGGTGGCTAAGGGCGTGATGGAAGCGGGCGGTGGTGTGGGAAGAACATTTAACAACATGCCTGCGACCATCAAGCAGCAGCTTAAAGTGATTTGGCGGACCCCTAAATATACGCCCCACGCGATTGCCACTCACCCTAGAGTTACCGAGCAAGTGCGGGAACAACTGCTGGTTGCTATGGCGATGATGCCGAATAAGAGCCAAGGCCAGCAGGCATTAGAGCAGTTAAATTTTAATCCGTTAGTACCAGCCCAAGACAGTGATTGGGCCCCCATCAGACTGCTTGAGTTAGGCTCATTAGCTCAGCCTTTGAGCTTGCAGGATAAGGAGTCACGCTAATGCCATTTCGACTTAAAACCATTTTAGGCATCGCACTTATTGAAGGTATTTTCCTGTTAGTCTTGGTGTACACCAGTATCGATTATTTACAGGTGTCCAACCGTGCCGAGATTAATAAGCGGGCTCAATCTACTGCGAGCTTGTTTGCCGCGGCCGCTAAAGATGCGGTGATTAGCTCGGATATTTCTACTTTAGAGCTATTAGCAGACGAGCTATTAATGGCCTCAGAGGTAAAATATATCAAGATTTATGATGCCGAACGTTTGCTAGTGAGCGCGGGCGATCTGGCATTATTGTCTCAAGAGAACATCAAAGATCATGACATTAGTGGTGTCGATGATGGTGTACTGGATGTGGCAAGTGATATTCAAGAGTCTGGCTACTATTTCGGTAAAGTAGCCATGGGCTTTAGTACCGCTCAACTTGATGAGTTTATGGCGAAAGCATCGACGCGTATCTCTTCGATTGCCTTATCCGAAATGTTTCTCGTGGCGCTGTTTTCGTGGATTTTGGGCTATTACTTAACCCGCAATTTAGATTTGCTGCAAAGGGCTTCAAAAAAGATTCTTAAGGGGCAGTCGCCGGAAGAGCTGACGGTAAAGGGAACCGATGAGATAGCGCAAACCGTTAAGGCTTTTAATGAGATGGGAATTAAAGTCAATGAACGAACCCAGGCTCTTGAAAACGCTAATACTCGGTTAAATGGTATTCTCACCGCTGCGGTAGATGGCTTTGTCATTATCGATACTCAAGGCATTATTCAGCAGGTCAACCCGGCTGTGAGCCAGTTATTTGGCTATGACAGTGAAGAGCTTCTCGGTGAAAATGTTGCTATATTTTTGCCCGCAACCGAGCGCCATAGACACGATGGCTATATTCAGCATTATTTGGCAACTGGAGAGGCCAAAATTATCGGTCAAGGTCGTGAAGTGATGGCTCAACATAAGCTTGGTCATCTGTTCCCTGTCGATCTGTCTGTCTCAAAAATGATTCTAGATAATCAAACCATGTTCCTTGGCTTAGTGAAAGATCTAAGTGATATCAAATCTAAACAGGATGCGGTAGCGCGCTCAGAAGCGATTTTACTGGCAACCTTAGAGGCTAGCCATGATGCGCTCATTACCATAGATATGACGGGGCGGGTGTTGGAGTTTAATGAGTCAGCAGTTAGCTTATTTGGTTATAGCCGAGAGCAAGCACTTGGCCAGTTATTGGAAGATTTAATTATTCCACCCGAGCATCATAAAGCCCATAGGGCGGGAATGGAGCATTATAGGCGCACAGGCGAAGGCCCTGTATTGAATAAGCAGATAGAAGTACCTGCCATGACTCAAGCTGGCGATATAGTGCCCGTAGAGATGACAGTCATTCCGATTCAGCTCGATGATGAAGTACTCATGACGGCCTTTTTACGGGACATTAGTGAGCGTAAACAAACGGAAAATAAACTTAAACAAGCAAAAGAGGAAGCAGAGCAGGGCAGTAAAGCTAAATCACGTTTTCTTGCGACCATGAGCCATGAAATTCGCTCGCCGCTCAACGCCGTTCTGGGCAGTGTCGAATTGATGTTAGAGTCAGGACTCAATCAAGATCAGCGCCTTTACGCCAATACGGCTAAGGAAGCGGGAACGGCCTTGTTGAGTACCATTAACGACATTTTAGACTTTTCTAAGATTGAAGCTGGGCAAATGGCGTTAGTTGAAGGAGAGTTTCAACCGGTAGCCGTCGTCAATCAGGTGCTGCAAATACTATCGCCAAAGGCTCAAGATAAAGGGCTACACCTTGCCAGTTTCATTAATCGTAATGTCCCCAGTTACCTTGTAGGTGATGAACAAAAGCTAAGGCAGGTGCTTCATAATCTAGTGGATAATGCCATTAAGTTTTCAACCTCTGGTTGTATTGCCGTTGAAATGTGGATGCCAGATCAGGCCGCAGAGCCACCTGTATTAGCGTGCAGAGTCAAAGATCAAGGAATCGGTATCGCACCAGAATTGCAAGAAAGTCTGTTTAAAGAGTTTTATCAGGTTCATGATGAAAATAACACCAGCTATAAAGGCTCTGGGCTTGGGCTGGCAATATCTGCTGAACTCATCAGTATGATGGGGGGAGAAATAGCGGTTGAGAGTAAGCTAGGTCAAGGGTGTTGCTTTAGTTTTCATGTGGTACTTGAGCATAGCGAACATCAAGAAGAGCCCCTTAGGGGAATACCGAGCCATAGTCGAGTGCTGCTGGTTTTCCCAGATGATGTCGTTGCTGAACTTATCAATAAGCAATACAGCCAATATGGTGTTGAGTTAACACATATTAAGCATGTCGCTGATATTTATAAGTTTAATCAAGTCAAAGGCAGGTTTAATCTTATTTTGTTTGATGAAACCTGTTTAACCGAGCTTAACGCTGCTCAAGTGGCAATTTTGAAACGGGATTTCTTGTTCGAATCAGGGCAACTGGCAAGTATGGTGTCAGGGATCAGCAGTGATGTGTCATCTATCATGGTGCAGATAGGGTTAGAGAGGGTGGTGAATAAGCCCGTAAGCCGTGGAATTTTACTGTCCTTACTGACTAGCAAAGAGGAGCAATCGAAGCAGAATGAGTCTGAACCGTCGATGGCTTCAGCAAATATCGAACCCAGCCAAATTCATATCTTATTAGCAGAAGATAGTCCCGCCAATCAAATGGTCGCAGGGAAAATGCTTACCAGCGAAGGCTATCAAGTCGATTATGCTAACAATGGGTTAGAAGCAGTGGAGATGGCTCAAGCCAAGGAATATCAGCTGATATTGATGGATATGCGCATGCCACAAATGGATGGCGTTGAAGCGACCAAGAAGATATTAGTGCGCAAGCCAGAGCAGTTAGTCCTAGCTATGTCAGCCAATGTGCTCAAGCAAGATGTTGAGCTTTGTTTGCAGGCGGGAATGAGGGATTTTATTGCTAAGCCTGTGCAGCGCAAAGAGTTATTATCGGGTGTTGATTACTGGCTAAGAAAGGTCTTAATTGAGTGCTCGCAACCTGCTGAGTCAGTGCAAAATGACACATTGCCAGTTTCCTTTGAGCCGTGCCAAGAAGAGAGTACTGAAATAGCGAATGACTTAGGTGTTAAAGACTCGTTATCGACGGATGTTGCCCCCGTTGCTCAGCCTCCTATTGAGCGCCAAGCGATGACATCTGAGGTTAATCCTCAAAGCAAAGCAGTGGATGAAGCGATAGATGACGCCATCATTGATAGGGTTATAGTCGATGACTTACTCACGACATTAGGACAGCAAAGTGTTGTTAATATGCTGGCAGTCTTTATAAAAGAAGCGCAGGGACGATTGCAGGCATTGACTGAGTTAAGCCAAGGGCTCAATGAGGTCAAGAAGCAGAAAATGTCGGTGGCTCTGTGTCTTGAGTCAGAGCAAGAATTAGAAAGAGAAGCATCGCTTGAAAGTGAGCATATTGCTTTGTCGCCTCTTACCTGTGACAGTAAAACTGATAAGATGACCTATGATTATGATGCCATAGAGGGTGAAGCCCACACACTTAAGAGTAGCTCAGGTAGCTTTGGTGCTAAGGCATTATTTGAGTCGGCAAAAACGCTCGAAACCTTGGCTAGAGAGCAGAATCAAACGGATATTGGTGCACAGTTACAAGCTACAATTAAGATAGGTCGTGACACCATAACCTATTACCAACAACATTTTAAAGGCTAGTTATATGGATATACCAACCTCATTTAATGCATTGTTAGTGGAAGATAGCCTATCGCTTGGGGCGCTTTATACTGAATACCTTAGGGCGGAAGGGGCTAAAGTGACCTTAGTGGATCATGGTGTTGACGCCTTAAATGAGTTGAAAAAGCACTCTTTTGATCTATTGGTGCTGGATATCAAACTGCCAGACATGTGTGGCATGGACATACTGAGTCAGGTTCAGCAGTTATACCCTCATTTGAGCGTGATTATGATAACCGCCCATGGCAGTATCGATATTGCCGTAGATGCGATGCGTCAGGGAGCTTTTGATTTTCTGGTTAAACCTTTTGATGCAAAGCGTTTATCTATCACTATACGTAACGCGCTTAAACAGAATCAGTTGCAACAACTTGTTGATCGTTACGAGAGTAGTTTACCTAAGAGTCATTTTCAGGGGTTTATCGGCCAATCCCTAGCTATGCAAACCGTATATAAGACCATAGACAGTGTAGCCAATAGTAAGGCTTCGGTATTTATTGTGGGTGAAAGTGGCACAGGCAAAGAGGTGTGTGCTCACGCCATTCATAATGCTGGAAGTCGTCAGGACAAGCCTTTTGTTGCGTTAAACTGCGCCTCTATTCCCAAGGATTTGATTGAGAGTGAAATTTTTGGCCACACTAAAGGCGCGTTCACCGGTGCCCATACCAATAGAGACGGTGCCGCGAGCAGAGCTCATGGTGGAACCCTGTTCTTAGATGAAATTTGCGAGATGGAGTTATCTCTGCAGAGCAAATTACTGCGCTTTATTCAAACCGGTGTATTTCAGCGCGTGGGTGGTACTCGAGAAGAGAAGGTGGATGTGCGTTTTATTAGTGCAACCAATAGAGACCCTTGGGAAGAGGTGCAGGCTAACCGCTTTCGTGAAGACCTCTTTTATCGCCTACACGTTATTCCAATTGAGTTACCGCCACTACGTGCCAGAGGCAAAGATATTTTGTTGTTGGCCAAGTCGTTATTAAAAGAGTATAACCGAGAAGAAGCGAAAAAATTTAAGGGCTTTAGCCCGCAGGCAGAGCAAGCTTTACTGAATTATCCATGGCCAGGCAATGTGAGACAATTACAAAATGTGATTCGCCAAGCCGTCGTTTTAGGTGATGGGGATAAAATCGAACTTGAGATGTTAGGACAGATAACTCAAACCATTGGCTCCTCTGAGGGGGATTTGAAGTCGAGCTCTCGTCAAAGCCGTCTCAGGGAGACTGTGCATAGTGCCAATACCAATGGTGTAGATCCTGTTGATATCGAACGAATCAACCCTTTCTCGTCACAGGTGAATCAACCAGAAGATGAGCGACTCAATCAGCCTGACATGATGCAAGAGGTTGAAACCCAATTCGGCACCGAGTTTGATAAAACCTCAGATGAAGGCCATCAAAGTGAGATTATTCCCCTTTGGATTGCAGAAAAAAATACCATAGAACAGGCCATAGCCCTATGTGATGGCAATGTACCTAAAGCGGCAGCTATGTTAGATATTAGCGCCTCTACCATTTATAGAAAACGCCAAAGCTGGGAAGAGAGAGAAGCCTAACTTTGAGTGAGCTTACACTTTAATTTACGGGAAATGTCAATGCAGTACCTTGTCGATACCCATAGCCATACCTTGGCTTCGAGCCATGCCTATAGCAGTATTCATGATTATCTGAGTGAGGCCAAACGTAAAGGCATTAAGCTGTTTGCCACCACAGATCATGGACCCGATATGGCCGATGCGCCTCACTTTTGGCACTTTGTTAACTTAAGAGTATTGCCTCGCATGCATGATGGTGTAGGGATCTTAAGGGGCATTGAAGCTAATATGAAAAATATCCAAGGTGAAATAGATTACTTTGGTGAGTATCACCAGCAGCTTGATATTATTCTAGCTGGGTTCCATGAGCCCGTTTTTCCGCCATCGAATGAAGAGACCCATACTCAAACTATGGTTAACACTATCGCCAGTGGCATGGTGGATGTGATTACTCATCCTGGTAATCCTAATTATCCCATAGATATTGAGCAAGTCGTTGCCGCCGCGGTTAAATATAATGTTGCGCTGGAGGTGAATAACTCCTCTTTTGCTACCTCTCGCAAAGGCAGTGAGGCTAACTGTTTAGCCATTATTCAAGCGGCTAAGGCTCAGGGAGCTCAACTCGTACTGGGCTCAGATGCTCATGTGGCGTTTGATTTAGGTGAGTTTAGTCTAGCCCTTGAGTTGATTGAACAGGCTGAATTTCCCCATGAGCGTATTTTGAACCGAACGCCAGAAGCTCTACTGAGCTTTTTAGCCTCAAGAGGCCGAACGAGTGTGCAAGACTTTAAGGCTTACTTTGATTTTTAAAGTGACATGTAGCGGCAATAGACTTTTTTTTACCATGTTCAAGCGTTTGGTTATTAAAGCTTTTCAATATAGGCTGGCATAATCATTGCCATGTTTGATTTGACGTATTAGGAGATACTTTGCACGGGGTTGATTTAACACATTCATATAAGCTAGGTGTCGATAAACTTGCATTGCAAGCCATTGCGGATTTAGCTATATCCGCTGGTGATGCCATTATGCAGTATTACCATGGTGAGAAGGGGCTTGGGATACAGCAAAAAAGCGATGATAGCCCAGTCACTTTGGCAGATCTCGCCAGCCATGGGGTGATTGTAGAAGGATTAAAGCAACTAACACCCAATATTCCTATTATGTCTGAAGAGGCGCCCAACATTAGCTGGTCTGAGCGTCAGTCATGGACTGTTTATTGGTTAATTGACCCTTTAGATGGCACCAAAGAGTTTATCGGCCAAAATGGTGAGTTTACTGTCAATATCGCTTTGATTGTAAACGGTCAAGCCGTTGCAGGTGTGGTTTATGCGCCTGTTTTGGGTAAATGTTATTGTGGCTCTTTAGGGCAAGGGGCTTGGTGCATCGATGATCATCAAAACACACCTTTTTCACTGACAGCGACTGCAAAGGTAAAGCGGAGTAAGCCCATTGTCGTTGGTAGTCGTTCTCATCCTAGCCCAGAGCTAGGTCAGTATTTAGATTCTTTGCCAGCTTATGAGTTGCTGTCTGTGGGGAGCTCATTGAAGTTTTGCATGCTTGCAGAAGGTAAGGCCGATCTTTACCCTAGGTTAGGACCGACGAGCGAGTGGGATACGGCTGCGGCCCAGGCAGTATTAGAAGCCGCTGGTGGCAAGGTGAGCTGTTATCCCAAGAGACAGCCACTGCGTTACAACACAAAAGAAGAGATATTGAATCCTTACTTTATTGCCACGTCAGCCGACTATAGTTAACACAGTTACTCTAAGGTTCATTGGATAACAAGGTGTTAAGTATTGAGGCTAGGAAGTTGTGTTATATCTCTTAGCTATTGCTTTTGCTTTGTGTTAGTTGAGGAAAATTTGTGAGAATAGGTATAGATCTTGGCGGAACAAAAATAGAGATTCTTGCGATAAATGAGGATGGAGAAAGTTTATATCGTAAACGCATCGCCACTCCCAAGTCTTACCAAGGCACTCTCGAAGCCATAGGTCAGCTAGTTAAAGAAGCAGAGCTACAACTTGGACAGCAAGTTCGCTTAGGTGTCGGGATTCCTGGCACCCTTTCTCCTGTGACAGGCTTAGTCAAAAATGCCAATTCAACTTGGCTCAATGGAAGACCCTTTGACAAGGATTTAAGCGTGCTATTAGGGCGCAAGGTGCAAGTGGCTAATGATGCAAACTGCTTTGCTGTATCTGAAGCGGTAGATGGCGCAGCAAAAGGTCACTCACTCGTCTTTGGTGTGATTTTAGGAACTGGCTGTGGTGCTGGGATTGCGATTAACGGCAAGGTTCATCAAGGCGGCAATGGTTTAGGTGGTGAGTGGGGGCATAACCCTTTACCTTGGATAGCTACTAAAGAACTCAATTCCACCGAGTGCTTTTGTGGTAAACATGATTGTATCGAAACTTATATTTCGGGTACCGGCTTAGAAAATGATTACTTTCGTCAATCAGGAGAAAGCTTGCCTGCCCAAGATATTTGGCAACTGGCACAACAGGAAAGCTTTGTTGCAGCTAAATGTGTGCATCTATATCTAGATAGATTGGCTCGTGCTTTAGCTCATGTGATCAATCTTTTAGACCCAGATATTATAGTGCTCGGCGGTGGCATGTCGAATGCTCAAGAGATCTATTCTGCGTTACCTCTTATATTGCCTCAATATGTCTTAGGTGGGGAGTGTGCGACTCCTGTTGTGCGGAATCATCATGGTGATTCTTCTGGCGTTCGCGGTGCGGCTTGGTTATAGTCGCTTTTTTCTATTGCTTCATTTAAGTGAGTGTCGACCAGTATGTTTTGGGTAAAGAAAATCCTATCTATGCTATTGATGCCAATCCCCTTTATTTTATTACTTCTAGTGAGTTGTCTATTTCTCTTTAAGCATCGCTTTTTTACCAAAGTCTTGCTTGCTTTCACTATTTGCTTGACTGTTTTTTTGAGTAGTAATTTGGGAATGCGCATTTTGGTCGCCCCCCTAGAATCACAATACGCCATGAATACCCATGTTATAGAAGGTGAGTGCATTGTCTTAGTTTTAGGCTCGGATCACGAATTAGTATCCTCTCGACACTGGGTTCAGAGATTATCTTCGACGGCATTAATGAGATTAAGTGAGGGAATACATCAATTAAGCTATGGAGATAACTGTACTTTAGTAACCAGTGGTTGGAGTGGGACCGATAGTGGTGATAAAAATCAAAGCCATGCTTACGTCGCCGCCCAAGCTGCGCAAGCCCTAGGTGTTGATAAGAGCAAAATAGTGATGTTATCTGAGGCGAGAGATACAATAGAAGAAGCTGAGGCTATGGCGGAGATATTTGGGCGAAAACCTTTTCGTCTCGTGACGTCAGCAACCCATATGCCAAGGGCTATGGAGATTTTTATGCATCAAGGCTTATCACCACAGGCTGCCCCTGCCGATTTTATTGGACGTGAGGATGTTTGGTGGCGCTTAAGTGCTGAGAATATACATAAGTGTAGGCGTGCAATACATGAATACTTGGGAATGGCTTGGTTGAGGTTAAAGGCGCAACTGAGTCTATAGTTTTACTCCATATTAATTTAAAGCATTATAAAAGAGATCGTTAGTGACTTCAGATTTAGATACACCCGTCCATATCAGACCTTATTCAAAACGAAATGGGATTACGTTGACCTTAGTCGGTAGCCTGCTAGCTTTGGTTGGTTTAGTGCTCTTCTTACTGTCAAAGGCGCTTTTTGCTCAAGGCTTGCTTTGCTTTTGTTTAGGGGTGTTAGCCTTAGTTCTTGGGATAGCAAAAATGGCGGAGCCGGAAGCTAGCTTAAGTCTCTATAGGGACAAACTCATTTTTAGACATAGAAAAGGGCTGGTTGAAATACCCTGGCAGCAAATCCAAAGGGTGGATCAGGTTAGGGTTCACCAAGGCATAGAGTTGATTGAACTGCCATATATAGGCTTTAAACTCAAAGATATTACCCCTTTACTAGAAAGTATTTCCCCTCGGCTTGCCACTGGGTTATTGACTGAGCAGCGACCTTTAATGATGACCGCGGCGGCACAGAATGAAGATCTTGAAGAGCTGGAGGCTTATTTAGGTGCAGAGTTTAATCCACTTACAGTAAATGAAAGGCAGTACACGGGAGTGTTAGCTATGTTTGGTCATAGAAGCCTGATGCTGGGGCAGCACTTGGGTTATCACTTTTATATTGCCAATGACAGTCTAGATAGAACGCCTCAAGAAGCGGTCATCTTGTTGAGAAGCTACTGTTATCGAGAGTCGTGATATGCTGCCATAGTTGCTATGGCAGTAACATCACAATGAGGAGCTATATGAGCAAAGCGACAACGGCTACGCGATACTCTTAAGGTTTTTCTCGTTGTTGGTGACGGTTTGTTCTGGAATTTCTTGAGATTCAAGTAATAGCAGTTCGTCTTTGACTCTTACACCAATGAACTGACCACCTTCAATGACTTCCATTGTTTTACTGGCGACTTCGCCTTCAACAGTACCGTTGTTAGTGATTATCAATTTTTCGCAGCTCAACTTACCCTTGAAGAGGCCTGCGACTTTTAGTTCTTTACAGCGTAGCTCGCCTTCAATCAATCCACCTGCTTCAATGGTTAAGGTTTCCTGTGAAGACACTTTGCCATAAATTTCTCCGCCAATGAGAGTGTCACCCACAAAGGCTGTTTCTCCCGTGAGTCTTGTACCTGGTGCGATAAAATTTAGTTCTGTTTTTGTTTTGTTTCTTCCGAACATTCTTGCCTCCAACTATTTCGGCCAAGGAGAATCTTACCTTTAATTGTTACTCAAAAAAAGGATTAGTCTTTGACACTTTTAAAGTCAGATTTTTGGCAAGGTGATCGAGATAGCATTTGCTGGACAAGGTGCGACACAGGCACCACAGGCAGTACATTGGTCACTGAGAATTTCTGGGGTAGGTGGCTTACCTAGCGTCATGGTAAATTTTATAGCGCTTGCTTCACAGGCATCTTTGCAGCTTTGGCACCAAATATTTTGGTTAACTAAACAAGTTTCTTGAATTTGGGCAAGATAGCTCCAAGGGGCTTGTTGAGTATCGTTAAAGGCGGCTTCTGGGCAGACGTCGACACATTGCTGACAAAAAGTACATTCATCATGTTTGAAGTTAAGCTCAGGAAAACCGCCATCACCACGAATAATTATATTTGTTTCGCAAGCCGTAATGCATTTATCACAACGGGTACATATCTCAACGAAACTCTCTTCAACTTTACTCCAAGGCGGGCGAATCGCATTGGACTTTTTTCTACGGAATAGGTTTCGTCGGCCAGTATTAATACTTGATGTCATAAGGGATTGCTTATTGAAAGTCGCTATGGGCGAGTGTTGCAGTGGTTATTATCATGCAACACTCTTAATCAAATAGCTAGGCACTAAGGAGTATGATAGCCATTAGGGTTTTTTGATTGCCAATTCCAGCTAGTTGCTGTCATATCTTCAAGGCTATATTCGGCTTTCCATCCTAACTCAGATAAGGCCTTGTGCGGATCGGCATAATATTCGGCAATATCTCCAGCTCTTCTTTCTGTTATCTGATATTTGATAGAGCGCTTGGACGAATTTTCATAGGCTGCAACCATTTCGAGAACACTATAGCCTTGCCCTGTACCTAGGTTATAAGTGACTAAGCCTGAACCGGATGCTAATTTCTTTAAGGCCTTAAGGTGTCCTTTAGCTAAATCGACGACGTGAATATAATCTCTGACACCTGTGCCATCTTTGGTTGGATAGTCATTGCCAAATACACTAAGCTGTTCACGCTTACCTACCGCAACTTGAGAGATAAAAGGCATCAGGTTATTGGGAATATCATTGGGATCTTCACCGATAAGGCCGCTCTCATGGGCGCCAACGGGATTAAAGTACCTTAAACGTGCGATGTTCCAACTGTTATCCGATTGATAGAGATCGGCTAAAATCTCTTCAACCATCAGCTTCGAACGTCCATAAGGATTGGTGGCTCCAGTGGGAAAGTCTTCAGTAATAGGTAAACTTGCGGGTTCTCCATAAACCGTTGCTGAAGAACTAAAGACTAAGTTTTTCACCTGAAACTCTGCCATCACCTCACATAACACCATGGTGCCATTGACGTTATTCTCGTAATACTTAAGCGGCTTTTCAACCGACTCCCCAACAGCCTTGAGCCCTGCAAAGTGAATAACGCTATGGATCGGATGATCGGTAAATATCTTTTGTAAAATGGCTTTATTCAGCACATCACCTTGGTAAAAAATAACTTGTTTACCAGTAATTTGCTCGACTCTAGCAAGTGCTTCTACGCAAGAGTTAGAAAGATTATCGATGACGATGACATCGTTACCTTCATTGAGTAATTCGACTAAGGTGTGGCTACCTATATAGCCCGCACCACCTGTAACAAGAACTGTCATCTCTATTTTCCTTCGGTTAACTCTTTTGCCTTGGCGATAATATAGGCTGCAAAATCTTCGCCTATCTCTTTGTGCCTAAGGGCATGCTCAACATTGGCTTGCATATAGCCTTGTTTATTGCCGCAATCATGACTCTTACCTTTCATATAGTAGGCATTTACCTGCTTTGATTCCATTAACATGGCAATCGCATCGGTAAGTTGGATTTCATCTCCTGCTCCTGCTGGGGTGCGTGCCAGTAGTGGCCAAATCTCTTTAGGTAAAATATAACGTCCTACCACGGCAAGGTTTGATGGCGCTTCATCACAAGCTGGTTTTTCTACTAGTTGTGCTAATGGAGCAGACTCTCCTGGCTGCATCGCCTGACCGTTTACATCGGCAATACCATATTGGTCGACTTTCTCTTGGGGAACCCCTTCCACCATGATTTGACCTGCCTCAGTCTTATTATAGAGCTTGACCATATCGGCCAAGTTCTCTTTTTTAAGATTGCAGCTGGCTTCGTCAATTAATACATCTGGTAGTAACACAGCAAAAGGCTCATTGCCGACAACAGGCCTAGCACACAAGATTGCATGGCCTAATCCCTTAGCTTGAGATTGACGCACACTAATCACAGTGACGCCTGGAGGACAAATAGACTGCACTTCACTCAGTAGCTGTCGTTTAACTCGACTCTCTAATTGGGCTTCTAGCTCGAAACTGGTATCAAAGTGATTCTCAATGGAGTTTTTACTGGCATGGGTTACTAAAACGATCTCTCTGATCCCAGCACTAATAGCTTCATTAACGACATATTGGATAAGCGGCTTATCGATCACTGGCAGCATCTCTTTAGGGATCGCCTTAGTAGCAGGTAGCATACGTGTGCCCAATCCGGCTACAGGAATAACGGCTTTTCTAATAAGTTGTTGTTTCATTGGAATCCTTGTTGATACACAGTCTTAATTGCTATTTTAAATCAGATTTGCTCAAAAGCTATCTGGAATCACTAATAAGTGGAAAGCAAACAACTTTTGCATGACGTCAGTTGTTTAATTTATCGGCTGAACCATTGAACAAATAAAAGTATGGTGCGAGCTGATAATTTAGGTTGAGCATAATCTACTGAATTTAATGTAAATATCTTAAGTTGATGTTGAGTTAATTCGTAATGTAACATTTTTCTTACACTTACCCCTCTCATTTACAACAATTAAAAACTGTGAACTGGTTAACAAAATTGCTTCTCTGGTTAAAGATGAGAAAGAGAAGAGTTGACGCAATAAGTGATAAAGAATGAGTAAACTAACCCAATATCAGGCGCGACAAGCAGATGATTCAGGTTTTATCAGTTATCCGAAAGATGAACATCAAACTTGGCAAGCACTGTATGAAAGACAAATAACTAATTTGCCAAACCGGGCGTGTAAAGAATATTTGCAAGGCATCGATGCGCTTAATTTACCCAGCGATCGAATTCCCCAACTAGGAGAGATAGATAAAGTATTGCTCGATACTACGGGATGGAAAACCGCTGCAGTGCCTGCACTTATCTCTTTTGGACGTTTCTTTGAATTGCTCGCCAATAGAGAATTTCCCGTGGCGACATTTATTCGTAGCAAAGAAGAGTTTGACTATCTTCAGGAGCCAGATATTTTTCATGAGATATTTGGTCATTGTCCTTTGTTGACTAACCCTGCATTTGCTAATTTCTCCCATACCTATGGCAAATTAGGGTTAGCAGCGAGTAAAGAAGAGCGTGTATTTTTAGCCAGACTTTATTGGTTTACAGTGGAATTTGGCTTAGTGAAAGCACAAAACCAATCCTTGGAGATATATGGTGGCGGTATACTAAGCTCCCCTGGAGAAACCCTATACTGCATGGGAGATGTACCAGAGCGTAAGCCGTTTGAACTGCTCGATGTACTAAGAACTCCCTACAGGATCGATATTATGCAGCCAATTTACTATGTTATCGATAGCATCGATTTTCTAGATGAAATAGCGCGTATGGATATCATGGCTGCGGTACATGAAGCTCAGCGATTAGGCTTATTTGCTCCGCAATTTGCGCCAAAAGAAAAGGCAAGCTAATAGCTTGAATTGAATATAAAAGATTAGGGCGCGCCCTAGTTATAACTAAAATTAAAACAAGGAGTTACTATGACAGAATTAGCCCAAATGAAGTGTGAGGCTTGTCAAGCAGATGCACCTAAGGTATCGGAGTCTGAGCTTGCAGATTTGATTCGACTTATTCCTGATTGGGGAGTTGAAGTACGCGATGGCATTATGCAATTAGAGCGAGTTTATAAGTTTAAGAACTTTAAGTTGGCTATGGAGTTTACCAACAAATTAGCAGATTTAGCTGAAGAAGAGTTCCACCATCCTGGTATTTTAACTGAGTGGGGAAAAGTGACAGTGACTTGGTGGTCTCATTCCATCAAAGGTCTTCACCGTAATGATTTTATTATGGCTGCCAAGACAGACCAGTTGCTAAATGGATAATAGTCTATTAATTTCAACCTATTAGCTGCGCTACTAGGTTGAAATTGCCTCTGATTGTGGTTTTAAGTGTAAACAAGACTTGCCACATGGATAAGAACCTTCTAACGTATAGCCAAATAAATCCCAATAATTCAAATTAATAACAAGGGAAGGCGGTATGCGCTTGGAAGTAAGTTGTCAGGACAGGGTGGGACTGGCAAAAGATATTTTAGTTGTGTTAGAACGTTATGGCATTAACTTGATTGCTATTGATGCCAGTAATCAGGGGTTTCTATTCCTTCAATTTGCCGAAATTAGCTTTGATACCTTAAGTGAGTTGATGCCTCAAATTCGTAAGGTTGAAAGCGTCCACGATGTACGCACCGTGTCATTCATGCCTTCAGAGCAAGAGCACTATGCCCTAAAAACCTTGCTTAAGACCCTGCCAGATTCAGTTTTTTCTATCGATGTTAAAGCAAGAATTCGTATTGTAAATGAATCCGCACTCTTAACATTGAATATGCAAGAACACGAAGTGTTGGATGAATCACTAAACCATTGGGTACAAGGTTTTAACTTTGGTCGTTGGTTAGGTGAGCCTCAGGTATTAGCACAGGCAACACGGGTGAGTATAGGTCAAAGCGAATATCTTGCCGAAATGCTACCTATCTATTTGCCCGACGATGATGGTCAAGAGATTCTGGTTGGTGCTGTTGTATCGCTAAAATCGCCAGCCCGAGTAGGTAAACAGTTTAATGCTTTACAGAATCAGACTACGGGTTTTGATAATGTACTGGCCGTTAGTGACAAGATGAAAGAGGTGCTAGAGAAAGCTAAGCGCCTCGCTCAGTTGGATGCGCCACTGCTGATTACTGGTGAGACAGGTACAGGTAAAGAGCTGATGGCCAGAGCGTGTCATGATGCGAGTATGCGCCGCGAGCACCCATTTATTGCGATTAACTGTGCAGCTATGCCTGATAGCGCCGCCGAAGAAGAGTTATTTGGTTATGTCAGTCAGGGTGAGGTCGTTAAGCGAGGCCTGTTTGAAGAAGCCCAAGGTGGCACCATCTTTCTTGATGAGGTGGCAGAGTTATCATTTGCCGCTCAGGGCAAATTACTGCGTATGTTGCAAGATGGCTGTTACCGTCGTTTGGGTGGAGATAAAGAGATTCGAGCCGATGTACGTATTATCTGTTCGACGCAAAATAACTTGGCCGAATTATGTCAAAAGGGAGAGTTTAGGGAAGATCTTTATTATCGCATTCACGTATTGAGTTTTCATATGCCTGCATTAAGGGAACGCAGAGTGGATGTTATTCCCCTGACAGAGATGTTTCTTGAACACTATAGCCAGCAATTATCCAGCTCTATGAGACGGATATCGGCTAAGTGTCGTGATCACCTGATGACCTATGCGTGGCCTGGTAATGTGCGCCAACTTAAAAATGCGGTATTTAGAGCCGTATCTATGTGGGATGGCGAAACAGAGCTCACGGCAGAACAGTTAAAATTACCTCCTTATGCCGAAGGTTTTGGCTACTTCGACGATGAGTTTGAAGGAACCTTAGATAGTGCCATGAAAGAGTTCGAGTCCGGCATTTTAAGGCGATTATATCCGGCTTACCCTAGTACTAGGCAGCTAGCCAAAAAACTCGGAGTATCCCACACCGCTATCGCGAACAAGCTCAGGGATTACAAAATTACCAAAAAAGATTAAGTCACCTTGATTGACGTAAAAATATATTTACGGATTAGCCATTTTGCTGTCAGAGTGTGATTTGTGTCACGCTCTGCTGGTGTTCATGTTTGTAGTAGTATTCAGTCATCAACCTATTAAACACAGACAGATAGATTTCGAATTCTGACCGGGAGAAAGTATGAAACTAGCCACCTATAATAACGGTCGCCGTGACGGCCAATTAATGCTAGTCAACAGGGACCTTACTAAGGCGGTGGCGGTACCTGCCATTGCTAATACTATGCAAGAATTATTGGACTCTTGGGATCTATTAGAGCCTCAACTTAAAGAGTTGTATGAAGCGCTTAATGAGGGCATGTTAGATAACGCTGTCGATTTTGATCAAACGAAATGCCATAGCCCGTTACCTCGAGCTTATCAATGGGCTGATGGTAGTGCCTATGTCAATCATGTTGAGCTGGTAAGAAAGGCGCGTGGTGCAGAAATGCCAGAGAGCTTCTGGACAGATCCTCTGGTTTATCAAGGTGGCTCAGATTGCTTCATTCCACCTCAAGCTGATATTCCCCTAGCAAGTGAAGATTGGGGTATCGATTTTGAATCTGAAATTGCCGTGATTACCGATGATGTCCCTATGGGAGTCAGTGTTGACGCCGCTGCCAATCATATTAAGTTACTGATGCTAGTTAATGATGTCTCTCTGCGTAACTTAATTCCTGGTGAGTTAGCTAAAGGCTTTGGTTTCTTCCAGTCTAAGCCATCGAGCAGCTTCTCGCCTGTGGCCATTACGCCTGATGAGTTAGGGGACAAGTGGCAAGAGACTAAGGTACATTTGCCATTAGTGACTCATTTAAATGATGAATTATTTGGCAAACCAAATGCTGGTGTTGATATGACCTTTAATTTTGCACAGCTGGTTTCTCACGTCGCTAAGTCGCGTCCTATGGGAGCGGGTGCCATTGTTGGTTCGGGTACTATCTCTAACTATGATCGCAGCGCCGGTTCTAGCTGTCTTGCCGAGAAGCGTATGTTAGAAACCATAGCCGACGGTAAGCCTAGTACCTCCTTTATGGGCTTTGGTGACAAGGTACGTATTGAGATGTTTGATGATAATGGCGCCAGTATCTTTGGCACCATAGATCAAACGGTAGTGGAATATAAAGGCTAAGATAGCGTCTTAGTGGAGCATCTAAAAGAGCAGGGTAAGTGTCCTGCTTTTTTTGTTTATGACAGAGCAAAAGGATAACAAGATGAAGTTGTATGGATACTGGCGTTCCAGTGCTGCTTATCGGGTGCGTATCGCCTTAAATTTGAAACAACTTAATGCTGAACAGGTTTCTATTCACCTTGTTAAAGAGGGCGGACAGCAACACAGCGAGTTTTTTGCCAATTTAAACCCTCAAGAGTTAGTGCCAGCCTTGACTGTCGATGATAATGAAGGGCATGAGCAAGTGCTCACTCAGTCACTGGCTATTTTAGAGTTTTTAGATGAGCAGTATTCAGACTTACCTTTGTTACCAACGGACCCCTTTGCAAAAGCTAAGGTTAGGGCGCTAGCTCAGTCGATAGCTTGTGAAATTCATCCCTTGAACAACCTAAGGGTTTTGCAGCATTTAACCAATGAACTCAAACTTGATGAGCAGGCTAAAAATGCTTGGTATCAGCATTGGGTCGTAACTGGCTTTGATGCGCTAGAGCAAACGTTAGAAAGAACCTCGGGTCAGTACTGCTTTGGGGATACGGTTACCATGGCGGATATCTGTTTAGTACCTCAAGTGTATAATGCACTGCGGTTTAAGGTGGATTTGGCCGCCTATCCAAATATTGTGAGAGTGTGGCAAAACTGCAATGCATTGCCAGCCTTTGCCAATGCAGCGCCAGAAGCTCAAGCGGATGCGGTGAACTAGACAGTTTGTTGATTCTTAAATTGCCTTAGTGCAAAAATGACCATTCAAGAACAACAGGAGCTAGACACTTGCAACCAGAAACTCCATAAATGCACGGTCGGCTCGGCTAAGTGGTCGAGCTTTTTTCCAAGCTATATGAAGGTCGATATAAACAGCAGGCTCAAAGGGCTTAGCTAAAATCTTATCTCCCGACTCGATTACCATCTCTAGCACGCTGCTAATGGCAAAACCTTGGGCCACTATCTGTTTAATTAAGTGGGTAAGGTTAGTTTCAAAAGCGATATTTAACTCTCTATTCAGTGCCTTGGACTCTTTAATTAGCCAATCACGGTGAAAATAGCCACTCTTAAATATCACTACTTCATGCTCAATAAATTGTGCAAGTGTGACCGAGTCAAGGGAAGCTAGGGTGTGTTCTTGTCCTACGGCGACCACCATTTGTTCGTGAACTAGCAGCCGTGATTCAAATTCATCGTCTAGATCTTCTGCACTGACAATGGCGATATCAACTTCCTCGTTTTTCAGCATCTTGACTGTGTCTTTGGTGCCCGCTTCAAACAGTGAAAGTTTTAAATTTGGGTATTGATGCTTAAATGCCATTAATCGTGAGGGGAGGTAGTAGGAACCAAGCATACCTGGTACTGCAATTCGTACTTGGCCTTGGCTATAGTTGGCCATGGCCTGTAATTGAGCTTTGGCTTGGGTCAGTTGTTGATTGATGATTTTTGCATGTTGGTGCAGCGCTTCCCCTTCTGCGGTTAAGCGAACTTTTCGTTTGGGTTGCTGGCTATGGCGATCGACTAAGGTGACCCCCAGTTCTTGCTCTAAGCGCATAATACTTTGGCTCAATGCAGGTTGAGCAATATGCAATTGCTTGGCGGCTAGAGTGAAGCTACCTGCGGTTGCCAAGGCATCTAAGTATTTTAATTGACGTATATCCATCACTTTTCACCATCATAGTTGGCATCTAGCACAATTAAGCATGATGTTGAGCGTTACTTCCATAACATTAATCAATAAATTTGATAATAAATATATATTATTGTTATGCACTTGGCCTTGGTATGCTTTTTACTAACTTGAATCAGGGTTAATTAGCGTTATGGGGCAAAGTCGATACGGGGATCAGGGAGCGTTACAAACCTTGGGGACTTATGAAGCTTCATTGGATGAAAATCAGTTACTAATTCAACAAAGATACCTTATCTGGGGCGTATCCTTGGCCTCTGTCATTGTCTATATCAATTTATATCTAATGCAGGGAATGCTGCTGAGCTTAAGTGATCATTTTCATGTCACAGCCAGTCAGGCGAGTTTAGTGTTGTCCGTCACCAGCTTTAGTTTAGCGCTTAGTTTACTCGGTTATGCCGTGCTTTCAGATCGTATAGGTCGCCACAAACCTATCATGATCAGCCTATGGCTTATCGCAATGACTAATCTAGCTTTAGTGTTTGTTGGTTCTTTTGAGGCGCTCTTGGTCATTCGATTACTACAGGGCGTGTTGTTAGCAGCAGTGCCAGCTTGTGCTATGGCGTACTTTCGCGATCTGCTGTCTACTCAGAATTTGTTAAAAGCTGGAGCTTTTTATATTGCGGCAAATAGCCTAGGTGGTATTGGTGGACGGTTAATTGGTGGTTTGATGGCGCAATATCTCGATTGGCCGAGCGCGATGACGGTCTTGAGCTTGCTTACCTTAGCCCTGGTATCTGCTGTACAACTGCTATTGCCTAAGACGGAATCTAATATAGAGTTTGTACCACTGGCACATCCCGCAATTAAGTTGGATAAGCCTATTTTGAAATATAGCGTGCGTCTGACGACCTGGGGAACCCGTATAGCTAACAGCTTGGCGCTGAGTCGAGGGGATATAAAAGGCTTTATTTATCATTTAAGTCGTCGCCAAATGCGCTTAGCTTATCTCTGTGGTGGGCTGGCGTTTATGATGATGGTGAATCAATTTAGTTTTGTACAACTTCATTTGATTGAGCAATTTCACTGGGGGCGTTTTGAAGCCACCTTGATCTTTCTTTGTTATCTTTCTGGTACCTTAGCTTCCTACTATTCAGCACCCTGGATTAGCCGATTTGGCCACAGGGTGTTATATCCTAAGGCGCTGTTTTTAATGCTTATAGGCAGTATTGTTACACTAAATGATACTCCTTTTTTTATTTTTATCGGCTTTATTATCACTGCTAGTGGCTTTTTTCTAATGCATGCCTGTTGTAATACCTGGGTTGCTATGGGAGCCAACCAGCACAGAGCCAAGGCGAGCGCCTTGTATTTGTGTAGCTATTACCTTGGCGCGTCAATCGGTGGTCCTTATCTTATGATGTTTTGGCAGTGGAATGCTTGGCCTGGCGTGGTCGTTGGCTCTATGGGCATTTTGGCTCTGTTAGCTTTGGCTGTAGCCCAACTGGCTAAACAGGAGTAAATAAGGTGTTAGGCATCTGTAAGGTATTGCTTTCTATCGAGATCGTACTTTTTCATCTTGTCGTATAAGGTTTTTCTTGGTAGTTCTAGATGTTCCATGGTGTGCTTAATACTGCCTTTGTTGTGACTAAGAGCTTCTTCTATTAGCATTCTTTCGAAGAACTCGACTCTTTGCTGTAGTGACATACTTGAATTAAGGCTGTCATCACTTTGGGTGGTTTGGGCAAATGCAGCATCGCCACCTAAAAGTACATAACGCTCTGCTAGATTTCTAAGCTCTCTTACATTTCCTGGCCAGTTATGGGAGGTAAGCTTACTCGTTTGCTCTGCACTCAAAGGGATTAAGGCCTTGTGGTATCTCGCTGAGGCTATACGAGCAAAGTGCAAGAAGAGCAGCGGGACATCTTCTCTGCGTTCTCTTAGTGGTGGAATCGGAATCGTGACTAGGTTAAGTCGATAGAGTAAGTCTTGACGAAACTCGCCCGACTGACACAGGGTTTGTAGGTCGACCTTAGTTGCGGCAATCACGCGAATATCCAGTGCTATTGGGTTATTTGAGCCTAAGCGTTCAACTTTTCTATCTTCTAACACTCTTAGCAATTTGACTTGAAGTGACAATGGAGTGCTTTCTATTTCATCTAAGAATAGCGTTCCCTTATTGGCGTATTCAAATTTACCCAAGCGCCTTTTATCTGCGCCAGTAAAGGCGCCAGCTTCTGCGCCAAACAGCTCACTTTCTATGATATGTTCAGGTATTGCACCACAGTTAATGGCGACAAAATTGGCCTGTGAACGTTCACTATGATCGTGTAAATAGCGAGCGACAAGCTCTTTTCCTGTGCCTGTTTCACCCTCAATCAGCACATCGGCAGGTGTATTAAGGACTTGGTCTAGCATATACCTGAGCCTGTTGATGCCTGGGCTTATACCTAGAATTCTAGGTCCTGGTAAGCTTTGGGATTGCAACTCTTTCTTTAGTTTTCTATTTTCAAGTGTCAGTTTACGCTTATCTATCGCTCTTCGTACTACATCGATAATGTGCTCATTATTAAAGGGTTTCTCGATAAAATCATAGGCGCCTTGTTTTAAGGCATTCACTGCCATGGCGATATCACCAAAACCTGTGAGTAAAATAACGGGCAATGAGGGATCTTTCTTTAGCACTTGTTTCATGAGGCTGATGCCGTTAACTTTTGGCATGTTAACGTCGGTGATCACCACAAGTGGTTGGTTTAAAATAAATTCATTAAGAAACTGTTGTGGCTCATTAAACGCTTTAGCAGTGATCCCCTCTATTTCAAAAACTTGTAGTAGCGCATTGGTAATATGGGGCTCATCATCAATAATCATGACAGATGTAGGGAGCTTGCTGCTATTTGCCAAAGGGGCGAATTCATTATCCATAAGGTTATCCGATTAGGGTGTTGTTATTCTTATTCTTGAGCCTAGTGTTAACTTACTTGCCTATCTTGGTTACTCATTACTGAAAACGGGCAGTGAGATGGTAAAAATCGCGCCGCCTTCAATGGCATTGGCAACACTGATTTTTCCTCGCATTGACTCAATGATCCTATGTGAAATAGATAAGCCTAATCCTAACCCTTGGCGCTCGTCCGTGGTGTAGTATGGCTCAAAAATTTTCTCCATTTGACTCTCTCTTACCCCTGGCCCTGAGTCTTGTATATAAATATCGATATAGGAGTCTATGGATATACTAATATTGAGCTGTTTATTATCAGACTGATTCATTGCAACAATCGCATTGCTAAAGATATTAACGAGCACTTGTTGTAATCGAACCTGATCTCCCCAGATGTAGTGATTACTATGGGGCAGTTGGGCGCTAACAGTTACCCCTTGTTTATCGGCTTCTGGTTGGATTATTGCTAAGGCTTCTTCAATACAGGTGATAACGTTAGTCGCGCTGTCTATGCCAGTACTTTTTCGAGTAAAGCTTTTGAATTGACTAACTATATCGGCAAGTCTATCACTCAACTTTATGATGGTATTCAGGTTTTCTTTGGCCCTGTCAAAATGATCGCGTTCAAGGAAGGCTAAAGTATTTTGGGCATAGCTTCTCAAGGCGGCTAAGGGCTGATTGATTTCATGATTAATACTCGCCGATAAATTGCCTATGACGGTGAGCTTCGCGGCTTGGACCAGCTCGTCTTGAGTGCTTTTGAGTAGGCCATTGGCTTCTTCAAGTTCTTGGGTTCGTTCTTTAACTCTGCGTTCTAATTGATCCTGCGCTTCTTGCATTAGTTTGTGATTACGCTGGCGCTCTATATGGAAAAGCAGACTCAAACTGACTAGAAGGAACAGACTTGCACTAAGCAGTAAAATCATAGGTAAGCGGCTTATGATAGGAGCCATTGGAGTTAATATATGTACATGCCATTTGGCTTGGGAGAGAAAGACACGGGTATCTAAGTATTTGTGGGTGCCACTGAATGAGGTTAGGCGATAAATTTCACTTTTCCCGTCATCTTGGTGTTGATACTTGGGTGAAATGGCCAAAGGATGGAGCTGACGACTTGCGTAGCGCTTTGTATTGTTTATCGTCATTAAACGCTCTTGAGTGAGTGGTGTAAGGGAACCTAGGCGCCAGCTTTGAACGCTTGAAAGAAAAACCACATCATCTTCTCCTGTCACTATCACCTCATAGTGGCCCGCTTTGGCCATTCGAGTAATTTGACGCTCGAGTTGATCTATATTGAGTTTGACAACCACAACGCCGAGGAGCTTGCTTGCACGTTTGCTGCTGTAGACGGGGGCTGAGAAATAGAAGCCCCTCTTATTGGAGGCAGTCCCGACGGCAAAATAGCGGGCAAGGTGACCTTGTACCGCGTGCTGAAAGTAGGGACGGAAGCTATAGTTTTGACCAATAAAGGTGTTACCCTTTCGCCAGTTACTCGCTGCAACTGCGTCTCCCTTTGGGTTGATGAGGTAGACATCGGCCGCTTGAGTAACCTGTTGTAGCTCTTCAAAGTATTCATTTAGCGATTGATATTTTTCCTTACCTTCATCGCTTTCTAAAATGTTCTTAATTCTTTCATTGCGTGCCAATACCGCAGGAGTGTTTTCATACCTAGCTAAGGCGTTATTGAGTAGGCTGGTGAGCTCTTCGAGTTGATGCTGGGATTGCTGCTCAATCTCCTCGATCCCTTTTTCTAAATGCAGCCAATAGGTGATCTGCATGGTGATAACCAAGCCTGTGATGATGACTATGCTGGCAATAAATCTACGTTTAAAGGTTTGGCTAAAGGGCATGTTAAGTCACTATCCTAATTACAAACTAAAATAATGTGAGCGAACCTTATTAAGGTTCGCTTATCTTAGCTAAATGATCAATTAATAGCCCTTTAATTTGTCAATATATTCAGGCAAGAACAGTGAGATCTGTGGAATATAGGTGATCAAAATTAAAAATAGCAGTAGTAGCCCTAACCAAGGCAAACATGACTGAATGACCCAGCCCATAGAACGATTAGTAATGCCTGCAGTGACAAATAAATTGAGTCCTACTGGCGGGGTGAGCATGCCTATCTCCATATTCACCACCATGATGATGCCCAGATGAATCGGGTCTATGCCAAGTTGCGTGGCGATAGGAAACAGAATTGGTGCCATGATCAACAAAATTGCAGAAGGCTCCATAAAGTTACCTGCGGCCAGCAATAGCAGGTTGACTATGATAAGAAAACCCCAAGCGGGTAATCCAAAGCCAACTATGGCTTCGGCAATGATATGGGGAATGCGCTCAGTGGTCAGTACATGGGCAAATAACATGGCGTTAGCTATGATGAACAGCAACATGATGCTGACCTTAGCGCCATCATTGACGACCTGGCGTATCTCTTTATCTGAAATTGTCTTGATTAATCCTAGGGCTAGGTGACCTAGGTTTCTTATTCCCGCAACTAATAGTGACTCTTGGGGTTTTCGCCATGGTACCTGCTTTAAAGGGCCAATATCTCGATAGCCAAATACTGAAATGAAATAGGCGTAGATACAGGCCACCGCCGCGGCTTCAGTCGGACTGGCGACACCGCCATAGATAGAACCTAACACGATAAATATTAATGCCAGACCACCTAAGGCTTTAGCACTGGAAAGGCTTAGTTGCTTTATACCTGGAAAGGGGAGTGATGGTAACTTAGTGATTCTGGCGACGATATAGATAGCCAGCATCAGTAATAAGCCCATCATAAGTCCTGGAATTAAGCCTGCCATAAACATTCTTGCAGCAGAAACTTCGGTGGCTGCAGCATAGACCAGCATCACGATAGAGGGGGGGATCAGTATGCCTAAGGTACCTGATGTGGTGATGACTCCGGCAGCGAACTTCTCTGGGTAACCCGCTTTTACCATACCGACAATCACTATAGAGCCGATGGCTGCAACCGTTGCTGGCGATGAGCCTGACACTGCAGCAAAGAGCATACAGGCCATGACAGAGGCCATGGCGAGTCCACCACGAATATGGCCGACGCTATCCATCGCAAAATCGATAATACGGCGAGCGACGCCTCCTGTAGATAAAAATGCCGATGACAGAATAAAGAACGGAATAGCAAGCAGGGTATAGTGCTCTGATGTAGATTCATACAGCTTTAGTGCTACCGAAGCTAAAGAGTCATCTGAAAATAGCAAAATCGTCAGCATGCTTGAGAAGCCAAGAGCAATGGCGATGGGCATACCTAGCATCATGCAAACGAGTAGTGATAGAAATAATGTGGCGATAGTCATGACTACTCCTTGGTATTCGATTGAGATTGTGCGCTTTCATCTACAAGGTGCATACTCTCTTTTGCTTCGTCGGCCAAGGCAAAGCTGGATACATCGCCTTTTATGAGTGAGATGAGCAACTCAAATAGCCGCCAAAAAAGCATAGTGAAACCTAGGATTAGAATGCTTTGACTGAGCCAAATAGGGACTCTGGGCTCTTCCACATCGATTTTGAATACATCCCACGCAGTATCGGGATCGAGTTGATTAACTAGCCAGTGGGGAAAGTGAATATCTTCCATGGGAATGCCCACTTGATACATTTGGCTTAAGTAATCCCAGCTTCCCTTTAAAAACATCAAGCAGTAGCTTAAACAGATTAGCACGGCAGCAATGCTGGTTACTCTTTTCGCTTTAGTTGGCAGTTTATTTATCAGGGCATCGACGCCGATATGCGCGCCTACTTTGACACCGTAGGACATACCAAATAGCACAAACCAAGCACTAAAGGTGAGGGTCAACTCTTGGATCCAGAGAGAACCTGTACTAAAAAAGAATCGAGCTATTACTTCTATAAACACAAGTAAGGTCATAAATGTAATCAGCAGATTTAAAACGGCTTCTTCCAAATAGGCAAAATATTTAGAAATCACAACAAAGTTCTCCACACTAAATGAGGAAACTGATCAGAACGAGTGCGAATGTATCTCAACAAGAGGATAGGTAATCCAAGTGAAACGGATTACCTACCTCATAACTTATCGCAATAGTGTATTAATCGAGCGGAATTGTTACAGGTTTGCAGCCTGCGCAGCTTCAATCATATCTTTGCCGATTTTGGCTTCAAACTTGTGCCAAACTGGTTTCATCGCACTTACCCAAGCCTTACGCTGAGATGGTGTGAGCTCGATAAGCTCTGAGCGTTTGGAAGTCAAAATAGCTTGCTTATCTTTTTCGACTTTTGCTTTGGCAATGGCGTTGCCATGGGCTAGCGCTTCTTTAAGTGCTTGTTGGAAAACCGCGCGCTTATCTTGCGGAAGCTTATTCCAAAAGACCTTGGAGGTGACCACCATATAGTCTAGAACGCCATGATTACTTTCGGTGATGTAATTCTGCACTTCATAAAACTTTTTGGAGTAGATGTTTGACCAAGTGTTTTCTTGGCCGTCAATGGCTCTGGTTTGAAGTAGGGTAAATACCTCTGAGAAAGGTTTCTTTACCGGAATAGCATCAAGGGCATTAAATTGGGCGGCGAGTACGTCCGAAGCCATGATTCGAAACTTCTTGCCCGAGGCGTCTTGAGGGGTTACTAAGGGGGAGTTGGCTGAAAACTGCTTCATACCATTGTGCAGGTATCCTAAGCCAATAATGCCTTTACGCTTCATCGATGTGAGTAACTTTTGCCCTTCAGGACTTTGCTGGAACTTGTCGACGGCCTGCATGTCTTTGAATAGAAATGGAAGGTCAAACAGTTGTAGCTTTTTGGTGTAACGCTCAAACTTCGACAGTGATGGTGCGACAAATTGTACGTCGTTGAGAAGTAGCGCCGATATCTCATTGTTATCCCCAAAAAGTTGAGAGTTGGGGAATACATTGACCTGATATTCGCCAGGCAGGCGATCTTCAATTAATTGTTTAAATTTTAAAGCCATTTGCCCTTTTGGTGTGTTTTCAGCCACTACGTGAGAAAACTTAATCTCAACCGGTTTTGCATTGGCAAAATGGCTTATGCAAAGCAGGCTTGCAACAAGTAGAGACTTGAGTAGATTGGGGATTTGGCTAGTGGGTACTTTTTTCTTAGCTAACATATTCATTCCTTTAATTTAGTTATATGCCTAGGCGCGACTCTTTGTTCGCTATGGATACAGACATATTGATATGTCTTTTAGCCTAGGGGCGACTTCTAAAAGGCAATATGTAAGCCAGTTTTCTAACTTTTATATAACTTCATGATAATTAACAGTTTGCTAAATATGATATCTGGTAGCTGTGCGCTATTTTTGTGTGGGATCTCGCTCACACTAAAGCGGTCTTTGGGTGGAAATTCACCCAAGTGCTTATTTGGAGTCTTGTGGAATGGTGCTACTCGGCGTTTGCCATAATACGGCTTTGAAGTGACCATGAAAAAACAGTGCTATCGCTAGGCTAACGATAACAGCGCCAAACATTAATGCCCAATAAACTGAATATAAAGATAAAATGCTGCCTATAACAGCTGCAAATACATTGCCTAAGCAAAATATAGTTACTAGCATGCCCATCAATTGCCCTTGTCCCTTGTGTTCATAGGCGGTGGAAATATAGGCGGGAAGGAAGCCATTATAGATAGCGATACCGGCTCCGATTAACGCAAAGCTTACCAGAAAATTAGTGGCTGACATGAAAGGAACGCTTGCCAGTGCGCCGCTGAATAGCAACATGCCTAGTAGAGCAGCAGTTGCATGACTCATTTTGTTCGTGATTTTAGGATTAATTAAGACGCTGGTGGCTATCATACATGAGGTTAGAAAAATGGTACTCCAACTGATCCCTTTTGGACCGTAATCTAAGTCTTGCACCATCCAAAGGGGATAAAACTCATAATAGATATTGACCCCTAAAGTCAGCATAAGATACACAAGGAAAAAGCGTCTAAGGGGAGCATCTTTGAGCAATATAAGACTTGAGCCTTTCTCGGCATTTTCTACTTTTTGATCGAGATTACTCGGTAGTAAACCATAGCAGATGAAGGTGCACATTAGACAAGCGATAGCTGCGCAGTAGAAAACCACCTCTATCCCTGCTGATGCTAGTTGTCCACCAATTAGCGGCCCTAATAGGTAACCTCCATATCCCATAGCGCTAATCAATGAAAAACTATGGGTCTTATCGATTTTTGGGTGCAGATCGGCGGCTATGGCTCTGGCAATGGCAATATTACCTTCGCATATGCCAGTGATTAAACGAGCGAGACAGAAAAGCACAAAGCTTTGAGAAACGACGGCAAACCCGGTTAACCCGTAGCTGATGGCACTGCCGAACATGGTATAGGTTAGTACCTTTCTTCTCCCTAAATGATCTGAAAGCGCACCAATAAAGCTGCCGCCGATAATGATGCCTAGCGGATAGATCCCTAAGACTATGCCAAACAGTAATTCTTTTGGGATCCCCATAAATTGAGTAAGAGGGGATGTTCCTGCATCAAATAGCGGCGCAAGAACAGGGTAGGGAAGCGCAATCCCGGCCACACTGATCAGAGTGACCAATAGGGTGATGTAAAGGATCTGTTTTGAATTATCGTTATGACTCAAGGAATGCCTACAAGGTGATGACTTTTCCATATACTATTACATCTAAGCCTGATTAAGTAAAGTCTTTGGTTTATTTAATCGGTTTGTCTTTTGATCAAACATAAGAGAAGTTAGCAGGCGTCAATGCTTTTATACCATTTGAAAACAATGGCTTAATTTGGAAGGGGTAAGTTTCTTATTTGGTGGGATTGATGCGTTGCATGATGGTTTCACTGGGAAGCAGTTCTAAGTGGCCTTGTTCATCAAAATACCAGCCGGTGATAAAGCCTTTTTGCCGCATGGATACTAGGTTTTTCATCACTGCAATCGCCTCTTTTCTGGCGGTTGCATCGTCGCAATCACTCGTCTGCTTTAAGTATGCAGTTATGCTGGCAAGAGATGCCGATTGACTGACATTGGCCATAACGAAATTTCCACTAATGGGTCTATTTCAAGCATAGCTCAATATAACAGGGGCTCAACCAGCATTTTACTAAGACGTAAACGCAAACTTAGTTGTATCAATTAATGGGGATAGAGAAAAAGAGATAATGGTGGTCGATACTGGGCTCGAACCAGTGACCCCCTCCTTGTAAGGGAGGTGCTCTCCCAGCTGAGCTAATCGACCTCTGCTGTGTGGGGCCGTATTATAGGGGGGAAGGATCAAGTGTCAACGGTTTTTATAGAAAAATGATCCGGTCGCTGTAAAAATGTGCGCATTGATGCAATGTTATTCAAGCTGCTGTTTGCTTTGTTCTTTAGTTAATCAAAAGACGTCAATCGTTATTGTCACTTTAGGGATAAAGGTATGGTGATAACCTACATTTAAAGATAATTTTCTTGTTAGTGTTTAATGGTTTTTCCTGTTTTAATCTTGTTGCTCAAGAGGCTGCTTATTTTAATTGGCATTATTGCTACTAAATGTTGATGTATTCAATGTTTACATTGCGTTGGTAATCCAGCTATTGCTTATATAACTTATTATTGGAATGTTTTACAAAAACTCTAGGGCGAAGGCTATCGCTATCTATTTCCCCATTGGTGTTTGACTGTTAGAATACGCATCACTTTTTCCATTTAAGCTGGGACTAAGCGTTTACGTTTAATTTTCCAGCGACATTTATAGGTTATTGTTTCATTATGGTCACTAAGACTCGTTTCGCACCTAGCCCTACTGGATTTTTACATGTAGGTGGTGCTCGTACCGCGCTTTACTCTTGGCTGCATGCTCAAGCTAATCAAGGTGAGTTTGTACTTCGTATTGAAGATACCGATCTTGAAAGATCCACCGACGAAGCCTGCGAAGCTATTTTGGATGGTATGAAGTGGTTAGGTTTAGAGTGGACCGAAGGTCCTTACTACCAGACTAAACGTTTCGATCGTTACAATGAAATGATTGCCAAGCTATTAGAAGAAGGTAAAGCCTATAAATGTTATTGCTCTAAAGAAAGAGTAGAAGCATTAAGAGAAGAGCAAGCCGCTAAAGGTGAGCGTCAAAAATACGATGGTTGTTGTCGTGATGCTGCTCCTCGAGATACTGACGAGCCTTATGTTATTCGCTTTAAAAACCCAACGTCTGGCACTGTAGTGTTTGATGACCATGTTCGAGGTCGTATTGAAATTGCTAACGAAGAGTTAGATGACCTTATTATCGCGCGCACCGATGGAACGCCGACCTACAACTTCTGTGTTGTCGTTGATGACTGGGATATGGGCATCACTTGTGTTGTGCGTGGTGAAGATCATATCAATAACACACCTCGTCAAATCAATATTCTTAAGGCGCTAGGTGCATCCATTCCTGAATACGCCCATGTTGCTATGATTTTAGGTGATGATGGAGCCAAGCTATCTAAGCGTCACGGTGCAGTCAGTGTTATGCAGTATCGTGATGATGGCTACCTACCCGAAGCCTTGCTTAACTATTTAGTACGCCTTGGCTGGTCACATGGTGATCAGGAAGTGTTCTCTATCGATGAGATGAAGCAGCTATTTAAGTTAGATGACATTAATAAAGCAGCATCTGCCTTTAATACTGAAAAACTAATTTGGTTGAACCAGCATTACATTAAGACGCTTAGCCCCGAATATGTGGCTGAGCAATTAAAGTGGCATATGGATGACCAAAAGATAGATACCGCTAATGGTCCTGCGTTAACTGAAGTGGTTTCTGCACTTTCAGAAAGAGCCAAGACCCTAAAAGATTTAGCTGAGTCTAGCCGTTACTTCTATGAAGATTTCGAAGAGTTCGATCCTGCTCAAGCGAAGAAGCACCTTCGCGGCGTCGCTCTTGAGCCATTAAAGCTAGTTCAAAAGAAATTGAGTGAGCTTGAAGACTGGAATCAAGAAGCGTTACATCAAGTGATTCAAGATACGGCTGCGGAATTAGAAGTGGGTATGGGTAAAGTCGGTATGCCGCTGCGCGTCGCGGTAACTGGGGCAGGGCAGTCTCCTGCGTTAGATTTGACCCTTTTGCTTATTGGTCGTACACGTTGCGAGCAAAGAATCTCCAAAGCGGTTGATTTTGTAGCAGATAGAATAAATTCGTAAAAAACGAGTTGACACTTTTGGGTGTGCTGCATAGAATGCGCCTCGCAGTTGAGGCAGAGGTCAGCAAATGCTGGCGGTGCACTCAAAGGTGATTAAGGTTAGATTAGGGGCCTTAGCTCAGCTGGGAGAGCGCAACACTGGCAGTGTTGAGGTCAGCGGTTCGATCCCGCTAGGCTCCACCATCTAACATTAAGCTCTTGAATATTGAGCATTCGAAAGAATAAAATATTCCCGCCTTTTATCTAGAAGGATCACGGAGTCGAACAATTATCTTTGCCTTAAGATATTTGTTTATAGATACTCTCAATACAGAGTACTCATTTGAGTGAAAGTATGTCCAGGGTCCCCTTCGTCTAGAGGCCTAGGACACCGCCCTTTCACGGCGGTAACAGGGGTTCGAATCCCCTAGGGGATGCCAACTTTCTTTTTCAGCGCAAGTTGAAACTGAAAGCACCCAGTTTGGGTCAAGAAACTGATATTTGAAGCCTTGAGAATATTAGTGGTTAAGCTCTTAATACAGAGTGCTCAGTAGAGTGAAAGTATGTCCAGGGTCCCCTTCGTCTAGAGGCCTAGGACACCGCCCTTTCACGGCGGTAACAGGGGTTCGA
>CANNEE010000017.1 GCA_947503555.1 uncultured Shewanella sp.
CGCCGGGGGTCGCGGGTTCGAGTCCCGTCCGCTCCGCCAACATTAAGAGAAAGCCCAACCGAAAGGTTGGGCTTTTTCGTTTCTGATATCCCTATTTAGCTCCGTCTTGCTAGAAAATCGATTCACTTTGTCGCACTTAGAATAGTTATTCATATATCTATGGTGATATTGAACTTTATTGATAGTTTATTCATTTTTTCTATTCGCAAAAACTAATGTTAACTTGCGCTAGTTAGCAGTATTAATAATCAGATCTGACCAGCATTTTAAAACTAGATATAATAAGAATTGCTAACTAAGGAATACTTAATGAATTGTCGCCTTGGCTGTGGAGCTTGCTGTATAGCGCCATCGATTACCAGTCCAATACCTGGAATGCCAAACGGGAAGCCTGCCGGAGTACGTTGTATACAGCTCTCTGAAGACAACCTGTGTAAGATTTTTGAGCAGCCAGATAGGCCAGCATTATGTGATGCATTTAAAGCCACTGAGGATGTTTGTGGGACATCCAATGATGAAGCTTTAAGGCTTATTTCTTTATTAGAGTCTGAAACTAGTGGTTAGAAGGTGAATAATGCAATTAACTCGATATACAGATTTTGGTATTCGTACTCTTATGTATTTGGCAGTGCAGCCAGAAAGAGAGACCTTATTCCGCATCGCTGAAATTACAGAAGTCTTCGATTTATCCGCAAACCACGTTTCTAAAATTGTTCATCACTTGGGAAAACTTGGTTATCTAGAAACCATTAGAGGAAAGAGTGGTGGTTTCCGATTAGGTAAGCCAGCAACTGAAATCAACATAGGCCAGTTGGTTCGTGCCTTAGAGAATTCGCTAGCGCCAATTGATTGTAGCAAGCCTTATTGTCGCTTTATGCCTTCTTGCCAGTTGACTGGGGTATTAAGAGAGGCGGTCAATGCCTACTTAGCAGTACTAGATAAATACAGTTTGCAAGATATCGTAAGTAACAAGGATGACTTGTTAGAGCTTTTGCCTGATACGACTATCTCAGTCTTGCAGCTGAACTAGTCCCTTTTTGATTTGCTAATTTGATTGTGAGTAGTTGAGAGGTGGGTACTAGGCTGATCCCTTCTTCTGCGAGCCTAGGAAGGTTGTGCTTCAAAAACTTGATAGTTTCCGGATAAGGGTGGGCAATAGCCACTAACTCTCCCGTTCTGTGTGCTTGTTGAATCATGCGCTGAAATTGCTTTTCTAAAGCTGCCGGGCTGACATCGTTATCTAGAAACAGTTGGCGCCTTAATAAGGGAATACCTAAGTTATCGGCTGCTGCAGCGGCCTTTGAATAACGAGTTGTGAGGCTATCTACAAAGAAAGCCTGATCTTGTTTTAAGCTTTCCATCACCCATGTCATGGGATCTTGTAACTGCGTTAATAAGCTACCCATATGGTTGTTAGCACCTTTAGCATAGGGAATACTTTGTAGTGCTAGCTTTACCGTACGTTTTACTTCGTATTCACTCATGGTGTTGGTTAAGCCACCAGGTCCCAATTTTTTACCATTAAGTGCCTGCATTGGTAGGTGCAGCATAATTTCATGTCCCTTCTCGTGGGCAGATTTAGCAAGAGCTTCACCGAGTGGTGTAAAAGGAAGAACAGAGAAGGTGACGCTGTCAGGAAGGGTCAAGGCGTCCTCATCGGATTGACGATAACCAATATCGTCAATGATGATAGCGACTTGTGCGGCGTTTGCTGACCCTAAAAATAAAACCGTTAAAAAAATTATTAGTATTTTTGTTAAGCGCAAATTGGTTTCTTTTAATTATTCGTTTCCATCCATGTGATCGCTGAATTAAGCAGCTTATCTTTAGCTAAATCATCATGGGGTGATGTGTTAGCGATTATAGGCATACTTTCCTGTCCGCTGACAAGCTCTGATAACACTTTTATATCAGGCTCAATTCCCTTGCTATGAATGTCGACACCGTTAGGGGTGCTGTATTTAGCTATGGTGAGCTTAATAGCATTCATATGGTTCACGGTTGGTATTAAACTCTGTACTGTGCCTTTACCAAAACTGGTTTCACCAATTAGGGTTGCTCGGCCATTATCCTGAAGTGCTGCCGCTAACACTTCTGATGCGGATGCTGAGCCCTTATTGATTAGCACTGTCAGCGGAAGGTGAGAAAACATAGATTGGGGCGAAGCAAAGTAGTCCGAGTTTGAGTCGAAGAAGCGTCCTTCTGTGGAGACGATACGTCCTCTTGATAGAAATATATCTGCAATCTGAATTGCTTGATCTAGCAGCCCTCCAGGGTTATTGCGTAGATCGAGAATCAGGCCTCTAAGTGGCTGCTTTTGCCAAAGAGTTAATTGTTCAATTAAATCTTGCGTCGAGTCTTCTTGAAAGCTATCGAGCTTGATATAGCCTATTTGGTTATCCAGCAATTTAGCTGTAACTGAGTTAACTGAGATAGTTGATGGCATCAAGGTGACTTCAAATATATCACCAGTCTGAGCCTGGGACATTTTAAGATTAATAGATAAATTTAATAGGCTGTGACGTTTTATTTCGGCGAGTATATTGGCGAGGTTTTTTTCTGAAACTGGCTCATGGTTAAACTCTAAAATGGTGTCGCCAGGTTGAATGCCTGCATTCTTTGCTGGCGATCCTGCGAAGGGGGTCACGATAGTGATTTTATTGTCTTCGGTAGCGACTTCAAATCCAAAACCAAAGTACTCGCCTTTATTGGAGTCCTTTAGGTTAGTAAGGTCTTGATGGCTGAGGAAATTAGAGTAGGGGTCTAACTTATCGAATATTCCCCCGATAGCGGCTTGAATAAGTTCTTCTTTAGTGACGTGATTGACATAGTAGGTTTCTATGGTGTCGATAATATCCAACAGCATAGGGTAGGTGTATTCATCTTCAAATCTGTGGGTATTTTCTTTACTTGAGAGCGTAACAGATAACCCTAGAGCTAAGCCTAGCGCAATGCAGCCTAAATAGTGGGAGATTTTTGCCATAACCGCGCCCTATCAGTTTGGGCGCTGAACTATCTTCTGCAATATTTTGCTGGATCGACAGCTTGGCCCTTGTGCCGTATCTCAAAGTATAGGCCAGGTTGGGTCTGACCACCGGAAAGTCCTACCAGTGCAATGGGCTCATTCTTTTGTACTGTGTCACCGCTGGCTTTTAATAGCGCTTGAGCATAGCCATAAAGACTCATATAGCCTTTACCATGATCAATGACAAGCACCATACCAAAGCCTTTTAGCCAATCAGCAAAAATGACTTTACCTGGTGCAATGGCATGGATGTTTTGCCCTTCTGGCGCTGCAAGCGTAATCCCTTTCCATTTAATTTGCCCTCTACGAGTGCTGCCAAAGCTATTGCGTATGCGCCCTTTAGTCGGCCATTTCAATTTCTTTCTGAGTTTGGCCAATCCTGTCATATCAGGGTTGGCTTTAACTTCTTTGAGGGCTTGTTCTATTACACGAATGAGGCTGGCTTCTTCTATCTGAAGCTGCTCCAGCTGCTCGTTTTTACTTCTTAAGGTGCGCTGCAGCTGTAATTGAGTTTGCTGTCTTTGCGCTTTTTCTTTATTTAAGTTCTTTGCTTGAGACTCTTGCTCAATAACTAATGCGTTTAACTGGGTTTGCTCTCTTGTGCGTTGTTGCTGAAGCGTGTCGAGTTCAGCTTGGGTTTGTTTTAATTGTTTAAGCGCTGCAATTCGAGCATTGTTGAGATATTGATAGTAAACCAACATACGTTCGACTTTAGATGGGTTCTGTTGGCTTAACAGCATTTTTGTGTAGTCATGGTTACCCGCTAAATAAGCGCTGGCAAGTTGTTTAGCAAGACTATCTTGTTGAGACTTTTTGAGTCTTTCTAATTGATTGGCTTTTTTTTCGAGCTCAGTAATTTTGCTTTTAACTTGTTTGAGTTGCTGCTTAGTTTGATTAATCTTTGCAGCAACTCTAGCGATAGCTTTTTCGTCTTGTTTTAATAGGGCTAAAAGCTGCTTTCTTTGTTTGCTGGTATCGACTAGGGATTGCTGCTGCTGGCTAATTTGATTTTGAATGGCCTTTAATTGAGATTGCCTTTGTTTCAGGCTATTTCCTTCTTGAGCGGCAAAAGCAAAACTAGGATGCGCGAGTACACATATTAATACTGCTAATTGTATAAATAATCGAATGCGCACTATGAGTTTCTATCCTTGTTCAAGCTAAAGTCTGTTAAGCCAATTGATTCTATCATGGTTATTAGCAAGATTTTTGCAACAAATAAACAAAAAGGGTCGAAACTGTTAAGCAGCTTCGACCCTTCAAATTGAACTCAGTATTAAAAATTAACCTTCAAGCTCAATAATAGGTTTACCTGTCATCTCTGCTGGAATCGCTTGGTCTTTTAGCTTTAGCATGGTTGGTGCTATATCACTGAGGCGGCCTCCTTCAGCGATTTTGGCTGGACGTCCAACATAAAGGAAAGGCACTAGCTCACTGGTGTGCGCTGTATGGGCTTGACCCGTTTCTGTATCTACCATTTGCTCGGCGTTACCATGGTCTGCAGTGATGATGCATTCACCATTCACTTTCTGCAGTGCTTCAACGACACGACCTAGGCAGGTATCAACAGCTTCACAAGCTTTCACAGCCGCTTCAAAGCTACCAGTATGACCAACCATGTCACCATTAGGATAGTTACAAATGATGTAGTCGTATTTGGTTGACTCAATCGCTTCGACTAACTTATCAGTTAACTCGGTTGAGCTCATTTCTGGCTGCAGATCGTATGTCGCCACTTTAGGCGAGTTGATTAAGATTCTGTCTTCACCAGCAAATGGCTGCTCTTTACCACCGTTAAAGAAGAAGGTGACATGGGCATACTTCTCAGTTTCAGAAATACGTAGCTGAGTCTGGCCATTGTTCTGAATCACTTCACCTAACGTATTGACGAGATCTGTCGATGGGAAAGCAATCGCAGTATCGATGTCAGCAGCATACTCAGTTAACATCACAAAGTTAATCTTAGGAGTAACATTGCGCTCAAAACCATCGAAGTCAGCATTAACGAAGCTACGAGTGATTTGACGTGCACGGTCTGCTCTAAAGTTCATAAAGATTAGTGCATCGTTATCCTTTAGGCTGACTGTATCGCCTATGGTGCTTGCAGCGACGAATTCGTCATTCTCATCGCGGCTGTATGCGGCATTAAGAGCTTCAACGGCGCTATCATATTGATATTGACCTTTACCTTCTGCGATTAACTCATAAGCTTGGCTAACACGTTCCCAGCGATTATCTCTGTCCATCGCATAATAGCGGCCAATCATAGAAGCGACTTTACCTGCACCTAACTCGGCAAACATAGCATCAAAATGCTTTAGGCTGCCTTCAGCGCTACGTGGTGGAGTATCACGACCATCTAAGAAGGCATGAAGATAAACTTTAGTGGCACCGCGCTTAACTGCCATACGGCACATAGCTTCGATATGCTCTTCATGGCTGTGAACACCACCTGGAGATAAAAGGCCCATGATGTGAACTGCACCATCGGCGGCTATGGCTTTATCTACAGCATCGGCAAGAGCTGGGTTGTCGTTGAATTCACCATCGGCAATAGATTTACTGATGCGAGTGAGTTCCTGATAAACAACACGACCTGAGCCTAAATTAATGTGGCCAACTTCAGAATTACCCATTTGGCCATCGGGCAAGCCTACATCATAGCCTGAGCCAGAAACTAAACCGTGGGGATATTGTGCATAAAGCTTATCGAGCACTGGAGTGTTTGCATGATGGACCGCATTTTTGTGCGTATCTTCACGGTGACCCCAGCCATCTAGGATAAGTAATGCCAAAGGACGTTTACTTGTCGTCATGGTGGTACCTATAAAGTTTGAAAGAAATTGGTGAAAAAATTAATTGGTCAAATATTACTACGATGTGGCGTGAGCATAAAGAAATTTACCGGGAGAATGTGCTTTATTTGGTAATAAAATTTCACCTTTTGCTGCACAATTGACCTTGAAATGACACTGTATCGAGGTAATACCGTTGATTAGCAACAATATTGACGGTTATTGCTAGGTTTAAGGGTGTGAACTCACAAAAGATAGCCAGAGATAACTTCGACTTGCTCACCGATCCCAGAGAACTTGCTGCAATCTCTTTAACCAATGGGTATACTCTGTGACCTTATTTGAATTATTGCGTTAACAGAGCGGCAAATTAACAATGCAAGAATATATTGAGTTTTTCCAAGAGCACCACATGCTCAGCCTGGCATGGATAGGTCTATTCATTGCGCTGATCTTCAGCGTGATTAAGTCTGGTATGTCAAAAGTGAAGAACATTCCTCATCAAGACGCTATTTTGTTGATGAACAAAGAAGAAGCGAAAGTGATCGATGTTCGCGCAAAAGAAGAGTTTAAGAAAGGCCATATTGTAGGGGCGGTTAACGTTCCTTTAGCTGATATTAAAAATAATCAGATCGCTAGCCTTGAAAAGTATAAAGCGAGACCCATTATATTGGTATGTAATGCTGGCATGACTTCATCTCAAGCTGCTCAGCTTATGGTTAAACATGGCTTTGAAAACGTGAATAACCTTAAAGGTGGCATGGGCGACTGGCAGGCAGCTAATTTGCCTGTTAAGAAGAGCAAAAGATAATTATGCCCATGGTAGACGTTGCTTTTGTAAGGCTTTTTTGATTAGAGTGTAGCCTTTCAATGATAACGTTGACCCAATATCAACCCATTTTACTTTGATTGAACGGGTTGAATAACTAACTTGGGATGGTCGCAGAGTTTTCACTCGGATTGATACTTAAGCTAAGGCTGCAGTTTCAACAGTATGAGTAATGACAGTGCAGCATAGCCCTGAATTTTAGGTTCTCGATGAGCCAACTAACATTTTGATAGGTAGGATTTTACAATGGCTGAAGAAGTAGCAAACAACGAACAACAAGGTCCACAGTTCAACATTCAACGCGTTTACACTAAAGATGTTTCTTTTGAAACACCTAACAGCCCAGAAGTTTTCCAAAAAGAGTGGAACCCAGAGGTTAAACTAGACCTAGATACTCGTAGCAACAAGCTAGCTGACGACGTATACGAAGTTGTTCTTTCTTTAACTGTTACTGCTAAGAATGGCGAAGAAACTGCTTTCCTATGTGAAGTACAGCAAGCTGGTATCTTCTCTATTGCAGGCCTAACAGAGCAACAACTTGCTCACTCTCTAGGTGCATACTGCCCTAACATCCTATTCCCATATGCTCGCGAAACTGTTGGTAGCCTAGTTAGCCGTGGTACTTTCCCACAACTAAACCTAGCTCCAGTTAACTTTGACGCACTATTTGCTCAGTACGTTCAGCAGCGTCAAGAAGGTGCTGAAGCGCCTGCAGAAGCAAACGCATAATCGTCTATGAACGACTCTGCCGATATTACGGTATTAGGGGCGGGCTCTTATGGCACCGCCCTTGCCATCTCTTTAGCCAGTAACGGCCATAGAGTGCTAATGTGGGGCCATGAGGCTGACCATATGGCGAGGCTTACCGAACAAAAATGTAATAACGAATTCCTTCCTGGAATCGACTTCCCCGATAGCCTTATTCCTGAAGCCGATCTTGCGACTGCCCTCGCGGCAAGCCGCAATGTATTGGTTGTCGTGCCTAGCCATGTATTTGGCTTAGTGCTTAATCAGGCTAAACCGCTCTTGCGTGATGATGCGCGAGTGGTGTGGGCGACTAAAGGGCTTGAGCCGGAAACTGGGCGCTTGCTTCAAGATGTTGCTAAAGACACCTTGGGCGATCAGTACCCACTTGCGGTGATCTCTGGGCCTACTTTTGCTAAAGAGCTGGCCGCTGGTTTACCGACCGCCATCTCTGTTGCTGGTACTCAGAGTGAGTTTACCCAAGATTTGGTTGAGTTATTACATAGTCCTAAGCGTCTACGTGTTTATGCCAACGATGACTTCATAGGTTTGCAGTTAGGTGGTGCGGTGAAAAATGTTATCGCCATTGGCGCTGGCATGTCTGACGGCATAGGCTTTGGCGCCAATGCTCGTACCGCACTGATTACTCGCGGGCTGGTGGAACTATCTCGTTTGGGGGAAGCTTTGGGTGCTCAGGGCTCGACCTTTATGGGAATGGCTGGGTTAGGTGACTTAGTACTTACCTGTACCGATAACCAGTCTCGTAACCGCAGATTTGGTCTTGCGCTTGGCAAGGGTAGTGATGTGGATACGGCCCAGGAAGAGATTGGTCAGGTGGTAGAAGGCTATCGTAATACCAAAGAAGTCTATACCTTAGCCAAGCGTCTCGGTGTCGAAATGCCTATCACTGAGCAGATCTACCAAGTACTTTACCAAGGTAAGTCGCCAGTTGATGCATCAAAAGAGTTGTTAAGTAGAAAGAAAAAGTCTGAAACACCAACCCAATAGCGTAAGCTTTGGGATAAAGGTGAGACAGAGATTAAAGGGTGCTAAAATAGCGCCCTTTTTTATTGCCTAATGCTTTCTTGGTAGCAAAAGGCGCAATCGTAAGATTGGTATAGCGTTAGTTTGTGGTGGAGCAGTAACATGAAACAACATGATGTGATCATTATAGGGGCGGGCGCGGCTGGGTTGATGTGTGCCTTAACCGCAGGTTATCGCGGACGTGACGTGTTAGTGCTAGATAATGCTAAGCAGGCTGGTCGCAAGATATTGATTAGCGGTGGCGGGCGCTGCAATTTTACCAATCAAGTCGTTGAGCCTAGAAACTTCATCTGTAATAACCCTCACTTTGTAAAGTCGGCACTAGCACGATACAAATCAATCGATTTTATAGAGTTTGTTGAGCGTCATGGAATAGAGTATCACGAGCGGGATCATGGCCAGTTGTTTTGTAATGATTCGGCTAAAGATATCGTCAACATGCTATTAACTGAATGTGAATGGGCTGGGGCTAATATTCAGTTGAGAACTGACATTTTGTCGATTAACTGCAATGAACAAGGTCAGTACCTATTAAGTACTTCTAAGGGAGATTATCAGTGTCAGTCATTGGTCATCGCTACAGGAGGACTATCTATGCCTAAGTTAGGCGCCTCACCCTATGGTTATCATATTGCGGAGCAATTCGGCCTTAAGGTGTTGCCAACCCACGCAGGCTTAGTGCCTTTCACCTGGCATAGTGAGCAAAAGGCGAAGTTTGAACCTTTATCAGGTATAGCCGTTCCCAGTACTATTACCGCCAAAGACGGCACTGAATTTAGTGAAGCTCTGCTTTTTACTCATAGAGGATTATCTGGCCCAGCGATATTGCAGATTTCTAACTATTGGAAGCCGGGTGAAGCTATCTCTATTAACCTGCTGCCTAACCAAGATGTATCTAGCATGTTGGCTGAGGTGACAGCTAAACACCCTAAACAAAGCCTAAGAAATACGTTGAGTCAATGGCTGCCTAAACGGTTAGTTGAAGTTCTGTTTACCGAAGCCTTATTGAATAAGGCATTAAATCAGCTTATTCACTCCGAGGTTGATCAGCTGCTGGCAGATCTACACCAATGGCAAATTGTAATGAATGGCACCGAAGGTTACCGTACCGCAGAAGTCACCTTAGGTGGTGTGGATACAGATGAACTATCGTCAAAAACCATGGAAGCGAAGAAGCAACCAGGCCTCTATTTCATCGGCGAAGTGATGGATGTGAGTGGCTGGCTTGGAGGCTTTAATTTTCAATGGGCGTGGAGTTCTGGCTATGCTGCTGGTGAGGTCGTTTAGTTAAGCCTTCGCATAAATATCACTTTTAATGACTTCTTTGCTGCTGAAGTCATTGTCACTTGTACTTTGCGTTTCCTGTGATAACTTAATCAAAATATAAAGGTTAATAAGCATGGAAAGCTGATGAATTTTAAGGAAGAAAATAAGCAGGTTACTACCGATAGCCTAGACCCGTCACTGGCGAAAGGGACACTCGATGACTTGTTAAGGCAAAAGCTTAACAATTTATTGCCAAGCCAGAGCATTTCCCAAAACAGCATTGCGAGCGAAGAAGTTCAGCCATCATTAAATTTAGCAAATCTAGTGGAACAGGCTGTTAGCGAAGTATTAAGCTCTGAACATCTTGATGCATCAGTGCTCGAGCCCAAACTGGAAGCACTTTTTGATGGGCTTTTTCAAGTTTACCAAAACGCAAATATCGCGACAGCCTTACGAAAAAGGCAGTTTATATCCCGCCATGGGCTTATTATCTCTCCCGACTATTGTGTGACCACCCAAAAGGATCTGTTTCGAGTTCACTCGTTTATTCGAGCTGCCGATAAAGCCATTGCCGACTTGATGGCATCCCAAACTACTTGTTTACATATCGTCTATCCAGCATGTGGCCCCTTTGCGCCACTACTCCTGCCATTGATCAGTTATTACCAGCAAACAGGGCGCTATGATGAGAATGCGTTGCGGGTGACTTTGATTGATATGCAGCCTGGCGCCGTGGCTAGTTTGCAAGCTGTCATTCATGAATTGGAAATTTCGGGTTATATCGAAGAAGTACTTTGCCTAGATGCTTGTGACTATCAGGCCACCAAGCCTATTCATTTAGTGGTGCTAGAGGCGATGCAGCATGGATTTAGTAAAGAGGGGCATCTACCAATGGCGCGCCACTTCGCCGAGATCATGGTGGAAGATGGCATTATGCTGCCCGAGGAAATTCGTTTAAATGCCGTGCTAACGGTGGCGCAGCAGGAGTTTGTTGAGCAGTGGCGCGATACTCCGCGAGTTTGTCAGTCGAATATGCAGCAACAGATTATGGCAGGCCGTATCGAGTTAGGTGAGATTTTATGTCTAAATCGGCACACTCTTGGCTCCCTGATTGAGCATGTAATCGATGAGGATACTCGGCTGATCCAGGCCAACACTCTCTCAATACCTAAGTTAGCCGATAGTCAGGCTAAACCGACATTGCTTATTTGCACTCAAATAACCACTTACCGAGAAGAGTCTATTGGAGAATATGATTCTGGGATTACTCATCCGCTTCCCGATATGCAGGTGTGTGTGAACTTCACGCCTAAAGAATCAAAACCTGGAGACTTGCTGGTAAAAAGTGGTGATAGCTTGACCTTTTATTATCGCTTAAATGGACTGCCAGGCTTTTTAGTCACTCACGGTGCGGCAATAGGAGATAGCATATGAATGACCAAAGCTTAAAACTGGTATTGTTTGCTTCAAGCAGCTTGGCTATTCCTGCTTTGAATCAATTGATTAAAAATCAGTGGTTAGTTGGCGTAGTGATCAGTGAGCGTATGGACAGCGATGCTCAGCAGTTGGCTTTTCAGCTTGAACAGGCAAAGATTCCATATATTCGCTTTCAACAGAAAAGTCCGGAGCAAACGCTATTTCAGCTGGAAACTTGGCACGCAAATTCAGGGGTGATTTTTACTTTTTCTCATAAGTTGCCCGCGGAAATAGTGAAGGCTTTTAATTTAGGTTTATATAATTTACATGCTTCAAATTTGCCGGCTTACCGCGGTGCTATGCCGCTTTACTGGCAGATACGTAATCAAGAACAGCATGCCAGTCTTTCTATGATGAAAGCGACTGAGTTGCTGGATAGCGGCGATATCATGTTGCAGCAAAGTATTCCTCTACATCCTTTAGATACGCTGAATAGCTTTGCTAATACTGTTGCAAGCTATAGCGCTGAGTTTGTTGACGACTTCTTTGGGCAATTAGCACAAGGGGATTTAGTGCCTCAAGCCCAAGTTGGTGAAATCAGCCATGCACCTATGCCAACACAGCAAGATTTGATCGTTGATTTTACAACGATGAAAGCCTCGAATATTGCCGCTATGGCGAGGGCGGGTAATCCTACTTTTAATGGAGCAAGGTTAGTGTGGAATGGCGCAAGCCTAGATTTGCTGCAGGCAACCTGTGTTGAGCGTGAGAGATTTGGCGTTGCGCCAGGGACTGTGCTTTATATTGGTGAGCCAGAGGGTTTGATAGTTGCAACAATAGATGGAGCCTTGCGCCTGGATATTATCAATATCGCAGAAGGCGTGTTTACCGGATTGGCTTTTGCTGAACGCTTTGGGCTTGATGCTGGAATGAAGTTTGGTTAACCGAGTTTTTTGGTAGGAGAGAAGCTCCCAATAGGATACTAGGGAGCTTTTTATTATAAAGGCATTAATTTCGAGAAGGGAAAAGGCCTTGCAAGCAGATAATGTATTGCATGCCCAAAGTAGGTTGTATAAGGCTAAATGGCTGACTTCCACCTTGATTGGCAATATCTACCGTTCCACCAGTTATGCCTCCACCGTTGCCTGCTATGCTAACGTTGACCGCATCTGTGGCCATAGTGGTATTGGCTGTGGTGCCATAACTGGCGAGAGCGCTGATACCGTTTTTGGGAGCTGACCAGTAATTTCCAGTGGGAGTCGTTTCTGTCGCTGTTCCGTTAAATGCATTTACCGTTGCCGTTGCTGTTAGGCTTGATGGGCCTCCGCCAGTACCAGTGAATGAGGCTGCATGGCTATGAACTGGAAGCTGTGCTAATTGCATTACATGAGTCTCTGTACCTATTTGTTCCCCTTGGTTATAAAGGCTTAATCCTGCTCCTCTGCCTACACCAACCGGTACTCTACTGCGCATATCGGGTAATGCGAAGTTTGTGCGGCCATCACCTCCCCAAATGGTGCCGAGTATGGCAAATAGCGCTTGATTTTGGTTAATTGAAATTAACTGCCCGTCGCAAAATGCCCAATCCCTCGGTGCAAAGTTGCCGCCAAAGTTGATAATGCCGCCTATAAAAAACTCCATTGCTCTCTCCTTCCATGTGATAAGAAACTCCCTTTGACTCAAAATAATAGCTCGTTTTTTGAGCTTGGCAATTGCACTGAATTATTAATTTCTTCATGCCTCTTAGGACATTTTTTACTTTTGTAGCAAATGGAGGTTTTACATTAGGTCATATTTACTCATAGGTTTTTGGGTGCTAACTTATAAAGCGCCTAAAAAATCTGACACCTTGAAGGAACTTTGGTGTCGGTTATTTTGAATTATGGATAATCAAGGTAGTGCTATGGAACAGCGTCTAATGCAGTTAATTGCTTCACTATGTCTTTTTTGCTTTAAAAAGCTTCTCAATTGTTTTTTCTCATTCCGTAATAAATTACAAGCTATCACTCGTATCAGTATTATTAGCTCTATTCTCGTTGGATGGCTTGCTAACGCGGCTCCCCAAGGTGCGCAATTTATTGGTAATGGTGTTACAAACAGCGATTGGGACCTTATTGAAATCGCAAACGCTGCAGCACTTACAAAAGGCCAAACTGAATTTACGATAGAATTTTGGCTGTATCTTGATTCTTATGACTCAACCAAGGCTACAGGACTATTCTGCTCAGAAGATGCTGCGGGAGCCTGCAATGATGCTTGGTATTTACATCATGATAGGTTGGTTGTTGATCTAGGGCCTGCAATAAGTGGGGGGGCGGCTCCTACTACAAACCCTAATAGCAGTGATGTGTTGTCACTTTCAGCGGGTTCTTGGTATCACTTAGCTTATGTATTTGATAATGGAACTTGGTATTTCTACTTGGATGGCAACGCCGTAGGAACTGTGCCAGATGTATCTAATGCTGGTTCTGCATATGCTGTTACTCCAACACTAGGGCGCTCTAACTTATTTTTAGGGCCATACAGTACCGTTCTTGGATATAGCGGCAGTTTACGTTTGGATGAGTTTAGAATATGGAGTGATATTCGCTCAGCTAGTGAATTAACAAATAATAAAGATACAGAAATCGCGCCTGATTCTGCTGGTTTAGTAGGTTACTGGAAGCTCAATGAAACCGATACCTCTGATGGCAGCATAGTGCTTGATAGCCAAACCAATGGGATTCAGTATAACGGCCGCATGGGTACAGTGTTACTTGGAGGCTTAAATCCCGTTTCAAGTGCTGGCGTGGTTGTAGAACTTCCCTCAAACAACGAACCCGCAATCAGTGTAGATAATACGAGTCTTGCTTACACTGAAAACGATGCTGCGACCCAGCTTGATCATAGTGCTACGTTAAGCGATGCCGATGGTGATGCCGACTGGAATGGTGGCACTTTAGTCGCGCAAATTACAGCGAATGCAGAAGCTGGCGATGAGATCTCTATAGTGGATAACGTCGTGGGGACTATCAATACCGATGGTACAAACCTGCGCGATAACACCACGGTAATTGGGACATTGAGTGCCAGTGAAGGGACTGTCACTAATGGCACTCCCTTAACGATTACCTTTAATTCAAATGCGACCAATGCACGGGTTCAACAGACGCTAAGAGCTATCTTATATCGAAATACTTCTGATGATCCTGGAACGAGTAATCGCACCGTAACCCTTACCGCAACCGATAACAATGCAGGCTCTGCGAGCGATACGCGCACTATTTCGGTCACTGCAATCAATGATGCACCAAGCTTGTCTGCAACGCCTTCAAATCCGACGTTCACAGAAGGAGGAAGTGCTCAAACTCTATTTAGTTCAGCTTCTGCCTCGACGGTTGAAAGTGGTCAAACGCTTATCGGTTTGACATTGACTGTGAGTAATTCTGGCATCTCGACTGAGAGGCTAAATATTGATGGCACAAGTGTGGTATTAACTCAAGGAACATCGGGTACAACCGCTACAAACAGCCTTAACTATAACGTTTTAGTTCCTGGCTCTACTGCCACTATAACAGTCTCGGGTGGCACCCTAAGTACAGCGGCAATGCAAACTTTGGTCAATGGCATTAGTTACAACAATACAAGCCCAGATCCTTCAAATGCTAGCAGAGTCGTCACTATTACCGCGATATCAGATAGCGGCAGTAATTCAGGATCAAATAGTAACACTGCAGCGTTAACCTTGAGTTCTACCGTAAGCGTTAATTCCGTAAATAGCGCACCATCTGATATTGGATTGACAAACTCATCTATGACTACAAGTGCCACTAGTGCGGGCGCAGATGTCGGCACTTTGAGCACTTCGGATTCAGATGATTCAAGCTTTACATACTCCATAGTGAGTCGTGGTAGTGCTGCCAATGGTGATTGTGGTGTTGGCAATGATACCAGTAATGGCAGCTTTCAGATAAATGGCAATACGCTAGAGACAGCTAGTGTGCTAGCTGGTGGAACATATAAGCTATGTATACAAACTAGTGATGGTGACACTAGCTTTGAAAAAAGCTTTACCGTTATTGTGACGGATAATACTGGACCAACTATAACAGGTGTTAGCATACCCAATAGCGCTCATAAGGTGGGAGATACAGTTACAGTAACGATCAGTGTGGCATCTGATAGCGATGATTACACCACTGGAAGCGGAAGGGTTAGTGGTACCGTTGCCGGTTACATCTTAGGTAGCTTAAGCAAGGTCAATGACACAACTTATACCGCAAGCTTTATTATTACCAATGGCGGTGCCGATGTTGCTACTAGCTCAGATATCGCTGTTAACCTCACTCTAAGCGACAGTGCTGGAAATGATAGCGCTGCCTATACGACAGCAATCAGCCAATCAAATGATGCCATCTATGCCAACATTCCAGATATAGATTTAACTGCCAGTAGCAATACAATCTCAGAAGATGGTGGTAGTTCAACATTAACTGCGGCCTTAAGTGGTAGTTTAAATAACCAATGGCCTGTTCCTATTACAGTTAATCTTGCTTATACCGGGACAGCGACTTCAGGTAGTGATTATACCCAGTCCAATACTATTAATATTACTGCTGGCAATAGCAGTGGTACGGCGATAGTTACAGGTGTAGCAGATACAATATTTGATGCAGCCGTAGCGGAAACTATTATCGTGGACATAGACAGTATCTCTGGGGGCAATGAAGGCACGACGAATCAGCAAATAATTAGTATTACCGATGCAGAATCTTCACCTGTTGTGAGCTTAACGACAGGGTCAACCAGTGTTGGTGAAAATGGTGGCACCACGACTATTACTGCAAGCCTAAATCATGCAACCTATGCCGATGTCACTGTAAGCCTTGGGTACACAGGCACTGCAACGGCTGGTGGTGCGGATTACAACGCTCCAAGTAGTTCCATCGTTATTCCTGCCGGTGCAACGACGGCTAATGCGGTCACAGGTATTGTTGCAGTTGATGACTCGGATATCGAAGGTAATGAAACCATTATCATTGATATTGGTGCAGTGTCAGGGGGAGGCGCTTCAGAAAGCGGTACTCAGCAGCAAACCGTGACTATCACTGATAATGAAGCGGCACCTGTTGTGACACTCAGTGCGGCTTCAGCTTCCATTTCTGAATCAGGTGGTAGCGTGCAGTTAACCGCAACCTTGAGCGCTGTTACCTATGAGAACGTGACGGTGAATCTGGCGTACTCAGGTACAGCAACGAGTGGCAGTGATTATGTTGGCCCAAGTAGTATCTCAATTTTAGCGGGGCAAACCACGGGCTCGGCGACAGTCACCTTGACCGATGACAGTCTTGTGGAAGCCAGTGAAACGCTTATTGTCGATATCTCATCGGTATCAGGCGGGACAGCGGAAGAGAGCGGTACTCAGCAGCAAACCGTGACCATCACTGATAATGAAGCGGCACCTGTTGTGACACTCAGTGCGGCTGCATCTTCCATTTCTGAATCAGGCGGTAGCGTGCAGTTAACCGCAACCTTGAGTGCAGTGACCTATGAGAACGTGACGGTGAATCTGGCGTACTCTGGTACAGCAACGAGTGGTAGTGATTATGTTGGCCCAAGCAGTATCTCAATTTTAGCGGGGCAAACCACGGGCTCGGCGACAGTCACTTTGACCGATGACAGTCTTGTGGAAGGCAGTGAAACGCTTATTGTCGATATCTCATCGGTATCAGGTGGGACAGCGGAAGAGAGTGGTACTCAGCAGCAAACCGTGACTATCACTGATAATGAAGCGGCACCTGTTGTGACACTCAGTGCGGCTGCATCTTCCATTTCTGAATCAGGCGGTAGTGTGCAGTTAACCGCAACCTTGAGTGCAGTGACCTATGAGAACGTGACGGTGAATCTGGCGTACTCTGGTACAGCAACGAGTGGTAGTGATTATGTTGGCCCAAGCAGTATCTCAATTTTAGCGGGGCAAATGACGGGCTCGGCGACTGTCACTTTGACCGATGACAGTCTGGTGGAAGGCAGTGAAACGCTTATTGTCGATATCTCATCGGTATCAGGCGGGACAGCGAAAGAGAGCGGTACTCAGCTGCAAACCGTGACTATCACAGATAATGAAGCGGCACCGGTGGTGACACTCAGTGCGGCTGCATCTTCCATTTCTGAATCAGGCGGTAGCGTGCAGTTAACCGCAACCTTGAGTGCCGTGACCTATGAGAACGTGACGGTGAATCTGGCGTACTCAGGTACAGCAATGAGTGGTAGTGATTATGTTGGCCCAAGCAGTATTTCAATTTTAGCGGGGCAAACCACGGGCTCGGCGACAATCACCTTGACCGATGACAGTCTAGTGGAAAGCAGTGAAACGCTTATTGTCGATATCTCATCGGTATCAGGCGGGACAGCAGAAGAGAGTGGTACTCAGCAGCAAACCGTGACCATCACAGATAATGAAGCGGCGCCGGTGGTAACACTCAGTGCGGCTTCAGCTTCCATTTCTGAGTCAGGTGGTAGCGTGCAGTTAACCGCAACCTTGAGTGCAGTGACCTATGAAAATGTGACGGTGAATCTGGCTTACTCAGGTACAGCAACGAGTGGCAGTGATTATGTTGGCCCAAGCAGTATTTCAATTTTAGCGGGGCAAACCACGGGCTCGGCGACAATCACCTTGACCGATGACAGCCTTGTGGAAGCCAGTGAAACGCTTATTGTCGATATCTCATCGGTATCAGGTGGGACAGCAGAAGAGAGCGGTACTCAGCAGCAAACCGTGACCATCACAGATAATGAAGCGGCACCTGTTGTGACACTCAGTGCGGCGGCTTCTTCCATTTCTGAATCAGGTGGTAGCGTGCAGTTAACCGCAACCTTGAGTGCAGTGACCTATGAAAATGTGACGGTGAATCTGGCTTACTCAGGTACAGCAACGAGTGGCAGTGATTATGTTGGCCCAAGCAGTATTTCGATTCTCGCAGGAGATATTACTGGCGCAGTTAATCTCAATGTGGTTGATGATAGCGATAATGAAGAGAGTGAAACTATTGTACTTGATATTAGCAGTGTGGCAGGTGGTAACAGCTCGGAAAGTGGAACCCAACAGCAAACGATCACCATTATTGATAATGATGTTACAGAGAGTGCCTCTGTCAGTTTAAGCGCTGCTCCAACTTCTATCGATGAAAATGGAGGGGTTAGCACGATCACGGCTTCTCTCAGCAATGCCATTAGTGAGTCGGTGACTATTGCCCTGGGCTTTGGTGGCAGTGCAATAAATGAGGATTATCAAGTCTCGGCTAATAGTATCACTATTGCTAGTGGTCAAACTTCGGCATCGATTACGCTAACTGCCAGTCAGGATGACATTGTTGAGGCAGAGGAAAGTGTCGTTGTTGATATAGTCAGTGTTAGCGGTAGCATCGCAAGTGAAATTGGTGCGCAACAGGCGAGTATCACCATAGTAGATGCGACAGAGGTGCCACTTGTTACGCTTAGTGTGAGTAGCAATAGTATAAGTGAAGCAGATGCTAGTGCAGACATAACCTTGGCATTAGATAAAGCGGCGAATGAGCCTGTGACGATAGGGCTGGCTTTCTCGGGAACCGCAACCTTAGGTGTTGACTATACAGACTTACCAACTTCAGTTTCTATTCCGGCTAATCAAACTTCGACAAGCCTTGCTGTTGCATCTAAGGCTGATGATGAAATTGAAGGTGATGAGACCATTGTTATTGAGGTTATGAGTGTTTCGGGTGGTAGTGCTAAAGAAGATGGTGCTCAACAGCAGACAATAACCTTAGTTGACTCGGCTGCACCCATTAATATTGAGGCAGACTCTGCTCAATTAGATGAAGATACATCCGTATTAATTGATGTGCTTGCCAATGACTCTAGTCCTAATGGTGAGCTAGTGCCTAGTAGCGTCATTATTGTCAATGAGCCTAGTAACGGTGAAGTGGAAGTCAATGGCAATACAGGAAAGGTTAACTATATTCCTCACGCAGACTTCAATGGAGTTGATAGTTTTAGCTACAAGGTCAGTGATGAATTAGGAAATGAGAGTGAGGCAGCTGCTGTTAATTTGGATGTCGTCGCAATTAATGATGCGCCAGTAGCTAAAGATGATTCGCGAACAAGTTCCTATGATGTCGCGATAGATTTAGATGTGCTCAACAATGACATCGATGTCGATGGTGATGAGTTGAAAATCATCGGTGCTAAAGTGAACCACGGTCGTATCAGCTTTACCAACTCTGTCATTACTTACACTCCCAAACTTGGGTTTAGCGGTGTGGCTATGGTTGACTACACCATTAGTGACGGCGAGGAGAATAGCTCCGCTAGAGTGAAGATCAGTTTCAATGGCGTCGATGAAGAATTGCCTGTTGTGACGGTACCCGATGATATTGAAGTGAATGCGACTGGACTCTTCACTAAAGTGGACCTTGGTGTTGCTCTGGCTATCGATGTTAACGGTAATAGCATTCCTGTTTCGCTAGTGGATGGTATCACTTTCTTTAAGCCAGGCATTCACCAAGTTGCTTGGGAAGCTATAGATAGCGAAGGGCGCTCTTCAACTGAGACTCAGGAAGTTAGGGTGATTCCTTTAGTGTCGCTAGATAAAGATCAGCTTGTTCTTGAGGGGCATAGTGCAACAATTGGTGTGTATTTGAATGGTGCCTCTCCATCCTACCCTGTCGTGATACCTTTCAGTGTAAGTGGAACAGCAACTGCAGGAGAAGATCATGATTTGATAACCACTAGTGTGGAAATCGAAGCCGGGACGTATGCAGAGGTCAGCTTTAACCTTATAGAGGATAGCTTGATTGATGGTGATGAGACCATAGTTATTGAGCTAGATTCTCGTCTTAACTTAGGCAGTAAGCACAATAAAATCATTCAGATTAAAGAGACGAATGTTGATCCCCAAGTTAGCTTAAGTGCGACACAAAAAGCGCAAGAGCGCTTTGTGATCAACAAGCAAGATGGTCTGGTGTCTGTAGAGGCATTTGTTGAACATCCTGATGCAAATAACCAGTATATATTTGATTGGTCTGCCGATACGGCTTTGGTCGATGAAGATGCAGATGATGCTCGGTTTAGTTTTAATCCGGGCGAGCTGGAAACTGGGGTTTATCACATCACTGTCAATGTTATCGATGCCGATGATGTCGCATATAAAGCGATAGAGACCATTACCTTAAGGTTAGATCAGACTAGTACCTCTTTAGGTGAAAACGATAGTGATGGCGATGGCGTAGCGGATAATCTAGAAGGTCTAGGTGACAGTGATAACGATGGTATTCCAGATTATTTAGACGTCATCAATGAGTGTAATGTTATTCCAGAGCTTGTTGCTGATACCGAAAGCTTCTTAGTGGAGGGCGATCCTGGCGTATGCTTGCGCTTAGGAGATACTGCATTAACAGGCGAGTCAGGAGGAGTTCGACTGCAATTAGATACTAATTCAGATGACGAAGCTCAAATTACTGGTGGTGTGTTTGATTTTATCGCTTATGGCTTACCTATTGCGGGGCAAGAGTATCGGGTGGTGATACCCCAAGCTCAGCCGATACCTGCCAATGCCGTTTATCGCAAGCAAACCCTTGATGGTCTATGGCAAGATTTTGTCCAAGATAGCGAGAACCAGCTTTGGTCTGTTCAAGGTGAATCGGGTTACTGTCCTCCTCCTGGTGATGAGCTGTGGCAACAAGGTCTACACGAAGGACACTGGTGTGTGCAGTTAGTGATGACAGATGGTGGTCCGAATGATGCGGATGGTCTAGTTAACGCAACTATTGTTGATCCTGGTGGTGTTGCCGTGGTTTTGGACAGCAACCACTTGCCTGTTGCAGTAGATGATGAAGCACAAACCCGTTTTGATATGCCTATTACTGTTGATGTATTGAGTAATGATCATGACCAAGATGGGGATAGCTTAGAAATTATCTCTGCGAATGCTAGCTTTGGTGAGATTGAAATTCGTGATAACACATTGCACTTTAAACCTAATGGACATCTAGGTGTTGCAGAAATTGTTTATGGGATTAAAGATATCAATGAAGGGACATCCTCGGCTAAGTTAATGATCACCATTTTAGATAATCAAGCCCCAGAGGCTGTGACTGATAGTTTGGTATTAAGCTCAGGTGAAAGTAAAACGCTTGATGTGCTGGCTAATGATACCGACCTTGAAAATGATGAGCTAACCTTGGTCTCTGCTATAGCTGATAAAGGTAAAGTCACAGTTAATCAGGATAATACTCTAAGCTATACCGCTAGCACTGATTATGTTGGAGCCGATGTTATTACTTACATAATCAAAGACCAGTTTAATGCTGAGGCTGAGGGTAGAGTCAATGTGATGGTATCTAAGATCGTAGAGCCTAAAGAGCCGCCTAGAATTGAAGCGAGTAGTTTGTCTTACTTGCTCCTATGGATGCTGGCGATTCTCGGTATGAGAAGATGCTATTACAGAAACTAGTGAATACATAAACTGGTACAGTAAAGCCCCTAATAAAGGGGCTTTTGGTTTTTAGAGCGATTGAATTTTATGGCTGATAATAAATAGGTGAATCTGGGCCAACAGGTAAACCAAAGCCAAAGACCCAAATATAAAACAGTATTACCCAACCAATAAAAAAGATAATGCTGTAAGGCAACATGGTCGCCACTAATGTGCCTATTCCCATATTCTTTTGATATCGAGTTGCGACTGCGAGGATTAAGCCAAAATAGCTCATCATAGGTGTGATCAAATTTGTTACTGAATCACCAATACGGTAAGCCGCTTGAATGGTTTCAGGTGCATATCCTATTAACATCAGCATGGGAACAAATATTGGCGCTGTTGCCGCCCACTGCGCAGATGATGAGCCTAAACTTAGGTTGATCAATGCACATAAGAAAATAAAACCGACAAAGACTTCTGGCCCGGTCAAACTCAGTGCTTGTAAGGCGGCTGCTCCTTTAATGGCGATAATAGTGCCAAAATTAGTCCACTTAAAAAATGCGACAAATTGAGCGGCGAAAAAGACAAGAACGATATAAAGTCCCATTGAGCTGACACTTTTCGCCATAGCATCAATGATATCTCTATCATTTTTCATGGTGCCGACAACTCTGCCGTAAACAAAGCCTGGAATGGCGAAAGTGATAAAGATAAAGGCGACAATACCTTTTAAAAATGGGGAACCTGCAACTAATCCAGTATCAGGATTTCGAAGAATGCCATTTTCGGGCACTATGCTTAGTGCGAGTAAAAAACACATCAATACAAAGGTAAGTCCAGCCCAGCGAAGGCCTTTTTTCTCTTCGGGAGTAATGTGTTCAACCTTATTATCCGCAAGATCTATGCTGGCTTCATTGGGATCATATTTACCTAGGCGAGGTTCAACAATTTTCTCGGTGACGACAGTGCCTAAAATCGCGATTAAGAATGTAGACACCATCATAAAGTACCAGTTAGCCTCGGGGCCAACGACATAGTCAGGATCTATCATTTGAGCTGCGGGGGTGGTTATACCCGCAAGTAGAGGGTCAATGGTGCCTAGCAGTAAGTTTGCACTATAGCCGCCAGATACACCGGCAAAAGCGGCGGCAAGTCCAGCTAGCGGATGTCGGCCTAAACTATGAAAAATCATCGCCGCCAGTGGAATTAACACAACATAACCAAGCTCAGATGCCGTGTTAGATAAAATGGCCGCAAGTACTATCATAAAGGTCACAAAGCGTTTAGAAGCACCCATGACCATACTGCGCATAGAGGCTGAAAGTAGTCCAGAATGCTCAGCAACACTGACACCTAAAATTGCCACTAGCACAGTGCCTAATGGCGCAAAGCCAGTGAAGTTAGTGACTAAGCCTGTGACAATTCTATGCAATCCATCAACTGACATTAGGCTGACGACTTCAATAACACCATCGGGTGCGCGTCCTTTAGCACCAACGGGTCTGGGGTCGACAACACTTAGGCCAAACCAATCAGCAATGCCGCTACCGATAATGATAGCGACACAGAAAATGGCAAAGAGTGTAATTGGATGTGGTAGTAGGTTACCTAGAAACTCAACCGTCGCTAGAAAATGATTAAATAAACCACTATTTTTATTTTTGTTCTGTTGGTCGTTATTAACCATGGAAGTCATAAAGAATAATCCCTATTAAATACAGACTTCGAGGAACATAACATGGACGACTACAATTCACTAGTTTTGTGATCTAAATCACTCTTTATTTCATCATTCTCCTTAGTTGACTTGCTGTCAACAACCCGTGTTTATACGCATTGTGTTGCCAGCTGATTTTTACGTTTCTGGTAAAAATAAGCGACGCTTAATAGCAGGCCGCCTATCACCATAAATGCCACCACTTTTTGCACTAAGCCAAAGGATGCCATATCGAGTATCAGTATCTTTAAACAAGCTAGCGAGAATAGTATGGAGGCTAGGCGAATAATATTAGTTTGCTTGGGTTGAAGACTAATAAACATCAGTACACATGCATGGATTACGAGTAGAATGCTGCTGATGGGCGCACCAAAGCTGATAGCGAGTTGATAGCTCCAGCTCAGATAACTTAGGGTCAGCATAATATTCCAAGCCCAAATCAGGCTGATTTTGGGTAACCATTTTTTATGACTTGTGACTCCTAAATGTGAAGTTTTCATCATCAGCGCAAGTAATAATAAAGCTCCGCCTTGGCATAAGCATAAGATCAGTACATTTGTACTTTGGGCTAGGCTACTTGGTAGTAGCATTAAAGGCGCCACCGCAAATAGGTAAGTGAGGTAATAAGCGCAGCTGAAGCTTGCCTTTAAACAAGCTCGCATGAGCTTGCTTACGCTATTTTTTCCTTGGCTGAGAAGCGCAAAGTATCCACATAGAGTTAATGATGTGATGGCCCATAAAGCCTGCCATTGAGTCGTGAATATTTGGGCGATACTTTGAGTGACAACAGCTAAGCAAAGTGCAATATAGTAGGGGGTGATAGACCATTGAAGTCCTAGTAAGCTTCGCCATAAGCAGTTGAGTTGGCTATAGCGAAGCCAGATTATGCCAATAACAATCGCGCCTATCAGCAATGCGACTAGCCCTTGCCATAGGTTGGCTAGGCAGTAATTTGCTGTCATTAATATCGCCAGCACAGTGATGAGTTGAGACTCGAACTTTAATGCTCTATGGGTTACAAATTTAGCAAGCCCTACACTGATTACACTACTGCACCACAGTGCAATGGCTAAATATTCCGGATAGCTGCGAGTAACCTTAGGGATAAAGAGTAGGGGTAAGCTAAGGTAGCAAGCTAATTGAATATAGTAAGCCAGCTTAGTGAGCACGCCTTGTTGATAGTACTTTTTATACCAATAGTAGGCGAGGATTAGAGCGGCAAACAGCTCTATTCTAGCTAGTTTTACTGTGCGTGTTTGATCAGAAAAACTAAGACTTCCTGAATCCAATATGCCAAAGGCTATCATTGCCACCAGAGGCAGAAGAGATAACCAAGCAAGTATTTCGGTGAGTGTTAATTTGTCTTTTTGACTTAGGTATAGCAGTCCTACACTCAATAGCGGCAGCATATTTAAAAAGTACTGAGTGCTGATCAGACTCGTGATTAACAAAAAGGCAGGAATAATCAGTAAACTCAAACCTTCTTTGAGCCAGTGAATGAGCCGTACCTCTGCTGGCTTAAGTCTCTTTGCGCTTTTGCTAAGCAGGGAGATACTTAGATAGATGGCTAAGCAGCTCAATAACGCGCTAATGCTCAACTCTAGGTGGTGCGAAGAAAAATGACCTAGCAGCTTATCGAAAACTTGCACTACATTAGTCAACACCCCTATTAACAAGAGCACATAAGCTTCCGTGCGCACACTTAGATAGTTTTCTTTAGTGCCTAACCACAGCAACAGCAGAGCTTCTAATAAGATTATTTGGGCAAATAGGCTAGGTTGAAACAGTAGCACTGCCGCTAAACCAGCAAAACTCGCACCGAATAATAGGAGCAGAGGCTTAAATGGTGTCCTTTGTTTACTAAAGGCATATAAAACAGCACAAATAAGCGCATTTGTGGCAAATATCTCACCAGCATAGGAGCTTAATTGATAGAGATTATAGAGGGTCGCTATCATAAAGATGACAGGGATAAATAGCAGCCTTCTAGGCAACATTGAACGGCCTATTAAGTAGAGACAACCTAGGGTATAGAGGTAGAAGAAGCCGTTGGCGATGAGCGTTACCGTTATGGTTTGCCAATTCAAATCATTAAAAGGTAACACTAGATAGTGGGTGATTAGCTCAAGACAAATAATGTGAATGACAGCGGCGATTTCTAATAAAGGAGGCCAGCGAAGCTTGCTCGTTTGCACTAGAGATGCTGCTGCGACAATAAATAAGTAAGGAATATAAAAGCTGGTGGCTGCGGTGCTATCGAAGGTCATAAAGGGGGAAAGAGAGCCCCCAAGTAGGGCAAGTACAGCGACTATTTTGGTGTCGAGTTTAAAAGATAAGCCATAACCTAAGAGGGTATTAATCAGTAACAACCCAAAACAAAAGTCAGTGGAAATGAGATTAAAATAAGGGCCAATAAAATACAGGCACAAATAGTTGAGTATGAGTCCTAGCCCCACAATGCTCGAACCAAACTCTTTCATTCCACTTCGTTTATGGTGGATGAAAATACCAACAGCAATCGTCGTATTAGCCGCAGTTAAGCCCAGTAGCACCTTACCAAGATCAGATAGCCAGTGATTTATGGAATACTGCAATAGATAGCCAAAGCCCAAAGTAAAGGCGATGATGCCAGCGAGTGTCATAAGAAATACTGGACCTAGCCCTTTAGCTTGATAGTGTCGATAAAATCCTGATGCTTTAGTAATAAGCTCGCCAAAGTGTCCTAATAGGGGAGAGAGCAAGAGTTTGATGAATCCTACTAACTGAGCGAGTTGAGCATCAAACCAAGCCGATGTTGTTTTCTTCGGGCTTTTTGAACTCGTTGCCGATTGCCAAGCAGAGTCTTCTGTTTCGGTAACTTTTACTTCCTCAGCAGCGGGAATTTGTGCTGGATGGTGCTCTTGAGTTAAGGCCTCACCTGTTTGTTGCTGAGCTTGAGTTGCTAAAGCGTTTTCATTTTGCTCTGTTGAAATATGCTTTGTTGAAATAGTACTAGATGCTTGTACTTGCTGAGCGAGTAGGTCGAGTTTGTCACTGAAGCTATTGAGTTGCAGTGCTATCTCTTGAGTTTGATCTGCTTGTTGAGTGCGCAGCCTAAGCAGCTCTTGTTGCAGTTGCTTAACCTGATCTTCTAGCTGCATTCCTGACTCCTTGGAAAACACGTGTCTGATTTTGATGAAAATAACAAGCTAGTCTAGCTTTTCAATAGGTGACAGAGCTACTTTAACCTTGAATTCTCTTCTTTTCTACTTGATCTAGTTTGATGCTGTATGCGTTACGGCCTATTCCCTTAAACTCTTCATCGGTAAAGATAATGGTGTTGTCATCGAAGAAAGTGACAGCTTCTTTTTGGGTTACTATGCCAAGATCGATTTGATAGGCGTCCCCCGAGAAGAAATCATCCCCTTGCCAATTTTCAAATAACCAGAGTCTTTCTGAGTCGAGCAATACCAGCTTTGTGCGATCTGGACTCAGGGCGGCAGAGGTGATCCAGCAAAGGTGTTTCAGCGAAGTACAAGTCGTAAATTCACTGACAAATTCAGCATTAAAGTTTGCTGCATAATCGCCAATTCGATAGAGGCGGGTTTTGCCATCAAAGGGAATAGAGCGATTTTTAGAAAATAGATACAAGGATTTCTTGTAGTAAACAAAGGCTTCTAAATCATGATGCTGATTATCTTTGGCAAAATTATCAATTACTTCAGGGTTGTTAAACTTGATGATTTCCGCGCTGGTGGTATCACCTTTAATATCGATAGGGTTTTCAATTTTATATACGGTGAGCCACTGACGATCATTACTGTTGTTTCCGATATCGCCGATAAAGAAATGGCCAAAATCGTCTTGGGTCATATCTTCCCAATCCCAGTTTTTGCCATTTTCTATGGTGATGCTGCGCACTAGCGAGCCATCTTTAGCGATTTGATGAAGTTGTGGTTTGTCGCCACCATCATTGATAGCCCATAAACGGTTTTTCTTGTCGAATTCTATGCCAGATATTTCTCTGAGACGTGGATCGATAGTGACATATTTATGTTGGTAAAGTGCCCATATTCTTTCGACAACAAATAGTGCGAATAGCCCAAGAAAAAACAGGATTAAGATAGAGGAACGTTTGTAGTTGAGTATGGACAAGTAGTATCACTCCTAACTAAGCAGGAAAAGGATTATAACTAAGTTGCTGTGAAATGCAGATGAAAAGCTGCTTTGTATTGATAACAAAAGCTTATAGTCAGAAATAAAAAGGCTGACCTAAAACTAGGTCAGCCTTTGGCTTGATGATGAAATTGGAGTGAGTGTAGGGCTAAGCTGCCTGCTCATTGCCCTTGGTTATGCCTGTTGTTGGCTGATGTTGAATGATTTTGCCTTTACCTCTTTTGGCTAAAGCATAGTAAAACAGTGGCGTAAGAATAAGGCCAAAGATGGTGACTCCAATCATGCCTGCAAATACCGCTACACCAATAGCTTGGCGCATCTCAGCCCCGGCTCCTGTTGAGAACACCATAGGGACAACACCCATAATAAAGGCGATAGAGGTCATCAAAATTGGACGAAGTCTGAGTTTGGCCGCTTCCAGAATCGCATCCATAGGTGTCGCACCTCTGTCTTGCTCCTCTTTGGCAAACTCGACAATGAGAATCGCGTTTTTGGTTGCCAGTCCCACGAGTACGATTAAGCCTATTTGAGTAAAGATATTATTATCGCCACCATAGAGGAGTACGCCACTCAGTGCCGATAGCAAGGTCATTGGAATAATCAAAATGATCGCCATAGGTAGACTCAAGCTTTCATACTGAGCCGCAAGAACCATAAAGACTAATAGAATCACCAAAGGGAAGACCAATAGGCTAGTATTGCCCGCCAATATCTGTTGATAGGTCAGCTCGGTCCACTCATAACTCATGCCGATAGGTAAAGTTTCATCAAGAATCTTCTCTATAGCAGCTTGCGCTTCACCACTACTAAAGCCAGGAGCAGGGCCACCGTTAATCTCTGCTGTAGTAAAGCCGTTATAGTGCATGACTCTGTCAGGGCCAGCAGCCTGAGTGATATTGATAAATGACCCTAGTGGAATCATGTCACCATTCTGGTTTGGTACCTTAAGTTGGCTTATCTGCTCAGGACTTTGACGGAAGGCCTCATCAGCCTGCATATTGACCTGATAGGTACGGCCAAAGCGGTTAAAGTCATTAACATAGGTCGAGCCCATATAGGTTTGCAAAGTCTGGAAAATTTGATCTAGCGATACCGCCTGCTGTTTCGCCTTAGTACGATCGATATCCAGTTCAAGCTGAGGAACATTGACCTGATAGCTAGAGAAAACCCCAGCTAGTTCAGGTGTTGCCCATGCTTTGTACATGACTTGTTGGGTCACCTGATACAAGGCTTCGTACCCTAGGTTAGCTCTGTCTTGAATTTGTAGACGGAACCCTCCTATGGTGCCAAGACCTTGCACAGGTGGCGGCGGGAAGATGGCGATAAAGGCGTCTTGAATACTCGCGAACTTTTGGTTTAGAGCGCCTGCGATAGCATTGGCCGAAAGCTCTGGACTTTTACGCGCCTCGAAACTGTCTAGGGCAACAAAGACGATTCCTGAGTTAGTGCTATTCGTAAAACCATTGATACTCAGACCGGGAAAAGCGATTGAGTGAGCAACGCCTGGGTGCTCAAGCGCAATGGCAGACATTTTCTTGATCACGGCATCGGTTCTATCGAGGGATGCAGCATCGGGCAATTGCGCAAAGGCCACTAGATATTGCTTGTCTTGACCTGGAACATAACCAGTTGGGGTCTGGGTAAATTGCACTCCGGTTAATGCGACTAGGCCGATATAGACAATTGCTATGATGCCGCCAAAACGAATAACCTTACGCACCATCCAGCCATAGCCGTTTGATGCTCTACTAAATAAACGGTTGAAGGGACCAAATAACCAGCCACCAAATAGCTTATCCATGGCTCGGGTTAAAGCATCTTTTGGTGCATCATGGCTCTTTAGTAACAGTGCCGATAGCGCTGGGCTTAAGGTCAGTGAGTTAATCGCTGAGATAAAGGTTGAGATGGTAATCGTCAGCGCAAACTGTTTATAAAACTGCCCCGTGAGACCACTCATAAAGGCTGTGGGAATAAAGACTGCTGCCAGTACTAAGGTGGTGGCCACAATAGGGCCAGTTACTTCTGTCATCGCTTTTTGAGTGGCTGCCATAGGTGATAAGCCTTCGGCAATATTGCGCTCGACATTTTCCACTACCACGATGGCATCATCGACCACGATACCGATAGCCAGTACTAGGCCAAACAGGGATAGGGCATTTAGGGAGAATCCCATTAGGTGCATAAAGGCAAAGGTACCAACGAGGGAGACAGGTACAGCGACAAGAGGAATAATAGACGCGCGCCAAGTTTGTAGAAACAGCACCACAACTAAGACTACAAGTAGAACAGCTTCAAACAGGGTTTTGACTACCGCTTCAATTGAGCCTCTAACGAAAACTGTAGGGTCATAAACGATGTCATAGGTTAAACCTTCAGGAAAGCTCTTTGATAGCTCAGCCATCTTGCTGCGCACATCGTCAGAGATCTGAATCGCATTGGACCCTGAGGCTTGAAACACTGGAATTGCGATAGCATCTTTGTTGTCAAGCTGAGATCTTAATGCATAATTTGAGGCGCCAAGCTCCACTCGAGCAACATCTTTAAGACGAGTGATTTCGCCTTGGTTGCCCACCTTGACTATGATGTTTTCAAACTCTTCTTGCTCTGTGAGTCGACCTTTGACATTGATAAGTAGTTGGAAATCAGCATTGCCACTTGGTTGAGCACCTAAACTACCAGCTGCAGCTTGTTGGTTTTGCTCGCGCACAGCGGCGATAATATCGCTAGGTGATAGCCCAAGTGCGGCAACTTTATTGGGATCTAGCCAGATACGCAGACTGTATTCACCAGCGCCAAATAGGCGTACGGCGCCAACACCATTGATACGAGCCAACTCATCCTTCACATTTAAGGCTGCATAGTTAGACAGATAGAGCATGTCATAGCGCTGATCTGGCGAGGTTAAATGAACCACCATGGTGAGGTCAGGGGAAGACTTCTCTGTGACTACACCTAAACGTTGCACCTCTTGAGGTAGACGTGGCGTTGCGCGATCGACTCGGCTTTGAACCTGAGTCTGGGCCTTATCCACATCTGTGCCTATGGCAAAGGTAATGGTCAGTGTCATGCGCCCATCGGCTGTGGCTTGGGACGACATATACAGCATATTTTCTACGCCGTTGATCTCTTGCTCTAGTGGTGATGCCACTGTCTGAGCTATGACCTTAGGGTTAGCACCAGGGTAGTTAGCGGTAACGACGACGGTCGGTGGTACCACCTCTGGGTACTCGGTAATGGGCAACTGCCAAACGGCAATCGCACCCGAGATAAAGAATAGTAAAGAGAGCACACTGGCGAAAATGGGTCTCTTGATAAAGAACTGGGAAAACATAATCAAATATCCTTTACTGACGCTCGATTAACCTTGAGTGGCTGTCTTAATTGACACAGCTTCTGATGTGTCAATTTGTGCTGTTAACTGGCTATCTTGCGCTTGAGGTGCTCCTTCAAGTGCTAGCTGAGTCTGACGCAGCGAATCAATCAGTCCTTGAGGAGCCATATTCACCATGTTGGCCTCAACAGGCATATTGGGTCGCACTTTCTGTAAACCATTGACCACGATCTTATCGTTAGGGGCTAAGCCTGAAGTGACAATACGAAGACCATGAATTTTTTCGCCTAGAGTGATACCGCGATACTCAACAATGCCTTTATCGTTCAGTCGTAATACAAACTTGTTGCTGAGATCTGTGCCTATGGCTTTATCGTCAATCAAAATCCCTTGATATGACTCGCTGCCAGCAAGGCGAATGCGGGTGAATAGGCCAGGTAACAAGGTGTTGTCTTTATTGGCAAAACTTGCTCTGACTCTAATTGTGCCAGTTTGCTGATCCATCTTATTATCCACAAAGTCGATAATGCCTTGGTGGGTGTATTGAGTTTCATTGGCTAGCGCCATAAATACAGGATTATCGCCAGAGCGAGGATCTTGGCGTTTGTTCTCAGCACTTAGGTTGGCGTACTTAAGGTAGGTTTGCTCATCGACATCGAAGTAGGCATACATACGATCCGTTGAGACTAAGCTGGTGAGCTGGCTTTGACCTGCTGTGACATAGTTACCCATAGTCGCTTTAGCGTAGGAGACGCGGCCACTAATGGGTGCTCTGACTTGGGTATAGGCAAGGTTGAGTTCTGCGCGCTCTAATGCGGCTTTAACCGATGCCACGGCAGCTGCTGTCTGATGTTTATTCGCCCTGCGAGTATCAATAAGTTCTTCAGAAACTGCATTTTTCTTAAATAGTTTACTGGCTCGGGCAAAATCATTTTCAGCAAGAGTTTGGGCGGAAATCGCGCTAGCAAGATCTGCTTTTAAACGCTCAACTTCTGCTGAAAAGAGATTGGGATCGATTTCAAACAGTACATCTCCTTTGCTGACTAAGGCACCTTCTTGAAAGTTAACTTTCTGAATGTAGCCGGATACTCGAGGAACTAAGGTGACACTTTGTGGTGCTTGTAAGCGTCCGGTAAATTGATCCCACTCTGTGATGCGTTCGTGCAATACAGTGGCGACGTCGACTTTAGGTGCGGACATAGGAGCTGCTGCTTGTTCTTGAGGCTTATCACCACAGGCCACGAGTACGACGGCGGCAACACTGGCGAGAATAAATGATCGTAATGGAGTGGCGTGATTCATATTGATGTCCTCAATGCAAAATTAACTTGGTTAAGGAGATGTATTATACCGAAGGGTAAAAAACATCTGTACCGAGCGGTAATATATAGATTAAACTAGGGGTGTCAAGCTTTTTTGTACCACGCGGTACTAAAGTTGATTAAAATTTGTTACACTCGCTTTTGTTGGTTAGAATGAGCGCCCTTTATTTGGCTGGTGAGCTGGTGATAGCGTTGACGTCAAATAGATGAGCCATTAGTAAACACACCTCTGGAGAGAATCATTATGAATGCTGAATCTAAATCTGCCTGTGTAGGTCGGCCAAGGAGCTTTGATCCTGAGATTGCGCTAGAACAAGCGTTAGAGGTGTTTTGGCGTAATGGCTATGAAGGTGCTTCTCTTGCTGAACTCACTAAGGCAATGGGGATTAAGAAGCCTAGTATGTATGCCACCTTTGGCAATAAGGAGCAGCTGTTTTTAAAGGCGCTGGATTTGTATCATGAGCGTGAAGGTGCTTGGTACAAAGAAGCTTATGCTAAAGAAACATTTGCAGAGTTTGTGGAAGCGTTACTTTACGGTGCGGCTGAGAGTTACACCGCCTGTGATAAGCCCCATGGTTGTGCGTTAGTGAAAAGCACCCTGTCTTGTAGCGAAGCAAGTGAGTCGATTAAAGAAGCCTTAATGGCCCGCTGTAATCAGAGTGATGTAGAAACCGTAGAGAGAATTAAGCTTGCTCAGCAACAGGGAGATGTGTGTCCAGAGGCAAACCCAGAAGCGCTGGCGCGTTTTATTGGTACTATGCTTCACGGCATGTCTTCACAGGCTAGCCAAGGAGCAAGTTATGAAGAATTAAAAGAAGTGGCGAGTGTTGCTGTGTTCTGTATTGCGGCCGCAAATCGTCAGCCTAGTTGCACAATGGAGTAAGACTGAGTCGCCATAGGATACTTTGTCTGTTTAATTCAAACGGAAAGGCGAGCTAACAATGCTCGCCTTTTTGCATTTTAGGGATCTGCTTATTAGCGAAAGCGTGGATAAATCTGGTATTCTATAGGGCTATCAATCGCGACTCTAAATAATAGCAACAGCATGCCCACAAAAGACTCTATTTGGCTTAAGGCCTTACGTTGGATTCAAAAGAAGTTAGTCCACACTATCGTTGTGCCTCATGACCCTTTTGAGGATCTCAATCTTGATCCTAACCGCCCTCTTGCCTATGTAATGCGCACAGAATCCTTGAGTGATATCGCCGCATTAAGCGAAGTGACCTCGACCTATGGCCTACCGAGCCCCTATGAGCCTTTAGAGGTCAACGGTGTGGTAGCGCCACGTGTCGTGTGCTTAGAGGGGGCCAAGACCTTTTTAGGGCAGCGTGCTAGCAATGAGTATTTTCTTGATTGTTTTATGCAGCTACTTGGTGTGCACAGGGAGCGTCCTGAGTTAGATATTCAGCTTGTGCCTGTGAGTCTTTATTGGGGGCGTACGCCAGGTAAAGAAGATGACACCATGAAGGCGGCTGTACTTGAGCGTGAAAGTCCGACTTGGCTACGCAAGTGCTTGATGATTCTTTTCTTAGGCCGTCATAACTTTGTGCAGTTCTCCAATGCCGTTTCATTGCGTTATATGGCGGATCAGCATGGTACAGATAAACGTATTGCCCAGAAGCTAGCTCGTGTTGCGAGAGTTCACTTCCGTCGCCAGCGTAAGGTGATGACAGGGCCTCAGTTGCCAAATCGTCAAGCTATGTTCCATTCTCTGTTAAAGTCAGAGTCACTACAGAAGGCGATTGCAGAAGAAGCGGCGAGTAAAAACATTAGCCATGAAGAAGCAAAAGCCAAAGCGATTGAATACTTAGATGAAGTGGCTGCTGATTATTCGGATAACCTAGTACGTATCGCTGAGCGCTTCCTAACTTGGTTATGGAATAAGCTCTATAAAGGGATCAATATTAAAGGTGCTGAGCAGATCCGTCAGCTACACCATGATGGTCATGAGATTGTCTATGTGCCTTGTCACCGCAGTCATATGGACTATCTGCTACTGTCTTACATTCTTTATTATCAAGGCATGGTTCCACCTCATATTGCCGCGGGGATTAATCTCAATTTCTGGCCAGCAGGCCCAATGTTCCGCCGTGGTGGCGCCTTCTTTATTCGCCGTAGCTTCAATGGTAATAAGCTTTATACCGCTGTCTTTAGAGAGTATTTAGATCAGTTATTTAATAAAGGCTATTCGGTGGAATACTTTACCGAGGGCGGCCGCTCTCGTACCGGGCGTTTGCTTGCTCCTAAAACTGGTATGCTGGCGATGACTATGAACAGTGTACTGCGTGGCGTAAAGCGTCCTGTGACTCTAGTGCCTGTGTATTTGGGCTATGACCATGTGATGGAAGTCGCGACCTATCATAAAGAACTTAGCGGTAAGAAGAAGCAGAAAGAATCTGTATGGCAGGTGTTTGGTGCCATCAGAAAGCTGGGTAACTTTGGTCAAGGTTATGTCAACTTTGGTAAACCCATTAATCTACAAAACTTCTTAACGTCGCAAGTGCCTGATTGGCGTGATGAAGTGGCTAAAGAGCCAGAGCAAAAGCCAACTTGGTTAACGCCAGCGGTCAATACACTTGCGAATCAGGTGATGACGAATATCAATGGCGCGGCGGCGGCAAGCTCTGTGACCTTAACCAGTTTGGTATTGTTGGCCTCTGAGCAAAATGCGTTGGAGCGTAGTGCGCTAGAGCGTCAATTAGATCTCTATTTAGCATTACTTAAGCAGGTGCCTTATACGGATTTCGCCTCAGTTGCCGAAGGTGACGGTAAGCAGTTAGTGCAGCAAGGTCTGGAGCTGAAAAAGTTTCACTTAAGTTCAGACATGTTGGGAGATATAGTTTCGATTGATGAGTCTGCATCTGTGATCATGACTTATTATCGCAACAACATTATTCACCTGTTTGCTGTACCGTCACTGATTGCCAGCGCACTTCTGAGTTATGAGCCTGCAACTAAGGCAAGCTTAATAGAGGTAGTGGAAGATTTTTATCCTCTGCTTAAAGCTGAACTATATATGGATATTGCTGATTTGCCTGCCTATGTGGAGCAAATCTTAACCCTCTTGATTGAACAAGGCTTAGTTGAGTTTAGTGAATCAGATCAGACCTATAGCAGTAAAAATGACAAGGTGAGCCAGTTGTTGCTACTAGCGGAAACCATGGGTGAAACCCTGCAGCGTTACGCTATTATCTTCAACCTATTGGCCACAAGGCCAAATATAGAACGTCCTGATTTGGAAAGAGAGAGTCATTTGTTAGCTAAACGTCTTGGTGCCCTGCATGGGGTGACCGCACCCGAATTTTACGATAAGAAGTTATATGGCACCTTGAGTGTCAAACTCAAAGAGTTAGGCTATTTAATGGATAAAAGCCATGGCGAGGATGTTGAACGTATCCGTAACCATGCTAACGCCATGCTTAGTGCACAGGTTAAACAAACCATAGTCGATAGTGTTAACGCTGAGCTAGTTTCTTAATGGCCAATCATATGAATGCGGGTGGCAAGGGTAAATCCTTGCTAGGTGGTGCCATGATTATTGCGGGCACCACTGTCGGGGCGGGGATGTTTTCTCTGCCTGTCGTGGGTGCTGGTATGTGGTTTGGCTATTCCATGGCCATGCTATTGGGTGTTTGGCTTTGTATGCTAGGTTCTGGCCTGTTGTTGCTTGAGGCTAATCTGCACTTCGAGCCCGGTGCCAGTTTTGATACCTTAACTAAGGTATTGTTGGGGCAGTTTTGGCGTATCGTTAATGGCGCTTCGATCGCCTTCGTCTTGTATATTTTGGCGTATGCCTACATCAGTGGTGGTGGCTCCATTGTCAACCACAGCTTGCAAGGTATGGGAGTTGAGTTACCCCAGAGTGTGGCGGGTCTCGTCTTTGCGTTGGTATTGGCCGCTATAGTGTTAATCAGTACCAAGGCGGTCGATAGAATTACCACTATCATGCTGGGCGGTATGATTATCACTTTCTTCCTTGCCATAGGTAATCTGCTTATCGACATTGATACAGCTAAGTTACTTATGCCCAATGGTGAGCCGAGCTTTGCTCCTTATCTACTTGCAGCTCTGCCTTTTGGCTTGGCGAGCTTTGGTTACCATGGCAATGTGCCGAGTCTTGTGAAGTATTATGGTAAGAAACCCGCTGTGATAGTGAAAGCCTTGGTCATCGGTACCTTTATTGCGCTCGTGATTTATGTTTGTTGGTTGGTCGCAACCATGGGTAATATCAGTCGCACAGGTTTTATCGATGTGATTGCTCAAGGTGGCAATATGGGGGTGTTAGTTGCTGCGCTATCAAAAGTGATGAGCAGTGACTGGTTGAACAGCATGTTGACGCTATTTGCAAACCTTGCTGTCGCCTCATCTTTCCTTGGGGTAACCTTAGGCTTATTTGATTATCTAGCCGATCTCTTTGGCTTTGATGACTCACGTCTAGGCCGCATCAAAACTGCTATTGTGACCTTTGTTCCCCCTACAGTGTTGGGTTTGCTGTTCCCCGATGGCTTTTTGATTGCCATAGGTTTTGCAGCATTAGCGGCAACCATTTGGGCGGTTATTGTGCCAGCTTTGATGGCTTATAAAGCGCGTCAGCTTTATCCAGAAGCAGTGAGTTTTAAAGTACCTGGTGGTACAGGCATTATTATCCTAGTGGTATTGTTTGGTGTGGTGACTGGTGCATGCCACCTATTGGCCATGGCCGAGTTGCTACCTGTTTATGGCTAAGGTGTTACTTCTTAATTTTAAAAGGCGCTAATGACTGAAATTAGCGCCTTTTTTATTGGCTTGGTGTCATTTCTCCCCTAAAAAGGGCTCCATGCTGCTTTGTATTAGCGCCATGACTTTCTGCCAAGCATGGCGTAGCTCATTAGAGAAGTTCGCGCCTAACCCTTGCTCTAGCGTATAGAGAAGTGCTTGATTGACTGGATCAAAATGGCTTTTTTTCACGCCATAGTTTTTGTGCTGTCGCGCTAGCTGCTCTAACTTGGGAACCAATAGCTCGAGATTTGTCAGGCTAGTTACCGCCATCTGTAACGTTTTTATAAGTTTCTCTTCTTGGGGTTTTATATCAGTAGCAAACATAGGCCTGAGTTCGGGGGCGATTTGAAAAAGCCGCTGATAAAAGAGCTCTGCTGCTTGTTCAGCGATAGGCTCAATGAGCTTCATCGAATCTTGCACTAAGGCAATTTGTTTAGGAGAAGGCAAAGTATTGGCTCTGTTCATGTTGATATTCTTATATTAATGATCTTGCGTTAAATAATAGACAGATAACGCTATTCACGCTTTACTAAATGCTAGGCCATACAGACACAGGATGTAACCGATGAAAGTGAATGCGTACTCCCAAGGCCAGCCCTGCTGGGTTGAGCTTGCAACTAATAATTGGCAAGAAGCCAAAACCTTTTATACCCAGTTATTTGGTTGGGATGTCAAAGATATGCCGATGGAAGAGGGCTTTTATACCATGGCTCATTTCGATGATGACGATGTTGCCGCCATGTATCAGATGCCAAAGCAGATGTTAGATGAAGGCGTACCTACCCATTGGACTGTGTATTTTGCTGTGGATGACGTTGATAAAGCCATCGCTTCCCATCAAGCTGCTGGTGGTACAGTAATCGCTGGCCCCCATGATGTAGCCGATGCTGGCAGAATGGCCTTTTTGGCTGATCCAGAAGGGGCGAGATTCGCCCTCTGGCAGGCAAAATCCCACATCGGTATTAAACGAGCTCAAGAAGCAGGCACCTTGTGTTGGGTAGAATTGGCATGCCGAGATACTGAGCAAGCTAAATCCTTTTACCCTAAGGTATTAAGTTGGCAACACAAGCCGGGTGATATGCCAGATTTTGACTATACCCATTGGATTGCCGATGAGACTGAGGTCGGTGGCATGATGGCGATGACAGAGGAGTGGGGTGATATTCCTGCTCATTGGATGCTCTATTTTATCGTGGAAGATTGTGATGATGCAGCGGGTAAAGTGGAGGCCTTAGGTGGTTCAGTTTGTGTGCCGCCGACAGATATTCCGACAGTGGGACGTTTCAGCGTAGTGAATGATCCACAAGGGGGAGTATTCTCAATAATTACGTTAAAAATGGAATAATTGGTTATTTTAAATTAACAATACCTGAGTGCCGTTAATTATTGCCATGACTCGATAGAGAAAGGTCTATTTAAATAAAAGCCGACATAAGTATGTCGGCTTCTTGTTGCTATGCGTTATTCTGCTTTAAGCCTTCTTGCATAGATTAGGTAATAGAGTGCAGGTAGCACAAACAGTGACAATAGCGGAGCTGTAATCATACCGCCGACCATAGGTGCAGCAATCTTTTGCATGACTTCGTTACCCGAACCTGCTCCCCACATAATGGGCAATAGACCGAAGAAAATGGTTGCCACTGTCATGGCCTTAGGCCTAATACGCATCACAGCACCTTCAATTAATGCCTGCTGTAGGTCCTGTATACTCGAATACTGACCAGTTTGCTGCCTTTGTTTAATCGCATTGTTGAGATAAACCAACATGACCACACCAAACTCGGCAGCCACACCGGCTAACGCTATCATGCCTACGGCAACCGCGACCGACATATTGAATTCAAGCAGATACAGCAGCCAAGTACTCCCGACAAGGGCAAAAGGCAGACTCAGCATGATGACACTGGCTTGTAGGCTGGAGCCAAAGGTCATCATAAGCAAAATAAAGATGACCCCAAGCGCCATAGGAATCACTTGCTGCAGCTTAGCTTCGACCCTTTGCATATACTCGTATTGACCTGCAAAGCTATAGCTATAGCGAGGTGGCACTTGGAGTTCCTGATCTAATGCCTGTTTAGCCTGCTTGATATATTCACCAATAGAGACATTCTGTATATCGATAAATACCCAGGAGATGAGTCGACCATTTTCACTCTTTAACATAGGAGCACCATCGCTGATTTGAATGTCAGCGAGATCTCCTAGCGAGAGATAGTGGCCTGTGGTGGTGGTCACCGGCAGGTGTCTGAGTTTTTCGATATTATCTCGCATCTCTCTGGGGTAGCGAATATTGATAGGGTAGCGCTCTGCACCTTGAACCGATTCGCCAATTTTCATTCCGCCAATGGCGTAACGCACCACGTCCTGAATATCATCGAGCGTCATTCCATAACGAGATGCCACATCTAGCTTGGGGCTGATATCAATATAGCGTCCACCCCCCACACGCTCGGCATAGGCTGATTTAGTCGTATTTAGCTGACTTAAAATCGCTTCAATATTAGCGCCTAAGTCCTGTAATTGATTGATATCCTGACCTGTGATCTTGATGCCAACGGGCGTTTTAATACCGGTTGAGAGCATGTCGATTCGGGTTTTAATCGGTTGTACCCAAGCATTGGTGAGGCCGGGAACCTTAACCGTTTTCTGCAGCTCGTCAATGATGCCTTTTAGCGTCATGCTGTCACGCCACTGAGCTTTAGGCTTTAACATGATAGTGGTTTCTAACATGGTGAGCGGTGCGGGATCTGTGGCTGTCTCGGCGCGGCCGACCTTGCCAAATACGCGGTCTACTTCAGGAATGGTTTTAATAAGCCTATCGGTTTGCTGCAATATTTCGCCCGCCTTACTGGCACTGACGCCAGGCAGAGTGGTCGGCATATAGAGAAGATCTCCCTCTTCTAGCTCGGGCATAAACTCACTCCCCATGCGAGAGGCAGGATACCAACTACTGGCTAAGGCTATTAGCGCGATAAACAGAGTGACCTTAGGAAATCTCAGTACGAGTTCTAATGCAGGTCGATACAGGGCAATCAGTATTCGGCTTAAGGGATTACTAGTCTCTTTGGGTATTTTGCCTTTAATAAAGTAGCCCATGAGCACAGGTACAAGGGTGATAGAGAGTATCGCAGCCGCTGCCATGGCAAAGGTTTTAGTGTAGGCCAGAGGGCTGAACAGTCTTCCTTCTTGGGCTTCTAACGCGAAAACAGGTATAAAGCTTAGAGTAATAATCAGCAAAGAGAAAAATAGGGCTGGCCCAACTTCAATTGAGGCGTTAGCGATAAGTTGCCAATGCTCTTTCGTTGAAGGAGCTTTATGGTGCTTTTCCTTAAAATGCTCTAGGTGTTTATGGACATTCTCGATCATCACAATGGCACCATCTACCACGGCACCGATAGCGATAGCTATGCCTCCTAAGCTCATGATATTGGCATTAACACCCATTTGGTTCATCACGATAAAGGCGATAAGAATTGAAAGGGGTAGGGTGATTACTGCCACTAAGGTCGAGCGAGCGTGAAGCAAAAACAGTAGGCAGACTAAGCCAACAACCAACATCTCCTCAATAACCTTATCAAATAGGTTATTGACCGAGCTTTTAATCAGTTGCGATCTATCATAGGTAGTGACGATTTCAACACCATCAGGTAGACCTGACTTTAATGCTTCCAGTTTGGCCTTTACTGCATCTATGGTGGCTAGGGCATTTTCACCATGGCGCATTATCACTATACCGCCAACAACTTCTCCTTCTCCGTCTAGTTCGGCTATGCCTCGGCGTGACTCTGGGCCTTTTCTAAGTGTGGCCACATCCTTGAGAGTTAAAGCTGTGCCTGATGGACTAGTGATCCCAAGGGGGATTTGTGCCATATCATCTATGGATTGCAGATAACCTTTGGCGCGCACCATATATTCTGCTTCAGCCATTTCGACGACCGAGCCGCCAACTTCCGAGTTGGCCCTGTCGATAGCGCGCTTTATGCTGGCGATATCGAGTTGGTAGATGGCTAATTTATCTGGCTCTATCACCACTTGATAGGTTTGCTCCATCCCCCCGACTGTGGCTATCTCAGACACTCCGGCAACACTCTGTAACTCAAGTTTTAAATACCAATCTTGCAGACTCTTGAGCATAGATAGATCTTGAGTACCACTCTTATCGATTAGAGCATACTGATAGATCCAGCCAACGCCTGATGCATCCGGTCCCAATGAGGGAGATGCGCTAGCAGGCAGTTGGCTACTGACTTGATTTAAGTATTCTAATACGCGAGATCTTGCCCAGTAGATATTCGTACCATCTTCGAAGATGACATAAACATAGGAGTCACCAAAAAAGGAATAACCTCGCACGGTTTTAGCTCCGGGAACCGCAAGCATGGCGCTCGAGAGAGGATAGGTAACCTGCTCTTCTACCAGTTGTGGTGCTTGTCCCGGGTAAGGCGTTTTAATAATTACCTGCACATCGGAGAGATCCGGTAATGCATCTAGCGGTGTTTGTCTTAGCTCGTTAATGCCCCATAGAGTAATCATAGTGGTGATGATCAACACCATGATCCTATGCTGCAGCGATGCTTTAATAATGCTTGCTAACATTCAGTTCATCCTAGTGCTGATGGTTGTGGCCTGTGTGCTTCTGTTGTTGGGATTCAGAGTCACTACTGAGTCGCATTATGCTGCCCTTGAGGCTAGCTTCAGAATCAAGCAGGAATTGACCTGATACCACAATTTCCTCACCTTGGGTTAGTCCAGAAAGTATTTCTGCTTTGCCTTGGCTCATAATTCCTAGGGTGACATCCCTGACGGTAAAGCTGGTATCAGTTTGCTTGACGACCACCCGATTAGATTGCCCTGTTTGGATCAAGGCCTCTTGTGGAACCACTAATCTGTTTCGTTTAGGCCCACCAAATAACGCGACTCTGGCGAGTGTGTTAGGTCTTAATTGTGACTTAGGGTTGTTTAAGATGATGCGCACTCTTAAGCTGCGGGTGACTGGATCTAACTCAGGGTAGATATAGTCTATTTCGCCTTCTAATGCCTCAAGGCCCATGGCCGGAATTGTCACCTCGGCAGGTTGGCCTACTTTTAACCAAGCTTGTTCATTTTCAAATACATCGGCGATAACCCAAACCTTGGAGAGGTTCACTAGAGACAGGATCTCGGTTTGGGGTTGAATATACATGCCATCCCTAACCGATAATGCTTTGATAACTCCTGAGTGCTTGGCATAAAAGGGCACCCGATATAGGGTGGTTTTGCTTTTTGCCAGCTGCTTTACCTGCTTTTTGGTCATGCCTAATAGCTCGAGTCTCAGCTCAGCCTTGCGCACAAGTTCGCGATAATTTTGACTATTGCCAGAACGAGCAAGACTTTCCAGAGCGAGTAGATAATCGTCTTGGGCATTGATCAAATCGGGAGAATAGATTTCATACAGGAGTTGGCCTTTAGTGATCTTATCACCAACACTGTTCACGGCTAGTTTTTCGATCCAACCTTCGACACGGGCATGTATATGCTCAATTTGGCTTTGGTCATAATCGATTTGACCGACGGTTTTGACAAATTGCCATAGCGTTCCTCTTTCCACTGGCGCCACTTTTATAGCTAAAGCTTGTTGCATACTGCCGGAGACTTGAATGCTGAGTTCCTGCTGTGGTCCGCCAGTCTCGACAGGCTCTAAGTCCATGCCGCAGATAGGGCAGCTTCCCGGTTCGTCACTGACGATATGGGAATGCATAGGGCAGATATAACTTATCTTAGAGGCTGAGCTTTTAGTATTAGCAAGCTCCAGACTTGGCTTGGGGTTATCCAACACACTGTCGGCTGCCATCTTATGGGGGCTATGAGCTTGGTGCTGGTGGCCTTGATGCCCCTTATCTTCATCGGTTGATGCTGACTCTTTAGTTGTAGTGTCATTTTCCACTAGGAACATATTGCAGATAGCGCAGCGGCCAGGCTCATGGCTGGTTTGCTCTGGATGCATGGGACAGATATAGGCTGGTTGCTCGTTGCCAGTTTGTTGCTGACCTTGGGCGTTTTCAACGAGAAACATATTACAGATAGCACAGCGTCCAGGTTCATGGCTGGTTTGCTCTGGATGCATAGGGCAAATATATGCTTGGCTTTTCTGTATCTGAGCAGAGCTGCTATTTGCCATCGCAGGGGTTATTGTTGCGCTAATTCCAAGAACTAGTACTAGGGTAAAACGAATTTTAAAAATGGTTTGTAAAATATTCATATGCCTCACCTCCATTAATCAATTAGTGGTGATTATGGGCTGACTTATCAGCACCACTTTTTGCCTCTAGGTACATGCCACATTTAGGGCAGGAGTCTCCTTTGCCTCCTTTTACTTCTGGGTGCATAGGGCAGTGGTGGGTATTCACCATTTTCTTCGCTTTAGCCTCTAGATTCATACCACATTTATGACATGAGCCCTTCTTACCACCTTCTACCTCTGGGTGCATCGGGCAGTGGTGGGTGCTGGCCATTTTCTTCGCCTTAGCTTCTAGATTCATACCACATTTATGGCATGAGTCTTTCTTACCTCCTTCTACCTCTGGATGCATAGGGCAGTGGTGGCTCTTAGTATTTGAGTGTTGTTTTGCTTCGTGCTGGTGATGCTCTGTGTGTGCCCAGCTTGTATTGTTAACTGCTAAAGAAAGCAAGGTTGCAGTTAATAGCACTAAAATCTGTTTCATTATCTACTCCATCGCTCAGGCAATAACGCAGCAGCGTCGCCTGAAATTAGCGAAATTTAATTAATAGTAAAAATATGCTGTGGCTGATTAAGCCAAGGAGTAGAAAATTGGAGGTCGAAGCGCTTGCTCTGGACTAATAGAGTGGAAATGAGGCATAGGAATAGCCGTGGCCCTTTGAGAAGGGCTTAATCCTGGCCAGGATTTGGCAATGATCAAACCTGCCGCAACGGTAATAACCAGACAATGTTTACACTCATCCAGACACATAGCTTCACCATTGCAGCAAGATTTTGTATTGGCCTTTTGTGATTGGCAATGTTGATCTTGATGCATTGAGTGTTCGTGAGTGGAAGAATGGTTTTGCTGAGTCATTTGGTCTTGGCAAGCTGAGTGGTTTGCCATATGTGTACCGTGTTTTGTTTGCATCATACTCATATCATGAGCCGATGCGGAGGGTATCATTCTATGTTCGTCCGATAACAATCCCTGCCCGACAAGTGTCAGCATAATAAATAGGATAAAAATCGAACGTATAGAATTAAACAATAGGATCTTCCCTATGTACACACATCTTGAGTCTATCATGGGTCAACAAAAAAGCACTAGGGAATGACCCTAGTGCGGTGCTTCATCACATTTTTATTGAGTTAAAAATAGACTGGTAAGCAGTTCATTCTGACTGAGTAACATCTTTTTTTGTTTATTACCTTGTTCATCGACGAGGTACACAATAGGCTCGGCGATAAACTCCCTTGCCTTATCTTCTGAAATCATTTCAGCGACTTGAATTTGATAGTGGCCATCATGCTTAATGTTCAGTGGAAGATATAGTCGTCCAGAAATGATTCTTGCATCTGTATCATCGGCGTTGGCTTCAAACAAGCCATCGTATTTGAGCTCAACAAGGTGTTTACCTTGGCTTAGTTGTAGTTGAGAGTCGTGACTCGAGGCAATGCCATTAACAGAGGTAATCGTTAAGTTCTCAGGAGTAGAGATAATCTCTGCATTCGCTGAACCTAAGGTGAAAACAAGAGCTGTGCTTAGTAGTGTTTGTGAGATAAGTTTAAATGTGTTCATAAGAATTTCCTCTCGTATCGATAATCGATACAAACTAATTGAATATGTTGGATAAGTTTATTGCCGCTCAAATTCAGCTTGAGCTAGTGGATTAAGCCAACTAGGCAATTGGAGGAAATAGTATCGGTGTATGAACCGTCGTTTGACTCGCCCAGAACTTGCCTGTGATAGCTTCAGAGTGGTGCCTTGGCTCAAGAAGTTCATTGGTTAAGCTGGGGATAAATACCGAGGCGTTGCAATAATTGATGCAAGGCTTCTGGGTTTTACAGTCACTGACACAATCCTGTAGTGGCATGGCACAATCATGATCTGTGTTGTGTTCAATGGCTGCCTGGTAGGTTTGGGCTGTAGTGGTATGTTCTGTATGAGTTAGTGTGGCGTCATTGAGGGGCAGCAATTGTGCAAATGCTGCTTGAGTCAATAAAACCCATATTAAGCAAAAATGTTGTAGATATTTCATTTTTACGCCCACTTACTCTTCGAAATTGACGACCAGAACTAGCGCCTTCGAAATACAAGACCGTAGGGGGTGAGAATAAATTTCAAAAAAGTTGGCTTATTCATTTGAGTTTGCCTTTAGGAGCTGACTTCGCCTGTCTAATTATTGTCATAAATACTTGGTGAGGCACTACTAAGTGGAATAGAACAAGTGGTGGTTCCAGAAGCACCACTTGCTCGATTTTATTGGCCTACATGATGAGGAATAGCTGAGTTATTAGCTCATTTTGATTGAGTAAAGCCTGTTCTTTACGTTTACCCTGTTCATCAACTAGATAGATGCTAGGTGTCGTAATGAATTGTTTAGCCTTTATTTCTGAATCAATTTGGTTCATCTGTATTTGGTAATCTTGATTGTCATTGACATTCAAGGTGAGATATAGACGACCTGAGGTCACTCTGACATCGGTGTCATCCGAATAGGAGGGAAAGATGCCATCATATTTTAATTCAACTAAGTTTTTCCCCTGTTTCAAATTGATGACGTGATGGGGAGTATGACTCTTGCCGTTAATTGCGGTGATGGTGAGTTGATCTGATATGGATAACTCTCCAGCATAGACAGAGGTATTGCTCACAAGTAGCAGACTAGCAACTAACATTGCTCGGGTGAATAATTTTACCGTTTCCATAGAAATTTCCTTCCGCATCAATAAGGGATGCAAAATAGTTAATTAACTCAAATAGGTTTAAGCCGAAGGAGCAAAAACCTGCATAGAAGAAAGGTAATGAAGTTGCAGGTCTATGGGCTCCCCCTGCAGCAGATTACGTATTCTTAAAAGTGATTTGGCGCTTTGTTAACTGACTGCGCAATTATCGTGTTTTGTGTTCTTCTATTTATGAGAACTTTTAACGGCAAGCAATGAAGACAATGCAAAAACATATGTAATCGAGTGAGCAGCACCACTTTTGGTGCAAAAGGGCAATACTCGATAATCGCTGTTTTGAGTCGTAAAATGAATCGATCGCAACTATGGATTATCAACACTCAATTTCTTCATCATTAGCGTAGCAAAAGAGCTAAATCGACCATTTAGACCATTATGATAGTGAATAAATTTCATTCGGATTGGCAGTTTTAGAACTGGTTGACAAACAAGGGGTAAAACGCTGCCTTGATCACAGTTATGAGTAATTAAAACTGATTTACATCAATGTGATAAAGATCAACCATTGTGAAAGTATGGGAATTAAATTAACTTTAGCTTTAGTGCATATTGGTTGAAATTGTAAGCAGTACGCAGTAATTGTCGCCAGAATCTGAGCTAGCTCTCATTTTGCACTTTTGAAGTCGGATCAAGCAGACGATCCTCCGTATAATCAAGATTCTGAAATACTAATTAATATAATTCAGATATCAGAAAGAAGAATTTAATTTTTGGAGAAGAGTAATGAACTGGCGTGCACTTTTTAAACCCAGCGCGAAATACTCAGTACTGGCCCTACTAGTAGTCGGTATTGTTATCGGTGTTGTTGGCTATTTCGCAACACAACAAACCCTGCATGCAACAAGTACAGACGAGTTCTGTATGACTTGTCATAGCAATCATTCATTAAAAGATGAAGTGTTAGCTTCTGCCCATGGCGGTAACTCCGCTGGTATCGTAGTTGAGTGTCAGCAGTGTCATATTCCTCAAGAACCTTTTGCTTATCTACTGAAGAAGATTGTTGTATCAAAAGATATTATTGGCTTCATGACGATTGATGGCTTTAATACTCAAGAGTGGTTAGATGAGAACCGTAGAGAGCAAGCTGATTTAGCACGTGATTTCTTACGTTCAATCGACTCTTCTACTTGTAAGAATTGTCACAAGCGTATCTATGAAGATCAGCCTGAAGCGATGAGCAAGATGGCGAAGAGAATGCACTCTAGAAACTTCAAGAAAGATCCAGAAAAGAGAAAGACTTGTATCGATTGTCATAAGGGTATCGTTCACCCTTATCCTAAAAAGAAGTAATGTCTTTTTAGAGAATAGAAATCGATAAAAGTGGGAGCTGGTTTTAAGCCCTTGCGGTCATACTGCAAGGGCTTTTTGTTTGCGGCTAGTTTTTAAAGCAGATAACAAGTTCCTGCAGTTTACTGGCTACGGATTGCAGCTCAGTTATGGCAACTGCTGAGTGATTGGCTTGCTCACTGCTAGCGTCGGTTAAACAAGAGATATCAGCAACTTTGTTGTTAATATTTTCAGAGACATGGGCTTGTTCTTCTACTGCCGCCGCCATTTGCATCGACATAGCAGAAATGCTGTTTAGCGCCTCAGAAATATTGCCCAATATTTGCTCAGTTTCTATCACCTTATCTAAGCCTGTTTGGGCGCTGAGGGTGCTGGCTTCGGTGAGGTTAACCGCTTCTTTGGAGCTTTCGCTAAGCTCTTGAATGATGTCATGGATCTCAGTGGTGGAAACTTGGGTTCGCTGCGCGAGTTGTCTTACTTCATCGGCAACGACAGCAAATCCTCGGCCTTGCTCTCCCGCTCTAGCGGCTTCAATGGCTGCGTTAAGTGCAAGCAAGTTGGTTTGCTCTGCTATCTGCTCGATCATCAAGGCCACCTGGGAAATTTTCTGTGTTTGGCTAAATAGACCTGTCACAGCTTCGCTAACTTGTACCGAGCTAGCCTGAAGTGTTTCTATTGACTGCCGAGTTTGGGTGATAACCTCAAGACTGTTATTGGCAAACTGACTCGACTCTTCGGTTTTCACCGCCGTTTCTTGTACATGACTGGATACCTCGGTAATGGTTGCCGTCATTTGGCTCATCGCAGTGGCGACCTCTTGGGTTTGGGCCTGTTGTTGTAATAGCTGATTGCTGGCTTGATGAGAGTAGTTAGCACTTGCACTAGATTGCAATGCCACATTGTCAGCTGCATCTTGAATGCGAGTCAGTACCGTGGTGAGATGGGACTGTTGGCTCTTTATCGCCACCTTAATTCTGCCTAATTTAGGCGAGTCTTGAGTATAGGTTTGTACCGCTAAAGGGTGTTGAAAGGCGCCACTTAGTTGATTTTGAAGTTGCTCGAATACCCTTGATTGCTTATTTGACATGGCAATAGCGTAGACTATGGTACTCAATATAAGGCAAGCAAGGCCTGCCGTAGGAAGCGCCAGCAAGTATAAGACTATGCTTAAAACAATGCCTAAAGTCAGCGAGATAGTTTCAAGGGAAAGAGGCAAAGGGCGAGATTGGTGCTTGTTTTGATTGATAGCACGATAGAGTTGGTTTGCTTGCTCAACATGGTCTCTGCTTGGGCAGGAGCGAACTGACTCATAGCCAATTACCTTTCCATCTTGAGTGACAGGAGTGACATAGGCATCAACCCAATAGAAGTCGCCATTTTTACAACGGTTTTTCACCATTCCCATCCATGGTTTTCCCGCTTTTAAATGCTCCCACATCACTTTAAATGCTTGGGCCGGCATGTCTGGATGCCTCACTATATTGTGAGGTTGGCCTATGAGTTCTTCTCTACTATAGCCACTGATGTCAATAAATGCCTGATTACAATGAACTATATTGCCTTTTGTGTCGGTTGTAGAGATGAGTTTAGTGGTGGCAGGAAACCTTTGTTCATGCTGAGAGATCTGCATATGCTGCATAATTTACTTTCCATGTAATAACGATAACAACTCAATCAATCTGTTCTTATTACTGAGTTACTTTAAGCCTAGATTATTAGTGCGACCCACGACTCGTTTTTTTAAATGTTTGAACTTAAGCACTAATGCTTAGGGGCGAGGATAGTAATCATTTTGACTGGTATTTACAACTAAGGTGGTAGTTAGGCTTTTGTCTAAGCAAATGATGATGCTTTGGTAACGGGTTGATTTTCATTAGGAAATACTTGAGCCGCTTGATTGGGCAAACGGCCTAAAATATGGGATTACTGCATTTTATTAAGCACGGCTTGTCTGTATTCAAGTAGACTAAACACACCAAACAGAAAAACACTAAAATGGGCTTTAGCATTTAATTCCATAAGGGCTTTAAATAGGGAGTGGAAAATCAATACTTGAATACCATGCATGACGCAAGTGACCACTAACAATATATTGAGAATGGTGCTTATCTGCCCTTCAAAGGGCATGACTAGGTTATAAAGCATCACGCCCCATGCAAACAGAGTGATCAATTTACCTAAAGTAATTAATGGTTTCATAGGGCATCTCCATCTGAAATATCGGATTCTACGGTGTCGTTAGGTGTTTGATATTGATATAAGCGATAATTTACTTGGCCAGCTTTCTTCTCTTTAAGTGGCACCCAACATTCAGGGATGTCGAGCTGGCCATGCTGGGTTTCAGTTTCAACGTAAATTAACGCATCTTGCTTAAGCCACTTGTGCTTATCGAGTAAGAAGAGGGTTTTATTGACCATATCTTGATTAAAAGGAGGGTCAATAAATACGATATCAAAGGCCTGTGTCGGTGGGGTTGATAGCAGCTTAAGTGTATCGGTTTGCACTACCTTAGCTGTATCACATTTAAGTGTGGCGAGGTTGGCATTAAGCTGTTTAGCTGCGCTGGTTTGCAATTCGCATAACTGTGCAAAGTCGGCGTAGCGAGATAGGGCTTCTAGGCCTAAGGCGCCACTACCTGCGAAGCAATCCAGTACTCTCGCTCCAGGAAGGTAAGGAGCCAGCCAGTTAAACAGCGTTTCTCTTACTCTATCAGTTGTTGGCCTAAGACCCTCTAAGGAGCAGATAGGTAGACGGCGAGAGCGCCACTGACCGCCGATTATTCTAAGTTGGCCGCTTTGATTGTTCTTTCTAGCCATCCTTTCCTCTAAATTTTGACTGTGATGATAAAGTGGTAGACTATAGCCTGCCTATTTTTAGCTTGTTTGGGCTGAAGGCACTTGATGGCTAGTGAGTGTTACCATTAATCATCACAATAATGATGAAGTAATATAGGGCGCTAGTTTATATCAAACGACTTAAAAAGGGTGAGACTCTGGTAGTCTTGCTTTAAATTGATCCGCCGTAGGCGTAATTAGCCTTAGAATTTGCTATAACGGCATGGGTCATCAATCGAACTTATATAAAGAAGTTGAGCACTGGTAATTAACAATGGCAAAGAAAGGTTTTTTTTCCTGGTTTCGTAAAGATAAGACTCAAGAAGAACAGATAGACAATACTGAGTCTCAGGTCGAAGAGGAGTTGCAGCAGGAATCTGTGGTAGAAGAGCCGCAAGTCGAAGACGTTAATCTTGAAGTAACAGAAGATGCAAGTGACGACGCTGCAAGCGTAGAACAAGCGCAAACCGATACAGAGGTTGAAGCCGAAGAGTATGAGCCTCTTGAGGCTGAGGAAGTCAATGAACAGGCCCAAGAGCCAGAGCATGAGGCTGAAATTGTTAACGAGTCAGCTCACATAGAAGAAGTTGTTGAGATAGCTGAGAGTGTCGAGGTTGAAGAGAGTGAGCAAGCTGAGGAGTTAGAGCCTGCTATCGAAGTGCAACCTGAGCCTCAAGCTAAGCCTGCAAAAGAAGGCTTCTTTGCTCGCCTAAAACGTGGCTTGATGCGCACCAGTGAAAACATTGGTAGCGGTTTCATAGGTCTGTTTAAGGGCAAGAAGATTGATGATGAGCTATTTGAAGAGCTTGAAGAACAGTTGTTAATTGCCGATGTTGGGGTTGAGACTACCACTAAATTAATCGATCGCCTAACTGAACATGCTTCTCGTAAACAGCTTAAAGATGCTGAAGCCCTTTATGAACTGTTAAGAGAAGAGATGCAAAATACTCTTGAGCCCGTCAGTATTCCTCTAGTGCCTGAAAACAGCGATGGCCCTTTTGTTATCCTCATGGTGGGAGTCAATGGCGTTGGTAAAACTACGACTATTGGTAAGCTTGCAAAACAATACCAAAGCCAAGGTAAGAGTGTGATGCTGGCTGCTGGTGATACCTTCCGTGCAGCTGCAGTTGAGCAGTTGCAGGTTTGGGGACAGCGTAATGATATTCCGGTTGTGGCTCAGCATACGGGAGCCGATAGCGCTTCGGTATTGTTTGATGCGCTACAAGCGGCCAAAGCCCGTAATGTTGACGTGTTAATTGCCGATACTGCAGGTCGTCTACAGAACAAAGGCCACCTGATGGAAGAGCTGAAGAAAGTGGTACGTGTGATGCAAAAGCAAGATGTCACTGCGCCTCATGAAGTGATGCTGACATTAGATGCATCGACGGGCCAAAATGCGATAAGTCAGGCTCAACTTTTCCAAGAAGCGGTGGGTGTAACTGGTATCACCATCAGCAAGTTAGATGGTACTGCTAAGGGCGGAGTGATCTTTGCTATTGCCGATAAGTTTGGTATTCCAATTCGTCATATTGGTGTGGGTGAGCAGATTGATGACCTACGCACCTTTAACGCAAAAGACTTTATTGATGCCCTGTTTAGCCAAGAGAAGGCGGAGAGTTAAGCCCGCTTTCTTTGTCAGACTTAAAATCTAATGGTAATGGAATAATCAATGATTCGATTTGAGCAGGTCAGTAAAGTGTATCCCGGTGGCCAGAAAGCCCTAACGGATATAAATGTGCATTTGCAGCAGGGAGAGATGGCATTTCTGACAGGCCATTCTGGGGCTGGTAAGAGTACGCTGCTCAAGTTGATAACTGTGATTGAACGAGCGAGCGCTGGTCGCTTGTTTATCAATGGTCATGACATTGCCAAGATTGGCCCTAAGCAGGTGCCTTATCTGCGTCGCGATATAGGGGTGATTTTCCAAAACCATAACTTGCTGATGGAAAAGAGTGTCTTTGATAATGTGGCTTTGCCACTTGTGATAGAAGGCTTTTCCCACGGTGAGATCCGCAAGCGTGTCGCCGGTGCTTTAGATATGGTTGGGCTGTATGGTAAAGAGAGACATCAGCCAATTATGCTTTCTGGTGGTGAGCAGCAAAGAGTTGGTATTGCCAGAGCTATAGTCAATAAGCCTCCTTTACTATTAGCAGATGAGCCAACGGGGAACTTAGATCCTAAGCTGTCTATGGATATTCTAAGGTTGTTTGAAACCTTCAATGATGCAGGCACTTCAGTGTTAATCGCTACCCATGATCTTGGGCTGATTGCCAGAATGAAATATCGCACCTTAACTCTTAAACAAGGACGCTTGCTCGGTGGGCAGGAGTTGGAGTAGATAATGATGGCAAAGCAGAAGCAACTGACTCGAAGTAAACTTCCTATCTCTGGGCGTATCGTGATGTTTTTTGTGCGCCATATTCAGCAGGCGATGGCCAGTATGGGAGAGCTATGGCGCAATCCCATCTCATCTATGATGACTATGGCTGTGCTCGGGGTGAGTTTAAGTTTACCCGCAGCTCTGCAAGTCTTAGTGAAAAATGCCGAAACCATTACTCAATCTTGGAATAGCGCCGCAGAGATATCGCTGTTTGTGGATGAACGTCGAAGCAGCCAATCTATAGAAAGCTTAGTCATGCGTTTGCGAACTTACCCTGAAGTCGCGCAGGTACATTATATCGATAGAGATCAAGCGCTCGATGAGTTTCAAAGGCTGTCAGGATTCGGTGAAGCCTTGTCTTATTTAGATTCCAACCCACTTCCTGCAGTGGTGACGGTAACGCCAACGGGAAAATATTCTAGCCCGGCAGGTGCGAGAGAATTGCTGACTAAGTTGCAGTTAGAGCCTGAGGTGAGTTTTGGCCGCCTCGATATCGAGTGGCTTGAAAGATTACAGGCTGTGGTGCGTTTACTTGAGCGCACTGTGCTAGCCATTGCAGTGCTCTTAGTGCTCGCGGTTGTGCTAGTGATAGGCAATACCATACGTTTGGCGATTATGAATCGTCGCTCGGAGATTGAAGTAATGAAGCTGGTGGGGGCGACCGAAGCCTTTATTCAGCGGCCATTTCTCTATACCGGTATCTGGTTTGGCGTGATAGGTGGTTTCTTGGCTTGGGTCATTATCAATTTACTGGTTTGGTACCTAGATTCAGCCTTAGTCGATCTGCTGGGCTTATATGGTAGCAGCCTGCAGATGCAATCGCTTACTATCGCCGAACTAGGACAGCTTATTTTGCTCGCCTCTTTTCTTGGTTGGCTTGGTTCTTATCTATCTGTGCGCCAACATTTGCGGCGGATTGAACCCTCTTAATGTTACAGAAATGAAACTTTTTCGATAATATCCGGTCTACTTAATCGATAAAAGTGTATCTAGTTTTGACTGAGTGTTGACATACTCTGTCAAATCACCGATAGTTCATCGACTCACTCTAATTTGATTAAAAAATATAGTGTGACTCAAATGAGTAATGAGGTTTAGGAGTAGTTAATGACAGATAATACGCAATCAATGGCTTTAATGGTTCCTCAGGGAAGCAGCAGTCTTGAAGCTTATGTCCAATCAGTAAAAAGCATTAGCATGCTTGATGCTGAAGAGGAGTATGAGCTAGCGAAGCGTCTGCAAGAAACTGGTGACTTACAGGCGGCGAAAAAGCTGATTATGTCGCACCTAAGATTTGTTGTTCATGTGGCTAAAGGTTATTCAGGTTATGGTCTACCTCAAGCCGATTTGATTCAAGAAGGTAACATTGGCCTGATGAAGGCGGTAAAACGTTTCGACCCTGAGGTTGGCGTGCGTCTTGTCTCTTTTGCTGTGCATTGGATTAAAGCTGAAATCCATGAATATGTGTTGAAAAACTGGCGTATCGTTAAGGTTGCGACCACTAAGGCACAGCGTAAGCTCTTCTTTAACCTACGTAAGACTAAAGCTCGTTTAGGCTGGTTTAGTGACGATGAAGTCTCTATGGTGGCTGAAAACCTGGGTGTATCCAAGCAGGATGTGACCGAGATGGAATCGCGAATGGCGGCTCAGGATCCGGCTTTCGATCTTGCTAGCGATAACAACAGCGATGATGATCATGATTTCGCTCCAGCTCAGTATTTAGAAGATCATTCATCGGATATTGCCTCTCAGGTTGAACATGATAATTGGGAGGCCAATGCTCAAGCTAGGCTCATGTCAGCGATTAAGACACTTGATGAGCGCAGTCAGCATATTTTACGTGCACGTTGGTTAGACGAAGAGAAAACCACTTTGCAAGAATTAGCTGCGACCTACCAAGTTTCCGCCGAACGTATCAGGCAGCTTGAAAAAAATGCCATGAATAAGCTTAAAGGCTGCATGCAAGCTTAAGTGCTAAGAGTTTTATAAGAACCTGCTACGGCAGGTTTTTTTATGTCTTTTTTCTGTACGCATGACGGTTAAGGGTGTTATTTGAACATTTAACGATACATTTTGGGCATTTTTAGAAAATTCACTAAAGAGAGATGCCATTTTGTCGATATTATTTTCATAACCTCATTGGACATGTACGTAGTTTGTGATTTCTGTCTTAAATACAAAAACATCGATGTTTATGCAGCGTGCGTTGAACAAGTCTACTACAAGTTTAACGCAATCTATGGAGCGCTTAGCTTCGGGCTTGAAGATAAATTCGGCTAAAGATGATGCGGCTGGGCTCCAGATATCGAATCGACTCACTTCTCAAATTAATGGCTATTCGGTGGCGATTCGAAATGCTAATGATGGTATTTCTATGGCGCAAACAGCAGAAGGGGCCTTAGGAGGTATTACTAATAACCTCTTCCGTTTACGTGATTTATCGATTCAAGCTGGTAATGGAGCATTATCCGATGAAAATAAGAAGGCATTACAAAGCGAAGCGGATCAATTACTAGCAGAAATTACTCGCGTTAATGACGTCACTCAATTTGGTGGTCAAAAGGTATTTGAGTCAGGCACTTCAGTGGAAAGTGAAGAGGACAAAGCCGTACGAGAAATTATTCAAACATTGCAATCTGGCGTGTTAGGAGAGTCGGAAGAGATCATTCAAGATAGGTTTGGCTTAATTGGCGACGGCTCTTCACTGAAGATCGATTTAGAAAAAGTTGATGGTACAAATGGTGTTTTGGCTTCGGTGTCATATATTGCTGCTAACGGCTCAAACCAAGTCATGACTTTTGATATTGATGACTTTAAGAATCCTAGTGCTAGCACCATAGATAAGCTCAAAGGGACTGTGCTTCATGAAATGGTGCATGCGGTTATGGCCAATCAGATGGATCTAGGTAGTGCACCAACTTGGTTTGCTGAAGGTACCGCTGAGGTGATTCGTGGTGCAGATGATAGGTTAGCAGCCGATTTAGCTAATCCTGCTATTGGAGTTGCCAATTTAAAAACAGACCTCAATGCTATCTTTACTAACAATAGCGCACCTACAACAACCGATCGAGAAGTTGCCGCTGTCTACTCTGGTGGCTATGTAGTAATGCGCTATCTTGAAGATAAGATAGGTGAAGGCGGGATTAAGACCTTAATGTCAGAGCTCTCAAATGGTGAGAGTTTCGATGATGCTTTGAGTACGGCTTCTGGTGGTACTTATGCTAATAATGCAGCATTACAGACGGAACTGATGGCGGGGACAGTCTTCGAAGACTTTATTACCAATAATATGGACCTGACCAATGCTGATAACGGCGCGCTAGGAGGTTTGGATGCGTCGGGCGGTCCATCCCGAACTTCTACTATTACTGGTAGCTCAACTAATACTTATCCTACAGGTTTTAATGTTACTGTTGTTACTGGTGATAATGATGACGATGGAGCGACACCTGATTTTGCCCCAAATGTTAACTATGGTGCAGCAGGCTTTAACGAAGTTGCATTAGCTGATTATAAGGCTGGAATTGCGCCGCAAAGTGGTCAATCTTATAGTTTTCAAGTTGGAGCAGATAGTAATCAAACAATTGATATAACAATGAAAAGCTTCTCGTCGAAAGCGTTAGGCTTGGATGATCTTGATTTGGTTGAAAACCCGAACTCTGCTATCTTAGCAATTGATGCAGCGATGGAGTTTGTCGATGGAGAGCGGGCTGGCCTTGGTGCATCAATGAATCGTTTAGGCTATTCCATTAATAACATGGCGAATATAAGTCAAAACCTAATAGATAGTCGTGCTCGTATTCAGGATACCGATTTTGCGGCTGAAAGTGCGCAGATGGCAAAGTCTCAGATTATGCAGCAAGCAACCAGTGCCATGTTGACTCAGGCAAACCAACTTCCTCAGGTTGTGCTGCAGCTGCTTGGCTAATACTTTGTTTCAACTCTGGTATTAAATAATTAATCCTTAAATTTTCGGTCTTTCCGCAACCGCTGCGATGATAGCTTTGCGGTTAACCTTAAGTCCTGTATTAGCAGTTTCATTTGGCCATGGGTAATAACGGCGTGGCCGTTTAAACCTCGCAATTTTATCAATAATCCAAGAGTCTAACGCTTGTTGCTCTGGCATGATTTGCTCATCTGCTAGTTTGATGATAGCTGCAGGCAACTGGCCAAACTGCGCATCTGGCTCTCCAAAGACGATAGCATCTTTGATTGCAGGATGAAGCTTGAGTGCTGCCTCTATCTCTTCAGGTTGAATATTTTCACCACCACAGATGAACATATTATCTGTACGACCTGTTATGGTTATCTGTCCTTCGGGTGTCCAGTAACCCGTATCTTTGGTATTGAACCAGCCATTTGAATCTAGAGGTAGTGTAAGTGTCATTGTGCTGTGCTTGCTCGGTTGTAAATACCCCAAAAACAGCGTTGCGCCTTTTACCTGTATCACGCCTTCCTCAGATATCATCACTTCTCTTCCAGGTAAAGCTGAGCCTGAACCTTTTAATTGAGCCTTGCCTGTGGTGATTTGTGAGCTCATCTCAGTCATGCCATAGCTGGTAAAGGCTTGGAGTGAAAAGTGACTCAAGGCATCGAGATATTTACTTGAAATACTGCCGCCACCTAGCAGTAAAAACTTGGTGCGATTTAAGCTTTCTGGTTGTGCTAGCAAAGGAATAAGCTGCGCCTCTACCAGTGAAAGGTGAGTGATTTTTTGTGTTGTTAGCTGAGCGGCTAATTCGAGGTTTGAATCTGGAAAAACCACACATGCGCCAGCTAACGCACAGCGATTCAAAATGGCTAATCCGCCTATATGAAACAGGGGCAGTGAAAGCAGCCAGCTATCTTGGTGAGTTAAAGGTATTTTGGTTGCAGACCCCTCTGCACTGGCAATATGGTTAGCTAATGAGTGAACCGCAGCTTTAGGAAAGCCACTACTGCCTGAGGTTAAGACTAGGTTAGCTGGTGCCTTGATATCAATTTTTGTTAAGTCGCTAAATGTGTGCTTGGACTTAACGCTACTATCTTGTATTTGTTCAAGTTGCCAATCCAGTGTTAACGCTTTACTGCCAATTAGAGCTAACTCCTCAGGGCTCCAAAATGCTTCAATATCGTAATCATGAATTAATTTTTGTTGCTGCTGAAGTGTGAATTTAGGTGAGATGGGGCAAAACAATATCTGAGCTTGAATACAGGCCCAGTAGAGCAGTGCCATCTCAAGCTTGTTAGCACTAATACAAGCGATTCGAGCATTAGCCGTGAGTCCTGAACTTTTCAATTGGACGACTAAGCTATCGATAATATGCTGAGCCTGAGAATAGCTTAAGTCGACTCTCTTTCCCTTAACTATGGCGTTGAAAGCCAAAGCTTGAGGTCGCTCAATCGCCTGCTTGATAAAGGGGGAGAGAGAAAGCTTTTGGTCTGTCTTGCACATTAGGCTGTTAACTCAAAAAGTTGAGTTAGGTCATTGAGAGCTAATAACTTCGGTTTACCTGTTGACTGGATAAGATCGGCACTAAATGCACTCAAGGTATCTATGCTGGGTGCTTCATCCGGAGTCAGTATTTCTGCAAAGTTTTTAATCGCTTCAATACCAAGGCTTGCCTCTAGGCTCGAGCTAAGGATAGCTCGCACCCCATCTAGCTTGGCTTGTTCTATTAGGCTGTATAGCTTATCTAAACTGCCTAACACCATAGGCTTTATCACTATGGCTGCTAATCCCGGTGTTGCAGTAAAGAGATAGTCAGCTCGGTTGAGGGTTTCATCTAGTGCGTATTGAATCCCTGTCGCTTGGTAAAAGCTTTGATTATCTTCTGGCCGACTACAGGGCTCCTCAATATAGTCAATCGCCTCTTTAGGTAGGCTAGATCCAAGCGTGATAGCCGTGTCCAAATCTAACCCTTGATTGGCATCTAGCCTGATTTTAAGGCTTGGCTTATGGGCAAGCAGGTTATGAATTAATTCTATCTCTTGCTGCAACGAAGTTTGAGCGACTTTCACTTTCACAAAGTGTGTCGAGTCATCGATAAGACTGCCAAGTCGTTGCTCAAACTCAGCCTGAGTCTCGCCTTCAACTTGGTAGATTAAAGGAATGGTTTTCGTCACTCTTCTAGCGGGAGTAAGCTGGTTCTGTGTTTGGTAGTAGAGTGTACTTAAGCCATAAGCAAGACTTGGCAGCTTAGTAGAATTTGCTTCATCCAATAGCCCTTTAACAGACTTCCCAATGAGTTGTTTGGCAATATTGGTGATACTGAGTTTAACTTCCTCTAATGAATCATGACTAAAGCTAGTTATCGCTTCGCCGTCGACATCAAAGCCACTAAGTGGTGATATTTCTACTTGGTAGCTCTGAGTATTACCGTCTGTACTCTGCACATTAATCGATAGCACTAGCCCTTCACGCTTGTCGATTCTTTGTATGCCAACAGGTAATGGCCGCAGCAGTGGAATATGGTACTGGTGTAAGCGAATACTCTGAATAATCATTTGTGCTGCCCCAAGGTGTTGCGAATAAAAGAATGAATAAAGGCTTGTGGTTGAGCTAGGTGAACATTATGGCCAGCATGATCAAAACGATGAAGCTGCAACTGACTAAGCTTTTGCCATTTCTCTCCTAGGCTCAGAAACTTCTTATCTTCATTGCCTAAATAATAGTGGCAAGGTATTGAGAGGGAACTTGGAAGTTGCCAGAGGCTTGTTTGCAATGCCAACGAGGTAGCGCGATAGCAGTTATAAAGGGACATGGGCTTATTACGGCTACGGTTTTGAATGAGTCTTAGGCGTTCAAAATCGGAAAGTTCAGCAAAGACACTCTGTTGATACCAGTGGCGCAGAAAGTCTTCTAACGCCAGAGTGATCAGCTTGTCGGCCCAAACATCATCATTGTGCTGTCTTTGTTTTATCTGCTCTGGATCAGTTAAGCCTGGGTGGCAAGACTCAAGCGAGAGACTAAGTAGTCTAGGACTGTTGTCTTGCTGCAGTTTATCGGCAATATGTAGGGCAATGCGGCCGCCGAGTGAATAACCATGAAGATGAAATTGCTCTACTCCTTCATCGTCTAGGCTGGCGAGGATCAAATCAACACAGGCGTCAAAGCCTGGTGTGGGAATCGTCTGCTGTGTGCTATCTCCGTGCCCAGGTAGATCTAGGCAGATACAGTAAAAATGCTCACTGAGCTGGGGAGCAATACCACGCCAATCATCTTTGTTACCTAAGAAGCCGTGTAACAAAACCAAGGCTGGCAGTGTCGGGTCGCCATAACGTCTCAGTGTTAGCATTATTGCTCCTGAATTAACTTAGCCAGTTGAGCTATCTGTTTACTGGCTTGATTGTGTGGCACTTTGACCTCAATGACACTGGTTCCAGCCTGTTTCAGTCCAGAGTTAACAGCATGGTTGAAGCGCTTTAGCGCTTGCTCATCACCGTAGTTGATACTTTGGTACTTGAGATTAAACATAGCTGCGCCTTGAGCAAATCCAAAACCGTGACTAAGTCGATAATAGTCTTTTCTAAGGGGCTCTGTGGGCACTGGCAGCAGGTTAAAGATATTACCGCCATCATTGTTAAGTACCACGATAACAAAAGGGGTATCAATATTGGCGGCGATTGCCAAGGAGTTGAGATCGTGAAGTGCAGAGATATCACCTAATACAATACAGGTCGCATCGCCTTTATGTTTCGCAAGTCCAGATGCAGTGGCGATAAGGCCATCAATACCCGATGCTCCCCTGTTAGTGTAAATATTACTGGCGACACCGCGAGGGCTAAACATATCAAATAGACGAACGGGCAGACTATTACCGATAAATAACTGAGATATAGGTTGTTTCGCTAAGGCGCGTATCACCTGGGCTTCACCAAATTTGTCGTTATCTATCTTGTCGGTGAAGAGTTGCTCCATTTGCTCATTATAGTCAGTTAATGCTTTGGCCCAGTGGGCATGACTTGACTTTCCCCAAGCTTGGCTAGCAAATGCTTTTAAATTGGAGTGCCACAGTGTTTTTGGCTTGTGGCTGGGGTCTAATCTTTCATTATGGGGAAGCACTTGCCAGTATTTGCGCCACTGCTGCTCAGCGATATAGGCAATGAGTCTTTTTGAGAGTAAACGACCTCCAAAGACAAGAATATGTTCTGCCTGCTCCAATAGTGCCTTAGTCTGCTTCTGGTGTAGTAACTGATCTATGTGATTAATCGCCAGTGGATGGTGGCGCAATTGAGATTGAGCGTCTGCCAATATTGGCCAGCCGAGGGTTTGCGCAAGCTCAATAAGCTCGAGATTCGAATCGTGGCAACTCAGTGTTCCTGCAACGATAACCCCTTTTCCTTGACTAAATGCCTGTATTTCATCGACAGAAGGAAGCGCCTCTCGCGTCGATGTGTGATGTTTGATGTAAGCATCACTGGCGTCGAGCCACCAAGAGATAGGCGCGAGGTAATCATTGAATAGCTTAAATAGACTGTCTTGGGTCAGGGTGTCGCAATAAAGCGGCTCACGGTACATACAGTTAATATGTAACGGGCTTGAGATGCTAGATACTTGCTGATCAAGCTCGCTTAACAGCGCCTGAGGCGGATAGTCGAGTGAAGGTGTCGGCAGGTTCATTTGCTCGGCATAACCAGCGAAGATGCCAGGCTGGGAAATTGCTTGGTTGGCACCACAGCCAATCAGTTCTTGAGGTCTATCACCTGATAAAATAATGAGTGGCACATGAGTTAGCCAAGCCTCTACGATAGCGGGATAAAGATTGGCGACAGCCGTGCCTGAGGTAGTAATAATGGCAACAGGAGATTGACTCGCCTTAGCTAATCCCAGCGCTAAAAAGCCTAAACCCCTTTCATCAAAGTGCAGATGTTGTTTCAGTTTATTTTGATGGGCTGCGGCGAGGGTCAGCGGTGTAGAGCGAGAGCCAGGTGCCATGCAAACATGCTCTACGCCGAGTCGAGTGAGCTCTTCTAATATTAAGCTTCCCCAGAGTAAGTTGAGTTCGGCGGTTTGATGGCTGCTTGGAGTCGTCATTGTTATTGTCATTATTTCAAAGGCATGTCAGCGAATATTAGCATGTCTTATTGTTTGTGTGAGCCCATTGATTCACAGTTTCATCGTCGAGTTTGCTTGCTATTGAATCGAGTCGCTTATAGCTTATAGATAACAGCTTCTAGATGCTTGAAATGATTAAAAGGATACCTATGAAATTAGAGATGATTTGTACTGGCGAAGAAGTTTTAGCTGGGCAGATAGTCGATACCAATGCCGCATGGTTTGCTAATGAGATGATGGAGCATGGCATTGAGGTTCAACGCAGGGTGACTGTAGGTGATCGCATGCAGGATCTTATTGCGGTTTTTCAAGAGCGTAGCATGCATGCCGATGTGATTTTGGTTAATGGTGGCTTAGGGCCAACCAGTGATGATATGTCAGCCGAAGCTATGGCTAAAGCCAAGGGGGAAACCTTGGTGGAAAATGCTCTGTGGCGACAAACAATGGAAGCTTGGTTTGCTAAACATAACCGCCATATGGCAGAGAGTAATTTAAAGCAAGCTTGGTTGCCCGAGTCAGCCGTTATGATTGACAACCCAGTGGGTACGGCCTGTGGCTTCAGAGTTAAGCTTAACCGCGCTTGGCTCTATTTCACTCCTGGTGTGCCTTTTGAGTTTAAGCAGATGGTCCAGGAGCAGTTTTTGCCCTTTGTTCAGCAGGAGTTTGCGCTAAATGACAAAGTTGCCCTGACAAAGTTGTTAACCCTTGGTCATGGTGAGTCCATATTAGCCGACAAGCTTGAGGCTATTGAGCTTCCTGAGGGAATCACCTTAGGTTATCGCTCATCCATGCCCCATATTGAGATTAAAATATTCGCTCGAGGCGAAAAAGCCATTGGCTTGTTGCCTAGAGTGAGAAAGCATGTGCGTGAGTTGCTGGGCAATGCCGCGGTGGCTGAGAATCGTATGAGTCTCGCCGAAGAGATACATCATAGGCTTAACGGCTCTGGTATGAGTTTGAGTGTAGCCGAATCTTGCACTGGCGGCATGATAGCCAGTCAGCTGGTGGCTTTTCCCGGTAGTTCATCTTATTTACATCAAGGACTAGTGACCTATAGCAATGAGTCCAAGGTGAAGGTGTTAGGTGTCGCGCCTCAGGTGCTAGATGATCATGGCGCCGTGTCTTTACCAACCGTTGAAGCTATGGCTAATGGCGCAAGGGAGTTGCTTGATAGTGATTTTGCCTTGGCTACCAGCGGCATTGCTGGTCCCGATGGTGGCACGCCAGAAAAGCCAGTGGGTACAGTGGCCATTGCGCTTGCAACGCGAGGCAAAGTCTATAGCCAGATAGTGCAAATGCCGAGGCGCTCAAGAGACTTAGTGCGCAAACTTGCCAGTGCTATTGCATTTGACATGCTAAGACGTGAGTTATTAGGTGAAGAGGTGGTTGTCGATTACGCTTCAATCTCGAGAGCTAAAGTCGCGCTCGCGTCTTAATGCTAATAAGGAGTCGCTTTGTGATATCAGTTTTTGCGAGAGCTAAGGCACAATTGAAACGCTTGCTGGCAGTGGTTTGCGCCTTCATCGTAAGTATTACGCTGACCGCCTGTATCAGCCAGTATAGCGTGAGCGAATCTGAGCTGGAGCAGTACTTAGATAATGAGGTGAAATTTGAGCTTAACGAAGGCTCTGGGTTATTTGGTATTCAGATGAAGCTCAATGATATTCAGGTGCGCTTGGGGAATAAGCCCAATACCATGGCCGTTAATGCCGTAACTAAAGTCAGCCTGCAAAATCCGCTGTTGCCTGTCAGTACTAGCTTGAGTACCGAGTTTGAGGCTCAGCCTTGGTACGATGCTAGTGATCACAGTGTCTATTTGCGTAATCTGCAACTGGTAAAGGTTAAGTCTTCGCCAAGAGAGTTAGGGCAGGCGGTAGAAAACTTGGTTCCACAATTGATGACCTTTTTGCGCTATCAGTTAGAGCAGCAACCTGTGTATGTATTAGATACCAGTGATGAGAATCAAGCCAAAATTGCCGAGCTGGTTTCTGAAATCAAAGTGCTACCAGGTGAAATGGTGTTTAAGTTTAAGTAACTTGAGGGATTAAAAAAGATGCCCGCTAATAATGACGATTGTTAGCGGGCATTTTATTGATCTTAACCTGTATTACGCATTCCAGCAGCGACACCGGCTATGGTTAGCATCAGAGCCAATTCCACGTTCTCCGATGCGGCTTCTTCCTTACGAGTACGAGCAAGTAATTCGGTTTGGAGGAAGTTGAGCGGATCTATGTAGGGATTACGAAGCGACATAGATTCTCGAGTCCAATCGTTGTGGGACATCAAACACTCAGATTGAGTCAGGGCTAAAATCACCTCCTTGCCCTGTTTGAGTCGGCGTCTAAGCTCTACACCTAAATGATGCAGTTCTGGTTCAACTAGGCAATCTTCATAGTATTTAGCGAGATGAGGCTCAGATTTGGCAAAGACCATCTCTAGCATAGAGATACGTGTCTTGAAGAAAGGCCAGTTCTTTTCCATCTCTTGTAATAGCGGAAGTTCACCGCGCTCAGATGCAGCGCTAAGTGCTTCACCAGACCCTAACCAAGCAGGTAGCATCAAACGGTTTTGTGACCAAGCAAAGATCCATGGAATTGCCCTTAGGCTTTCAATTCCTCCATCGACACGGCGTTTGGCTGGGCGGCTACCTAGTGGCAGTTTGCCTAACTCAACTTCAGGTGTGGCACTGCGGAAGTACTCTACAAAGTCAGGTTCTTCTCTCACTATGGAGCGATAGGCTTTCACCGACTCTTTAGCCATATTGGTGATGCACTCTCGCCATTCGGGTTTTGGCTCAGGTGGTGGCAATAGTGTGGCTTCCATCACTGCCGAGGTATAAAGGGCTAAGCTTTGTACCGCTAATCTGTGTAAGCCAAACTTAAAGCGAATCATTTCGCCCTGTTCTGTTACCCGAATGCGGCCGGCGACTGAGCCAGGAGGCTGAGATAAAATCGCATCATGGGCTGGTCCGCCGCCACGGCCAATGGTACCGCCGCGGCCATGGAATAGAATGAGTTTAGTATCGGCTTCCTGACAAACTTGGACTAGCTGTTCCTGTGCTTGATATTGAGCCCAAGCTGCCGCCATAACACCAGCGTCTTTAGCCGAGTCTGAGTAGCCAATCATCACCTCTTGAGTGCCTTTAGTATAACCACGGTACCAGTCAATTTTCAGCAGTGATGAGATACAGTCGGCAGCAGAGTTGAGGTCGTCCAAGGTCTCAAACAGTGGCACCACACGCATAGGGTGCTGACAGCCGGTTTCTTTCAATAGTAGGAGCACTGCTAGTACATCCGAAGGCTGACTTGCCATAGAGATAACATAGGAGCCTAGCGCTTTTGGCGACTGTTTAGAGATAAGGCTACAAGTTGCTAAGACTTCGGCTACTTCATCTGAAGGTTGCCATGTGACAGGTAGTAGTGGACGCTTGCTGTTAAGTTCTCTTAGTAGGAAGGCTTGTTTTTCCTGCTCATCCCAATGGTCATAGCAGCCCATACCTAGGTAGCGGGTTAGCTCAGCTATCACATCACTATGACGGCTAGAGTCTTGACGAATATCGAGACGCAGCATATGAATGCCAAAACAAGCTAGACGTCTAAGGGTGTTAAGCAAAGTGCCGTTGGCGATAAGACGCATACCCGAGTCACATAGGCTCTGGTACATCATCATGAGTGGCTTTTTAAGATCGTCTTCTTGCCAGATCAGGTTACTCAATTCAGTTTCATAGGCATGACCGTCGATTCTGGCATTGAGATAATCTATGGTACTTCTTAGTTTGAATCTGAGATCCCTTAACACGTCACGGTAAGGTTCGCGGCTATTCTGAGTATATTCAAGTAGTGCTTCGTTGGCCTCTTCCATCGATAGCTCGTTCATTAACGCTACTATGTCTTTAAGGTAGAGCCTTGCTGCGCAGTGACGGTTTCTATCTAATACTTCTTGAGTGACTTTAGCGGTAACGAAAGGATTGCCATCACGATCGCCGCCCATCCAGCTGGAGAAGCGGACTGGAGCGATATCGATAGGCAGTTGATGGCCAGTGCGCTCTTCTACTTGATCATTGAGTTGGCGCAGAAAGTCGGGAACAGCATGCCAAAGAGAGGTCTCTATGGTGCTTAGGCCCCAGCGAGCTTCATCGACCGGAGTCGGGCGCTCTGCTCGAATCTCATTGGTATGCCAAATCTGAGCGATAAGTTGGCGTAGCTTTAGGGTTTGCTCATCTTTTTCCCTTGGGCTGAGCTGGTTGTTTTCCAGCTGAGCCAAGCAATCGATAATCGATGAGTATTTTTGAATCAGTGTACGGCGAGATATCTCTGTGGGATGTGCCGTTAATACTAAGTCGATATCTAGGTTTTCTAGACACTCGAGCATCTGCTTTTCATCGGTTCTGCCATTGAGCATACGGTTTAGTAATAGCTCTACGGGATCCGGTACACACACCATTTCATCACAGGTGCGGCTTATGGTATGAAATTGTTCGGCAATGTTCGCTAAATTTAAAAATTGATTGAAGGCTTTGGCGAATGGCACGAGCTCTTCATCTGGCAGTGCGGTCAGTAGTGCTAGCATCTGCTCTTTTGCCGCTATGTCTCCTTGACGAGATAATTTGGCGAGTTGTCTGATTTGCTCGATCTTATCGAGAAATTCTTCGCCAAGGTGGGTGCGCATAGTGTCACCCAAAATTTGCCCTAAGGTACCGACATTAGATCTTAATGACGCATACATATCTGTCATATGTCACTCCAGATTATTTTGCTAACTAACTTATATTTGCCGGCTTTTCTAGTTATAAATTGAAAGCCGAACTATATGAGATTTAAGAAAATTATTATTAGGGTACAAGCAGTTGAACGTCTTCGTTTTCGTGTGCCGAAGTACGCAGGGAGGAATTAAGCCTCTTCAGACATCCATTCACAATAGCGAGCAATTTTTCTCGGGTCAATAAGTGCCGAGTAACAATTATTGTATGAGTTTGTGCTGAATGGTTTATTTTATGTTTATTTAGGTTTTGCTAAACTTTTCATAACAGTATGACCATCATTACTTTTTTATCACCCAAAGCTAAGAGTGCTCAGTCTATTTGATGCAGGCGTGAAAAATTAAATTTTTCAATAAGCTGACCGTGGGTTTGATAAATGCCGTGTCTAAATACTCATTTGGCTGGTGAGCTTGCTCAATACTTCCTGGTCCCAATACTAAAGTCTGACAACCTAACTGCTTAATATAAGGCGCTTCGGTGGCATAGTTGACGACTTGAGGTTCATTTTGACTGTATTGGGCAACAATTTGAGTCCAAGGGTTATCTTTATCATCGGCAAATGGCTCAGAGCCTGGATAAAGCTCTGTGATCTCAATGCTTCCAGGATACTGAGTTTGTATGGGAGCGAGAGCTTGGCTGATCATATAAGTGAGCTGCTCGAGTGGCATACCGGGAAGAGGGCGAATATCCAGATGCAGATCGCAGCAGCCACAAATTCGGTTAGCGGCGTCACCGCCATGGACATGACCAAAGTTCATCGTCGGATAGGGAACGCTAAAGGCGGGCTCATGGTAGTTTTCTGCCAGAGTTTGTTTGAGCTGTAACAGTGCAGCAATCACCTTATGCATGACTTCAATCGCGTTAAGCCCTCTTTCTGGATCGGAAGAGTGGCCGCTACGACCTGTGACTCTAATGCCTTGAGCTAGATGCCCCTTATGCATATAGACGGGCTTAAGGCTGGTGGGCTCGCCGATAATGGCGTAATCGGGGGCAATCGATTTTGCCTTGGCAAATGCTTTAGCGCCATTCATGGTGGTCTCTTCATCGGCGCTCGCTAGAATATGTAACGGGCGTTTAAGCTGATTTAATGGGAGGTCTTTCAAAGCTGCAACAATGAGTGCGAAAAACCCTTTCATATCGCAGGTGCCTAAGCCATACCAAAGGTTATCTTTTTCTGTCAGACGAAATGGGTTTTGTGCCCATCCATTTTCATCATAGGGGACAGTATCTGTGTGCCCGGCTAATAGTAGGCCGCCTTTTCCTGTACCAATAGAAGCGATAAGGTTTTGTTTACCTCGGCTATTCTCAACTTTTTGAGTGGTGCAGGTGAATCCGAGATCGCTATACCAGTCGTGGAGGAGCTCAATCACACCTTGATTGCTCATATCTAGATCTGCTTCTAGTGCACTAATCGATGGTGTCGCTATGAGTTGTTCAAAGCAGTCTTTAGTGTCTAACTTATCTAGATGTGACTTACCCATAGCTTTGACTCCTTGTTGTAAAATATTAATTCAAAAATATTGCATAAATAAATAATCGTGTTAGTCTAACAAACAGCGAAAATATCCACCATGTTTTTTTAACCACTAGATACACAAATTGGTATGAGACTTATTGCTTATGTGTAACCAGCTTAACCACCATCAGCTCCGACGATAATCCATTCAGTTTGACCCCGTGCCAGCAGTTTTCATACTGCCCCTATATTTTTTGTCTATCCTTGAACTTATTTAAATAGAAGCATCCAGATGAAACAGATTGCAATAGTTGGAGCCAGTGGCTACACAGGCGCTCAAATTACCTCGCTTATCGAAGCCGAAGCTAGCTTTAGTGTTTATGGCCTCTATGTGTCAGAGAATAGTTTAGATAAGGGCAAAATGCTTAGTGCGTTATACCCAAGCTATATCAATTTGAACTATCAACTAAACCCCTTAACAGATATTGCTAAGGCAGACATAGTCGCTCAATGCGATGCAGTGGTATTAGCAACGGATCATAAAGTGAGTCTGCATCTAGCCGCTTACTTTTACCAGCAAGGGTTAGCCGTATTCGATTTAAGTGGTGCGTACAGATTTAACGAGCTGTTTCAATACCCTAAGTGGTATGGCTTTGAACATGACTACCCCGAAGTTTTAAACAAGGCTGTTTATGGTTTAGCCGAGTGGAACAGTGAACAGATTAAAGCGTCATCTTTAATCGCTGTGCCGGGTTGCTACCCAACAGCATCGCTATTGGCACTTAAACCTTTGTCTCATTTAATGACAAGTACCTTACCTGTTATTAATGCTGTGAGTGGAGTGACAGGCGCAGGACGTAAAGCTCAGTTACATACCAGTTTCTGTGAAGTCAGCCTGACACCCTATGGTGTGCTTGGTCATAGGCATCAGCCTGAAATTGCCACTCAGCTGGGGCAAGAAGTGATTTTTACGCCTCATTTAGGCAATTTTAAACGGGGTATCTTGGCGACTATCACAGTACAGCTTCAGCCTGGCACCAAGATCGATGATGTGGAATTGGCTTATCAAAAGTATGCGGATACGCCGCTGGTCAATGTCGCGGCAAATCAGTTTCCCAAAATTGATGATGTGGTGCATACCCCCCATTGCTTGATTGGTTGGAAGTTTGATGCCAGCACTGGCTATCTGGTTGTTGCCAGCGCGATAGACAATTTGATGAAAGGTGCTGCTAGTCAAGCTTTGCAGTGCATAAAAATTCATTACGGTGTTTAGGGAGCAAGAAGAGTATGTCAAAGTTGCAAAAGGTATTAGTACTCAAGGTTGGTGGTGCACTGCTTCAATGTGAGATGGGGCTTGATCGTTTGATGCAAACTGCCGCCCAGCTCCTTGCTCAAGGGCAAAAAGTGGTTGTGGTACACGGTGGAGGTTACTTGGTTGAGCAACAACTTGAAGCCAACGGTATGCAGACCACAAAGTATCAAGGGCTTAGAGTCACACCTGCTGAGCAGATGCCTGTGGTTGCCGGTGCGCTTGCGGGAACCTCAAACAAACTGCTGCAAGGTGCCGCAAAAAAAGCCGGAGTAACCAGTTTAGGAATGAGTCTGGCTGATGCTGATTTAGTTACTGCGAAAGTGAAAGATGAACAGCTGGGTATGGTTGGCGAAGTGGAGCCTGCCGATGGGAGTTATTTAGAGTTCATTTTAGATAAGGGCTGGATGCCGATCATTAGCTCAATTGCCGTTAGCCAAGATGGTGAGCTGCTTAATGTGAATGCAGATCAAGCAGCAACTGCTATTGCCAAGCTGGTTTCGGGTCAGCTTATTCTGCTTTCTGATGTTTCAGGCGTATTGGACGGTAAAGGTCAACTGCTTAGCTCTTTAAATGCGCAGGAGATTGATGAGCTGATTAAGCTTGGTGTTATTGAAAGTGGCATGCGAGTCAAAGTTGAAGCTGCGCTGGAAGTGGCTAATGCTATGCAGCAAGCTGTTCAAGTTGCCTCATGGCGCGATGCACAGCAGTTAAAAGATTTAGCCCAAGGCTTAGCCATTGGCACCCAAATTCAACCCTCAGTTTAATTATCGAGTAAAAGGAAGATTGCCGTGGAACATTTATTGTCTTTGAAAAATTTGTCACAGCAGCAGTTACTTGAGCTGTTGGGGCTTGCTCAGAAAATAAAGGCGAACCCTGCTGAATATAATCAGGCTTTAGCTGGCAAGAGTGTGGTGATGTTATTTGAAAAACCTTCTTTGCGTACTCGAGTCAGTTTCGATATTGGTATTAATAAGTTAGGTGGTCATGTGGTTTACCTAGACCAACAAAATGGTGCTCTAGGTAAACGTGAGCCGGTCAAGGACTTTGCCACCAATATTTCATGTTGGGCCGATGCCATAGTGGCAAGGGTGTTTTCTCATTCCACTGTTGCAGAGCTTGCTAGTGCGGGCAGTGTGCCTGTGATTAATGCGCTATGTGACCTTTACCATCCCTGTCAGGGGCTTGCCGACTTTCTTACTTTAACCGAACGCTTTGGTGATGTTAGCCAAGTGAAGCTTGCCTATGTTGGTGATGGTAATAATGTGACTCACTCACTTATGTATGGCGCTGCGATTTTAGGTGCGCAAATGACAGTGCTGTGCCCTCCGGGTCGTTTCCCTGATGGGCAGGTGGTAATTGAGGCTCAAGCACTTGCTAAGGCCAATGGTGGTAGCCTGATATTGACCTCTGAACCTGAGGCGTTAGGTCAGCAAGATGCCATCTATACCGATACTTGGATTTCCATGGGTGATGATACTGACTTAGATGATATCAAAGCCAAATTTAGCCCTTACCAAGTCAACACCCCAATGATGGAACAAGCTGGAGCTAAGTATTTTATGCACTGCTTGCCAGCCTATCGAGAAGTCGAGGTCACTGCTGAGGTTGTGGACGGTGAACAATCTTTAATTTTGCAACAAGCTGAAAATCGTATGCATGCACAAAATGCTGTGCTTGTGACGCTACTAAGTCAGCAATAGAAACAGATTAAAAAGCCAATAGTGAGATTGGCAATCAATAGAATTGGGAAGAGATTATGTCAAACAATCAAGCAAGTGTGAAAAAGGTAGTGCTGGCCTATTCGGGTGGTTTAGATACTTCGGCGATTATTCCTTGGCTTAAGGAAACCTATGATAATTGTGAGATCGTGGCCTTTTGTGCTGATGTGGGTCAAGGTGAAGAGGAGCTGATTGGCCTTGAAGAGAAGGCGTTAGCTTCAGGTGCCAGTGAGTGCCATATTGTCGATCTGAAAGAGGAGCTGGTGGCGGATTATATCTATCCGACTATTGCCACAGGTGCTATCTACGAAGGGACTTATCTACTGGGTACTTCGATGGCGCGTCCTATTATTGCGAAGGCGCAGGTGGAAGTGGCTCGTAAAGTCGGCGCCGATGCCCTGTGTCATGGTTGTACCGGTAAAGGTAACGATCAGGTTCGTTTTGAAGGCTGCTTTGCAGCACTTGCACCGGATTTAAAGGTTATTGCTCCTTGGCGTGAGTGGGAGATGGTCAGTCGTGAGGATCTGCTAGATTACTTAGCAGAGCGTAACATCGCAACCACAGCCTCTGCGACTAAGATCTATAGTCGTGATGCTAATGCTTGGCATATTTCCCATGAAGGTGGCGAACTAGAAGATCCTTGGAATGAGCCCACAAAAGATGTGTGGACCATGACGGTTGCGCCTGAAGATGCGCCTGATAAGCCAGAATATGTAGAGCTATCGATTGAAAATGCCCGTGTCACTAAGGTGAATGGTCAGGCGCTTTCACCTTATGCCGCGCTGATGTTGCTTAATGATATTGCGGGTGCCCATGGTGTGGGTCGTATCGATATTACCGAAAACCGTTTGGTGGGAATGAAGTCCCGTGGTTGTTATGAAACGCCAGGCGGCACAGTGATGTTTGCTGCTCTGCGTGCTATCGAAGAGTTAGTGCTAGATAAGTCGAGCCGTGAGTGGCGTGAGCAGATTGGCGCACAGATGTCGCATCTTGTTTACGATGGTCGTTGGTTCACGCCTTTGTGTGAGTCTTTATTGGCGGCATCAGAATCTCTAGCAGCACTTTCCAATGGTGATGTGGTGATCAAGTTGTATAAAGGCCAAGCTAGCGTGGTGAAGAAACGTTCTCCTAATAGCCTTTACTCTGAAGAGTTCGCCACCTTTGGTGAAGATGATGTTTATAACCAAAAGGATGCGGAAGGCTTTATTCGTCTCTACTCTCTGGCGAGCCGAATTCGGGCGCTACATAGCAAATAACTTGGTTTTCTATTTGGGAGCTGTGCTCCCGCTATAACTCAATTGGAGAAGTATCATGGCGTTATGGGGTGGACGTTTTACACAGGAATCGAGTGCGCTTTTCAAGCTCTTTAATGACTCTTTACCTGTCGATTTTCGCTTGCTTGAACAAGATGTGGTTGGCTCCATCGCTTGGGCCGATGCGATTCATCAAGTGGGTGTGATTACCGAGCAGGAATGTGCCCAGCTTAAAACGGCATTGCAGCAAGTATTGAATGAAGTTGCGGACGACCCACAACAGATAGTCAGCTCTGGTGCCGAAGATATTCATAGTTATGTGGAGTTGGCTTTGATTGAAAAGGTGGGGGACTTAGGTAAGAAATTGCATACTGGACGCTCACGTAATGATCAGGTCGCCACTGACTTAAAACTTTGGTGCAAGCAGCAAGGCGAAGTATTAGTCGAGCTGCTGACAGGGTTGAATCAAGCGCTCTTGGTGGTAGCACAGAAAGAAGTCGATGCTGTGATGCCAGGTTACACTCACTTGCAAAGAGCGCAACCTGTGACCTTTGGCCATTGGTGCCTAGCCTATGTTGAGATGTTTGAGCGGGACTTAAGTCGTTTGCAAGATGCCTTATCGCGTTTGGATAAATGTCCTTTGGGTTGTGGCGCATTAGCTGGAACCGCTTACCCGATAGATAGACAAGCTTTGGCCCAAGCGTTGAACTTTAGTGAAGCGACTAAAAACAGCCTAGACTCAGTCTCGGATCGCGATCATGTGGTAGAGCTTTGCTCAACGGCTTCAATTAGCATGATGCACTTGAGTCGTATGGCCGAAGATATGATCTTCTTCAACTCAGGTGAAGCTAACTTTATTCAACTCAATGATAATGTGACCTCTGGCTCTTCATTAATGCCGCAGAAGAAAAACCCTGATGCATTAGAGCTGATTAGAGGTAAAACGGGTCGTGTTTATGGCTCGTTGGTGGGGATTTTAACCACCATGAAGGCATTGCCATTGGCGTATAACAAGGATATGCAAGAGGATAAGGAAGGCTTGTTCGATGTCATCGATAGCTGGAAAATCTGCCTTGAAATGGCCATTCTTGTTTTAGATGGACTAGAGGTGAATCGCGCCAATGCCCTATCTAGTGCTCAACAAGGGTATGCCAACGCGACTGAATTGGCTGATTACCTAGTGGCTAAAGGGATGCCATTTAGAGAGGCGCACCATGTCGTAGGTGAAGTGGTAGTTAAGGCGATTGCCAGTGAACAAGCATTAGAGGATATGAGTCTTGCCGAGCTAAAAGAGTATGCGGATATTATCAATGATGATGTGTATCAGTATCTGACCATTGAATCATGCTTGGATAAACGTAATGTGCTAGGTGGTACAGCGGTAGAACAGGTGAAGTTGGCGATTGCCGCTAAGCGTTGATATCGCTAGTGAACAAAAAAATGCGACCTCAAGGTCGCATTTTTTATTACTCAATTTACTCATTCTTATTGAAATAGATCTTCTGAACTATCGGTAAAGATGCTGGTTTCTTCCTGTGCTTCTTCTGCAAATTCAGTTGGTTCTGTGCCTGCGATAAAGTATTCGAAGCGACTCGTATGATCTGTTTTACGGCTTAGTTTACCCGTAGCTAGATCGATACGAGCGGAAACGATTCCCTCAGGTGGCGTGCTTGGCTCAACAGGGGTACCTTGCAGTGCATCACGCATAAAGGCGTTCCAACCTGGCCCTGCGGTTTTTGCGCCAGCTTCAGCTTGGAAAATCTGATTCTTAGGCGCATTCTTGTTCCAGCTAGTTCGACCTAGCTCGCGCCCATGATCGTCAAAACCTACCCAGAAGGTTGCGGCAAGTTTAGGGTTAAAGCCGCTGAACCAAGTATCTCTAGATTCATTAGTTGTTCCCGTTTTACCTGCAATATCTCGACGTTTAATGTCTCTTGCTGCTCGCCAAGCTGTACCGTTCCAACCAGTCCCTTTGCTCCAGTTTCCTCCGCCCCAAATAACACTCTTAAGTGCTTCGGTTACAAGGAAAGCGGTTTGCTCTGAGATAACTTGCGGTGCATAGCGAGAGTCTGCTGTACCACAGGTTTCAACTTCTTCAACAACTCGAGCCTCTGTATCCGTGGTTTCTAGCTCTTGAGCCATGGCGGCAAAAGGGTCTTCTATTTCGGCTAGATTAGTAGAGGAGACAGTTTGCTCTATATTTACCTCTGCTGCTATGGGCTTGCAGGCTAATGTTGGATTTGCCTTTTCAATAATATTTTCATTTGAATCGGTGATTTCTTGAATAAAGTAAGGTTCAACTAAGTATCCGCCATTGGCAAAAGTCGTAAAGGCACTGGCTACTTGCAGCGGTGTAACCGATGGAGAGCCTAATGCAATAGATTCATTACGGGGTAGGTCTTCTGGGTCAAAACCAAAACGAGTCAGGCCTCTGATGGTGGCATCTAGCCCGATATGACGCATGGCTCGCACCGACATAACATTAACCGATTGTGCAAGGCCGACTCTAAGTCGAGTTGGGCCGCCATAGACATCAGGAGAGTTTTTAGGTCTCCATGCTGTACCTTGACGAATATCTGGCTTATTAATGGGAGCGTTATTAATGAGTGTCGCTAAGGTATAGTCTTGTTCAAGCGCCGCAGCATAGATAAAGGGCTTAATATTAGAGCCAAGCTGGCGTTTAGCCTGAGTAACACGGTTATATTGGCTTTGACTAAAACTAAAGCCGCCCACTAGGCTCTCAATCGCGCCATCAGCAGGGTTGAGCGCCACCATGGCACTAGACACTTGAGGTATTTGTGATAACTGCCATCTGTCTTGATTGTGTCTGACTCTTATTTGGTCACCAACCTTAAGTACTTGCGCCGCGTATTCGACAGCGGGGCCCTGGCGTTTATCGTTAATAAATGGACGAGCCCATTTTATGCCATCCCAATCGAGATTAATTCGCTCGCCACTGGCAAGTTGAACAAGTGCTGATTGTTGTTCATCTTCCTTAGCGGAAACCTCAATGACGGCCGCGGGAATGAGCCCTTGGATTTTCTGCGCTTTTCTTAGCTGATTGGCAATGGCTTTATTGTCTAACGGGGCTTCTGTCCAAAGCTGTTTTTCTGCTCCGCGGTATCCATGACGCTCGTCATAGGCATAAACATTGTTGCGTAGTGCTTGTTGAGCAAAATTTTGTAATCGAGAGTCGATAGTCGTGTGAACGTTGTAGCCACCTGTATAGGCTTCTTCTTCCCCAAACTTCTGCACCATATAATCCCGAGCCATCTCGGAAATATAGGGAGCATAGAGGTCTATTTCTGCGCCGTGGTAACTAGCTGTATTGGGGGAATCTACTGCTGTTTGATATTCTGCTTGATTGATATAACCCACTTCGAGCATACGTCCTAAAACCACATTTCGCCTAGCAATAGCGCGAGATTCAGAGCGGATAGGGTTAAGGTTTGAAGGGGCTTTTGGTAAGCCTGCAATCACGGCTAATTCAGCAAGCGTGAGTTCATTAATATTCTTACCATAATAAACCTGTGCAGCAGCCCCAACACCATAGGCTCTTTGGCCTAAATAAATGCGGTTAACATAAAGAGTTAAAATTTCATCTTTTGTAAGCAGCTGCTCAATATGTAAAGAGATAAAGATCTCTTTAATCTTACGAATAATCGTTTTATCTCGTGTTAAGAAGAAATTACGAGCCACCTGCATGGTAATGGTACTAGCACCTTGCTTCTTTTCGCCAGTGGTGAGCATGACAAAGGCTGCTCGTATTACACCTATAGGATCAACGCCTTTATGCTCATAGAATCTTGCATCTTCTGTTGCAAGGAATGCCTGAAGCAGAGGTTTAGGCACTTCATCTAATGTTAAAGGGATACGCCTTTTTTCACCAAATTGTGAAATAAGCTTGCCATCTTTACTGTAGATGCGCAGTGGAGTTTGGAGTTTAACGGTCTTTAGTGTGGCTACATCTGGAAGATCGGGTAGCACATAATAATAAGCCGCAACTATCCCTCCAACACCTAATAAGGCAAGGCTAAATAGAGCTATTAAAGTACGTTTAAACCACTTCACACACGATTTCCATTTTGACACGCAGGCGCTCTAGTATATAAGCTCGTATCGATAGGGTGAAGTAAAAAGCGCGAATGTCTTTTTTTTAACCGTGATGCATGAGAAACTCTTTACAACAAATGCTTATAACGAGTTGATTTTGTGCTAATCTAGTTCGTGCAACTCCATAAAAGTGATAGGGACTATGCTGTCAAAACTTTGGAAGCGTCAGGCGCCTCAGATGCTAGGAATCGATATTGGTTCTCATGAAGTAAAAGCTATTCTGCTTGGTCAGACCGCCGATGGTTATAAAATATTAAGTCATGCTGCGGCTCCCATAAAAAAGGGAGCGGTTAATGATCACGATATTCGTGATTTAGAAGCGGTAACAGAAAGTATTCGTCATATTAAGCGTTTGCTTTCGACAAATGCTAAATATGCAGCGGTTGCAGTTTCTGGCTCTTCTGTCATGACCAAAGTTATCTATATGGATGCGGCATTGAGTGAAGAGGAGATGGAGACTCAAATTGAAATTGAGGCCGATAATTTAATTCCCTATTCTCTCGATGAAGTTAGTATCGACTTTGAAACTCTCAGTGTTAATAGTACAGATCCTTCCAAAGTCGATGTTTTATTAAGTGCCTGTAGAACAGAAAATATTGACGCAAGAATCGATGCCCTAGATAGCGGCGATTATGAAGTCAAAGTAGTTGATGTTGAGGGCTATGCTTTAGGGCGAGCCCATGAGCTTATTTTAGGTCAACTTCCCGAAGGGGCGGAGAGTAAAGCTGTCGCGTTAGTCGATATAGGCGCAAATATGATGACTTTCTCTGTGGTAGAGCAGGGTGAGACGACTTTTGTTCGCGAGCAGGCATTTGGTGGTGAACAATTTACTCAATCTATTCTCTCATTTTATGGCATGTCATATGAGCAAGCAGAAAAAGCCAAGTTAGAGGGAGATTTGCCGCGTAATTATATGTTTGAAGTTTTATCTCCTTTCCAGACTCAATTATTGCAGCAAGTCAAAAGGACGCTACAAATATATTGCACCTCTAGTGGTCGAGATAAAGTTGATTATGTGGTCTTGTGTGGTGGGACTTCTAAATTAGAAGGGATTGCCAATCTTTTGACTAATGAGCTAGGTGTGCACACTGTAGTCGCTGATCCTTTTCAAGGTTGTTTGCACGCGAGTGATGACATTAAAAATATTATTCAGCCTAATATTAGTAAATATATGGTGGCTTGTGGCTTGGCGCTAAGGAGTTATGGACAATGGCGAACATAAATCTTTTACCTTGGCGTGAAGAGGCGAGAGAGAAGCAGAAACGGGATTATATTGGAATTCTGTTTGCTGTTTTTTTATTTACCTGTTTGATTGTTTATCTATCGTTAATGGTGATAGATATGATGATCGATGATCAAAGAAGTCGCAATGCGTATCTACAATCTGAAATTAGCTTGTTGGATTCTCAGATTGCTGAAATTCGTGAAATTAAGAAGCGCAAAAAAGACATTGAACGCAGAACTAAAATCATCCTCGATTTGCAACAATCAAGAAATTTACCTACCCATGTTCTAGATGAGCTTGTAAGAATTGTTCCTCCTGGAATATATCTTTCTTCGATTGAGAAAAAAGGCAGTTTGCTTTGGATAGAAGGGCGAAGTGAGTCAAATAACAATGTAGCCAATATGATGCGTAAGGTGAAAACCAGTGAATGGCTACATGATCCTAATATGCAATCGATAGTTTCTCAGAATGAAGAGTTAAGACAGTTACAAAGATTCAGCTTGAAAGTAACGATTCGAGAGCAAAGCGAGAAAGATAAATCTATAATGGCTAAAGGAGCGAAAAAATGAGCTTCGATTTAAGTCAATTTAATGATATCGACTTTGAAAATATTGGTGGTTGGCCAAATCAAGTTAAAGTCGTTTTTGCCGTTATGTTGAGTGTATGTGTACTGGCAGCAAGCTATTATTTGTTTGTTTCAGATGCTTTAGATACATGGAATGCAGAGCAGGCAAAAGAACAAACATTGCGAAATGACTTTAAAAGTAAATATCAACTTGCTGCTAATTTAGAATTATATCGCGAACAGCTTGAGCAAATGGAACTACAATTTGCTGAATTGTTAAAGATGCTGCCTTCTCAAAATGAAATGCCAGGTCTGTTGGACGATTTAACCTTTGTGGCAACTGATGCTGGCCTGAAAATTGAAAGCTTAGATTGGGAGTCAGAAATCCAGCGGGACTTCTATATTGAATTTCCAATTAAAATGGCTGTGGAAGGTGATTACCACGAGTTAGGTAATATGGTCAGTGGGGTTGCTAAGCTGCCTCGTATCGTTAGTCTGCATGACTTTACTATTAAGCGTGATGATACAGGACGTTTAGCCATGGATATATTGGCTAAAACCTATAGATTTAAAGAAGGGGCAGAATTGCCAGCTGATAAGCAAGGAGGCAAATAATGAGGCTTTTACTTATTATTAGCTGTTGTTTAGTGCTTTCTGCTTGTGTTGGTGATCGTAGCGACCTAGAGTTATTTGTAACGAAAACCAAGGCTGAGCATATTCCTAGAATTGCTCCTTTAAAAGAGCCGCCAAAATTTGAACATTTTGATTATCAGGCTGACTTAATGAGAAGTCCGTTTGTGCCGCCGTCAAGAGAGCTAACCGAAGAGGTAGTTGATACCACGAAGGATTGTTTACAGCCAGACTTGAAACGACGTAAAGGTAGGCTTGAGACCTATGCACTGGATAATTTGAAGATGCGTGGTACGTTAAGAGAAGCCGATGAGATTTGGGCACTTGTAGAAACGAATGATGGAAGTGTGTACCGCATGGGTGTCGGTGAATATGCTGGCTTATATCACGGTCGTATTTCTCAGGTAACGCCGCAACAAATAGAAATAATTGAATTAATACCCGATGGCTCTGGATGTTGGACTGAGCGAATGAGTAGTTTGGAGTTAACAGGGCTATGAAAAGAATAATGGAGTCTTCTGCCGTGAAAATATCTCAAGAAGCAGCATATAGAATGTTGAAGGCTATTTTGGGGACAGTATTAATCCTAGGCTTTTTACCTGTTGCATCGGCAAATCGTTTGATTGACATTAAATATCACAGTGTCATCGACCATCAGTTGGAGCTTGAGCTTGTTTTTGAGAATAAAGTTTTGCCTCCAAATATTGAGCTCAATGCTGCACCTGCTCAAGTGTTATTGAGCTTTGCTAATAGCACATCTGGCTTGGTTAAAGATGAGTTACCCGTTAATCAAGTGGGAGTGACTAGCGTTGAAATGGGACAAAAGGGCACGAGCCTAGATGTTCGCGTTAATCTTTCTCAAGTTAAGCCATATCAAGGCAAAGTTGTCGGTAATTCATATCGCTTAACAATTAATGATGATGTCGTCGATGAAGCGACTAAAGCAGATAATCCATTTGTAAATAGCATTGAAAACATTGATTTTCGCCGTACCGACAAAGGAGGCGAGTTACTTGTTTACTTGAACAGCAGTTCAGTGGCAGCCAATGTTGAACAGGTTGGTTCAAAACTTGAGGTTAAATTATACAACACAGATATCGGTGATGATTTCCTATATGTTATGGATGTGCAAGATTTTGCGACACCCGTGACAAGTTTTGAAACCTTCAAAGATGACTCTACGACTCGTATTCTTGTTGATGTAAAAGGTACCTATGAGTATGACTATCAGCAAGAAGATAAGCTTTTCCGCTTAACCATGGATAAAGTAGAGCGCAGTGTCATTGCTAAAGAAGAGAAAAAATATACGGGTAAAACATTATCGCTTAATTTCCAAAATATCGCCGTTAGAACGGTATTACAAATTATTGCCGATTATAACGACTTTAATTTGGTTACCAGTGATACCGTCGAAGGCAGTATTACTTTAAGGCTAGACGATGTGCCTTGGGATCAAGCATTAGATTTGATATTAAAAACTAAAGGCTTAGATAAGCGCATAGAAGGAAATATTTTGATGGTAGCTCCCAGCGAGGAGATTGCCATTCGTGAAAGCCAAGAGTTAAAGAATCAACAAGAGGTGAAAGAGCTAGCGCCGCTCTATTCTGAATATATTCAAATTAATTATGCTAAAGCAGCAGAAATAGCGACGTTACTTAAAGGCGAAGATTCTAGCTTGCTTTCTTCTCGAGGAAGCGTGGCCGTCGATGAGAGAACTAATACGCTTTTAGTAAAAGATACTGCTGAAATATTGGAAAATATTCATCGTTTGACCGATGTGCTAGATATTCCAATTAGGCAGGTATTGATTGAATCTCGTATGGTTACAGTCAATGACACGGTGGCAGAAGATATAGGTGTTCGATGGGGCTTAACCGATCAGCAAGGCACTAAGGGAACCTCTGGCTCTTTAACAGGCGCGCAGCAAATTGCTAATGGTGTGATTCCAGCTGCTTCCGATAGGCTTAATGTGAACCTACCTGCGGCTAAGACTAATGCCAGTGTTGCTTTCCACGTCGCTAAGTTAGCCGATGGTACTATCTTAGATCTTGAGCTCAGCGCGTTAGAAACTGAGAACAAGGGCGAGATTATCGCAAGTCCTCGTATTACTACATCAAACCAAAAAGCGGCTTATATTGAGCAAGGTGTCGAGATCCCTTATGTTGAAGCTAGTTCGAGTGGTTCTACAACCGTAACCTTTAAGAAAGCGGTATTGTCCCTTAAGGTCACGCCGCAGATTACCCCTGATAACCGTGTGATTCTCGATCTAGAAATTACTCAAGACACCCAAGGGGATGTAGTTCAAACACCTACGGGCAATGCAGTTGCTATTAATACTCAGCGTATCGGTACCCAAGTGTTAGTGGATAACGGTGAGACTATAGTGTTAGGCGGTATTTACCAGCAAAATCTGATTAGTAATGTTAACAAGGTGCCAATTCTTGGCGATATTCCTTATCTAGGTTATCTATTTAAAAACTCTAGTGATAAAAACGAGCGTAAAGAGTTACTTATCTTTGTAACACCTAAGATAGTCACAGAAGAGCTCTAATAGCCGTCTCTGCTTTGAAAAGACCAATGCTTGGCATTGGTCTTTTTTGTTTGGTGCACAATTTTGACTTTAATCTTTGACAGAGCTTGCCTTTAACAGGTTTAAACTGAGATAATCCTCGGTCAAGTCTCAGAAGAGCAAGGTAACAAATAGGCCGACTTTATTTTTAAGTCGATATAGCAAACTTTTCATAAGATTCAGACGTACAACAAATGGCTGAAAAACGTAATATTTTTCTTGTAGGCCCTATGGGCGCAGGCAAAAGCACCATAGGTCGCCACTTGGCGCAGATGCTTCATTTAGAGTTCCACGATTCAGATCAAGAGATTGAAAACCGTACTGGTGCAGATATCGCTTGGGTTTTTGATGTTGAAGGAGAAGAAGGGTTCCGCCGTAGAGAGGCAACCGTAATCTCTGATTTATCAGAAAAACAAGGTATTGTACTGGCGACTGGCGGTGGTTCAGTACAAAGTAAAGATATCCGTAATTACTTGTCTGCTCGAGGTATTGTTGTTTATTTAGAAACGACGATTGATAAGCAAGTGGCAAGAACTCAAAGAGATAAGCGTCGTCCGTTACTTCAAGTCGAGGATCCTCGTGAAGTATTGGAAAATCTAGCGAAAACGCGTAATCCACTATACGAAGAGATTGCAGATGTTATCGTAAAGACTGACGAACAAAGCGCTAAGGTTGTAGCTAACCAAATTATTGAGCAATTAGGTTTTTAGGTAAAAGAATGAAACAGATTCAGGTCAATTTAGATGAGCGAAGTTATCCCATTTTTATTGGCCAGAAGTTGTTTTCTGAACCCGAGCTACTCGTCCGCTATATCGCGGACAAAACCCTGCTTATTGTGACCAATGAAACGATTGCGCCCCTGTACCTAAAACAGGCGTGCAGTCTTCTTTCATCTGCACAAAAGCAATTTCAAGTAGTGCTCCCAGATGGTGAGCAATTCAAAGATCTAAAACACTTAGATCGCATCTTCACCGGTTTACTTGAAAACAATTGCGCCAGAGATGTGGTCATTGTCGCCCTTGGTGGTGGTGTCATAGGTGATATGGCGGGCTTTGCCGCCGCTAGCTATCAAAGGGGAGTCGACTTTATTCAGATCCCCACTACGCTTCTATCCCAAGTAGACTCATCTGTTGGTGGTAAAACTGCCGTTAATCACCCCCTAGGTAAGAATATGATTGGGGCATTTCATCAACCTCTTGCCGTATTGATTGATACTAACTGCTTGGACACTCTGCCTAAGCGAGAGTTTGCTGCGGGTATGGCCGAAGTCATCAAATATGGCATTATTTGGGATGCTAACTTTTTTGAGTGGCTTGAAAATAACGCAGATGCGCTCAAGCGATTAGATAAAGATGCGCTCGCTTATGCCATATCCCGTTGCTGTGAGATAAAGGCTGAGGTGGTAGCGGAAGATGAGACTGAGCGTGGTGTTAGAGCTCTTCTTAATTTAGGTCATACCTTTGGCCATGCCATAGAAGCTGAAATGGGCTATGGCACTTGGCTACATGGTGAAGCCGTTGCGGCTGGAATGGTACTTGCAGCCCAAACTGCATTCAAGATGAAGTTGATTGAACAGTCAACTGTTTGTCGCATTCAGAAGCTGCTTGAGGTGTTTGAATTGCCTGTTGCGGCTCCCGAGACAATGGGCTATGAAGACTTCATCAAACACATGCAGCGTGATAAGAAAGTACTAAAAGGGCAACTAAGACTCGTACTGCCTACCGCATTAGGTCAGGCTGAGGTCTTTAGCAAGATTGATAACGCCCTATTAGAGCAGGTTATTAACTGCGCATAACTTGTGTGGTGTGCTATTGAAGGCTCAAAATCAAATATTACTGCCTAGTCAAGAAACCTTACTTCAAAGGTTATATCATGCTGCCTGTTACAATGACCAACTTACCCTCATTGCAGGGGGCAAAGGAGCAGGTAAAACCACTTTAGCCACGGCTTTAGTTACAGAGCTTGAAGATTATAATGCAGCACTAGTCACTTGCCCTTTGCATGCCGATAATGCTGAAATTCGCCGAAAAATCCTAGTTCAATTATTAACAGATCCTCTTTTTGATGATGAAGTACCACTTGCCGATACCTTAATTCGATTAACTCAGACATTAACTCGACCTATACATATAGTGATAGATGATGCTCATTTCCTCAGCCAAGAGTTATGGGCCGAGTTGATGATATTAAGTAAACTTAAGTGTGCCGATAAACTTATTACTATAACAATGACTGTTACGCCGGAGCATATGGCGTTTCAAATGGGGCAATTATCATCCAACATGAAAGAGATGATCTTGCCAATTAGTATAGAAACATTAGACCTCGTTGAACGTGAAGCTTTATATCAAACCCTGCTTAGCCGGAGTGAGCAAGCTCCTTTTACACCTAGGGAGATCGTAAAACAGCAATTGGCAAAGCAATCGGGTACGCCGCAAGAAGTGGCATCGCTGCTAGAACTGGCGCTTTATGGTGAGCCTGATAAAGCGAAAAAATCATACCTGAAACATCTTATCTTTGGCGCAATAGCGTTTTTAACATTAATAACAGTTGCCGCTGCTTTTTATTTTATTGATCAAACCAAGCCTGTCTCTGGTGGACGTGCAGTTATAGCTTTGCCACTGACACATGCACAAAGTGTCGGCAACTATGGTCAAAAGCTATTAGAAGATTATTTTCATCACCGAAATAAAGCCTATAAAGCGGCTTTGATGAGGGAAAAGCAACAGGCTGAATTAGCAATAATAAAGCAACAAAAAGCTAAGTCTGTAGATGCTGCACTGAGCCATCAGCTTAAAGATGCGCTTGAGGTTGCTAATGTGCAGACAGGTGAGATTCAGTCTGAACCAAAACCTGTAGAGGTGCAGAGCAAAGAGCCCAAGAGCGAAACTACTCAATCTAATGTTAGTGAGTCAAACAAGGTTAAGCCTAAACCTAAGCCTGATACGTCTAAATCTAAGATAGCGTTCAAGTATCATATATATACATTGCAGGTTGCTAATTTAACAACCAAAAAGTCATTAGACTCTGTGTTGCAGCAACTAAAACGCTTTAATGATGTGTTTGTTATGAAAAAGGATAAGCGTTTTATTGTGCTTCAAGGAAACTTCAAGAGTGAAGTTAATGCGCGTAAGGCTGCTAAGAAACTTGAACAAGAAACCAACTTGTCTGAGCCTTGGTTGCGACAGTGGCAGCAAGTTAAACAATATCAGTTGTTGAAACACTACCGAGACGGTGAAATTCGTCAGTAAACAGAGTACAATCTGCTTCTTCCATTCTCAGGCATTAATCAATTTAAATGAGCAATAAACAAAGAGCCTTCCTAAAATGGGCCGGTGGTAAATTTAAACTGGTTGATGATATTGCCAAACACCTGCCTAATGGTGACAGATTAGTTGAACCCTTTGTTGGGGCTGGCTCTGTTTTTCTCAACACCGATTATGACAGTTATCTTCTGTGCGACATTAATCAGGATTTGATCAATCTCTACGAGATCGTCAAGAATCAGCCTGAAGAGTATATTGCCGCAGCTAAGGCTCTTTTCGTACCTGAGAAAAATGATAAAGCGGCCTATTATGCGATTCGAGATGAATTTAACCAGTCAAAGGATCCTTTCTTAAGATCGGTTTATTTTCTATATATGAACCGCCATGGGTTTAATGGTTTGTGTCGTTATAACCGAAAAGGTGGCTTCAATGTTCCCTTTGGCTCATATAAAAAACCTTACTTTCCTGAAAAAGAGCTTCGTGCGTTTTCGGTGAAAGCGCAGAAAGCCGAGTTTTTGTGTATTGGTTATGAGCAAGCGATCGAAATGACCCAACAGGGTGATGTAATCTATTGTGATCCTCCATATGCTCCTTTATCTACCACTGCAAGTTTTACTACCTATGTAGGTGCAGGTTTTAGCTTAGACGATCAAGCTATCTTAGCTCGAATTTCTCGCCATAGAGCGATTGATGATGGCATTCCAGTATTGATCAGTAATCATGACATTCCATTGACTCGTGAGTTATATCGAGGTGCAAGGCTCTCCCAAATTGCTGTACAGAGAAATATTAGCCAAAATGGCAGTGGTCGTAAGAAGGTTGCAGAGTTAATGGCCTTATATGATGAAACCTATCACAGTGAGAATGACTAAGGTTAAGTAGTTAGCACTAGTTGCACGATGAACATTAATGCGATAACCACAACAAAGGCGAGTGCGATACCCATTAGAATATAAGGTAGAGGAGAGTGAGACTGAAAGTCCCGTTGCCTGTTACTTTCTTTTTGTACGCCAAAAAACGCGGCTAGAGTGCTTATAAACACTTGCCACAGACGAACTAACACGGCATTTGCCTAGGTGTTAGAGTTCGCAGGATTAATGTCTTCTATAGGCTGATCGTTGTGGCCGTATAATAATTCTAATAGATCCACAAAGTGGAATTGGGTTGAGCTATTATTGCCTGTTAGCCAAGTTTTCCAGCTAAGATCATCTTTTGTTGCACAACGGTTACTAGGGTGACTAGCGGGGAGGGCGGTGTTGTACTGATTGCTGTCACTTTCACATACACATGCAGCGGATGCATTAAGTATATCTTCTTGCTGCTCGGTCAGCGCCGCAACCGTGAAAACAGTGGCCAAACTGGATAGGAGAATTGTTGACTTCAAGTGTTTTTGTCCTTTGAGTCTGTTAAGCATCCTTTCCTCCGCACGCATATAAAGTTTGACCGAACGCTAATTATAGCAAATAAGCGTGAATTTTGAACAAAAAATTTATTTATGCATATTTGCTGCTAATAAATGAGGCCTATTAGGTAGAGCCAAATCCCGGCTAAGGGTAAAATAGCCGATTACTTAATCATTTTTGCTAAATAGAGTGTGATATGCGTCCTTTTCTGATTGCTCCTTCAATACTATCTGCAGACTTTGCTCGTCTTGGTGATGATGTCAAAGCCGTGTTAGATGCCGGCTCTGATGTTGTTCATTTTGATGTGATGGATAACCATTATGTACCTAACTTAACAATTGGTCCCATGGTGTGTAAGGCATTAAGGGATTATGGCATTACTGCCGATATTGATGTGCACTTAATGGTTAAGCCCGTAGATCGTATCATTCCAGACTTTGTTGATGCTGGCGCCTCTATAATTACTTTCCACCCAGAGGCCTCTGAACATATCGATAGAACGTTACAGTTGATCAAACAGTCAGGATGTAAGGCTGGATTAGTTTTCAATCCTGCAACGCCGCTGCATTACTTAGATCATGTGATGGATAAGCTCGATGTGATTCTATTGATGTCGGTTAACCCAGGTTTTGGTGGTCAATCCTTTATTCCTGGAACATTAGATAAGCTGCGTGAAGTGCGCAAGCGTATTGATGAGAGCGGTTATGACATTCGCCTTGAAGTCGATGGTGGCGTGAAAGTTGATAACATTGCAGAAATTGCAGCAGCAGGTGCAGATATGTTTGTTGCCGGTTCGGCTATTTTTGGTAAGCCTGATTATAAGCAGGTTATCGATGAAATGCGTGCCGAATTAGCGAAAGTAGACAGCTAAGCAGTCAGTAAAGGGATCATGATGTCGTTCCAGTTTAATGGTATTAAAGCGATAGCTTTTGATTTGGATGGAACCTTAGTTGACAGCGTGCCGGATCTGGCTATTGCCACTCAACTAATGCTAGCAGACCTCAACTTTAAAACCTGCTCAGAAGAGCAGGTTCGTTCTTGGGTAGGCAATGGTGCAAAGAAGCTGATCGAAAGGGCCATCAGTTATGCTAGTGAGAATGGCCTAGATGACGCCTTGATTGCTGATGCTCTACCGCTTTTTATGAAGCATTACCAAACAAACTTGCATAATAAGAGTTGTTTGTATGATGGTGTTGAACAAAGTATAGAAGTTTTAAAGCAAGCAGGTTATAAGCTGGCGATTGTGACCAACAAACCGAGCCGCTTTGCTGAACCACTTTTGAATGCGTTTGGTTTAAGTGAGTATTTTGACGTTATTCTTGGTGGTGACTCGCTAGAGAAAATGAAGCCTGATCCCCTGCCTTTACAACACCTGTTAGCACATTGGCAGTTAAAAGCTGATCAATTGCTTATGGTGGGGGATTCAAAAAATGATATTCTCGCAGCCAAATCTGCCTCAGTTGCGTCAATAGGCTTGACCTATGGCTATAACTACGGTGAAGATATCAGCCTTCACGGCCCAGATGTCGTGTGTGAACAATTTAACGATATTTTAGCGACACTCAATGTGCGCCTTTAATTATTTGGAGTATTTTATCCTATGAGTAAACCCATAGTACTAAGCGGTGCCCAGCCGTCGGGAGAATTAACAATCGGCAACTATATGGGTGCACTACGTCAGTGGGTCGCCATGCAGGATAGTCATGACTGTCTCTATTGTGTCGTTGATTTGCATGCAATTACTGTGCGTCAAGATCCTAAAGCGTTAAGAGATGCGTGTTTAGATACTCTGGCACTGTATTTGGCTTGTGGTGTTGATCCCCAAAAGAGCACGGTATTTATTCAGTCTCATGTGCCTCAGCACACTCAACTTGGCTGGGCGTTAAACTGTTATACCCAGATGGGTGAACTGAATCGTATGACTCAGTTCAAGGATAAGTCACAAAAGCATGCCAATAATATCAATGTGGGGTTATTTGGTTACCCTGTATTAATGGCTGCCGATATTCTTCTGTATCAGGCTAATGAAATCCCTGTGGGTCAAGATCAGAAACAGCATCTTGAGCTAACTCGTGATATTGCGACTCGCTTTAATAATGCCTATGGCGATACCTTTACCATTCCTGAACCTTTTATTCCAGAGACTGGTGCTAAGGTGATGGCGCTTCAAGATCCTCTGAAAAAGATGTCTAAGTCTGATGACAATCGTAATAATATGATTGGCCTGCTTGAAGACCCTAAGGCGGTAATGAAGAAGCTTAAAAAGGCGGTAACAGATAGTGATGAGCCGCCTGTGGTGCGTTTTGATGTTGAGAACAAGCCGGGCGTGTCAAATCTACTGAGTTTGATGTCAGGCGTAACAGGTCAAAGCATTACCGATTTAGAAGCTGAGTTCGAAGGCAAGATGTATGGCCACCTAAAAGTGGCAACAGGTGAAGCTGTGGTTGGTATGCTAGAGCCGCTGCAGGAGAGATTCCGTCAGTACCGTGAAGATGAAGCTTTTCTGCAGGCAGTGATGAACGACGGTGCAGAAAAAGCACAAGCTAGAGCTGAGGTAACGCTTAAGAAAGTCTATGAAAAGATAGGCTTGATTGTTTAATTAAGCGATACAGTTAATAAAAAACCGACCTAATTAGGTCGGTTTTTTTGTGTCTTATTTACCTAGCAAAATCAATTAGGCTGGTACAATTTCAAAGACTTTAATTACCTTACGAACACCTGCCGTGTTGCGTGCCACATCTACCGCAATATCTGCTTGCTTTTTATCAATAAGGCCGAGTAGAAAGACTTCGCCGTTTTCTGTGACAACCTTGATACGAGTAATATCCAACTCCTTTTGGTTAAGCATACGACTCTTAACCTTGGTTGTTATCCAGGTGTCATTACTGCGAGTAGTGAATGAGATGGGGTTACCAATACGTATCTGATCATGAATGACTTTAGCAACCTTCAGGTCTCTAACGGTTTTCACTATTCTATCTCGCAAAATGGTGTTGGGTGCTTGCCCCACCAACAAGACTTTGCCGTTGACTGTCACCACATTGATATTGGCATACTCTCGAATATCTTTATCTTTATCGAGTGCGGCAGCAATATCATAATCGAGATCTGTATCTTTTAGTTGAGTGCCAATGCTGCGCTCATCATTTGCCATTACCACGCCACCGACTGTGCCTACCGCAATTATGCCGACACACCCACTTAGGCAAACTAGTGGTAATAGCAGTAATAGCAAGCGCTTCATTACTGCTCGTCCTGAGGAAACAGAGTGCGATCAATATTGTCACACAAGCAATGAATCACAAGCAGATGTACCTCTTGAATACGGGCAGTCACGTTAGAAGGTACCCTTACTTCGACGTCATTTGCGCCCATCAGACCTGCCATGGCGCCACCATCTTTACCTGTCAGTGCCACAATTGTCATATCCCGACTTAATGCTGCTTCCATTGCTTTGATAACATTGCCCGAGTTACCACTGGTCGAAATCGCAAGCAGAATATCACCAGGTTGACCTAAGGCTAAGATTTGCTTAGAGAAAATCTCATCATAGCTATAGTCGTTACCAATGGCTGTAATGGTAGATGTATCTGTAGTGAGTGCAATGGCCGGAAGTGGTGGACGTTCAATTTCATAGCGGTTTAACAGCTCGGCAGAGAAATGCTGAGCATCACCTGCGCTACCGCCGTTACCACAGGCTAGGATTTTATTGCCACCAAGAAGACACTGAACCATCATTTCTGCAGCTCTTTCTATTGACTCTGGTAGTGCTTCTGCTGCATCGATTTTGGTTTGTATCGACTCGGTAAAGCTATCTTTGATACGTTCTAACATGGATTAAATCCTTTCTGATAAAGTTTAAAACGACAATGCTGTGCACTATCTAAATCTAAAATTTTGCGATTGCCCTAAATTAGTTAAAGAACAGGGCTAAAATGCATCTTTGAGCCATTGTATGTTTGTGGCATCGATGGCGATAACATCAAATCTACACGGGCTGTTAATTCTGTTTTGCTGCAAGTAATGACTAGCGGCGCGACGAATACGCTGAATTTGTGCTGACGATATAGCACTTATGGCGCCACCAAAATGGTTATTCTTGCGATATTTTACCTCGACAAATACCCATTGTGAGTCTTGCTGCATGATTAAGTCAATTTCACCAAAAGGGAAGCGAACGTTTTGTTCGACAAAGGTTAGCCCTTGTTGTTCCAAAAAAATGCGCGCACTTTTTTCGGCTGCTTCTCCCTTTTGATTTGCCATAGGCTAAAGTTTCCTTAATTTGCCTCTTTGGTATTTTGCCCAACTCAGATGACGGTTAAGTACACCGCTTTCATCGACGGAGAGTTCGCCACTTCGGCCTTGGTATTGGTAGCCAGGAAATGCGCGCATTTGCGCTAACTTGCTCACTAATTGCAGTGAGTCATAGCCCATAATATACAGGCGTTTTTGACCATTACTCCAAGTTGGCCAAAGCTTATCAACAGTGCGTACTTCATCACTCGATTGCAACAGCCAAGGAATATCGCTAATAGTGAGCTGGTTTAGTTCTTGTGCAGTTTGTGCGTTCTCATCATCTATGCGGCTGCGGCTTGAGGCATATAAAGGAACGGGCTCTGCAAAGACGCTAAAGCTGACATCAATAAAAGGCTTTAATAGCAGTAGGTCTCGCTTACCTGAAATCATATAGATACCGTCGATATCTCGACGAGATCTAAAGTCTGCTTTAATCTTGCTGCCAAGCAGTGCCTTAATGCGTTTGATTCTCTCTAGGCTCTCTTTTACTCCGAGTGCCTCTTGCACCGCTTGCTTCATTTCGGCGCCTTGACTATAGAAGTGTACTTCGGCTTCTTTATCCATTAGCTCAAGCCAAGCTTCGTTAAAGCTTTGGGCCATACGCTTACCCGTTGCATCACTACTGGCAAGCACTAAAGGTTGCTCTATGCCATCTTGATAGAGCCTGAATGCGGTATCTGCCGCTTCCTGAGCGGGAGAGAGTGAGAAATAGAACCTGTCTTGATGCGGTATGATTTGCTGTGCTTGATTCAAAAACAGTTGCGGAATTAAGCGTTCGCTGTTTTGGGTAAGCTGTTGAACCTGTTCTACTTCCGATTGCAGCAGTGGCCCAATGATAAACTCTGCACCACTTTGTTCAGCGGCTTGATAGGCTTGTGCGGCACCTAGGTTGGTATCAAAGAAGGATAGTGCAAGCTTGGGGTTGTGCTCAGCCATATAGCTAGCGAGTAACCCGTGTTTAACCGCTGAAGCCACTTTGGCTCTTGGCCCAGTTAATGGCAGTAGGACAGCAATGCGCTTGGGCTTATAGGGTTTAGCATTGATGGCGTTATCAAGATCTGCAGGCAATTTCATCGCACCTGGATGGTATGGGTTTTGCTGTTGCCAGCGCCCTAGGTAGCTAATTAAATCAGCAGGCTCTACGGCATAATGTTTAGCGATAAAAGCAAGTTGCATCCAGCCTGCAGCGATAGGGTTGCTGGTATCATTCATTAGTCCGCGTAGAGTATCTTCATCAATGAGTTTGAGACTTTGCCAGATCTCTTCATTGGTTTTATTACTTTGTTCTGGTGAAAGATACTTGTGAAGTAGGCTGAGTTCACGCACTTGTTCAACAGGGTTTTTGAGCAGAGCATATAACTTGGCGCGATATTCATAATAGGCGATCACCTGCCAGTCGGGTAAAGTCCAGCTTTGTGGATAGGTGAGCTCATTAAGTGCTGCTGAGAATTCACTATATTGGGCAAGCACACGGGCTTTTAAATATTTAGCTTTGGCCTGTACAGATAGACTTTTGCCTAAGGTTAACGACCTCAAAATTTCGTCGGCAGCCCCAGTGTTATTGGCATTTAAATAAGCTTCGGCGGCCAATAACAAGTAGTGCGTCTTATTGGGTTCGTTGGCTTTACTGGCTTTATCTAGGTAGTCCGTTGGTGACATGGTCGCTGCAATGATTGACACTGGAGCTTGGGTTGGTTTTTTAACTGGTGGTGTTGTGCCACAACCGATTAAAACAAAAGCCAAAAGGCCATAACAGAACAATTTAGTTGTATTCAGACTTTTCAACACTGGGCTTCACTCTGGTAAGATGCTGGCAATAGTTTAACCTGCTCTAACCAATGACGAAAGTCTTGCACGTATCACTGAGGTAGTTATGGACCCTAAGGTCGCACTTTTTATTGTTCCCACCCCTATCGGCAACTTAGGCGATATTAGCGCGCGTGCTATTGAGGTATTAAATCAGGTGAGTTTGATAGCCTGTGAAGATACCCGCCATAGTGGCAAGTTATTAAGTCATTTTGGTATCGAAACGCGTAAGGTGGCACTGCACGATCATAATGAGCGGGATAAAGCTCAGTGGTTTGTCGAAAAGTTGGCAGCAGGCGAATCGATCGCGCTAATCTCAGACGCAGGCACGCCATTGATTTCAGATCCTGGTTACCATCTAGTCTCTCAAGTGCGTGAAGCGGGTTTCGATGTTGTGCCCTTGCCCGGGCCTTGTGCGGCGATTACTGCGTTGAGTGCATCAGGCTTGCCTTCGGATCGTTTCTCCTTTGAAGGCTTTTTACCTGCCAAAGAAAAAGGGCGTTTAGATAAGCTTAACGAGCTAAAAGAAGACCCTCGGACTTTGATTTTTTATGAGTCGCCCCATCGTATTCTTCACAGCTTGCAATCTATGGTGAAAGCCTTTGGGCCTGAGCGTCAGCTGGTGTTAGCCCGTGAAGTGTCTAAAACCTTTGAAACCTTTTTAACGGGTAGTGCCGAGCAAGTGCTGGCTCAAGTTGAAGCCGATGCCAATCAGCAAAGAGGCGAGATGGTGCTGATGGTACACGGCTATCGCACTGAGGAAACCGATGCGATACCAAGTGAAGCCATTGATACCCTTAAGCTGCTTGTTACTGAGTTGCCATTAAAAAAAGCGGCGGCGATTGCGGCTCAGCTTCACGGCTTAAAAAAGAATGCGCTTTATAAGCATGGGTTAGAAATTGGCCTATAAACATTCATTGCAGCAATTTTAATGGTGTCATAATAGTGCTTACGTTATAATCCCCGCCGAGTTGGCTAGACAGTTGCCGCGTATGTATATACGGGGAGGAAAGTCCGGGCTTCATAGAGCAGGGTACCAGATAACGTCTGGGCGGTGTGAACCGACGACAAGTGCAGCAGAGAGAAGACCGCCAGCCTGATTTATCAAGTTGGTAAGGGTGAAAGGGTGCGGTAAGAGCGCACCGTGCGGCTAGTAATAGTCCGTAGCAAGGTAAACTCTACCCGAAGCAAGACCAAATAGGGTTCCACGACTTTTATAGTTAATGCGTTGCTCGCGTTGGAACCGGGTAGGTCGCTTGAGCCTGTGAGCGATTGCAGGCCTAGATGAATAACTGTCCACGACAGGACCCGGCTTATCGGCCAACTCGACCTCTTTGTATATAGGGGCTTCACAGCTAAGTGAGGCCCCTGTGTTACAAAATGTGCTACAAAACGAGTTAAAGAAAAGCTCAAAACATATTCCCTATACTTATCAGCGAAATGGCATTTATTACTTTCGTTATCGCGTACCGAAAGTAATTCAACAAGCCACAAATCTACCGCCAATTCTTCGGCAAAGCCTTAAAACCAAATCTCCAATAGAAGCCAAAAAGCAGGCCCGCATTTCTGTAGATCTTTTTTTTAATTTACAGGAGATAATTATGGCTAAAAAAAGGCACTCGGCAATCACGCAAGGGTTGATATCATTTTCGTCATCACTTGGTGAATTCAGGTTTGAAGGCTCAAGCTTGGAGGAGGAATCTAAGGCTGTTTCTGAATTTGTAGATAAGAACTCTGGTAGACTTGGAGCTGTATCGCTCAAAACTCGCAAGGAGCAAGCAAGTGAAACACTTCCGCAGGTTTGCGATATGTGGGAGCGATGGCAGCAGACTTGGGGAGATTTGACTGACAAGGAGTCTAAGGCCCGAGTCAGATATATGGATATACTGCTTCACTTATTTGGTAAACATCCCGTTGATATAACCGCCAAGCAAGCCGATGAAGTCATGCGAGTGGTTGATGCTATGCCGAAATCCAATATCAACCCTTATTGTAAGTGGTCACAGGCGGAAAGGGTTGAAGCTGCAGTAAAGGGGATAATTCCAGAGGGGCACAGGGTCAGCAGTGCGAAACATGCGTTGAAAGTTTATCAAGGCTTTTATAGATGGCTTAAGACCGAACATATTATCGATACCAGTCCTTTTAACGACAGACGCTATCAGATAAAGAAAGGGGGAGTGCGTGGCGCATTCAACATTGAGCAGGTACAGCGGATACTCGATTTTAGTGTGAAATGTAAAGACCCGAACAAGAAGTGGATGCCTTTAGTTATGGCATACACAGGTATGAGAAATGGTGAGCTGCAAAGGTTGACCAAGAGTGATATAAGGTGCTGTAAGGCAACCATGGTTTGGTACATACAGGTTACAGACAGTAAGACCGTGGCTTCATCGCGGCGGGTCCCCATTGCTCAGGCATTGTTGGATCTTGGGTTTTTAGCTTTCATTGAAAGTCTCGATGAAGGCAAGATTTTTTCAGTTTCCGACAAATGGTTGACGCGCTATTATAGTGGAATCTTGAAAAAAAACTGTATGCTGCCCGCAGAAGATTTACAGGGGGCAAAACTGTCCGTGTACTCGTTCAGACACACGGTGACATCTCTTATCCGTTCAACAGGAGTTAATGTTGCCATTTCCACTGCAATCATGGGGCACAGCTCGGAGGGGGGCACCCATGCAGGGTATACTCACGTTGAGCTGTTATGTTTACAGAAACTGAAACAGGTCATCGATTCCATCCCCTATAGGCCCAAGCTAGGTGATTAATTCCCGAGGTAGGCATTTGATTTAATCATCAGGTGTTGTCAGCCCTCACCTGAGAGCGAAATCCTGTGCAAGTGTAGCCCATGACGGGCAGTAAAAGCGCCTAGAATCGTTCTCTAAGGGATTTAAATGAAAGGCCTCTGGTTGATTCCGGGGGCTTTTTTATTAGGCCATAACTTCAGTATATTCGAATGTGATCCCATTTAGGCTTTGAACAGAAGGCTCTGAAACATCAAAGCCCTTATTGTCGAAAAATACAAAATTGTCTCCCTTACCAAAGGAGCTCTTGAAGATTATTCCATCATAAATTCCTAATGATTTTATATACTCACAAAGAAATTGGGTGGGAATATATTCAAGCTCAGATAGGTGAGGCTTTATAGGCACGGATAGAGCTTTTTCGAAAGACTCTAGCAAATCAATTATCGAAAGGACTTCACCGTATTGACTTTCAGAAAATGGAATGATTGAAAAGGACTTTCTAGGTGTTCTTAAATCAATAACCCGTTTTTCAAGACGTGGTTGAAACTGAGACACGTGTATGTCACATCCATTATATGGTCTGACTTCAGAAATACATGTGTCAATATTGTTCGCAAGGTATACGTATGAAATTCCTTTAGGGTTTGCTCTGCCAGATGTTGCAAGCTGTGACGGTGGAGGCCCCATATCTTCTTTGGATAGTGGGTGATCGGCAATCCTTGCTCTGAAGAATTCATCGCCAGCTTTAATTTTGAATTCTAGCTGTTCCAGTATAGAGAACAGCGGTGAGACATTCTCTCGAAGATCTGTTGCGAATAAAGTTTGATAAACATCGTGTTGAGGGAAAAAACGATTATTGTGCTTTAGCTCTGCACACAGCTCACTCCACGCTTCTTTATATTTTTCAGTTCTATATTTGAGTGCATATTGAGCATCGTCAACGTTAATATTCAAAATATCAGACAAAAGCTTATCGGGATTCCGTACTGATGGGCTAAATATGGAAAATGCTTGGTCTAAGACTGCATGTAAGGACAGGCCTTTCTCGTTTTGCTCCGTGGCCAATATCAAGAATTCAAATTTTTCTGCAAGTAGACTTGCTTCCATTAAGGGCTGATCTTCAGTCATGCAGTAGGAACAGCGTCCTAAATCGACATTGATGCTATGTGATAGCACTTCTCTCTTCAACACCTTATCATTGAAACACTCAAGGCAGCACTTAGTCATGGTGCTCCCCTAGGTATCTACAAAGAGTTTCAATATGGTGCTGAATTGAGAGTTTCTTTACTTGACCTAGTCCTGGGAAATGACCTGCCTCAGAAAGTGAGTAGTAGCCTTGAAGGCCTATAGTACGATAGAGAATCTCTTCATGCTGTTCGGCAAAGTGAATTAGGTGTTGTAATGCGTCACCAAATTTCTCACCGGGTTGAGTTGGTGATTGGTTGTCGAAAGACTTGAAGTGCCTGACGTACATATCGTCAAACTCAGCAGGGTTAGTATAAGAAAGGTGAATTGTTATCACATAAGCTGGGCCGCCGGACTCGGTGAAGTCTTCACCTGTGATAGTATAGTCTCCAAAGCCGATAACACCTCTCTGTTCATTAAAACTAGTGTGGGCATCAGAGAAAAATGATTGTTCTGGATAGTCAGTGTTTCTCTTTTTTTTCTTAAAGCTATTGCTATCGACAATTACTATATTGTTAAGCCCCCTGAAAGGTCTTCGTTGATACGTCTTAGAGATAACTAAATTAGCGTCTTCCAGTATAGACACAAGCTCTCTGTTAAGCCCTTCTTCAATAAAAACAGCAAAATTTTGAACTTCCGCTACTAGGCCGCGCACTTGCTCTGTTGTGAGGTTTTTTGTGCTGATACACGGGATGTACCTAAGCTCAGGCTCTCCATCGTTGACTGTTAATTCAGGAATAATTGATTCTGTATTGTCGCTTCCTTCAAAGTCACCGATAGATGGGTTAATGATAATTACCGGACATATATCGTTTTCGTTTAATGTTTTAATTGTATTGATAAGTGGAGAGAAGCTATCTCTAACTGGCTCAATGATTGGGCAAAAATGGTTGGAACCTACGGTAGGGGCTAGTTCTCTTAGAGCTATGAGCTCAAACTGTTTGCCTCTGAGGACTGGATAGTACATATGAACTCCTTTCACTATTACTTGCCAAAACAGAAACCAATCGTTGCTGCAGTTTTGTTGGTAATTTATAGCTTATACCAGCGTTAATCAAGCACTTAGGTAGTGAGAGGAGAAGGTCTTTGTTGTTTCTGCGACTTCTCTTAAGAATATTGCGATACTGCTCGCGTAATAAATCAGGATCCGCTGCGTCAATAATCCGCTTGCAGGAGGAGTACATTTCTATATTGCCCACGTCAGGAATTACTCCTGAAACTGCATGAGCTAATTCTTTGTATTCAGGGGCTCTCAATGAATGCATGATCAAGTCAGAGGATATTGGTCTAGATGATAAGTCTTTGGCTTCTCTGATAGTTGAAAGGGTGTTTCGCTTGGTCAATTGCATCACGCCGACGAATGGTGAGGTAGTTTCTTGAACCGTGGATATATATTTTTCATCGCATACGACATATACCATATCAAACAAACGAGAGTAAGAATCAAGCTGATCTTGCAGCCTGTTGAGGGAATCATACTCTGTTTTAATTTCGTAGCAGGTAGAGTGACCATTTAAAATCACGCAGTCTGCAATATTACTACCGACTCTAAATTCTGAGAGCATCGTCGCAGTATTGAGTGAATGTCGACCAAGAAGTCGCTTATTTGCAATTGTATTTTTGTAATAATATTCGTGTCGGTAGTGTTTTGAGATTTCTCTATAAGTTCTCTCGAAGATCTCTTTTGCGGGTGTGATTCGAGGGTCGAGATACAGCAGTTCAGTAGCAACACGGTTTAGCTGGGAGAAATCTCCTAGCGCTAACTGTGCTAAGTGACTGCTATTGAATATCCTAGCCGCATCTTTAACTCTCATGACTCTACTATCTACTTATTTGATTATGCATTTAGTTTTTTCAATCGCTTATCTAACTATAATAAGATTTGAAAGGTCGCTAAGCCTAATTGTAAGTCGCTTCTTATCATTTTCCTACTAGTATATATTATTCCTAGCTTTTTCTTGCTTTGATTTTATATACCGTAGATACACCGATACCTAATTTCATTGCTGTGGTTTTAATAGTATTGCCTTCGGCAAGCAACTTCTCAATTTGCTCCTTACTCGGTTTGGCGCTCGGTCGGCCCATGTGTTTTCCTTTAGCTTTAGCGGCAGCAATACCTTCTGCCTGTCGCTCTCTGATTAAGCCTCGCTCCATCTCGGCTACGCTGGCTAGGATGGATAGCACGCCTTTCTGTGCTGCTGTCATAGAGCCATTAAAGCTCATTCCTTCCTTGTGGAATATTACGCTTACACTTTTGGCATTTAATCGCTCTACGAGCGTTACAGCGTCCCCTGCACCTGAGCGGCAAACACGGTCTAAAGAATAGATGTGCAAAGTATCGCCCTCACGCAGATAGTTCAGGCACTCATCTAACATTGGGCGCTTTATGCTTCCAGCCGATGCCTTCTCTTCGAACGTCTTGTCGATAACCACGTCCTTGAAAACCTGACGATCAGTATTTTGGTCTGTGGTTGATACTCGGACATATGCAACATGGGACATGCTTGTTACTCTACAAAGGTCTATGATGTTTGGAGAATACTGTCTATAAATTAAAAATGCAACCTTTAGAGAGTCATGTTTCATGTGTCTTTAAAGGTATGCTTTGTAGAATGTGGTTTTTGCATGCCCATATCAGTGTTTGTTTGTGATTATCGATACATAGAGCTTAAAAGACACAATAACCGCTGTTTGTGTAAGACTAGTTATTGAGCAAAAGAATTTAGAAGCATTTACATTGGTAAATAGTGTTGAGAAAATAGTCACGATTGCAATCTAAGAACATTCGCAATCACTCAACTAAGAGAAGACGTCTACAAAGAACAGCGTAGACAAACAAGCATCCATAGTCACTAGCCTTGACGCCAAATTAGACGGCTAAATAGGACACCGACGCCTCCACGCGCCCCCGCTTCTTTTAGTTCCAAAATACCACAATATAAAACTCACTGAAGGTTTCTAATGAGACTCAGAATATTACTTTGTGATCGGGCTTTTTACTCATTACCTCTTTATCTCTACGGATGGGGTAGCAGGCTAATTTTTATTGTTATTACCATTTGGGGCAGGAGGGTTCATGGCTGCTAAGTTAACACCAGAAACTGAACTAAAAGTTGTTTCGATGATCGCCGCTGGTTGGTCTAATGCTTCAATAGCAAGACAGCTGGACATATCTGTATCGACAGTCCAGAGAGTCAAAATAAGAACAAAAACAAAGTCTGGGGAAGCAAAAGACTTAGCTATTAAAGAAGCAAAAGCGTCACTGAGTGAAGCTTTGTCCTCTGAATATGCAAAAGGGAAAGCGGCAATGCTTATTCGGGATGATTTTGCCATGGGAGAAGAGTTGAGGCGTAAAAGCGCCATGATGCTTGAATCGATACCAGATAGACCCGTCTCGGCGAAGGAAGCTGTTGTATATGCAAGAGCTCTAACATCAGTTGCTACTTCATTAAAGCTATCCAGCGACACGTTGCGCCAAACATTGAAATTATCTTCCCCAAATTTGGATGACTTAGAAGAGTTACCCGTATTGGAAGTTCGAGAAATGTATGCGGATGAAATCGCCGAAATTCGAGAGTCTCAAAAGCAAATGGCCAAAGAGCAAGGCTGGGGTCAATAGCAAAAAAAAAGCCCGTAAGCGCGAGCGCGCAAATACGGGGCATCATCTCTATATCGAGCATAATTATAGCATGAAAATTACTGAGAAAAGTAAGCGGGAACCTGTAAGTTTCAAAGTTGAAGAAAGTGGGGATTGCAGGGCAAAACTAGTAAATATGTTCATAGGGCTACAGCCCATGAGCCCAGCACTGGCAAGGCTTACAATAAAACATCAGGTTACTGGTGAAAACCTTGAACCAGTATATACAGTACATACTACAAATATAAAGGGGACAGAGTGTAAGTTAGGCAAAGATCTATTTAGAAGTCCAAGAAATAAGTCTAGTACGCGCAATCTTCAATTAATAGGTAAAGACTCGCTAAGTAGTTGCTTAAAATACAACGACGACTGCACTGCGGCATACAACGTTATTAATGAAAGAGCTATGAAAAGTTCTATGGTGCTCACTGCAGCCACTGTAACGCTGAGCGATGAAGTTTGTATTGCTGCACGCGAACATGTAAGGGGAGCCGTCGCCTGCATTAATGAAAGGCTCGTGGGGGATAAAAGAAGAAGGAGCAAAGGGTGGAGACAGGTTGCTCTTGTGGCTATCGAAGAGTCTAAGAATGCTTTGATGGTTGATGATGGGGTTAATGAGCCACAAAAGCGCCTACATGCGCATATATTGACTTGTACAGGCCTTGAAGACGGAAGTCGTATTGAAGACCTTCAACGGTGCTTAAAGCGGCTGGCTAGAGAGGGAGTCAAGAATGGGGTAGAAGTTAAAACATCATACATTGCGAAGTTTCCCTATTCCGATGCCGTTCGCCTTGATGAAGAGATCAATGGTGAGCTACCTGCTAGCGAAGAGGAATCATTGGTTGATCCTCTTGGGCGAGGTGCTTGGAAAGAGACGCGCTCGGGTGAGCAATATGTATTTCGTCGTTTGCCTGTGAATCAACGATGGGCAGATTACTTGTGTAAGGACATTGATGCGCCAACTTTCCCTGCCAATAAAAGCAAACCCTACGGTATGATAAATGGGTTAAAGAGTGAGGTAGCAGCCTACAAGCGTGAAAGATATGAAGAAGGAATAGCTTTCAAGCGTATTAACTTTGTCGTGTTAGACAAGGCCGTAAGTATCTTAAACAAAAGAAAGGAAGGGCTTACAGCAAGTAAAGTCTTAGAAATATACGATAGTCTTGTTGGATAGCGCTAAATTGTTTTAGATGCATTTTTGAAAATCGTTGCATCGGTTTTGACTGTGTACTGAGCTTATTTGCAAGGTGATTTTCGGCAGATGTATAGTGCTAGAATGTGGGTATCTTAGGTTTTTTAGTGTAAGGGCAATCTAAACGTCAAATTGTTTCTAAGGTGATTTTGAAAATTTTGGCTAGGTTCATACCGTTTAAGATTCGGTAAAGATATGTTGATAATGTGAGGTCTAATCATGACAACTAAACAGGATAGTGATGAAGCTAAGGTGCAAGCGGAAGTGGGAAAGGCCGTTAGTCTAGAGGAGCTCATAGAAAGCGTTCCCGAGGGAGGTCTAGACTTATCTGATGAAGACAAAAAGTGGCTTTATGGGGTATGCGGAAAAGAGATCTAACTTGTGATGCTCTTTGCTAGTGAGCTCTTCTTCAGCAAAGAGCAAAACCATCACAATGTAGTTGTAGTAGCTAATACCTGAGCTTACATATCTGCATGCAAGTCACGACTGAATCGTACAAGCTGAATTCTAGTATCCTAACTCACAACTGGACAAAAGTGCGTTAACGCAAACACTCTAAAGGTAGACTGAAGGATTAGGAAAAGTATCGGTAACACCAAGCTAAAACGCGCCGCTTTTTGGCGTCATCTTTGAGCTTTTTGTTAGACCTATCTTGTTAAGTATTTTTAGTTCTTTTTTGACTTTATCCGTCTCTTTTTTTGTTCGAGAACAGCTACTCGTACTGAAACTCCCATTTTTGTCAGGGCCGTGCAAATAGAGAAGATAATTCTCGCCTTCTTCAAAGCTATACCCGCACATGCAACATGCTATTACGATTTCAGTAAAGAATCTGTTTCCATGCTCTCCTTTCCATGATTTTACAGCAACAAATTGAGTACGCTGTGAATTGTAATATGTTTTTTTATGGTGTCCTTTTTCTTCACTCCAGACGTCAGCAACGAACGGCTCCAAGTTTTCCACATGCTCCGCAGTTGCTAGGACCACAGCGGATGCATTTTCATAAGATTCAGTTACTGCCTCTTCAATAGAGCCATCATGAAAAGCACAAGAGCAGGCTATCGCCTTTGAACAAGCCGCCATTATCGAAAAAAAGAAAAGAGCGTATTTCATAAATATTTCCGTGATTCTCCCAGAAGGTCTAACAGCTTATTATATAGCTGCTCGATAATGTTCCAGTTTAAATTCAACTTAGCAGCAACTACGCTAACCTAACCAACTGTTTACTAAAATAAAATTTATCATCCGACATTAATTCGCTCGATATCAATCTGGCAAAGTTGAGCATCTTGATGTAGAGGTCTCTACAACCTTCCGCTAAGTACCTTTATTTCAAGAACATAGCAATATCTTGGGGTTTTATCGAGCGAAAGATTATAGTTTTTTGCTCGCTTTACTCGCAATTCTTAGAAAAGAATCATAACTGTGTATGCATACAGTGCGGATGTAGGTAACTCCTATGAGCTGGGGCATGCCACTAAATGCAATAGACATTACATAGATAAGAAAAAGTAGGTCAAATCATCCACTATGATTTGAGAGGTTAGCCTGACGCTAGCAAGGAATGGGGCAGAAGCTAGTTAGGGTAACCTGTCAGCTCTGATAGCACCGTGATTTAAGCGCTGACAGGTCAAGTCCAGACTAATTCAATTTAGTAAAGGTTGTATTGTGCAACCTTACCATCCATAAGGTCACTGGAATTGTTTGAACAAACTTCTGTGGCTTTTAAGATTGCTCTCGCCCATTGCTCATTATTCAGCTCCCAATTGTGTTCTGTGGTAGATGGTTCTGATAAAAGCCCAAAGTAAGCTGCTAAAAAAACAGCTCTGGGGATCTAATATGCCCAGAGACTACTAACTCATTAGCTTTTTTTCCTCTGATCTCCCAAATAATGCTTCCAATTTTATTTACACATTTCACTGTTAGCTCTGATTGATTTGGATCGAAGATAACATGGTAATTCATAAGACCTCTTTAATACTGTTAAGTACGGATATGCGAGGATATCCAAATAGAGTGAGCTGGATCAAGTGTTTGAATTAAAAGGAAAAGTTAGGCAAATACTTACTTAACTAGTAGATGTAAATCCATAATAAGTTTACATAGCCTTCCTATTTGTATGTTAAGTAAGCAAAGTGAACTGGCGGAATACTGTTTTTCCGTGTTGATGATTTTGAAGGAAGGAAACCCTGTGCTACATTTTGTGCTACAAATGGAGTTTTTGATGGATAGTTGCTCTATTTCTTATACTTAATACTGAACAAATATCGCTGTGAAGACTTGGCTTATCGGCCAACTCACCGCATAAAAGGGGCTGCTTGTTTAACAAGCAGCCCCTAATTTTTATCGCCTACCAATACCTTTTATCGCTCCTTTACCTATAGTTTCTCTATATATCTGCGAGTTAGCTGTTTTAGATGAAAATACCTATATGCCTTTCATCAGCAAAAACTTGACCTAGATTACAAATTCTACAGTTTATTGGCTCTTTGTTCAGGGATAGGTTTACAAATCCAAAGGTGCTAATGATAATTATTATCATTGGTTGCTTTGGAGGTGTGTATGGATAATCTAATGTCGATGGAGTCAGGTTTAACTGAGGAAGGCCACGCTTCCTATATGGAAGAAAACTATAAAGAGATGATCTATTTCCTTGAGCAGAAGTTATTAAGGGAGCCTAAATGTGTTGAGTCGATTCGCGAATGGATTCTGTGTTATCAGGCTTTAGCCGATATCTACCAGCAAAAAGGTGACTTGGACTTGGCGCAGAAGTGCCTATTTATTCCCCATAGATCTATGCTTTATATGGCTCACTCCTATAGCCATGATGAAGAGCTGGAGATGATAGCCGTCAATGCTATCAGTTTAACGCTGCCCCCGATTATGAAACTGGCCGAGGTTTATCCGCCTTGTGATAATTGTATGCAGGAGCTGCGTGCTCAGCAGGCGGTGCTGCAGACTAATGTCAAAACCTACCATTAATTTCATTTCGCTAGATAATTGATAAAGCCGCATTAAATGCGGCTTTATAGTTAGTGGCTTTGAGCTGTGCAGCTTTTCCCAAGTTGAGGTTAGTTAGCACTGACTCTATATTGCCCTTGAGTACGAATATAAATCAGGCTCTCTTTTTGAGTTGTAATGCTGTGGGCGGCTTTACCCAGTGAGCCAAAATAGCTGCCGGGTGTTAACCTGATTGGCTGTTCCCGTGCTTGATTTTGATAGTTTGGATCTCCCTTAATCACTATCCCCTTGAAGCTATCACTATCACTCAGAATATGGCCGTTAAAGTTGGCTGGTATACGCAGTAAAGTGCCGTTAAGTGAGTTTGCTGCTTGTTGCCCCCATAACAGAGCAATTTTCACAGGTGTATCGATAGTCTTGTTACTAGGGAGAGCTTGCCATTGGGTATTGTCGATATTTAACCAAACTAGGTTACTCGAATCGACATTAATAGGGCGCTCATGGCTGTCATAGGCTTGGTTAGTTGGTTGAACAAGGTAGGGACCCTCTTCTATTTCAATATAAGCCAAACTATGTGAGCCTTTGGCAGCAGTGATATGCACCTCTCCCTTAGGCTGAGTCCAAAATGATCCTGCAGGCATCCACATATTGGCGGCATTTGGATCATCGTTATGCAACTCTCCGGCTATCACAACGCCTCGGTAGGAAACATTGTGAATATGGGGTGGCGATTTAAAGCCGTCACTGGGCCTTAATAGAAAGCCTGTTGCCTGTTTACCCTTGCGATCTCCCCAGAGTGTAGCGGCCTTTGGTGCCTTATTACCTCTTGCTGGATTAAGGTGATCCCAAGTTACATCAGATGCTAGACGCAATTGGTAGCTTGCCTTGTCATTCAGGTTATCAGGTGGAGTGCTACTTGTGCTATGGCTGCATGCCGAAATCGCAATACTGCAGCACAGGAATAATGATTTTTTCATGGTATTGCCTAAAGCGTTACTAGGGGCTGTTGATCTTTGCTGATTGGTTTTTGCGCGAAGTCAATGGCATTTTATCGCGGCGAACGAGGTGAAGCTTAGCAATCTAAGTAAATTCTCGTTCAACAATGAAAAAATGCCATTGAGTTGCGCCCGAAGGGCAGCATTTACAGCGCACTTCTACTATGTTATCGCTTATTTATGTAGAATAACTACACCGCACAAGCTCTGCCTTGTTTAAGCACGCTGTAAATTGCTGCAAAAACAACCTTGAAAGGTCAACAGCCCCTAGTCTTGCTTTCGCTAAATCAATGGCGTTAAATTGCTGCGCCCTTCTTGGCTTTCTGGCACTTCTATTGTGTAAGAAGTGCCTTGCTATTTCACTTACGCAACGCAGATGACATCGTCTTGAGCAAGTCTTGCTTTGGGTAAGCCGTAATTAAAGTCTTCACCCTCTTTGTGGTATCCCATAGCTAAGGCTACCTCACAAACATGGCCATCAAGCTCTTTTTCAAACAGGGTTTGTAGCAACTCTGAATCGACACCCTCCATAGGTGTTGAAGCGATACCCAGACGGGCAAGTACATGCAGTAGGTTACCTAACGCCAGATAAACTTGAGCTTTGGTCCAATGGCCATTGAAGCCAGATTCATCTGTATTGGCCTCGGCAAAGGCATAGGCACCCATAAACACCTCATACATGTCGGCTGGAAGGTGTCCCGAACTCACCTCAGCATCGACTCTTTTACTAAATTTGTCTTTAGTGAAATTAGGGTCGTAAGCCAATAATAGTGTATGGGAGGCAGATTTTGCATGGGGTTGATTAAATTCATGTTTGTTAGCATAGCTATCATGTAAACGTTGTTTTGCTTCGTCGCTTTCAACAAGTACGAATTTCCATGGCTGAGAGTTGATTGAAGAAGCTGAAAGACGAAGTGCCTCTAAAATTACCTGCATATCTTCAGCTGAGATCTTCTTTGTCTCATCATATTTCTTAGCTGTGTAGCGGGTGTTCAAGTCTTGAATAATTGGATGTTTCATCTGCTTCTCCGACAACGAATGCGTATCTTTAATCTGATGTTCTTACTGTTGCTCCTGTTCGTTACTAAGTTGAACGTCGAGAGCCATATTAATGTGAGCACAGAGTTTAACTTTTAAAGAAAAGCATGATAACTAGGGTAAAAACCGAATCAGTTTTGAAAATAATTTGATAATAAAGGTGACTTTACGCTAATTTGAAAGCTCAATAGGCCTTAACTTAGTAGCACATTTATCAGAAAGCGGTATGTGATGAATATAGAGCATTTAAAGCTATTTGTAAGATTGGCGTCGACCCAAAATATTAGCCAAGCGGGTCAAGAGCTGGGCTTATCGCCGTCGGTTGCCAGTATCCATATTAGTAAGCTGGAAGAGAGCCTAGGTGCCCGTTTAGTTCACCGCACTACACGTAAAGTCTCTTTAACCGAAGAAGGGATGGCGTTTCTTCCCCATGCAGAAGAGATTCTATCCTGTGTCGATGCTGGGCGGGCTTCTGTCGGAACCGGGAATGCGCAGCCTACGGGTAAGCTAAGAATCACAGCATCGGCATCCTTTGGGCGTATCCACTTAATGCCAGGATTAAAGGGGTTTATTGACCAGTATCCGAATCTCTATCTTGATATACGTTTTAGTGACTCCATTGACGATCTCGTTGAAGGAGGCTTTGATATTGCTATTAGAAATGCGGGCCTTAAAGATTCCAGTCTTATTGCCAAGAAGTTGGCCTCAGATAGACGTATTATTTGTGCCTCTCCCGAATACTTAGCTAAATATGGTGAACCTAAGTCTCCTCAAGAACTAAAAGCGCACCTATGTATCAATCATACTGGGTTAGATAGCTGGACCTTTATGACGCCACAGGGAACACTCAATATAAAGCCGAGTGGCAATATGCGCATTGACCACGGTGAAGCCGTAAGAGATGCTTGTGTTGATGGACTGGGTATCGCTTTATGTGCAACTTGGATCGCTTATGAACAGTTAGCATCGGGCGAACTCGTTCAGATCTTAGAGGATTATCCGCTTGTTGATGAGGCTGCCATTTGGGCTGTATATCCAAGCTCTAGGCTGGTGGCGCCTAAAGTCAGGGCCTTTATCGATTACTTCTCCCATTATTATGGTGACGGAGCGCCTCCTTATTGGGAAAACGAATCTTAATATTCGCCCTTTATTCAATAGTCAGCTTTTAGTCCAAGTATGAATATCAAGTGTCAGGTCAAAATTAAAAATGATGTTTTTAATTTTGACTGTTTTTGTGCTATTGCCGCCAGTTATTGGTTATAGCGCTATTTTACCTCTTTAAAGACGTCGTTAAATTTAAGCTGAACCTTAGCTGTACCAGCTCCATTTAGATTGCTGTGAACATTGTTTTTTATTTTTTTGCTTGCTAGCCTAATGTGCAGTGAAAGGTTAATTGGATAAAGCAATGGCGAGAAGAAAAGAGCATTCCCATGATGAGATCCGTGAGCTTGCGATTACAGCGACTATGGATAGGTTAGCCAATGAGCCTATGCAGGAGATAAGTCTAAGGCAGATAGCCAATGCGATTGGCTATGCACCTAGCACTCTGGTTAAGGTGTTCGGTAGCTATCACTATTTACTCCTTGCTTGCTCGGCTAACACGCTAATGGCCTTATTGCATGAATTGAATCAGCTGGAAGATACCTCTTCTGGTTCACGCTTACTTATGATGGCCAATCGCTATTATGAGTATGCGCTTGCCAATCCTCATCTATTTAATCTGGTATTTGAACTTAAGATGGAAGCCGATGAAGCTCTGCCGCAATCTCAGTTGAGTTTAATCTCTTTGTTATTAAGTAAATTGGAAAAAGAGATATCCCTTATCGTTCCCCATTTAAAAGCGGGTGAGCTGGAAGCGGCAAGCCGTAATTTTTGGTCTATGATCCATGGCATTACGGTACTTTCGTTAAAAGATAAGCTTTTCTGTCAAAGTCTGGATGCCCCTTCGCTGCTAACCATGCAGGTTGAGACTTTTATTGCAGGGCTGCTTGCTCAATATGACAACAAGCTAACACCACACTCTGAATTATTAACCCACGGGGAAATATTATGATTCTGTCACGTAGATTTTTCCCCTACTTTGTTACTCAGTGCTTAGGGGCGCTCAATGACAATATCTATAAAAATGTGCTGCTGTTATTGGTCACCTACAGCCAGTTAGATAGTTTGCCCATTAGCGTTAACCTATTTGTTAATTTAGCCGCTGGGGTGTTTATTCTGCCTTTTTTTCTGTTTTCAGCCCATGCAGGTTTAATTGCCGATAATATCGATAAAGCGACCTTGATAAGGCGACTTAAGCTGCTAGAGCTAGTGATAATGAGTTGCGCGGCCTTGGCCATAGTGACTCAAAGCTATATGTTGATGCTGTTTCTACTGTTTTTAACTGGCACTCAATCAGCCTATTTTGGTCCGGTAAAGTACTCCTTGCTTCCTCAAGCATTAAAAGAGACCGAGTTAGTGACCGGAAATGCTTGGGTTGAGATGGGGACTTTTATCTCTATTTTGGTGGGCACCCTATCGGCTGGCTTATTAGTCGCGAGTGAGTTCACTCATATTTTAGCTGCCATGACTGTGGTGCTGCTTGCCATATTGGGTTTTGTATCGAGTCGTATGATCCCAAGCCTTAAACCCATGGGTAAGATTGCTAAAGTGAGATTTGCGCCTTTATCTGGCACCTGGAGAAGCATCAAAAAGGTAAGACGTACGCCAAGTATCTGGATGGCGGTATTGGCGATCAGCTGGTTCTGGTTTCTTGGCGCGACCTATCTGACTCAGTTTCCTAATTTTGCCAAAGTACATCTAGCATCTGGCCCAACTGTGGTATCACTTCTACTGGCACTGTTTTCAGTTGGGATCGCCGTCGGCTCTTTCCTGTGTGAGCGTTTGTCTTTTGGCCATGTCGAATTAGGGTTACTTCCCTTTGGTGTGCTGGGGTTAACGGTATTTGGCTTGGACTTATTAGCTGGCTTGCCTCCTGTACCCGAGACTATCACTCAGGTATACAGTGCCAGCGAGTTTATCGCTATGAGTCAGCATTATCGCGTAATGTTCGACCTCTTTATGGTGGGGGTCAGTGGCGGTATCTTCATTGTGCCTCTATATGCGTTTATCCAGTCCAGAGCCAAAAAAGATGAGTGTGCTCAAGCGATTGCCGCTAACAACATAATGAATGCCCTGTTTATGGTGTGCTCGGCGCTGCTCTCTATGTTGCTATTGGGGGCACTGGAGTGGAGCATTGTTGAACTCTTTACTCTGCTATCCATATTAAATGCGCTGGTGGCTATCTATGTTTATTCCCAAGTCCCTGAGTTTGCGCAACGTTTTGTCAGTTACCTGTTAAGTCATACTCTGTATCGGGTGACGATTAAAGGGCGTGAGAATATTCCTAGTGAAGGTGCGGCAGTATTAGTGAGTAATCACGTTAGCTATATCGATGCGCTGCTCATTCTTGGGGCTTCTACTCGACCAACCCGTTTCGTGATGGATAAAAGCATCAGCGAGCTACCACTGCTTAAATATTTATTTCGTCACGCAGGGGTTATTCCTATCTGCTCTCCTAGACAGTGCAAAGCAACCTATGAAGCCGCTTTTGAGACAATACATCAAGCCTTAAGTAATGAAGAGTTGGTGTGTATCTTCCCTGAAGGGCGACTCAGTAAGGACGGCAATATGGCTGAATTTAGACCTGGGATTGAGAAGATACTTAAACGCGACCCAGTGCCTGTGATTCCTTTAGCGTTAAATGGCCTTTGGGGCTCCTACTTTAGCCATAAAGGAGGGCATGCGCTGACAACTCCACCTAAGCGCTTTTGGTCTAAGGTGGAAGTCAATGTTGGACAGTTGCGAGAAACCAGCGATATTAGCCGCCATGATCTCTATGACGATGTTAAGGTGCTAAGTCACTAGGGCGTTTGTATTTGGGGCGTTTGATTTAGGTCATCAAGCCATTGATGCATGGCTTGATGGTCGCCGCTAAAGATCACCTTGCCATGCTTACGCCCGAGTTGGTACTGATACATGGGGTCATAGTAATGTTCGAGTAGCGCGTTAATCCATTCTAGATGCGCGCTCGTATCATCAGTGCGACTTTGATGGTTTATTGCTGCGCTGATCAGCGTCTGTAGCTCATCATGAAGTTTGCCACCTAAGCGCTTTTTAATTGCGCCCATGCTTTGGTGAAGATAATCGCTGTAGTGTTGCAGTCCAAGTTCTTCGCCATGCAAGTTTACCAAGCCTTGATGCATGTTATGCACATACTCTTTGAGTAGTCGCTCAAGCCGCGTCTGTTTCTCTTCAGTGATAATCACTAGATTTGCTTGTTGCATTTGAGTGAAAAAAGGCTTGGGAATTGCGTTGCGTCCAATCAGATAACTCTCATCTTCTAATAAAAGACAATTTAAACCTCGAGCCTGATGTTTCATTAACTCACTGGCAAGTTTGTTTTCAAAGTTTATCTGGGTCGGCTGAGACGTGACTTGGCGGCCAAAGCTTGAGCCTCTGTGATTTGCGGCGCCTTCGAGATCGACCGCTTCACTTCTTTGTAGTAAAAAATCGGTTTTACCACTGCCTGTTGAGCCACTTAAAATGAGCATTTGTGGCTGATAATCTTGCTCAAGTTTGCTGATAAGGTGCTGACGCAGAGCTTTATAGCCACCTTGAATATAGGGAATATCGGCGCCAGCTTCTTGAATCCATGCTTGGCTAAGCTGAGATCGCAAACCTCCACGAAAACAGTACAGATAAGCCTCGGGCTGAGCGTTAATATAATCAAGCCAAGCATCGACTCTAGCTTGTTTTATCTTGCCATTAACTAGGCTGTGACCAAGAGAGATTGCCGCCTGTTGTCCTTGCTGTTTATAACAGGTGCCGACTCGCTCCCTTTCATTGTCGTTCATTAGCGGCAGGTTGCAGCTGTATTCAAATGCGCCCTTATTAAACTCTACGGGAGCGCGTACATCGAGTAACGAGCGATTGCTGATAAAAAGCTGATCAAATTCCTGTTCGGTGATCTGTTGTTGAGCCATTAGCTAAGCTCCACCAAAACCTGACTCGTTTGTTGATTCGGCTTCGATAATTGACCAATACAGTGGCAATCAAACTCTTGTGCTCTGAGCAACTCAACAAGTTCAGCTTCACTTTCGCTGCTTACTGCCACCAATAGCCCGCCGCTGGTTTGTGGATCGCACAGAATAGCTTTTTGTTCACCATTAAGCTTAGGCAACTGGTGGCCATAACTGTCAAAGTTTCTATGGGTGCCACCGGGAATACAGCCCATTTCAAGATAATCTCTAGCATGGGGAAGCAGTGGAATTTGCTTAACGTCTATGTTCGCATGTAAGTTAGCACCTTGGCACACCTCTAACAGATGCCCCGCAAGACCAAAGCCTGTGACATCTGTCATGGCGTTTACGCCCTTAATTTCGCTGATACTAGTGCCAATCTTATTGAGCTGACACATGGCGTCGGGTGCAATATGGCTATGCTCATCGGCCAGCTTTTTCTGTTTCTGGGCCGTGGTCAATATGCCGATACCTAAAGGCTTGGTGAGATAAAGCTTATCACCCGCCTTAGCAGTATTATTCTGTTTAACCTTGTTGATAGCGATTTGCCCTGTGACCGCGAGGCCAAAGATGGGTTCGGGTGCATCGATACTGTGGCCGCCGGCTAGTACGATCCCTGCCTCGGCACAAGCCTGACGTCCACCATCAATCACTTGTTGAGCCACTTCCGCTGGCAGCTTGTTAACTGGCCAGCCTAATATTGCAATTGCCATCATAGGTGTACCGCCCATGGCATAGATATCACTAATCGCATTAGTTGCGGCGATTCTGCCAAAGGTGAATGGGTCATCAACGATGGGCATAAAGAAATCGGTAGTACTTATGATGCCAGTGGTGTCGTTTAGCTGGTAGACGGCGGCGTCATCTCGCGTTTGATTACCCACAAGCAAGTTAGGATCGGTGAACTGGGGTAATTGGGAAGCCAGAATGGTGCTTAAGACTTGAGGTGAGATTTTACAGCCGCAACCTGCTCCATGGCTGTATTCGGTAAGTTTAAAGGCAAGATTCGACATAGATAGGCATCATGATTAACAATAATGAGGCAATCATCATAGTCAGTTATGGCCACCTTGCAAGGTGGCCATTGGTTTTATTAAGAAAAATGTGAGCTTTTTAAGCGAATGAACGCGTCATCTGTAACCAAAGCTTCTTCTGTTGCAGAAGTTGTTGTTTTAGCTCGGCAACTTGAGTCACTAACTGTTTGTCGCTTAGCTGTTTACGCTTTGCATCAATCAGTTGCTTTTTCGCTTGATAATAGGCCAGCAAGTCATGTTTAAGGGTTTCATATTCGGCCTGAAGTTTAGTCTTTAGCTCCTCTGCATTAGGTAGCAGATCGACTCTATGCTGCGCCTTTTTCAGCTGCATCTGCAGTTGAGCGCTTTCAATACGTTCCTGCGGTGATACACGCAAGTCAGTCGCGAGTTTGCACCATGAAAGCAGATTAATCAGCCACTTAGTTGGATCATAGTGCCACCACTTGATGCCATTACGGTAGTCGTTCTCAAAGATATGATGAAAGTTATGATAGCCCTCGCCATAGGTAAGAATCGCTAAGAAGCCATTATCGCGCGCTGTGTTCTTATCGGTATAAGGCTGGCTGCCCCATACATGAGCTAGAGAGTTGATGAAAAAGGTGCAGTGATGTACTACCACTAAGCGCAGCAATCCGGCTAACAACAACATAGAGAGGATGTCGCCGTTGAGCCAGCCAAGGAATATAGGTAAACCTATGTTCATCAGGAGCAGTAGAGACAAATAGTGCTTATGCTGCCACATCACAATTTTGTCGTTTTGTAGATCTCTAACATTTTTATAGTCATGGTAGCGGTGGGCTTGGTATTCACGCAGCATCCAACCTATATGGCTATACCAGAAACCCATGTTCGCTGAGTAGGGATCTTTATCATTATTATCAACATGCTTATGGTGAACCCTATGATCCGATGACCAATGTAGTGCACTGTTTTGTAACGCAAGCGCGCCGCCTAGGGCATAAAAGAAGCGAACTATTGCATGTGCTTTGTAGGTCTTATGCGACCAAAGTCTATGGTAACCGCCTGTAATAGAAAGGCCACTGGCAAATGCAAGTAGCACAAATGTCAGCCATTCAATCCATTCGAAACCATGGGTCAAACCCCGCCATGGAATAAGAATGACGGCTCCGCCAAAGGTGAGGGCGAATAGGAGCACATTGGTCCAGATCAGAGGTGGTTTTTTCATTAGTTATAATTCCAATTTAAATTGAGCGTACAGCTGTGCGCTAATTTAACTTGCTTGATCTCTTGGGTCAAGTTTAGCAGGGCTGTGTTTTACGGCAAAAAAATGTATTATTTTGCGATTGAATTGGATGTATGGATCACTCATGGGCATTAGAGCACAACAGAAAGAAAAGACACGCCGCGCTTTAGTTGACGCCGCGTTTAACCAGCTTAGTGCAGAGCGCAGTTTCTCGAGCTTGAGTTTGCGTGAAGTAGCGAGGGAAGCCAATATTGCTCCGACTTCATTCTATCGTCATTTTAAAGATATGAATGAGCTTGGGCTGACCATGGTAGATGAAGGTGGCCTGACTCTAAGACAAATGATGCGTAAAGGGCGCCAGCGAGCAGAAGCGGGTGGTAGTGTGATTCGAATTTCTGTCGAAACCTTTATGGAAGTATTAGATTCCAACCCTAACGTGTTCCGTATTCTATTACATGAACGTTCAGGTACATCTGCACCATTTCGCAGCGCCGTTGCCAGAGAAATTGAACATTTTATTTCTGAATTAGCCCATTACACAGAAGTGACTGCTAATCGCAATTCTGAATTAGCAAGAGCCCAGGCCGAGGCCTTGGTCACGCTAGTATTTAATGCCGGCGCTGCGGCTTTGGATATGAAGCGCGCCGATAGAAAAATTTTGGCAGAGCGTTTAGTGACTCAGCTTCGTATGATAGCCAAAGGCGCCGATGCTCTGCAGGAAAAGCAAGAAAGCCGTTAATTGGTGGTAGCGTTAAAGCAGATTCAAAAAAAGGGCCGATGGCCCTTTTTTGTTAGCGTCTTTCTAATAACAGGCCCGCTTCCATATGGTCTGTATAGGGGAACTGATCGAATAGTGCAAAACGGCTCACCTTATGGGTTTCATTCAATACTGCCAAATTCTCTAGCAGTGTTGTTGGGTTGCAGGAGATATATAGAATACGCTCATATTTCTGTACTAGCTTGACCGTCTCACTATCAAGTCCGGCTCTTGGCGGATCGACAAAGATGGTATTGCAATCATAGCTATCTAAGTCGATACCTTTCAAGCGGTTGAAGCTGCGCTTTTTTGCCATAGCGTCGCTAAAGTCTTCGGCAGACATACGAATTATCTGTACATTATCGACCTTGTTCTCTTTGATGTTGTATTGTGCCGAGTCGACCGAAGGCTTTGCCAGCTCTGTTGCTAGCACTCGATTGAAATTCTTAGCTAGGGCGATAGAGAAGTTACCATTACCGCAGTAGAGTTCTAATAGATCACCGCTAGATTGGCGGGTCACATCAATGGCCCATTCCAGCATCTTAATCGATACCTTGCCATTGGGTTGAGTAAAGCTATTTTCTACCTGCTTATATATGAGTTGTGTACCATCAACAGGAATCGACTCAATCACATAGTCTCTATCTAATACAAACTTTTGCTTACGCGCTCGGCCAATCAAGTTGACATTAAATTCAGAAGATAGGCGAGTCTTTAGCGCCTGAGCCTGCGCTTGCCACTCTTCGTTCAATGGCTTGTGGTACAGGAGGGAGATTAAGATCTCGCCGCTGAGCGTGGAGAGAAAATCTACCTGAAATAGTTTGTGCCTAAGTAGAGTATTAGGACGCAGCTCCTCCATTAACTTAGGCATCATCTGGTTGATAAGTTCACTGGCAGGTAGGAACTGCTCGCAACGCACCTTCTCATCTAATGCTTTATCAAACATATAGTAGTAAAGGTCATCGCCGTCATGCCAAACTCGAAACTCAGCACGCATACGGTAGTGCTCTGGCTCAGAGCTAAACACTTCTAGTTGAGGTGTTTCAAATTCGGCAAACATCTGCGTTAGCTTAGCCTGTTTATCGGCTAGCTGTTGATCATATGCTTGGGGATCCATTGCGGCTAAGTTCATTAGTTATTACTCTCTTCTCTCAATTGGGGGCGATTATACCAACGAGTTTGATTATGTATAGACTCACTATTGATAGTGTGACTCTAGCTATGGGAAAATCCGCGCTAGTTAATTATAAAGGTTATTTGAAGAGGGTGATGTTTGGCTAAACCAATATTGGTTTTTGATTCAGGAGTGGGGGGCTTATCTATATTAAAGGAGCTTCATTCTCATCTGCCTGAACAAAGCTATTACTATCTCTTTGACAACGCACGCTTGCCCTATGGTGAACTGGCTGAAGATGAGTTAATCACCGGATCGGTTGCTCTTATTTCTCAGGTTGTGGCCGAGATTGATGCGCGATTAGTGGTTGTTGCCTGTAATACAGCGAGTACTTTAGTGCTTGAACAGTTACGTCAATCGCTAAATATTCCGGTTGTCGGCGTGGTTCCAGCCATTAAACCTGCAGCACTATTATCTAAGACCAAACATATTGCACTGCTTGCTACACCTGGCACAATTCAACGTGACTATACCCATAAATTGATCCAAGAGTTTGCAGACGATTGCCATGTAGAGTTAATCGGCTCATCTGAATTGGTGCATATTGCAGAGCAAAAGCTAGCAGGTGAGCCAGTCGCATTGGCATCATTAGAGAAAATTATTGCACCGATAAAAGCCCAGCCTGTGGATGTGGTTGTTTTAGGCTGTACTCACTTTCCTTTGTTAGCCCCTGAGATAGAAGCATTACTGCAAAAGTCAGTCGTGCTACTCGATTCTTCAAAAGCCATAGCCCAAAGGGTGAGGTACTTAATTGGTGAACAGGGAGAGTTGAGTCGTTCACAGAAAGATAAAGGGGTTATTGCGCTTTACACTGGAATGATAAATGAAGGTTTAGAAAAAACATTAGCCACTTATGGTTGCTCCTCTTCTGCAAGAGTGCTGATAAGTGGCTAACGGTGTGTATCGCTTTTAATATCACTGCTTTTAATGAGCGATATTTGTATCTCTTGCTATCCTACTCGGTAACTGCAGCGCGCTCTTTAGCGTCATTATCCTGAGTTTTAGCTTCTCGAACTTTTAGGGTTCTTTCTTGGAAGCTAAAATCATTGAGTTTAGCCATCGCTTTTTTGGCGCCTGATTCCGACATTTCAACAAAACCAAAGCCTTTTCTGCGTCCGGTTTTACGGTCTCTCACTAAGCGAACCGAGTTAACTGGGCCATATTCACCAAAAAGGGTTTTAACTTCTCCCTCATGTACGCGATAAGGCAAGTTACCAACATAAAGTGTCATGGTTGGGCCTGAATATGGCGCGTCACCAGTTGATTGGGAAGCTGTGCCTGAAGTTGCGAAGAAAATGATAGCTGTAGCGACCGCACCTAGAATAAAGGCAATATAAGCGGGTAACGTTGGAACTTGATATATCGCGAATGCTCCTAATAAGGCGACAATCAAAGTGATCGAAAGTGACTTCTGCATAAGAATGCTCTCTAAATAATGTGAAAAATTGATAAATAACTGTTAACAGCAAGCTATATGGTAATGAATTATTTATAAATACACTAGTCTAGTGTCGAAAAAACAACCTTATTAAGCCAGTGTAGCGCTAAAAGTGTTGTTTTTACGTACTAAAGATGGCGTTGTCAGCTAAATAAACATCAGTTTGTATGTTATTTATTCCAACGGTAACTAAATTTCAAAAAGCCCTTGCACGCTTTAAAAACTTCCCTATAATGCGCTCCCACTGACACGGCACAGCGACTTCTTAAAGGAAA
>CANNEE010000018.1 GCA_947503555.1 uncultured Shewanella sp.
CGGGATGGAGCAGCTTGGTAGCTCGTCGGGCTCATAACCCGAAGGTCGTCGGTTCAAATCCGGCTCCCGCAACCAATTTTACTCCTCATATCATTATTTCAACTCAAAATAATACTATTTAAATAGTTTATTAATAACTCGTTAGATTGAGCATTCCCACAAAATAATGATTTTGACCACTCAAATTTATTCTTACAAGTTCACTTTCTAAAAATTAACGACTTAAACCAACATCAATAACAAAGTCTCTCATGCTTTAATGACATCAAAGTTAATCCATAAGGAAATAGGATTTATGTCATTATTCAAAGTTCTGATTGATGATTTTTCACTTCTCAATCAAATCCCTCAACTCACTATCGAAAATCAACGATGCCAACTGGTCGTCGATGAAAACCTAGTCGTATGCTTTCAAATGAATGAAGATGACCAACTTCATATGTATTCGACCATTGGCATGCTTATTGGGACGAGTGATCAACAATTACAAATACTGGAGCTCATTAGCCGAGCAAACTATTTAGGTTTTGGTACTAATGGCATGGTCTTAAGTTTAAGTCCCTTAGGCAAACAAGTGATATTAAGCGGTAGTTGGCCACTAGTCGCCTTAAATAAATGCGACTTAACTTGTCGATTCGAGCAATTTATAAAAACGGCAGAACATTGGCAAAACAAATTGGCGGTATCTCTCCAGCAACAACCTTTAAGTAATCACTCCCCCCAACATATTAAAGGTATGAGGATATAGCTATGCCAATCAATACAGAAAGTAATCCAAAACTTGCCGAGTTTTTTAGTCACTCATCGGCAAAACAAGATAGAGTCATCATTAAAGAAGGCCATGTTGCTAATCCTAGTACTTTCCATCGAGGGAAAAAATATACTGCAATAAGTGAAGAAGTTTTTAAAAGAGATTTTCCTCAATACTACCAAGAGAATCTAAAAGCAAATTTAGACCTATTAAAAGCGTTACTCAAAGAGCAGCCAGCCGAAATCGCCACACTTGCATATAGTTTATTGGAGCCATCAGCCAAACGAGGCGAGGCATTAACAGAGCGCAAGCTACTTGAAGTTAAACATCTAGTAGCTACAGCAAATATAAATAGTAAACACTACGAACAACGCCTTAAGCTATTTGATAGCATCTCAAAAGATCCCCGGCTACAGGCCTGTATTGAAGCTCATAATCCAGGAAAAATGGATGGATATTTACAAGAGATAAAACAAGCAGCTAAAACAAAAGCCAAAGCTGCTGGACCTGGTATCGCTCTCAACTTATTGGTGCCAGGCATAGGTCCTCTAATCTCTGCTGCAAAAGGACTGCACACTTCAGCCAGAAATGCCGATAAGGAAGTCTGTCATAACCAGCTCATTAAGTTGGCGACGCTCCCAAATAGAAATAGCTCTTTAGCACTGGCGATTGGACAAGTACTCTCTCGTCATCACGCAGCGCTATCAACACAAGGTGCAATCAATGCGACACTTGATACCAGCTTAGCTGGCCTAGGTACATTTGGTCTCGCTGGAGTAGATAAGATTGGCGTAATGCCGCTAGCTAAATCTGCAGTTGCAGAAGCCTTTGAAACAAATACTGCTAAAACTCTGGCGTCAACAAGCGTCGCCATGGCTCCAACTCTCGTCAACTTTTCACTAAATAGTGGATTAAGCTCGATCGATAGCGCCTCACTCGCACAGGTATTGCCACGTTTCGAAATTCATAATCATAAAGGTGAATTCACATTTGATCTGCAAGATCCCCAAACCGTTTATGCACTACTGAGTTATTTGGGGCCTTCAGAAAACAAACAAATGACAAATAGCACAGCTTCGCCTCAAGAAAAAGAGATAGAAAAAGCACGTTTGTCCCTCAAAGCAGAGTTAGGTTCTTCTGCAAGTGAAGAACTTATTCCTGATATAGATCCTATACTTCTTCCAGAAAAAGAGATCAGAAAACCATCTGATAAAGCATACCAAAAACTGTTAAATGAAGATTACGACTGGCTTGTGCCAGCTATAAAACTAACTGATGAGAATAAATTTGACCAAATAGATAAAGCATTAAGCTATAACCTGCCAATGGAATTTGATGGGAAAACAATCTATCTAGAAAAAAGCCCTAAACTTGAAGAAAGTGGCTTGATAAAAGCAATGAAAGAGGATGGTTCCCCTAGCCTCTTACGCCTACTCTATTTAGCAGAAGGTTGGTTGTAATATAAAACTAGACTTGGTTATTGATTTTCACACGATAATAATTAGTAAATTAAGCGGCTACCACTTGTCGCTTAATTTTTATTGGACGCAATCTATCATGCATAACTTTGATTGTATCAAATTGCTGCAAACATTTAGTCGAATTTAAAATACATTCAGATGACAACACCAACACTTGTGTTGCCTGTAACCCTACCTCTACCGCCAATACAGTTGCTGTTGAGCTTTCAGTTTGCAATTGAAAAATTTTACCTACTTCACTGTAAACACACTCACCACTCGTCTTAAAAAACCAAGACTTTGGCATCTGGGGCTTTAGCAAGAAGCGAGTCGCGGTGGCATTAAGGGCTATTTGCACTATTGCTGCATCGGTAAAAGGAAGTGACTTTGATAGCTTATCAACCAGATCAATATAGAAGCTGGCATGCTCGACATTAAATTCGACGTCATCCAGTGCATCGGGAATTAATAACTTAGATTTATAAGGCGTCACAAATTCATATTCATCACCCAGCATTACACTCAATACTTGGTGCGTATGATTGAATTTCCATTGCCAATCCTTTTTAGGCATTAATATCATGATCAAAACCCATAATGTTAATGAACAACCCGATACATCTAATTAACAGATGATACTAGTTGATATTTTACTCAATATCAAAATAAAATTCAGAAATTTGATAAAGATAACAGGATCATAATTAGATCTTTTGGATCTAATTATGATCTAAGATGGGATCAAATGATCATTTATTAGATCATTTAATTTATTTGATCAAATATGCATCAACAATGTCTTTAATTAATTTTGGTCCCTGATAAATAAAACCAGTATATATTTGCACCATGGTTGAGCCTGCTGCAAACTTGTCCATAGCATTTTGAGCAGAATTAATTCCCCCAACTCCAATAATAGGAATTTGGCCATGTAAATACTCAGCCAACTGCTTGATAACTTTAGTTGATAAGTCATTCAAAGGCTTACCGCTTAAACCACCTGTTTCATCGGCATTAAGCAGGCCACTCACACCATCTCTAGATAAAGTAGTATTAGTGGCAATGGCAGCGTCAAAGTTATTTTTTAACAAGCTATCAGCAATAGACTTTATCTCTTCAAGAGTTAAATCTGGAGCAATTTTTAGTGCGATCGGCACATACTTATTATGCTTTTCGAATAGCTCCTGTTGCTTATTTTTTAGACTCGATAACAGATCGTCTAGCAGATCGCCATATTGAAGGGTTCGTAAACCCGGCGTGTTAGGCGATGAGATATTGACCGCAATATAAGCACAATGTTGATACACTTTCTCCATGCAGATGAGGTAATCATCCTTCCCCTTCTCTACTGGTGTATCTCTATTCTTACCAATATTCACCCCAACTAGCGCACCGGACTTAGCAGCCTTTAAGTTAGCAACTAGGTTATCGACACCTTTGTTATTAAAGCCCATACGATTAATAATCGCCTTGGCTGGTTTTAGTCGAAATAATCTCGGCTGGTCATTACCCGGCTGCGGTCTTGGCGTGACAGTGCCCACTTCGATATGACCAAATCCCATGGCATGAAATGCATCTATGGACTCACCATCTTTATCCAAACCGGCAGCGATTCCTACAGGATTAGGAAAAGTGATCCCCATACACTCAACCGGTGCAGATTGAATATTCTGAGCATAGAAACAGTTGAGTGGTGTATTTCCCGTATGTTTCAAGCTACCTATCGCAAGATTATGGGCAACTTCAGGATCCATCTGAAACATAACTTTTTGAGCAATTTTATAGAACATCTCTTCTCCTAGACCTAAAAAAAGCCCCGGCTATCGCCAGGGCTTCTGATATTGTTTTAATAGTTTACTTTGGGCCTTCACAATGAAGGATCAGAAGATTCAGTTCACGTAGGGCGACAGAGAACTTAGCAAACTCATGACTTTGCGAAGTCTTAAAGTCGGCCAACATATGGAACCAACGCTCAAGCAGAGCTTCGTTCTTCTCAATCCATTGAGCAATTATCGTTTCTGCTTCACAGACATCGGTACAGGTACGCAGTACCACAGAGCTCAAGGCTCTTTGTTGCCAATCTAACTCTTCTCTAAACGCAGCTCTCGCTAAGGCTTGCCAGTGGTTTGCGACAGGCTGTGCACCAATCTGCTCTAAGAACCAGTGAAGTTCTACACGAGCACCTAACTTAAAGTAAGTTTCGGCAACCAAGGAAACAGGTTTATTCTCCAATTGAGCGATTTGCGCGATATCTAAGGCTGAGAACAATGTGCTCATGTTAGCAACAATAGTTGCAACTTCTACTGGCACACCTTCTTTTACCAGCGCATTGATTTCTGCACTGATATCTTCAATCTCATCAGCAACCAGATACTGATTGATATCGGCTTTTAACTCTTGGAAAACACCACTGAAAAACGCTACCGTCTCAGCTATACCTAAATTACGGTCACGATGACGCAAGAACCAGCGACATGCACGACGCATATTACGGCGTAGTTGATGTAACATTTCGCCTTGTACCACAGCAGGTACAATACCGTTTAGATCTGCAATCGATTTTGTTAAGTCGGCCAGACCAAACACTTCGCGAGCCATAGTATAACAAATCGTTGTGTCAGCTACTGAGGCACCAGTCTCATCTTGCATACGCTGAACAAAATTCAAGCCCATATCATTGACGAGTTCGTTTGCTAACGAAGTCGCGATAATTTCACCACGCAGTGGGTGAGCCGTCATCTGTTTGCTGTACTTATCCTTCAGCTGTTTAGGGAAATATTCAATTAGCAGCTGACTTAGGAAAGGATCTTCAGTGATTTCCGGTGTCTGTAACTGCTCTTTAAGTATCATCTTGGCATAAGCAACCAATACCGATAGCTCAGGACGTGTCATCGAACGGCCTGCTGCCAATCTCTCAGCTAATTCATCGTCGGTTGGTAGGAACTCTAGGGCTCTATCTAGCTTACCCTCTTTTTCCAGATAATGAATATAGCGGATCTGCTCTTTAAGCTGTTCGGCACCACGCACTTGAGTCACAGAAATAGTCCGTGTCTGATCGTTACAGTCCTGCAATACGATTTCAGCCACTTCTTCGGTCATATCTTCAAGTAAACGGTTACGCTGTTTTACCGTCAACTCACCATCATCGACCAGAGCATTCAGTAAGATCTTAATGTTGACTTCATTGTCCGAGCAATCAACACCACCCACATTGTCGACGAAGTCGGTATTCATTCTACCGCCATTAGCCGTATATTCGATACGACCAAGCTGAGTACAACCTAAGTTACCACCTTCACCAATAATTTTGGCGCGAACTTCATTACCATTGACCCTAAGTGCGTCATTGGCTCTATCGCCCACTTCGGCATGGGTCTCGCTTGATGCCTTGACATAGGTGCCAATACCACCGTTCCAGATAAGATCCACCTGCATCTTAAGCAGCTCTTTAAGCAGCTCATTGGGTGTCATCTTGCTCTTATCTGTGTCCAGCATAGTCTTCATTTCAGCACTTAACTTGATCGACTTAGCACTGCGAGAGAAGATACCGCCACCTTTAGAGATAAGTTTAGCGTCATAGTCTTCCCAACTAGAGCGTGGCAGTTCAAATAAGCGCTGACGCTCTACATAACTCGTCGCCGCATCAGGATTAGGATCGATAAAGATATGCATATGGTTAAAGGCAGCGACTAAGCGCGTATGCTTAGATAGCAACATACCGTTACCAAACACGTCACCCGCCATGTCACCCACGGCAAGACAGGTGAAATCTGTGGTTTGGCAATCGATACCGATTTCACGGAAGTGGCGTCTTACCGACTCCCATGCACCACGTGCGGTAATGCCCATCTTTTTATGGTCATAACCGTTACTACCACCAGATGCGAACGCATCACCTAACCAGAAGCCATATTCGATAGCGATTTCATTAGCAATATCTGAGAAGGTTGCGGTGCCTTTATCGGCAGCAACAACTAAATATGGGTCATCTTCATCGTGACGCACCACATCAACTGGCGGCACGACATCGCCATTAACGATATTGTCAGAAATATCCAGTAAGCCACGAATAAACAGCTTGTAGCAATCTTGCCCTTCTTTAAAGAAGGCTTCACGACCACCTTCGGTTGGAAGCTGTTTACAGACAAAGCCACCTTTCGCCCCCACAGGCACAATAACCGTGTTTTTCACTTGCTGGGCTTTTACAAGGCCAAGCACCTCAGTTCTGAAGTCTTCACGTCTATCGGACCAACGCAGGCCACCACGGGCGACTTTACCACCACGTAGATGCACACCTTCTACACGTGGCGAGTAAACAAATATCTCATACTTAGGTAGAGGCTTAGGCATTTCAGGGATCTGCTCAGGCTCAAACTTAAATGAGATATAAGGTTTAACGTCACCAGCGTCATTGGTTTGATAGAAGTTGGTTCTTAACGTCGCATTGATAAGATCTAGGTAACGACGAATAATTCTGTCGTCATCTAGGCTAGATACTTCATCGAGGCGCAGATTAATCTGCTCGATAAACTTATCTAAAGTTCTGGTCTTTAACTTAGGGTTAAACTTACGGATAAACATCTTCACCAGTAAGTCGGCCAGCTGAGGATAACGGGTAAAGGTCTCTTCAATGTATGCCTGGCTAAAGGTTGCATCGATTTGACGCATATATTTAGCATAGGCTCTTAATACAGAAACCTCGCGCCCGGTTAGGCCTGTCGCCAATACAATGCGGTTAAAGCCGTCATCTTCAAGATCTCTATCCCATACATGGGCTAACGCATTTTGGAATCTATCTTGGCTATCGGCTAGGTTATCGGTCGACGCGTTTTGCACTGTCATCAAGAAGTCGAGAATCCAGTAGGTATGACCATCACTGGTGATAATCTCGTATGGACGCTCATTGATCACTCTTAGACCGAAGTTTTCCAACATAGGTAATACGTCAGAAAGATGAATGGGCTCATCCTTATGGAAGAGTTTTAAACGTACCTTGTTATCGTTTAATGCGGTTTCTTGAGGCTGATAGAAAAGCATGCCCAGCTTGTGCTCGGCATTTAAACGTTGCAGCTGCTGCACATCGACTACGGCCGCACTTGGCAATACGTCATCTTTATAGCTTTGAGAGAAAGCGTGAATAAAACGCTTGCTTAGACTAGTGCCCACCTCTTCACCTAAAGCCGTATTTAGCGCGGTATTGAGTTTATCATCCCAAGAGCGTGCTGCTTCAATCAGATTATTTTCTATCGCGCCCACATCGACATCCATATTATTATTATCAACTTTCACTATATAGTGTGTTCTTGCTAGAGTTGACTCAGAGAAGTAAGTGGTAAACTCGACCTCCTCTTCACAACCAAAGTGTTGAGCCAGAATACGTTGAGTATCTTGGCGCAGCTTAGTGTTGTATCTATCTTTCGATACATAAACCAAACAAGATAGGAAACGGCCAAAACCATCTTTACGAACAAACAGCTTTAATTTGTCCCTGTCCTGCATCGCCAAAACGCCATGGGCAATATGTGCAAGCTCTTCTACGCTGGCTTGGATAAGTTCATCACGAGGCAGGTTCTCAAGAATATTGAGTAACGCTTTATAATCGTGGGATCTCGGCGTCAGACGACTTCTATCAAGTATCTTCTGAACCTTGTCCGATAGTAGTGGGATCTCTCTCGGACTACGGTTATAAAGATTTGAAGCATAGAGACCGATAAACCTATCTTCACCAATCACATTACCCGCATCATCAAAGCGCTTGATCCCCACATAATCCACATAGGCTGGACGGTGGACAGTACTCTTAGTGCTGCTCTTGGTTAAGATAAGTAGGCTATCATCTAACGCTTCTTTACGCGCCGAGTCAGACAAATTAGATAATAAAATGCCACGTTCAGTCGTTGGTCGATCTGGACGGTTCATTAGGCCTAAGCTGGTATCTAGATTTGGCGTAAGCTCTAAGTCCCCTTCAACCTTATTTAAATCGTATTGGCGATAACCTAGTAAGGTGAAGTGATGGTTATTGAGGTAAGTTAAGAAGTTAATCGACTCTTCAAGCTCTTGTTTGTCACCAGGATAAGGACGCTCACCCAAGGCTTTTATCGTTTGAGAAAGCTTGTCAGATATCGCTTGCCAATCATTGACCGAAATAGCCACATCTCTTAAAACTGAGGCAATTTCTTTTTCTAAGGCTTTGATCTCTTCTTCACTAGTTTGACGGTCAATTTCAATTAAGAAAACCGCCACTTTTTCATGTTCAGGCTTGCTTTGGTTAATATAACTAACATGGGTAATATTGCCTTCACCACGCTCAATGGCCAGTGGTGTGTGCAACATCATATGGGCAGTGATCCCTAAACGATTTAAGGCCATCCCCACCGAATCAACCAAAAATGGCATATCAGGCTGAACGATTTCAATAATGGTATGAGTAGACTGCCAACCATGTTTAGACTGTCGCGGGTTAAATACTCGGATATGAGACTCACCCTGTACTGTCTTATTAGTGGCATTCCACAAACTGAGAACAGCCCCATATAGGTCACTGTCATTACGGGCGTTCAAATCGTCCTTAGACATGTGGGCATATAAACAGTTAGCAAATTGTTCAACTTGCTTAGCTTGTCCTTGAGGGACTTTGGAATGGATAAGTGAAACTACGTTTTCAAGTAATACTGAAGGCATTGCATCTTTCAAGGCCATGTTGCTGTTTCCTTAAGCGTCTATGGCAGCGCTTTTTTTCATTATTAGGATGCTGAAACATACGACCTAGGTATTAATTTTGTGACCAAGGTCATGTGGCGCAGTGTATTACTAAATTTGCCATATTTCGAGGAAAATTTTAGTGGTACAGCCTCAATTTTTTTATGGCTAAATGTTGGTTTTAACGGGAGATGACGAAACACTCAATATTGCAGACTAACTATGCAATAAAAAGGAGCCTTTCGGCCCCTGATTTTGCTTTATTTATCAGCGCTGACGCCAAAACAAGGCCGAAAGTGCTGGAAGGATAATTATTGCTCCTAGCATGTTTACTAAAAACATGAAAGTCAGCAGAATTCCCATGTCCATTTGGAACTTAAGTGCCGAGAACACCCAAGTACTCACGCCTATTGCTAAGGTGAGACCAGTAAATATTACCGCACTGCCTCGCTCAACTAGCGCCTCATAATAAGCTTGCTGCACTTCCATGCCGTTACTTAGCTTTTGCGACATGGTCGACAGTATATAGATACCATAATCGACACCAATTCCCACACCCAAAGCGATAACAGGCAGAGTACTCACAGCTAAACCTATATCAAGCTTGGTCATCAGAGCTTGCGCTAGTGTCGATACCACATAAAGCGGGACAATAACCGCTACCGTGGCCTTTAACGATCTAAAGCTCAACAGACACAGAACAAATACGGCGCCATAAACATAAATCATCATAGGCATTTGTGCCTGTGCAACCGCTTCATTCGTAGCGGCCATTACACCCACAGGCCCTGAAGCGAGCTTAAACTGCACCTTATCTGTATCTAATCTTGCTGCCACACTCTTCACTTTATCGATAACACGCTCAATGGTTTCTGCCTTATGATCTTCTAGGAAGAAATAAACAGGCATCACAGAGCAGTCGGTGTTGAGTAGACCCGAAGTTGTTGGCACTCGGCCAACTGCTTGCACTAGGCTGGCAGTGGTTCTTGGTAAGACTTGCCATTTAGGACTACCTTCGTTAAAACCTGCATTGACTCTTTTGGCAACAGAAGCCAAGCTTGCTGCTGATTCAACACCTTGAGTATTAGCTACTTGCCATTCAAATTCATCGATTTGGGTCAATACTTCATGATAGGTACAAGCCTCAGGAAAGGCTTCGACAATGACTGTCATCACATCAGTAGTGATAGAGAAGTGATCGGTAATAAAAAAGGTATCTTGGTTATAACGTGACTCAGCATGCAGCGCAGGCGCCCCCCCTTGTAGATCGCCTATCTTCATCTTAGATGCCTGCTGCCACCCGACTGCGTATAAGATCACTGTCGCAATGATAACCACGACCGCATATTTAGGTGTAGCAAAGCAGCTTAAGCGTCGCCAGATCACATCAATGTCAGTTTTACCATCACTTTTAGGCTCAGCTTGTGGCTTGAATTTAGCGAACGACAACACCAACGGCAGCAAAATAAGGTTAGTGAGAATAATGACAGCAACCCCTAGGGAAGCAGAGATAGCCAACTCACGAATAATGCCGATATCGATAGCAAGTAAGGTTAAAAAGCCGACCGTATCGGACAGCAAGGCTACACCACCAGGCACCAACAGACTACGAAACGCCGACGCAGCTGCTGACTTTACAACTTGGCCTGACATCACTCGTTGCCTGACAGAGTTAATCATCTGTACGCCGTGACTGACACCAATTGCAAAGACAAGAAAAGGCACGAGTATCGACATAGGATCTAGGCCAAAGCCCACAACGGTAAGCAAACCTAGCTGCCAGATTACAGCGATCAAGCTACAAGCTAAGGGTAAAATCGTCAGCACTATGGATTTGGAGAAGAAATAGACCATGAAAGCAGTAACGAGAATTGCAATCAGGAAGAAAAGTAGTACGCCTTTTGCACCATCGGCCACATCTCCTGCCATCTTAGCAAAGCCGATAATATGGATTTTGATTGAATCCTTCTCAAACTGACCTCTAAGTTCATCTTCCAGCTTCTTGGCAAAGGCTAAGGTATCTAGAGGTTCACCGGTATCAGGATCAAAGTCCATCAACTGAGCTGTCACCATAGCTGCAGAATAATCTTCAGCAACCAAGCGCCCAACAATGCCAGCTTTCTCGATATTATCCCTGACTCTCTGCAAACCGACGTTTGTTGTCGAAAAATCTGCTGGAATAACAGGGCCGCCAGCAAAACCATCTTCTACCACCTCGGTAAAACGTGTCGAAGGGGAAAATAGGGATTTGACTTGCGCTCTATCGACCCCAGGAATAAAGAACAGCTGATCATGCACCCCTTTAAGGGCATCAAAATAATTGGCATTAAAAATATCACCGCTGGTGTCTTCCACCGCCACCATAATGCTATTGGCGCCACCAAACTGCTTCTGGTGCTTAAGATACGTTTGCATATACGTATGATTGAGAGGAATATTTTTAATAAAAGCGGCATCCATCTTCAGGTTGCTCGCTTGGTATCCCAAAAAGAGTGTCACCAATGCGAATGCAGCAATCATTACTCCACGGTGACGGAATAGAAACGTCTCAAATCCATTGACCAGTTTTTCTAACATCTGCTTGGCCCTTTGTTATTGCTTTTGTAATTGGGTTAAGCCTTTCGTACCGGCTAACCAAATATGACCTGCGCTATCTTTTGCAACGGCCGTTAAATTATCACCTTGCTTACGAGTCACTAGCCTAGACTGACCTAACTCGTTAATGGCGATCACAGCGCCAGCGTTACCCACAAGCAGCAGCTGATCTGTTTCCACTAAAGCACCATGTATTGTTGACTGGACAGGCATAGGCACCTGAGTCCATACACTCAAAGCCGAATCGCTTTTAAATACATTGCCCCTTAGCCCCATGACATAAATGTCCTGTCCTGTTTGCACTGCATTAAACATCGAGCCTTCGTACATGAGGTCGAGCTTGTCAAAACGCTCACCTCGATTAGAAGATACGGCAACTAAGCCTAACTCGCCAACCATGAGAATTCGACCATCACTGATAGGTAAAATACGATTAAAATGCGGTAATAAAGCCGCGCGCTCACTTAAATAAAGGGCTTCGTCTTCTGCCTTTAGCTCTTCCAGATAAAGCACATCGTCTTCAAGCAATAACTCTTCGTGGAACTCTTCTGTCCACGTTTTTCCACCATCAGAGGTACGATAGAACATGCCATAAGCACCAACTGCCACACCATGATTGGCATCGAAAAATAAGACATCAAGAAAAGGCTTTTCGGTTTCTGGAGATAACATCTGAATAGACCAGGTTTTACCGCCATCTTGGGTATGAATAATGGTGGCGTCATGACCGACAGCCCAGCCTAAGTTTTCGTTGAGAAAAAAGACTTTAGTTAAGTGACTTAAGACAGGGCTAGCCACTTGCTGCCACTGCTTGCTCTTAATCAGAACGTGACCACGCTCGCCTACCGCGACTAGTGAGTTCCCGGTCTGGGCCATATCCGTAATAACCGACGAGCTAGCTAGAGGTTGAAGCTGAAAAGCTAGGCGCTCTTGTTGGGCTAACGATGTACTCGAAAACTGGAGTACAAATAAGGTAAAAATAACCTTACGAAGCATGCTAAACGACATACAAACTTCCTTAAAATAGCGGGGCGACAAGCGCCCCGTTTGTTTCACTTTCCCTATGTGTACAGCAAAATGCTGTTTAATATCCTAGGTATTAACTACCCAAGCAGGGTCTAGCGGATGCCTTGACGACGCAAAGCCGACGGGGTGAAGTTACTTGCACTTAACTTGGCATCAAAGTTATACATACGACCTTCGTTATCTAGGCCCATAGCAATATAGCGACGAGACTGAAGATCGTGATATACCTCTAGCGTACTCCAGTGAGTCGGTACTTCGTAGTAGTTCAGACCATGGGCCACCGCTACACGATATAACTCGTCACGGTTATCATAAAGATCGACAATTGATGCTTGCCACGAATCTTCATCGATATAGAACATACGTGTCTTATAGATATGACGCATACCATCTTTTAGGCTTGCCTTAACTTGCCAAACTCTATGCTTTTCCCAACGCACATGATCTGGATTAAGGTGGCCAGGCTTTAGAATATCGTCATACTTGAGCTTATCCGAATGCAGCTTATAGTCATTATATGGAATATAGATCTCTTTCTTGCCAACAAGCTCCCAGTTATAGCGAACAGGTGAGCCATTAAACATATCGAAATCATCTGTGGTTCTTAAACCATCAGAAACCGTACCCGGCGTATCAAAGGCCACGTTTGGCGCTTTACGCACTCGACGTTGGCCAGTGTTATAGGTCCAAGCCTGACGAGGTAGCTTTTCTTGATCCATGGTTTCTTTAACCAACAGCGCGGTACCGGCTAGACGCGCAGGCTGGGTAACCACTTGCTTAAAGAAGAACAAGGTATTGTTATCATTAAGCTTATCTAATGTAATCTCGGGACGAGAATACTGAAAGCGTATCTCTTCATTGGTTTCTACTAGGGTATAGCTACCACCGGCTGTCGGTGCTGCCTGGCTACGAGAGGTTTCAATATCGACGCCACGGAAGCGCAAAATATGGTTCCATACCACTTCTAAACCGTTAGAGGGAATGGGAAAAGGCACACCAATTGACGCACCTTTGACACCATTTCCTTCGGCAACAAGCTCAGCACGAGTAGCATTCGCCTTGGTAGCTTCATAGACATATTCCGGCACGGACGCCGTTCTGCGTGTCGGATACACGTTCATTTTAAATGTATCTGGATACAACTCGAACAAGGCTATCTGGCCCGGCGTGAGGTTATCCTTGTATTTATCTTTGTTGGCATTGGTAATAGTGAATAAAATCTTATCACTCGGAAAAGGATCTGGATGATGCATTCCCTTCTCGTAACCCGCTACAGGCTTAGTGATACCACCATCCCAAGCAGGAATAGAACCATCAGCATTACCCGCTTTTACGCCACCGAGTGGCGTCAACTCTGTGCCTAATTTAGCAGCTTCGGCTTCTGAAACCTTAGCAAGGGCCGCTGGCGCGCCCAATACCATCATAATAGCTGCAGACAATAGTGTTAGGTTTTTCATTGTTATTGTCCCTAATTAAATCGAATACTTAATGTTGAATGACACATAATCACGATCTGTCATCGCATTAGTGGTACCAACCCCACCAAAGAAAGTGTTGTAAGTGAAATCTGCACCCCAACGGCTTTGATAGTCAAAGTTCACACCAAAAGAAACTGACTTTCGTCCTTCGGTAAACAGGAACATAGGATCAGGAGTAATACCATCAACATCGTGAGAGAAGATGACACGTGGCGCGATGTTAATACCAGCAAAGACGTTGTTATAGTCAGCCTTGGCAACTAAACGATATCCCCAGGCAGAATCTGTTGGGAATGGATTAGTCTCAGGTCCGTTGTGCAACGCTTTGATGATACCTGTCATCTCAGGGTTACCACCGGAACGAGCAGTACCTGGACCATTAAGTCTTAAGACATCTTGATCTGGCATATCGTGGATCCATACACCACCCACTTCGGCCAACATAGTTAGATTATCTGTACCTAAAACTGGACCAAAGAGATGAGTGAAAGTCACCTGTGCCTGAGTAGTATCGCTAAGAACATAACCATCTGCATATTCACCAGGCTGATAAACCTGCATCTGTGAAATGCCATCGAGATCTGGACGTAGCCCGGCATTAGCAAGCTGCTGAGGCATAGCTGCAAATAGCAGCTCAACATCATCGATTTGCAATGGCTCATCTTGACGGTGAGCAATTTCACCCGCAACAGAAGTATCACCAATCAAAGTATTAAAGCTAAAGCCGTATAACTTGATATCTTCTGGGTATACGATTTGCGCCTTAGAGAAACTACCTAAACTATTAAGCGTATCTCTATTAATATTACCTTGATTTTGACCGACAATGGCCAAATCATTCATCAGAGTGCCTACAGTGAAATCCGCTGTTTGACCACTGATCAAAGGACGGCGGCTATGATAGTTCATGTAGTAGAGGCCGAATTCCGTCTCAGCAAGCTCTGGCGCATAGTAACTGAATTTAACACCATACTGACCTGAGTCACTCGGCTCAGCTTCATCTAGCACCAATGTGTTTTTCGTCGGATACGCCAACGCCATTGCCACTAACTGCTCATTAGAAAAACTTTGACCACTGTTTAACATAGCAGCTAGTTTCTCGTATTCAGCAATCAAGAAGTCCAAATTAATATCTGGGTTAGCATTAAAGCCTAATTGTGCCGTTTGGTTGTAGCCGCCAAAACCGGCAAAGTCGTTGGTCGCAAAAATCGACCCCGGCGTTGGCACCCAAATGGGTTGCCAGTCATACTGATAGAATGCCTCTACCGATATGTTTTCAGTCACACCTAATGAAGCCCAGATCATACCTTGGGGTCTAAAGGCTTCTTTAAGCTCAGCACCTGGAGCATTTAGAATATTTAAATCAACGGGGTTGATAACACCTATGCCATGTGGGATCAGGGTACTTTCACCCCAAGAGATAACTTGCTTACCCACTCTCACGGTTAATGGGTTCATGCCATCGTTAAAGTCGAAGTTACCATAGATAAACGCATCTAGCAGGCGGATATCCTTACATTGAACTTCACTGGCTCTATCATCTTCACAAGGGTCAAACTCTTTACCCGTTACCGGATCTCTAAAGTCATAATTGCCATCGTTTAACTTTCTATCATAGAAATACATGCCACGAGCAAACAGACCAAAGTTCTCATATTGTAACGACAGCTCATGCAAACCTTTGATGATTTCTGAAGTGGTGTCACCTTGCGAATAGAGTAAGTTACTCAAGTCATTGTTGCTTGAGTAGGAACCTGGCTGGCTCCAAATTTGAGTAGATGTGTACTTAGTATCGGTAAATGCAGAATAACCTTGCCAATTGAACTGAGGGTGGTTGACCTTACCAATTTGACCATTCCAGTCTCTATCTTCAACACGCCAACTTGCACCAGCTGTCCATGTCGAATCAAAAGAACCAGTCACTTCCCCCCAATCTATTGAAACTGCACTTACATTTGGCACTAATCCCAAACTCAGTGCCGACGCTATCCCCAAAGCAAGCGCCGATTTGTTAAAAACATTTTTAACAACCTTCATTATAGCCTCTCCGTAACCTGCTAGATTCATTGTTATTGGAATTGCAGCCAACATCTTGTTAGCCTACAGGTAACACCATTGTTACAGCAATTGGCTATGATGAGCAAGGTGGATTTACTAAAAATTACCTAAAGAATCGTAGGCTTATGTTACATTTGAAGGCAAAAACAAGGGTGGGTATTTAAATTTTTATGCAAATTGAAAGTGATAACTAGCTCACATAAAAATAAAAACATTTAAATCATAATGTTATAGACTTGAAAACAAGAACAAACATGCCTATATAAAACAGTCGTATGTTTGAAGTAATTGCTCTAGTTAGAAAAAGTTTTTACGCCCTCTCTATCGAAACAAACTTCCCATGACTATCCAATGTCAGACAAAAGCGTCCAATAATCCCTTCTTTGGTGAGAAATTTACGTAGGTGTCTACCACTTATCCAGATGCAACGCCCTTGTTCATCAAATACTTGTACTTTATCTATGGAACCTTGGTAGTAAGGAAGAAAAGCTTGATATGACAAGCCGATGGAAAAATAAATCTGCATAGTGACTCTGTATTTTGACAAAAATGCTTCGTTACCTATGTGTCAGCACATAATATAACGAAGCATTCTATCTCGTTAACTATTCTCTTAAACTACAACTTAAGCAGCTAATGCCTTAGAAACCTTTTCATAAAGATCTTTAGAAAGCGTTTCTAACGCTAGCAACTCTTGTAAACAAGCCTTCATTTTGTGCTGGCGCTCTTGATCGAACTTAGCAAACTGAATCAAAGGGGTAACCAAACGAGAAGCAATCTGTGGATTGGTTCCATTGAGCTTTATCAAGCACTCTGTTAAGTACTGATAACCTGAGCCATCTGCTTTATGGAACTGATAAGTGTTACCTGCAGCAAAACTACCAATCAAACTTCGAACACGATTCGGATTTTCAAAACTGAAAGCACTATGCTCAGTTAACTCCTTAATCTTATCGAGCACAGTTTCACTATCTTTGACTCCTTGTAAGCTAAACCACTTATCCATCACCAATGGCGTATCCTGCCACTTAGACTCAAATTGGGACATCAACGAATGTCTAAGATCAGTGTCACTATTATTCACCGCAACTAATGCTGCTAGTGAGTCTGTCATATTAGTTGATGTCTCAAACTGACTTTGCACCAGAGATGCATATTCATCTGAAACCTGTAACAGTAACTTCAGGCAAACATTTTTAAGCGCCCTAGCACCGATAGCATCTATGGTTTGAAGCTCACGATAACGGGCTAACAGCTCATCTTCACAGCTAGTAGCTAGTTCCTCGACCACAAACTCCCTAGCCTTAGCAAGGGCATCGATATCGACAGTGTCTACTTGCTCAATTAAAGATGCAGCTGAAGGAATATGGAAAATCTCTGCAATAAGTTGCAGATCTAAGCTTTCATTTAATAGCACGCCTTTAAAAGCATCACATACTTGACCATCAAGTGACATTGCCATGTTGCCATTGAGCTTCTCAACATTAGCCCAAATAGCTTGGCTAACCAATTCTACCGACGCTTCCCAACGCGCCACTTCGCTCGATGCATGACTCATTAGATGACTAAGCTGTGCCAGTTTATAGTCATAATCAAGTTTTACTGGTGCGGAAAAATCCTGTAATAACACTGGCGTAGGCATGTGTTCAAGGTTTTCAAATACAAACTCTTGGCTAGCGTGTTTTAAATCAAATACCTTATTGACTAGGCTGTTACCTTGGTTGTTGAGTAGCTCTACACTAAATGGAATATGCAGCTCACTTGCAGCATCTGCCAGGCTTTGACTTACTAAAAGTCGGTAGGTTTGGCTTTGGGCATCATACTCATCAGTGACTTTAAGGTGTGGCGTACCAGCAGTGCTATACCAAAGCTTAAACTGGCTTAGGTCTACACCTGAGGCATCTTGCATTGCATTGACAAAATCATCGCAGGTCACAGCCTGACCATCATGGCGTTCAAAATAGAGTTTCATACCAGCTTGGAAACCTGACTCCCCAAGCAAGGTGTGCATCATACGAATAACTTCTGCACCTTTGTTGTAGACGGTGACCGTATAAAAATTATTCATCTCGATAACAGATTCTGGGCGGATCGGATGGGACATAGGGCCAGAATCTTCAGCGAATTGCTGGTTTTTAATCACTCGAATAGCACTGATACGATTTACCGCGCGAGAACCAAGATCTGAGCTAAACTCTTGATCTCTAAATACCGTTAAGCCTTCTTTCAAGCTCAGCTGGAACCAATCACGACAAGTGACGCGATTTCCAGTCCAGTTATGGAAATACTCATGGCCTACAACGGACTCAATACCGTGGTAATCGTCATCTGTTGCGCTCGCTTTATCCGCTAATACATATTTGGTATTAAAAACGTTCAAGCCCTTGTTTTCCATCGCCCCCATATTGAAGAAATCAACGGCGACTATCATATAAATATCAAGGTCATACTCTAGATTAAAGCGCTCTTCATCCCACTTCATCGACTTCTTCAGGGACTCCATCGCATGATGAGCTTTATGAAGGTTTCCTTTATCTACAAAAACTTGAAGTTTGACATCACGCTGATTCATGGTCGTGAACTGATCTTCAAGTAGATCAAAGTCACCTGCTACTAATGCAAAAAGGTAAGCAGGCTTAGGAAAAGGATCTTGCCAGACAACAAAGTGACGGCCAGATTGCAGTTGACCTTCATCTATTTTATTACCATTGCTAAGCAGAAATGGAAACGCTGCTTTATCGGCTTCAATTCTCACTTGATACTTGGCAAGCACATCGGGTCTATCTAAGAAATAGGTGATACGGCGAAACCCTTCCGCTTCACACTGAGTACAGTAGGCACCGTCCGACATATATAGACCTTCGAGGCTGGTATTAGCTTCAGGATCTAACTGAGTAACAACCTCTAACTCAAAGGCATCCATATTGGCATCAACAACTAACCTACCCTCTTCAACACTATAAGCAACTGCTTCGCCATTGAGTGTGACAGAGACTAGATTGAGTGACTCACCATCGAGGACCAGTTTCGAAGCATCGCTTTTTAATCGCTTAACTTGGCTTTTTGCGATGACCTGAGTCGCATTGCCAGCCAAGTTAATATCCAGATCTAAATCCGTGATCGTAAACTCTGGAGATGTGTAATCTTTTAAATGCTTTGCCTGTACCTGTGACATAGTTTTCCCTTTATTTTTCTTGTAAAAAAACGCGCCGTAGCGCGTTTTTTAAATCATATACATAGGCTATTTAACTGAATTTTTTGCTAACCGTTCTGCGTCAACTAAATCGAGTGTAATCAATGCCGTTTCATCTAAAAATGCATCTGGCATTTTCTCATTCGAATCTAAATCATCTAAGCTAGCAACGGCTTTAAGGCCTTTTGCAACACGACGTTCATTCGCTCTATCCAGTGCTTTCTTATCTTCCAACTCAGTATCAGCAATACGCTCGCTTTCAACCAAAGAGATGCTTTTCTCTTGATGATTTTTCTTAAACTCTGCTAAATCAGCTTTAACGTATTTAAATTCAACGTCAGTTTCTACGCGAGCCAAGTGTTTCTTATCTAACGCAGAGACAATAGAAGGTGTAACATCAGAAATAATACTGTATTTAGCTTTAGGTACCTTATCCCAAGGCAGTGCATTATCCTGCTCTGCTTCTCCATATTGCCCAACCTCTAATGCACTTGGGAATAAAATATCCGGTGTAACCCCTTTAAGTTGAGTGCTACCACCATTAATTCTATAAAACTTCTGCATTGTATATTGAACATGGCCAACCGGCTTTTCATACATATCATAGATACGCTGTAAGCCTTTATGTTGCTGGACAGTGCCTTTACCGAAGCTCGATTCACCAACGACTAAGGCACGACCATAATCTTGTAATGCGGCGGCAAAAATCTCAGAAGCCGATGCACTATATCTGTCAATCATCACAGTAAGCGGACCAGTATAGGTTGCTTTACCGTCATTATCTCTGTGCTCGGAAACCTTACCAGAGGCATCTCTTACCTGAACGACAGGTCCTAAATCGATAAATAGACCCGTCATTAGCGTGGCTTCACTTAGCGCACCACCACCGTTACCGCGTAGATCGACAATGACACCTTCAACCTTATCTTCCTTTAGCTTCAACAGTTCCTTTTTAACATCCTGTGACAGGTTCATATAGAAACCAGGCACCTTGATGACACCGACTTTACGACCAGCATAAATACCATCAGTCGGTTCAATTATTTCAGACGTTGCCGCTCTATCTTCAAGTCGAATCTTATCCCGCACCATAGTCACAGTGAAGGGTTTAGCATTGGAGCCACCTTTCTTGGGCAAAATTTGCAGCACAACTTTGCTACCCTTGGGCCCCTTAATGAGATCGACAACATCGTCAAGACGCCAACCAATCACATCGACTATCTCTTCACCTTCTTGACCAACACCGACAATTTTATCTTCAGGCGCTAGTTTCTCGCTCGATGCAGCTGGACCACCTGTAACTAAGCTTTTAATCACAGTGTAATCATCATCCATCTGCAAGACGGCGCCAATACCTTCGAGGCTAAGATTCATCTCCATTTGGAAGCGCTCGGCATTACGTGGAGATAGATAACTGGTATGAGGCTCGATGCTTCTAGCAAAGGCATTCATCACACCTTGGAAAACATCTTCACTATGGGTTTGGCTCAAACGTTTAATCGCATTGTTATAGCGTTTCTCCAACACCTTTACGATTTCAGGCCAAGTTTTACCCGTAAGTTTCAGATTCAGCGCATCATATTTAACTCGCTGACGCCATAGCTCATTGAGTTCATCCTCGGTTTTAGCCCAAGGCGCATCTTCTCTGTCAAACTGATACTTATCATTAGCCTTGGTAAAGTCCATCTCTTCATCAAGCAGGCTTAACGCATACTTAAATCTTTCATAGCGGCGCTTCATCAAGAGTTCATACATGGCGAAGGCTGGCTCTAGGTTGCCGCTCTTTAACATGTCGTCGAACTGCTGCTTGTAAACGGCTAGATTATCGACATCACTTTGCAGTAAGACATTACGGCGATAATCAGCAAGCTTCAAAAAGCGCTCAAAGATTTTTTCAGAAAATTGGTCATCAAGGTCGATTCGATGATAGTGGGCGCGGGTAAAGACACCGGTAACTCGCTTACTGGCGACCTTATGTTGCGGTTCCTGTTTTAAAGAGGGTAACTCGCTGATATCAATCGCGGGCGAAAGAGCCCAAGTAGGAAAACCTACCAAAGCAGTGGCGACAGATGCAGCTAAAATTAATTTTCGCATCAACAAGTTACTCCTTTAATTATCTGTTACAGCAGGATATGTTCTACTTTAACCTTGACCGTTAACCCTGAATCAAGTTGGACGTGAACATCACCCTTTTTAATGTCAACAATAGCACCAGAAACTGGCGACTTACCTAGTTTGACATTAACCCTTTGATTTGGTTTCAAGTCACTTAGTACAGCTGGTGTTAAATTAACCTCTACAGGCTTTTCTTTAACGACTTTCTTCGCGGTACGCTCTTGCTTAGGGCGCTTAGCAACAGCTGGCTTTCTTGCTTGCTTTTTAGCAGGCTTAGGTGCTTGTTCCGCACGCTTAGCCTTAGCTCTAGCTTGGCTTTCTTTTAGCGTAGTTTGAGCATGTTCAATATGCTCCTGCTCTAACTCGCCACATGGGTTACCATCTAAGTCGACCCTTTGAGCACCTAACTTAATGCCCTTTAAGTAGCGCCAGCTACTAGTATAGCGTCTAAGCGCCACACGTAGTTGAGTTTTGCTGACTTTAGAATCATCGGCTAACCTTTCAGCCAAATCTTGAAACAGACCTATCTTTAGAGGCTTTGCTTCACCTTCGGCAACAAAGCACAAAGGAAATGTTTCATACAAATACGCGAGTATTGCGTTGGTGTCGGTCAACTTTTCTGTTGATTCCATCATTACTTCCACAGTTTCAAAGGGACACGGCAGAAGCGCTAGGCTTCACGCTATCATGTCGTTCATCTTCGCAAAACCTGACTCGGCTCTACGTACAAAATTAGCATCATATGCAGACTTGCTAAAGCAGTTATAACAATCTCTAACAATTCTGTCATTTTCGAGCATAGGGTAATCTAATAAAAATTACACGCAAATGCAGCCGCTTATTATAAAGCGGCCTCAGGCGATTGCGACCATCAATTGTGCTAAATTGTGCGCTCTTTAATCAAATAAGCACTTTTCAAGACTTTTGACCAAAGTTTCCAACCCTAATTGGTCGTCTGCATCAAATCGATCAAAGTTGGGACTATCTATATCTAGCACGCCGACAAGCTCTCCATTATTACAAAATGGAATCACAATTTCAGAATTGCTGGCAGCATCACAGGCAATATGCCCCTCAAATTGATGTACATCTGCAATTCGTTGCGTCGTCATGGTCTGAGCAGCAGTGCCACATACGCCTCGTCCCATTGGAATACGAGTACAAGCAACTTTGCCTTGGAATGGACCTAATACCAATTGATCATGCTTATAAAGATAAAATCCTGCCCAATTGAGATTTTCTAGATTGTCATAGATAAGGGCTGAAAAATTAGCCGTGGCAGCGATGAGATCATCCTCTCCCTCAAAAAGGGCTTGGACTTGACGATTTAGTGAATCATAAAATTCAGACTTCATTATATTTCCTAGCTAACGCTATTCGCTCTGTTCTTTCTTAGCCGCCTTCTTGGCAGGCGCTTTCTTAGCAACTGGCGCACCTTTAAGGAGACCAGCGAGCTCATCTTTGTTGCTAGCGAAATAAAATGCAAGCTTTTCGCATTCAGCTTCGTCCAATTCTAATTCAGATGCCTGAATAAAAGGCAGTAAGTTATCGGCGATATCAAGCATCTTATCGTAAGCATCTGCTTCCTTCTTAGATGTGAACGTCATCTTCTCTACCCCTTCTCTAACCACAACAAATTGCGTTATTACTGCCATGCCAACCCTCGCACTGTTTTTATATACAGTACGTAGCATGTCATAAAATAATCAAAGGATGCAAGTACTCATATTAATCTGCTAATATCTTTGTCACTTTCTTGGTAAATATGCTGGCTATATATTGTTAAGTCTTAATTTAATTAGTATTAAGCTATATAATCGCGTCGTCGATAACGTACCCAAAGAGAAACAAAGCAATTTCAGTTGTGAACATAAAACACACTACTCGAGATAAATCGATTGTCCTGTGTCGCGCTTGTGATTTAGCCACCCAAAAGCGCGCTTTGCCTTCTAATGTCCGAGCGCTTTGTCCAAGATGCCATACGGCACTTTATGACACGCCCTATTGCTCGATCAACGGTATGCTAGCATTGTGTCTGGCGGCATTATTTCTGTATCTTCCAGCCAATATGTTACCCGTGTTAGAGATACACTTTATTGGTAGTATTCGAGACACGACAGTGATTCAGGGGGCAATAGCCGTCATCGAACAGGGCTACCCTATTGTAGGGATTGCGGTATTACTTGCCGCTGTCGTAGCCCCTGGTATTTTGATTTTATCGGTGCTGAGTCAAGTCCTTATCATCAAAATGGGTCTACATCATCCAACGTTGAAACAGGTCTACAAGCAGTTGCTCAAGCATCATGGTTTGCTCACTCAACTCACCATGCTTGAAATCTATGTCATCAGCTTCTTGGTCTCAGCTTTTCAGCTTTCCGACTTTTCTGATATTTTCTTCGGCTTAGGTAGCTTTTGTTTCACTATGCTATTTGCTGTCGTACTTTTCATGCAAAGGGAATATAACAAAGAACATATGTGGGCCTATTTAAATGGCAGATAACCAATCACATCAGGATCAACCTACACCTGAGAACCGCAGACATGGCAAAGATATAGGCCTGTGCCTTTGTCCTCGCTGTCACCAGATCAGCGGCATTAACGAGACCCACTGTATTCGCTGCCAGAAGAAGTTGATTGTAAGGGATTATGCCAGCGTGCAGAAAAGCTGGGCGCTATTGATTACTGCGGCTATATTACTGGTTCCCGCTAATGTCTATCCAATCACAGTGATAGTTAAGCAGGGAAAAACCACCTATGATACGATTTTCAGTGGCATAGCACACCTAGTGCATTCTGATATGCTGCCCATCGCGATTATTGTCTTTACCGCAAGTATTCTTGTGCCCTGGCTAAAGATAATTGGCCTAGCGATTTACTTAACAGCGATTAGCTTTAAATTGCCGATTTCTAAACGCAAGCTTATGGCCGGATTTCATATCATCGAGTGGATTGGTCGCTGGTCTATGTTGGACCTGTTTGTGATTTCTATTACTGTCGCCCTAGTTAATATGGGGCAATTACTCGACGCAAAGCCCGCCCCTGCGGCCACTGCATTCGCTTTGGTGATCCTACTGACACAACTTGCCGCCAAGGTATTAGACACAAGATTACTCTGGGACAGATTGGATAAAAATAATGACACAGATTGAGCCCCCTAAAGTAGTGAAAAAAAAGCTTTTTTCTCCAGTTTGGTTACTGCCTATTGTCGCCTTAGCCCTTGGCGCTTGGTTGGGAATAAAAAGTATCAAAGAATCAGGCATCGAAGTAAGAGTTCACTTTCCTAGTGCGACAGGTATCGATATAGGCAAAACCTTAGTCAGATATCAGGGACTAACCGTAGGTAAAGTCGTAGATATTGGCATTGATGAGGAGCTGTCAGGGGTCAATGTCGATATTTTAATGGACTATCGCTCTGAACCTTTTCTTAATCGAAACACCAAGTTTTGGCTGGTCACACCAAAGGCCTCAATCACAGGAGTTGAAGGCCTCGAAGCACTGTTTTCAGGTAACTATATCGGTGTTCAGCCCGGAGATGGTGAACCTAGATATGTTTTTGAAGCCGAGCGCAACGCACCGCCAATTCAACCCGGAAGCGAAGGTGTGATGGTCACCTTGATGACTGATAAACTTGCCTCTCTCGATGTTGGCTCTCCTGTTTTCTATCGCCAGATCCCCGTTGGCGACGTAGTGAGCTACCGACTCGATGACAGTGACAAAGTCCATATCGATGCTTTCATACAAGAGCAATACGCCCATTTAGTTAAGCAAAATTCCAACTTCTGGAACGTCTCAGGCATCAATATTGATGCTTCACTTTCAGGCGTCAAAATCAATAGTGAAAGCTTAGCAGCGGTATTAGCCGGTGGCATTGCATTTGACTCTCCAGCAAATGGTGTAAATGCAGTAAACGGTGATAGTTTTAATCTCTATGCCAATGAGGAGTCAGCATTAGGTGGCGTAATCTTTAAGCTAGCAACAACCAAGGCTGAAGGCATTAACCTAGGTACACAAATCCAGTACAGAGGTATAGAAATAGGCCGAGTCTTATCTCAAGAACTAACAGACACTGGCGTAAGCTTTACCGCTAAACTCGATGCTAACTATACTCACCTGCTAACTGGCAGTGCCCAATTCTGGCAGTCAGGAGCCCAAGTATCCCTCGATGGTGTCAAACATGTAGGTAGGTTATTAACAGGCGATGTGATTAATTTTATGCCGGGGCGTGGTGCGCCAAAGGCTAGCTACTCACTTAATGATAAGGCACCCGAACTTGTCACTCAGCCCAAGCTCAAATTAACCTTAATTGCCGATAACAACCCCGGGATCAGTGAAAACTCAGAAATCCGCTACAAGCAATTTCCCATCGGTAAGGTTATCGATGCAAGACTTAGCAACACCCTGACACACATAGAATATGATGTGGAAATTTTGCCCGAATTTTCTCAGCTGATGACTCAAGGAAGCTATTTCATTGCCGAGTCTGCGCTTTCCGTTGAAGCATCGCTAAGTGGCGTATCAATCCAAACCCGCGATCTCAACACTCTGGTAAAAGGCGCTCTAAGCCTAGTGACATCAGATAATCGAACTCCTGTGGACGAGCAAAGCTCACCAAGGGTATTTGCCAACGCAAAACAAGCCGATGATTACTTTACTAAGCAACAGCAGATAAAGGTTTCTCTTATAAGTAACACTGGCGCAGATCTCAACTTAGGCTCCCCAGTCTTCTATAAGAAGATGCAGATAGGTCAAATCGAAGCGGTTGAGTGGCAACAGCAACAAGATAACTTTGCTATTTCTCTCAACATCGACAAGAAATATCGCTCCTTGATAAAAGACAACACAGTATATTGGCAAAATGCCGCTCTTAATATTGATGCTAGCTTGGCAGGGGTTAAAGTCTCCGTCCCGCCACTTGAGGGCATACTTCAAGGCAGTATTAGTTTGGGGCTACTAAAGAACAATAAAAAGGCCAATTCTAATCATCTCTACCAATCTCAAATATTGGCCATGGCGCAGGCAACTCCCATTAGCCTGACGCTGACTTCCCATAGTCAACTAGCTGCAAATGCAGCTATTCGCTACAAAGAGCACCAAGTGGGAATGGTTCAAAGTGTACGTTTGAGTAAAGATCTTAACTCAATTGAAGCTAACGCTTACCTCTATGGCGACTATGCAGAGCATTTTGTAAAATCCGACAGTCAATATGCTGTTGTGCAAGCTGATATCTCATTGGCAGGTATTGAAGCCCCCACTACACTGCTTACAGGCCCTTATATTGAAGTCAGTCCTGGCACTAGCCAGCAAACAAGCACGCACTTTATGGTCAGTAATCTGCCAACAGCAGAGGTCAACGCCGAGGCGCTAGTCTTTAAGCTGGAAGACATGCAACTTGGTTCGCTAAAACGAGGAACTGGAATATTCTTCCGCGGAATAAAAATAGGTCAAGTCGACAACTATCAACTCTCTGAGCAGGGAAATAGCGTCATTCTTAGCGCTCATATCGATAAACAGTACAAACACCTAGTCAACACTAGTAGTAAGTTCTGGCATCTTTCAGGTATCAAGATGGATCTTGGCCTATTTTCTGGTGCCCAAATCGAAACAGGCTCACTAGAGACCATACTCGCAGGCGGTATCGGCGTAGTGACAGAGAAAGTTACCAATAAAGAAAATGCCCTACTAGAAAACCAAATCATGGTGCTGCATAACAAGCCACAAGTTCAGTGGCATAGCTGGGCTCCAAAACAAACACCCATTACTCAATTTAAATAAGCCTTTTCTGCTAAAAGTATCACGCCAGCAAATAAGCTGGCTTGATACTCTATAGCGTTAATTTTGGTCACTCGAATATATTATCCATAGAAGAAGTAACAAGCCGCTATGGCTGCACATATTCCAGCAAAGTCAGCTACTAAACCGCAAAATAGAGCGTGTCTCGCATGCCTAATGCCCACAGAACCAAAATAAACTGCTAGCACATAGAAAGTCGTCTCAGTACTTCCCTGAAAAACCGCAGCTAATCGCCCCGCAAAGGAATCAACCCCATGGTGAGACATAGTCTCTAGCATCATAGCTCTTGCACCTGAGCCGCTAAATGGCTTCATCAATCCAGTTGGCAGTGCATCAACAAAACGGGGATCTAAACTCATTGCTTCAACTGCATAACGAATACCCGACAGCAGAAAATCTAGGGCACCAGAGGCTCGCAACAAACCGATAGCTAGCAACATAGCTAAGAGGTAAGGGATCAATTTTATTGCTTGTTCAAAGCCTTGTTTAGCACCCTCAATAAATTCATCATAAATCGCCACACCACGGTATCCAGCTATCAACACAAAACTGAACACCAATAACAGAAGAATACCGTTACCTGCATAGGAAGACACTGCACTAAGGCTTTGCATTGACAGCACAGAGAGCCCTGCTATCAGTCCCCCCAATAGCGCAATAAGCCCTGCGCAATAGCCAAGCACCACTGTATCTTTCATATTAAGCTTCTGAATCCAAGCAACCACTAAAAGCCCGGCAAGTGTAGACGCACTCGTTGCCAAAAGTATTGGCAAAAACACGTCGGCTGGCGCCAATGCTCCTTGCTGGGCGCGATAGAGAAAAACAGTGACAGGCACTAACGTAACCGACGAAGTATTGAGTACCAAAAAGAGGATTTGAGCGTTCGTAGCCACAGATTTGACTGGGTTTAAGCTTTGTAAATCTTGCATCGCCTTTAAGCCTAGCGGCGTCGCAGCATTATCCAAGCCTAAAAAGTTGGCAGTTAAGTTCATGGTTACACTGCCATAGGCTTTGTGTCCTCGCGGTACTTCAGGCATTAAGCGGCTCAGCAATGGTTCAGTGACTCTCGATAGAGCTGCCACCACGCCAGCCTGCTCTCCTAAGCGCATTAACCCCATCCAGAGCGCTAACACACCAATTAATCCCAAAGCAATTTCTGCCGACAACTTTGCCATAGTAAACAAACTGTCGACAGCATTCGCCAACACCAGAGGCTGGCCGCCTATGAGCTGCGCTAAAATTGCCACAAAAGCTAGCAGAAAGAAAAATAACCAAACTCGATTTAACACTGATTTACTCCAAAGACGGCGCTAGGCTTTATGGTATACTTGCGCCACTTAACATACAGCTCAAAGCCCCATGGTTCAATTAAATCAAGATTTTATCAATAGCATTGCCAATGATATACCTCCGCATCTTACTATGGAGGATTTTATTCATTACTGCGCCAAACCACTTAGACCTTCTATTCGAGTGAACACCCTGAAAATCAGTGTCGATGACTTCCTCACTCGTATGCAGGCTAAAGGTTGGCATTTTGAAGTAGTCCCTTGGAGCGAAGCAGGCTTTTGGATAAAGAACCATGATCAAGTACAGATAGGTAACTCGATTGAGCATCAACAGGGGCTTTTTTACATTCAAGAAGCCAGCTCTATGATGCCCCCTTTTGCTATGTTAGAAGAGTTAAAGCAATCTGAGCTCGTTCTCGATATGGCAGCTGCACCGGGATCTAAAACCACACAAATCGCCGCCATCATGGAGAACAAGGGCTTACTCCTTGCCAATGAATACTCTTCGAGTCGAGTTAAGGTATTACATGCGAATGTTGCGCGTATGGGGGTGAGCAATGCTGTGCTTACCCACTTTGATGCTAGAGTCTTTGGTGAATATCAATTTGAAACCTTTGACAGCATATTACTCGATGCCCCCTGTGGCGGTGAAGGCACGGTACGTAAAGATCCCGATGCGCTCAAACAATGGAGCCAAGAGGAAGTGGATGCTATCGCAGCCACCCAGAGAGATCTGATTGAAAGCGCATTTTATGCACTCAAACCCGGCGGTACCCTGATCTACTCAACGTGCACACTCAACACTACAGAAAACCAAGCTGTCTGCCATCACCTAAAACAAACATTCCCTGATCAAGTACAGTTTGAATCCTTAGGCACACTCTTTGAAGGCGCAGACAAAGCCTGTACCGAAGAAGGTTTTTTACATATCTGGCCGCAAATTTATGACAGTGAAGGGTTCTTTGTAGCGAAAATCACTAAGTTGGATTCTGTCACACGGGCAACCAAAGCACCTAAATTGCAAAAACGATTCCCCTTCTCTACTGCGAGTAACAAACAAAAAACAGCCGTTATCGACTACTTTGATAAGACGTTGGATATTCAATTAGATGGTCTTGGAGACATTCAGGTGCGAGATGACGAGTTCTGGTTGTTCCCCAACAATTTTGAGGAGATCAGCAACAAGATGCGATACCAACGTATTGGTATCAAGCTTGCCGATCATGCTAAGCATGGCTTTATTCCTCGCCATGAAGCCATTATGTCTTTACCTATTGGATCTAAAGTCAGAGTGGAGCTGTCTGAGGAGCAAAGCCGCGACTACCTCATGGGTAAAGATATTCCATTATCAGAGCCAACAGACACTAAGGGTGATGTTATCGCCTGCTATCAAGGCCAGATTTTAGGAATGGCTAAACACCTAGGCCATAGAATAAAAAATAAGCTTCCCAGAGACTTAGTGAAAGATAAGATAGATTGCATTTAATGTTGAAATATTTTGTTACATTATTTGCAACAATTAATAGCCCAAAGCAGGGAAATCATCTTTGCATTGACTAGACTTTAGGCCAGAGATAATAGCGATAGGATCTCAACAGTAGCGCAAGGCTCTCTATGAGCCATTCCCCTAGGCCCGAAACAACTGGAATAGTTTTGGGCCTTTTTTTATGCGAATTTTAACAAGTGTCACCTTAGCGAGGAATAAAAATCACTTAGCATTTCAATCTAAGGTTAACTACGGCCGACTAACCTTGCAGCATCTTTAAACAGGTTAAAGAAGTTCTCACTGGTGTAGTGGGCAAGATCTGGATACTTCTCACCACGAAGCTCTGCAACAAACTCAGCTACATCCCTAACATAAGCAGGTTGGTTTTCTTGTCCTCTGTGAGGCACTGGCGCAAGATATGGTGCATCAGTCTCCACTAACAACCTATCTTTAGGTACTTTACGAATGACATTACGAAGCTCAGAAGCATTTTTAAAAGTCACAATACCAGACACAGAGATATAGAAACCTAAATCGATCGCAGTTTTAGCCATCTCCCAGTTTTCGGTGAAACAGTGCAGCACACCTCCCACTGTATCGGCCTTACCCTGTTTTAGCATGGCAATGGTGTCTTCTCTAGCATCCCTTGTATGGACAATTAGCGGTTTATCAACCTCTACAGCTAATGCGATTTGCTGCTCAAAACAGCTTTGCTGCAACGCCTTAGTCTCATCGGCATAATAGTAATCTAAACCCGTTTCCCCAATCGCCACCACTTTAGGGTGATTGGCAAACTCGGCAATCTGCTTGACATCTAAGCCTTCTTTAACATCTAAAGGATGTACACCACTGGATAAAAATACTTGCTTAAAATCCGCGACCTTGTCCCGCATCTGCTCGAAACCGTTTTGACGAACATTTACACAAAGCACATAGTCCACTCCCCTTGCCTTAGCATTATCTAGGGCTGTTTTTAGGCTTTGGTGATCAGGGGCGGATTTAAGGCGGTCTAAATGGCAGTGGGAATCGATTAACACGTGTTGAGCTCACAAAGTAAAAAAGAGGGGCAATATAGCGGCCTACATGGTGCAGGTCAAATCTCCAGAGGCTAATTCACGAGAAAGTAGGTTTTCAATATGATGCTTATGCTCATCGGGATCAGTTAAAATCTTGACTCCAATTCCTGCTGGACGGCCTCCAGATGCACCAAGCGGGTTGATCCACACAACGGCACCACGGAGTTCACGGGTATTAGATGAACCTGGTAATCGATAGGCTATGGTAAGTTCTTGACCAAGGAAGTGGCTTTCTGTTGTGGCTACAAATAAACCAGCAGGCTTAATAAAGGGCATATATGCACGGTAAAGCTGATGTAGTGTGTCAAAATTAATAACCAAATCTACCATAGGCTAACGCCCTCATTAGGATATAGATCTACATTTTACTATCTTGGCGTACTGTAAAACAAACTTTTGGCAAAGGCCTGTATAATTAACACTCGCCATCAGACTTAATTGATGGGCTTGCTGCATAACTTGATTAGCCAAGTCCACTATATCCATACGCATAAAAGGCGACATTTCTCTATCTCGCTTCAGCCCCTGGTGCAGCACTAAATACAAAATCTTTAACGCATCAACAATTTGTTCTTCACTTATTGTTAACAAACTAGCACATAGATGACCCGAGGACAAACTCAGTTGCCAATCTTTTCTCATTGCCAACAAATGCTTATAACGTCCTTCATGCCAAGCGTCGAGTAATGGCAAAGGCCCCCCCACGACACTAAGGCACCAAGCGATATCCTCTTCAGCATTAAGTTGCTGCTTTAGCCATTGTCGAACTTCTTGACCACCGACAACTCTAGCTTCTACTTTTTGACAGCGGCTTATTACGGTCGGCATTAACTTAGCAGGGCTATCTGTTTGTAAAATCAGCAGCGTCTTCGCACCGGGCTCTTCCAATGTTTTTAGCAACGCATTGGCCGCAGCCGTGTTCATACGCTCACTCTGACTAATAAGCGCAACCCTGTAGCCCCCCTGCTGAGCACTTGCTTGAAGCTTTTCTGACAATTCTCTTATCTGATCAACTTTAATCTGCTTACCATCGGCAACAAGATGATAAAAATCAGGGTGATTTCCCGCTTCAAATAGCTGACAACTCTTACAAAAACCACAAGGGCCCGACGAGAGCAATGATGAACATAAGGCCGCCCTCGCCATAGATTGAGCCAACAGCAAGCCGCCATAGCCTTGTGGCAAGCCAACAAGTTGCCCATGAGCTAGCCTTTGCTGCTTGATTAGCTCTACAAACTTAGCTTTTGGCTGCTCTAACCATGGCAAAGGTAGCGCTTGGCTGGTCATAGACTCTCGCCTAACGCATCAACTAAAGCCTGAGTAATATCTTGGTGCACCTTTTCTAGACTTTGGCTGGCATCAATGACAAGAATAGCGTCATCTTGAGCAGCACAATCTAGATAGGTTTGGCGGGCGCGCTGGAAAAAATCAATTTTATTCTGCTCTATTCTATCCAACTCGCCACGGGATGCAGCGCGGCTTAAACCAAGCTGAGGATCGATATCCAGGTAAAGAGTTAAGTCAGGTTTAAACCCTTTTAAGGTTGCGCTGCTAATCGATTCGACTAACGGCATCAGGCCTCTTCCGCCACCTTGATAGGCAATGGATGACAGATTATGCCTATCACCTAATACCCATTGGCCGCTAGCCAGTGCTGGCTTTATTACATTTGCCACTAATTGCGCCCTAGCAGCATAGATAAGCAAACACTCAGACTCATCACACAAAGGGTCATCATCATGGGCGACTTTTACCAGGTCACGCATCTTTTCAGCAAGTGGCGTACCACCTGGCTCGCGAGTACAGACAGGCATTTGCCCTGTATGTTGTTCGATAAGGGATTTTACCAAGGCGACGGCACTGGATTTTCCTGCGCCCTCTAACCCTTCTATTACTACAAATTTTGCTGCTTGGCTCATTTTCTGTTTCTCTGGAATTGGTTTACCGCGCGATTATGCTCTCGTAAGGTTTTCGAAAAGACGTGGGAACCGTCGTTACGGGAGACAAAATAGAGATAATCCACCTCAGCTGGTTGAGCTGCTGCAATCAGGGATGCTTCACTGGGCGCAGCAATAGGTGTCGGCGGTAAGCCTTTAATTCTATATGTGTTAAACGGTGTATATTGTCGTAAATCTTTACGACGTATATCGCCTTGAAAACGCTCACCCATGCCATAAATGACAGTTGGGTCTGTTTGTAGGCGCATTTTTTTCTTCAATCTATTATTAAACACTGCCGAGATCTGGCTGCGCTCACTCGCTTTGCCTGTCTCTTTTTCAATAATCGATGCCAAAATAAGTAGCTCATAGGGGGACTTTACCATCACACCTGGGCTGCGCTGGGCCCACGCGTTATTGAGCGCCTTAGCCATAGACAGATAACTTTGATTCAATATCGACTTTAAGCTGTCGCCAGCGTAATAATGATAAGTCTCAGGATAAAACTTACCCTCTGGCAAACCAGACTGATCGCCATTTTGCTTTAACACAGCATTAAACAGGTCAGCTTTGTAATCGATGCGAGGCAAGTTTGCGAGTTGTGCTTGCCAATCTTTAATGGTTAAGCCTTCCACTAGCGTAAAAGAAAAGGATTTTTGATCGCCAGACACCAGTTTACTGAGCAGCTTATTTAAACTGTCACCCGGCGCTATCTCATATAACCCGGCGCGAATCGCTGTGATCTCTGGCCTAATTTTGGTGAGCAGCTTAAGCTTCCAAGTATCCTTAATCAGGCCTTGGCTTTCTAACTGACTGAAGAATTGATAAAAACCTGTACCCCGCTTGAGCTCGATCTCTTGGGGCTTTTCAATATTGAGCGCTTGCTCGCCATATTGAGTCAGGGATTGATATCCTAAGTATGTAGCTACAGCCGATGATATTGCTATCAAGAGCAGGCTAAACAACGCCACTTTTAACCATTTATTCATATTAGCTGTAACTTCTTCCTTAATTGCTCGGCCATTGAAAGCGACTGACTTAGCTCATCTGATGGTATTAAGCTGTCATCGATACGCCTTACGCCCACAACACCGAGTAAGCTATTTGTCATTAACAGGGTATTAGCTTGTTTGACTTGCTCAATTGTCACTGGGCCAAGCCTGACATTATGACCTAATTCAATCAAGGCTTGAATCACTTGGCGGCGCATCATACCCGCCACTCCAGCATAGGCGAGACTCGGTGTATGCCAATGACCATCTATCAACACAAATAGGTTTGCCATCGAAGCTTCAATGACATTGCCTTGAATATCACTTACCCAGAAATCATCAAACTCTTGAGGTAAGTCCTGTGACTTTATCAGTACCTGTTCTAAACGATTACAGTGCTTGATACCAGCAAGCCTTGGCTGCATACCTAGTTGCAATTCGCTCTGTTTTAAGCTTATTCCCTGTTGCTGCCACACTTGATAATGAGCAGGTATGGAGTGAACCGATAACACTTCGTTTATTATGGGGTTCACTGGTGCGCTGTAGCCTCGACCACCAACACCTCGAGAGATCTGCAATTTAATACAGGTATTAGGATTCTCTTTTGCAAGCCTTAATAACAGCACACGACTGGTTTCGCTAAGCTGCCAGTCAAACCCAAGACGCAATGCCCCTTGAGCCGCCTTAGCAAGATGACAGTCTAAAAACTGCACTTGCCCTTGACTATCGACCCGCATAGTAGCGAAAAGGCCATCGCCATAAGCGAAGGCCCTATCTTGAAGACTTATCTGTTTGGCTGCTTGGCCATTGACCCAGAACTGAATATTACCCTGTGAACTCATTAATCATCCTGACTGATGCGGCTAGCTACCGCTTCTTGCTGATCCTTATATTTTGCATTTTCGCGCTTATTATAAGGTCGTGCCACGGGTGAGCTTAACCGCTCAAAATTCAGCGCACCGATAGTCATATGAGGGCGCAGCGCCAACGGAAGCTTACCACTGTTGAAACATTCCAAAACAATCTTGCCCTGCCAGCCAGGATCGATCCTATGGGCAGTGACATGTACCATCAACCCAAGCCTCGCAAGGGATGAGCGACCATCGAGCCAACCGACAATGTCGGCAGGCAGAGTGACACTCTCATGGGTCACGGCTAACGCAAGCTCACCAGGGTGAAGGAAAAAAGCGTCACCTTCAGCTATCTCTACAGTGTCACTCATTACCCTATCTAGGGCGGCTTGCACCTCTGAGCTAGGCCCACTTAAGTCGATAAAAGGCGCAGTATGATCTTTAAATACGCGAAATTGATTCCCCAGTTTAACATCCACACTCACACCACTAATGGCATCTTGTGCTGGACGAGGTTCAATCACGATAGAAGCGTCATCTAGACATTGTTCAATTTCAATATCGGTTAAGCGCACTTTTATCTCCTCTTAGGGTCTTTGTTGGTTATATTGGCGAACCTCTAATAAAAGAGAAGTAGTTTAGCCCAACAAATGTTGGATTCTCGCTTTCAGTATGTCGGTTGCGATACGGTTTTTACCGCCGCGAGGCACAATGATATCGGCATACTGCTTCGACGGCTCAATGAACTGTAGGAACATAGGACGTACCGTCTTTTTATATTGGGCAATCACAGATTCCATAGTTCTACCGCGCTCTTCAACGTCACGGGTCAAACGACGAAGGAAACAGATATCAAGCGGTGTATCCATAAATACTGTTGCATCCATCATCTCTCTAAGAGCAGGATCTGTCAGTAGCAGAATACCTTCAAGAATGATCACCTTCTTAGGCGTCATATCGATCACTTCATCGGTACGAGTATGTTCAACATAGCTATAGCATGGGATCTGAGCAGATTGCCCCGATTTTAACTGAGCCAGGTGCTGACATAACAATTCATGATCTAAGGCTTTAGGGTGGTCATAGTTAGTTTGAACACGCTCTTCCATCGATAGATGGCTTTGATCTTGGTAGTAAGCATCTTCTGCAATAACACCAATCTGATCTGTTCCTAAATCACGGCATAGCTCTTCAAAAATTGTCTTGGCAATAAGACTCTTTCCTGAAGCAGATGCCCCTGCAATACCGATAATGACACATTGCTGTGAATTCATGTTTTTAAACCTTACTCGTCTTCTGACACACTGATGGATACGCTGGGTTGAACTTGACTTGATGCCAATTGAGCACCAACTCGTCTCGCAATCTCGCGATAAATTTCGCTCACTTCACTGTCTGGGTCGGCAATCACACTTGGATTGCCCTTATCCACATCCTCGCGGATAGATAAATTGAGCGGCAGCGCCCCTAATAAAGGCACTTGGTAACGCTCAGCAATTTGGCTACCACCTTGGCTACCAAATGGATGTTCTTTATGGCCACATTCACGACAAACATGGAAACTCATATTCTCAACAATACCCAATACAGGAATATTCACCTTGTTAAACATGGTGATCCCTTTCTTAGCATCGGCTGTTGCAATATCTTGCGGTGTTGTCACTATCACAGCGCCGCTAACTGGCACCTTTTGTGAAAGCGTCAATTGAATATCGCCAGTTCCCGGCGGCATATCTATCACCAAGTAATCAAGCTCGGGCCACTGGGTCTCATTGAGCAATTGCGCCAAAGCGCCTGCCGCCATAGGACCACGCCATACCGCAGCTTCATCATCCATCAACATAAAGCCGATAGATTGGGCTGAAATACCATGGGCAAACGCTGCTGTCATATGCACGCCATCTGGCGACTCAGGACGGAAATTAGGCACCCCAAGCATGATTGGAATCGACGGCCCATAAATATCGGCATCGAGAATACCCACCTTGGCACCTTCTGCAGCTAACGCCAGTGCAAGGTTAACCGAGGTAGTCGATTTACCCACTCCACCTTTACCTGAAGCCACGGCAATCACCTGCTTCACATTTGGGATCGGACTGGCATTGGCAATAGCGGAGAAGTGCTTAGGCTGAAAATCGATTTCACACTCGACTTCATCGATAGCATCTAAAACTGCAAGCTTATTGGTAATCGCCATAACCGTATCACGGTACTGTGTCTGGCATGGGTAGGGATAGACTAAACCTAACTGCAGTCTTTTACCTTCAATGGCAAGTTTTGTCACCATATTGGCACTGACTAAACCGGTTTTTAAATAGGGGTCTTGGAAGGCCTCGAGAATGGCCAAAACTGGCTCGAGAAGATCGTCACTAAGACGATAATCTTGCTGACTTGAAGACAAAATGACTACCTCTTGGGATGAATTTGGCTAATTGTACCAGAAATTGATAAAAACATTAGCGTAGAATTAACCCAGTTAAGCGCTATTTTAATGAAAATTGTGCTTTTATCGGTTAGTATCTATGCCAATATTTTTGGGCCCATGAATGATTTGAGAAAAGATGGCAAATTCACAACGTAAAATTCTAGTGACCAGCGCACTTCCCTATGCAAACGGACCTATCCATTTAGGCCATATGCTTGAGTATATTCAAACCGACATCTGGTCTCGCTACCAAAAGCTAAGAGGCCATGAGTGTTATTACATTTGTGCCGACGATGCTCACGGTACGCCTATCATGCTTAAAGCACAGCAACTAGGTATGAAGCCAGAAGAGATGATCGCTCAGGTCAACGCTGAACATCAGCAGGATTTTGCCGATTTCCATATTAAGTTTGATAACTTCCATAGTACTCACAGTGACGAAAACCGTGAGTTAGCATCAAACATCTACATCAAATTAAGAGATGCGGGCTATATCAAGACTAAACAGATTTCTCAGTTATTTGACCCTGAAAAATCTATGTTCCTACCAGACAGATTCGTTAAGGGCACCTGCCCTAAGTGTAAGTCTGAAGATCAATATGGCGATAACTGTGATAGCTGTGGTGCCACCTATAGTCCTACCGATCTGATTAACCCTCAGTCTGCAGTTTCTGGCGCCACACCGGTAATGAAAGATACCGAGCACTTCTTCTTTGACCTGCCAGCCTTTGAAGGCATGTTAAAAGAGTGGACTACCTCAGGTTCACTGCAAAGTGAGATGGCAAACAAGCTAGGTGAATGGTTTGAGCAAGGCCTTCAGCAGTGGGATATTACCCGTGATGCGCCTTACTTTGGCTTTGAAATTCCAGATGCACCGGGCAAGTTCTTCTACGTATGGCTAGATGCACCTATCGGCTATATGGGCTCATTTAAAAATCTGTGTGATAAGCGTGATGATTTGAACTTCGATGATTTCTGGGCCAAAGACTCAGATGCAGAAGTGTATCACTTTATCGGTAAAGACATTGTTTACTTCCACAGCCTATTCTGGCCAGCCATGCTTGAAGGCTCAGGCTACCGTAAACCAAACAGTGTTTATGCCCACGGCTATGTGACAGTAAATGGTGCCAAGATGTCTAAGTCTAAGGGTACCTTTATTAAGGCTAGAACCTATCTAGATAACCTAGACCCAGAATATTTGCGTTACTACTACGCAGCCAAGCTGAGCAGCCGCATTGACGATTTAGATCTTAACCTCGAAGATTTCGCCCAGCGCGTAAACTCAGATCTTGTTGGTAAGCTAGTCAACCTAGCCTCTCGCACCGCAGGCTTTATCAGCAAGCGTTTCGACGGCAAGCTAGCTAAAGTCGAAGATAACAGCCTTAGCGACACCTTCTTAGCCAAACAAGATCAAATCGCCGAGTACTATGAGACCCGTGAGTTTGGTAAAGCGATGCGTGAAATTATGGCTCTTGCCGATCTAGCGAACGCCTATGTAGCAGATGCAGCGCCTTGGCAACTGATTAAAGAAGAGGATAAGCAAGCTCAAGCCCATGAAGTGTGCTCAAACGCCCTTAACCTGTTCCGCATTCTAGTGACTTACTTAAAGCCTGTGCTGCCTAAACTAGCCGATGATGTTGAGCATTTCTTGCAGTTAGAACTGACTTGGGAGTCACTCAATGCCGATCTAACAGGTCACGAAATTGCTAAGTTTAAAGCACTGATGCAACGCGTGGATATGAAGAAGATTGAAGCGATTACCGAAGCATCTAAAGAGAGCTTAGCTGCTGAGAAGCCAGCCGAAACTGAGCTTGATAAAGATCCTATCTCAGATGAGATCAGCTTTGATGATTTCGCTAAGCTAGATCTTCGTATCGCCCGCATCGCCAAAGCGGAGCATGTGCCAGAAGCCAATAAGCTACTTAAACTGCAACTCGACCTAGGCGGTGAGACGCGTCAAGTCTTTGCAGGCATTAAGTCAGCCTACGCACCAGAAGATCTAGAAGGCAAGCTCACTGTCATGGTGGCAAACCTAGCACCACGTAAGATGCGCTTTGGTATGTCAGAAGGCATGGTACTTGCTGCAGGCCCAGGTAAGAAAGATTTATGGATCCTTGAGCCACACGAAGGGGCTCAACCTGGTATGCGAGTTAAGTAATTCTTAACCGAGCCGTGCACAAATAGATAATATAAAAAGCCGTACTTGCTATTAACACTAGCAAGTACGGCTTTTTAGTTTCTATCCATCAAATACATATGAAGGCTAGTTAGGTAAATCTCAGCTTAAATCAGACTTAACGAAGAATAGATATAAGCAATGTATCACCACTAATGTGGCACGCTGTGAATACGTCCTTGTACGCTCGACCATGACGTCCATTTCATGGACGGTCACAATCGTGCTAATACTTGCAATCTAACCTAAAAAAACGACGAGAAGAGTACTCGTCGCACACAAGCCAAGTTCATCGACTAATGGAAATTTCTAAACCGGGTTTACGACATCGATAAAGTGATGGGTTAAACCAAATTCACGTTTTAGATGCTCACCGAGGGCTTGAATACCATAACGCTCAGTTGCATGGTGACCCGCGCCAAAGTAGTGGATCCCCTGCTCTATCGCACTATGATAGGTACGCTCAGAGGCTTCACCACTGATAAAGGCATCGACCCCCAACTTAGCAGCCATATCGATATAATCCTGAGCACCACCGCTGCACCAAGCCAGCGTTTTAATATCGCCGGATTTAGCGCCAATATGCAAAGGTTCACGATCGAGTACCTTGGCAAGACGCGCGGCAAATTTCTCCGCTTTCATCGGCAAATCTAAACGTCCTTGCCACAGCAAGCCATCGCCCATCTCTTCAACCACTTCAGCATCGCTAATATCAAGATGACGTGCCAGTTCAGCGTTGTTACCCAGCATAGGATGGGCATCTAACGGCAGATGATAGCCAAGCAGGTTGATATCACAGTTCATCAGAGCTTTAATTCTGCGCCCTTTCATGCCAGTTAGCACAGGCGGCTCACCTTTCCAAAAAAAACCATGGTGCACCAAAAGTACATCGGCCTTAAGCGCAATCGCTTTTTCAATCAGCTCCTGACAAGCGGTTACCCCTGTCACTATGGTGCTGACCTTTTCTTTACCTTCGACCTGTAAGCCATTAGGGGCATAATCTTTAAACTTATCGACCTGCAGAAAGGTATTTAGGTATTCAACTAAGGCATCGCGCTTCACAATACACCTCAAGATAATTAGTGATTAGAATAATGTTGAACAGTCTAACAAGGAGTGAAGACAGGGTGAAGCGATTGATAACAATAGCTTTGTTATCAGCTCTTTTCGCTGTCAAAATGTGCTTTTTATAGGACACTCTTCCCTTCGATTCCCAAGGGGTTGTTGAACCATCAGCGCCAAAAATGTTCCCGACACATATTGGCATTCCTATCCTCCATGATAGTCAGATTATTTACGGTGTCTCGATGAAAGGGGTATCACGAAAAAGGCAAGCCTTCTTAATCCATGGTCTTGACGCAATCAGTCGAGATTTGTGCGAACAAACAACCTAGTTGTGACTCGTTTATGCCCCAAAACGAGCCAGCGACAGAACTAGGGGGCTGTAATTCAGAGTCAAAATAGAGCTATTATTAACTATGCTCCTTAAGCTTAAGTGACTCATCAACACACTGTTGTGCTGTTTCTATGTTGTTCAGCACTTTATTATCTTCAAGTGCTATACCATAGTTTACATAACCCCAAAGTAAAATGAATTCTGATTCAATTTTGCTAGGTTCAATGCTATTCAACACTGTCTTAACCTCTTTTAACACGTTTTCAGACAACATGCTCCATAAGCTGATTGAAACACTGTCAAAACTATGAAAAGCACTGAGCAAAACAGCCTTAGACATTGATGTTTGTTCACTAGTAATTCTTGAAATGATGGACTCCATAATGCTTAACGTATCAATGTCAGAAAAAACCTCTCTTCCGCTCTTTAAAAGATTTAAATGCTTAAGTACCTTACAAACATCAAATACTGTTTCAACGTTAAAGTTATTTAGCCAGGACAAGAAGTCATCGACGAACACAGAGCTATTTAGATAATGCAATAAATGGCTATTTTCTGCACAGTCAGGTTTTCGAATCATAAGTCCTTTCAGTAATTGATGACTTAATGCTGGTTCGCACCCTATAAAATGTTCCATTAATGCTTTTGCTGCATCGGCATTTTTAATTTTTGAGTAAAGCATTTGAGCCCCAAAAAGGTCATATGCCCTCAACCAGTCTTCTTTAAAGTGTAAATCAAGCTGAGAAATAAAATGTTGAATTTCTTTTTCCTTGCCATCCGACAATGAGTCAAAAACTTTAAAGGCTGAATACACATCAAAATCACTCCCTCTCATGTTACCATCAACTATAATTTCAATTCGAAGATCCGTTATCGCTAGAGCTGTTTGTTCTTTAGACATCAGCAGTTCTCTATCATAGAATGCCGTGTCATCGCCAACAGGCTGCATGAGCTCGAGCCCTGTTTTTAATAAGCCAAAATGTAGTAATGATTTTTCTAGTATTTTTATATCACTGGCAGGTTTATTTTCGAAATGCTTGTTGATTAAACGATTAACGGTCAGTTCACCTTCTATTTCTCCGCGAAAAATTGTAACTAACACATCAAAAATTAAACGATTATTTTCCTTCAAAGCTATCATCAACATTAAATCAGAATGGCAAACTTGACCTTTGAGGTGTTGCCAGCAACTTGTGACTTTATCTTCAAACCGATGTAAATCTCGATAAGAATGTATGAGTAAATCAATTAACTGCTCACTTTTACTACTGTTATTACCCAAGGTTTCATAGTATTTTTCAGGTAAATCAGAAATTAAGTTATCTGAAATTTCAACAATCTTTGAAAAGTGAGCAGGTTTAGCAATATCTATGTGCTTATTACAAACCCGCTTTATGCTTTCAGAAAAAGCAGGTGTATTTTCCGCAGCAAAAATATAAGAAATGTTAGGTTGTAATTTCAACCTCTCTAACATACCCGCTAGTACATTTAGGCTATGCTCTGCATTTAAATTTCTGTCGAGATCTTGAATGGTGATGATTAAGTGAGTCTTGGTTGTGCGTAAAATATCACTGAGTGTTCGAAATAGCGCTTCTGGAGTTGAATGAGTGGTCAACAACAATGATATAACTTTCAGCCCGCTACCGCCTTCAGCCATTGCTGCTAAATAATTTTTAGGTAGAGTTTTTTGACCACTCATATCAATCCGCTTTGCTATGGTATTAACCACTTCACCCAGCACAAACTCAACAATGGATTTCGTTTCTACGCCCCATAAATCGATATTGCAGCGAAGATAAGGTTGTTGTGGATTGTTTTGTTCCAACTCATTTGCAAACACATTGATGATACTGCTCTTACCTACTCCGAAAGGGCCACAAATAGCCACCCGGTGATTTGTTTTTTCTTCTTTGAAGTCTTGATGTAGAAGTTCAACCGTCCTCACTTGATTTTCGTCTAATTCTTTTCTTAGGGTTTTAGGTGCACTGTCGTCAGCGGTCTCAGCTTTAAAACTAATTACATCTCTAACAAAATGCCAAATAGGTGTAAAACTCAACCCTAAAATCAAACCTATGTAGCTTAAGACCAGTTCTCGTGAGAAAAAAGCGCCTGCGCCAATCAACAATGAGAACACCACACCACCTAGTAACACCGCAAAGGTTAACGGTGGATAACGCAGACTTGGAATAAGCGGCCTGTTCGGATGATAAATCAAGAGTGATGAACACAGCAGAGTTATTGCTATGCCACCAAAAAACTGAAAAATACACTGAAATGGTATCCAGTCAGCCAACGCAGCATCCACTTTTTGAAACGCTGTTAACCCAGAGTTTATTAATACAGCAAATACACTGGTTGAACCTAGTGCATATAAAATAGTAGCGGAAAATAGTGAATAAAGAACAATGTCTCTGTATCTTGAAAGTGTGGTATTCATATCATCCATGGCAACAACAAAAGCTGAAAGTTAAAATACCATAACGTTAACCACTACCCCAATTAATGGATCACATATAGGCATTTAAAGCTCTTGATCTAACTCATTTTTGTCCATTTTCGAGCTAGGGAATACTTAACACTGATTAATCGAAGAGATGAATAATCCGGTGCAGATACGCTTGAGGCCGTTGGTGGCATGGACGCCACCGTCGAGCTTACACGGATGTACTCGCAGCGTGCCTCACTAGTATCTGCACGTTAAGCCTGCTGCAAGCAATTAATAACATTGAAGCTAGTCGTATCCATAAACTAAAAAAATAATGACTAAGCCTAATGAAGCCAATTAAAAAGATACTTGAAACTTGCTATCGGCTAAGTAAACAAGTTTTTGTCAAAAACTAAGTCAGATGAAGTAAAGGTAACAATCAAACTGTTGAAGTCGCTCCACCACTTTGTATTTCATAACGTATTAATCATTAGGCATAATGACCGTTATCTTGCTCAGCCTTCTTTGGTGTTAGCAGATCACAAATCCGGCGCATTTTTCTGAATTCTATCCCTATTCGTCATAGTATGTGGCTAGTTTTTAATCATTGAATGAGCGTCAGAATGAAGTACTGTGGCCAATGCAAACAGTTTGCAAGAGCGAGCGATAACTATAGGGATTTGTGTGCGGCTTGGGATCAACCCACAGATGCTAAACGCTCTGCCTGTGAGTTTTTTATGCCAACAAAGCCACTGCGTAAAACCACGTCAGAAAATAAAAACGCCTGATTATCTAGCACAACTTATTTTGCTTACCTCGTGGTCGCCTTATTCCGATAAAGAAGATTTGGCGTACTTATTTAGCCCATGCTGAGTGTTACACTCGACCAAAGAAAAAGCTCTTTTCTCTGTGAGATGGCGTGCAAAATGCCAGCAACAAGCAAGCAACATCACTGAAATCAGCCCAATTTAGCTGAAAATTGGACATTTAAAGCCAGTTACCAGTAAAATTGCGCCAAATTGTTAAGCAACCAACAAATATAACAGGTTACAACTATGTCAAAACTGACCAAAGAAGAAGTTATCAGCGCACTTGAAGCGGCTCTTTCTAAGAAAGAGGACAAAGCCGTATCTATCGAGCAAAAAGGCAGCTGGTACAAAATCGATGGCGGTAAGTCTATGCGTTTTAGCGAGCTAGAAACTATGCTAGCTGAACTTACAGATGCTCAACCTGCTACACCGAAAGCTGAAGCAAAGAAAGAAACTAAGGCAGCCCCTAAGGCTAAGCCAGCAGCTAAGAAAGCTGCTAAAAAAGAAACCGAAAATGTCAGTGGCGGCATGACGCCTAAGCAGCTATGGCGCGCTAAACTTGCCGAAGCTAAGGGTAAAGCGACACTACCACGCGGTTTCTAATATTTGCCTCAGTTACGCAAATAAAAAACCAAACAAAAAAGAAGCTAAATCAGCTTCTTTTTTGTTTTCAGGCTATCTGAATTTGCTCACCAATTACATCGCAGGGTCGACCCTGACACTACCAACCAAATATACCACCCTAACCTCATCACCCTCGGCAAAACTAATATTAGTGTCTCTGTCTTGGATAACCATCACCTGAGTGCCATCTTCTTGCTTAATCATCAGCTCAACCAAACGATACTCTATATATCTTGGCTGAGTTGCCGCATTATGAGCCACGCCAGCACCTATCATAGCGCCCAATACCGTTGCCACATCTTGACCACTGCCACCGCCAAACTGATGACCTATTACGCCCCCTAACAAGGCTCCACCAAAAGTCTTCCACCCTGAATGACTATCTTGGATCAACTCTTGTTCGGTGATATGCCGAACCGACTCTATTTCACCATAAAGCACCTTTTCGACCGGAACGGCTTGATTTCGCTCATAGCCTGCGTGAGCCAGAGCCGTAAACAGGGACAAAACCAATAACAGCAGGGATAATCTAGGTTTCCACATAATCAATTTTCCGCTAAATTATAAGAAGGTCTTAAAACGAATATACGCCATAGTGAACTCTCTGTCCTTTCTAAATCATGAACTCGAGCGTTTTCCTTCACCGGAGTACGCATTATCTGATCCCAATGGTTTACTGGCCATTGGTGGCGATCTACAACCAGCTAGACTCATTGCCGCCTATTACGAAGGTATTTTCCCTTGGTTTAACGCCGATGACCCCATTCTTTGGTGGTCGCCGGATCCTAGAGCGGTTTTTGTCCCTGGTAGTATTAAGATAAGCCGTAGCATGAGAAAGTTCCTCAAAAAGCAAGATTGGCAATATACGATAAATCAAGCCTTTGAACAGGTTATGGCTGGCTGCTCTGCCCCTCGCAGCAATCAAGATGGCACTTGGATCACCTCGGATATTCAGTCGGCTTATTTGGAGCTGCACCAGCAAGGCCACGCTCACTCACTCGAAGTGTGGCAGCAAGGCGAATTAGTAGGCGGCTTATATGGGTTAGCAATAGGTCAGGTATTCTGCGGCGAGTCTATGTTTCATACTCAAACTAATGCCTCTAAAGCTGCGATGATAGCGCTGCACCAACATCTACTAAAAAAGGGCTTTAAACTTATCGATGCGCAGGTGATGAATCCTCACTTAGACTCTTTAGGGGCTAAAGCGATAAAGCGTGATGACTTTTTAAAACTATTAAAACGTTTTAGAGACAAGGTACCTTGCCCACACTCTTGGGAGAAGACCGAGGTGGCCATTGAGATCTGATATTCGCAACATCGCCATAGGCGTCAGCCAGCTTTACCCCTGTGCTTATATCGCGAATAAGCAGGAGCAGCTGCTGGTTATTCAAGAGCACAACCTTGACGCGGCCTTGTTCGATAGGTTGCTCGCCCTAGGCTTTAGGCGCAGTGGCGGCTCTGTCTACAAGCCTCGTTGCCCAAGTTGCAATGCATGCTTACCCATTCGCATTCCGGTTAATCGATTTCGCCACTCAAAACGCCAAAAGCGCACCTTTAAGAATAATCGGGATCTACACTATAAAATCACTAACCAAGCGACAGAAAGCCACTTTGAGCTCTATAAACGCTATGTCGATACGCGACATCAAGATGGCCCTATGTATCCAGCAACACAGGAGCAGTATCAACACTTTCTGTTCTGTAACTGGTTAGAGCCCATGTTTATCGAGCTCTATAAAGAAGATAAGTTGGTTGCGGTGGCTGTAACCGATAATACGCCCCATGCCCTATCGGCTATCTATAGCTATTTTGATCCTGATCTCGAAAAACGTTCTCTCGGCTCTTATATGATATTAATCCAATGTCGTATTGCTCAGTTAATGGCCAAAGAGTACCTTTATCTAGGATATCAAGTAGATGAAAATCGTAAGATGAATTACAAGCGTGGCTACCGCCCCTACGAGATATTATCTGACCATGGGTGGCAATATTGTGAGAATAGCGAAGGCTAAGCTTTACAGCGACTAGATTTTGGGGCATGATACGCCCGTTTTTATATTTGAAGGCTAATGGGATAACTAATTAATGGCGAAAGAAGACAACATTGAAATGCAAGGCACTATCCTTGAAACCTTGCCAAACACAATGTTCCGCGTAGAACTTGAAAATGGTCATGTTGTGACTGCACACATTTCAGGCAAGATGCGCAAAAACTATATCCGTATTCTTACCGGTGACAAGGTTACTGTACAGTTGACTCCTTACGACTTAAGCAAAGGTCGTATCGTCTTCCGCGCACGCTAATTATTAGCCTCTGAATATTAAAAAACCGGCCTGAGCCGGTTTTTTTGTGCCTAATCTTTAATGTGACTAATACCAATCGCACTAAATATGTGATCATTCAGCGGGAATTCAATGCCTCGTAGGCAAGGCAGATGATAGATGTTAATAGTTATTCTATTTCGAAAGCATCTAACACAATCACGAATCTGCACAATAAAAATGCCCTCATATTGAGGGCATTTTTGGTAACGCATTAACTGTATTGCTTAACTTGAAACCTTCTCGGTGCATTCAGGTGTTATCACTAGCTCACCCTCTTTGACATCGATATGGGCGATACCACCCGCCTCTAGCTCACCAAAGAGAATTTCATCGGCTAGCGGACGTTTAATCAAGTCTGTTACCACTCGAGCCATAGGACGTGCTCCCATCGCCTTGTCATAGCCTTTATCGGCGAGGAAGAGCAACGCCTCTTCACTAACATCTAGGGTTACCCGTTTCTCATCAAGCTGAGCTTGCAACTCAACAAGGAACTTATCAACCACTTTGGCAATCACTGTCATATCTAAATGGTTAAACCAAATGATAGAATCTAAGCGGTTTCTAAATTCAGGCGAGAAAACACGATTAATCTCAGTCATCGCATCTTGACTATGATCTTGCTGCCTAAAGCCAATAGACTTGCGCACAGTCTCTTGTACGCCCGCGTTGGTGGTCATAACTAAAGTTACATGCCTAAAGTCCGCCTTACGACCATTGTTATCGGTTAGCGTACCGTGATCCATCACCTGCAATAACAAGTTATAGATATCTGGATGGGCTTTCTCAATCTCATCGAGTAACACAACACAATGAGGGTTCTTAATCACAGCATCGGTCAGCAAGCCACCTTGGTCATAACCAACATAGCCTGGAGGCGCACCAATAAGGCGAGAGACGGTATGACTTTCCATATACTCAGACATATCAAAGCGCACTAACTTCATGCCCATGCATGAGGCAAGCTGATTGGTCACTTCGGTTTTACCCACACCGGTAGGACCTGCAAATAGGAAGCTACCCACAGGCTTCTTATCTGAGCCTAAACCACTGCGAGAAAGCCTAATGGCCGCACTGAGGGTCTCAATGGCATGATCTTGACCAAAGACCACCATCTTAAGATTACGTTCAAGATTCTTCAGAGTGTCTTTATCAGACGCTGAGACAGACTTTTCTGGAATACGAGCAACCTTGGCGATAATCGCCTCAATTTCACTCTGACCAATCGTCTTCTTACGCTTGCTTTGCGGCAGCATTGTCATACGCGCGCCAGCCTCATCAATCACATCAATAGCCTTATCGGGCAAGTGACGGTCATTGATATGCTTGTCAGAGAGTCTAGCTGCACAGCTCAGAGCTGATTGGGTATAACGCACACCATGGTGCTCTTCATACTTGGCCTTAAGGCCTTGCAGTATCTTAGTGGTCTCAGCCACTGATGGCTCATTGATATCCACCTTCTGGAAGCGGCGAGCCAAGGCTCTATCCTTCTCAAAGATACTTTGGTATTCCTGAAAAGTGGTTGAGCCCATACAGCGTAGCGAGCCATTAGATAGCAAGGGTTTTAGTAAGTTGGACGCATCCATCACCCCGCCGGATGCGGCTCCCGCTCCAATAATGGTATGGATCTCATCGATAAACAAAATAGCGTTATCAGTAGCAGTTAGTTCTTTCAATAAGCCTTTAAAACGCTTTTCAAAGTCACCGCGATACTTAGTGCCCGCCAACAGCGCTCCTAAATCGAGAGAGAAGACCTGAGCGCTACTCATCACATCTGGCACCTGCTCATTAACGATACGGTAAGCCAAACCTTCTGCGATAGCCGTTTTACCCACACCCGCTTCACCCACAAGCAGCGGATTGTTCTTACGGCGGCGACAAAGGGTTTGAATCGCACGCTCAACTTCATACTCACGACCAATAAGCGGATCGATAAAGCCCTGCTCTGCCTGCTCATTTAAGTGAGTGGTGAATTGAGCTAGCATGCTGCGCTCTTCATTGGACTCACTGTGATCTTCTATACGCTCTTGCTCTGGGCTTTCACTGTCGTCCTCTTTTGAGAATCCATGACTGATGTAATTGACCACATCCAAGCGAGTGATATCACAGCGACGCAGTAGGTAAACCGCTTGGGACTCCTGTTCACTAAAAATCGCCACCAGCACATTGGCACCTGTGACTTCATTGCGGCCCGATGACTGCACATGGAAAACGGCGCGTTGTAATACACGCTGAAAACCTAAAGTAGGTTGGGTTTCTTTATCTTCTTCTGGTTCGGCAATCAAAGGCGTTGTTTGCTCAATGAAAGTCGCCACTTCTTCACGTAATTTATCTAAGTTTGCACCACAGGCTGTCAGTGCTTCCTGGGCTGAGGGGTTATCTATTAAGGCGAGCAGTAGGTGTTCTACTGTCATATATTCATGTCGGGAATCTCTGGCTTGCTGAAACGCCAGATTCAAGGTGACTTCAAGATCTTTATTTAGCATAGGCGCCCCCTAATTAACTACAGAGTAAACCAAATTCACGCTTTCTCTAATGAACAAAGTAACGGATGTTGGTTCTGTCTTGCAAACTGATTTACTTGAATAACCTTAGTTTCTGCAATGCCGTAGGGGAAAATACCACAGACCCCTTTGCCTTTTTCATGAACTGCCAGCATCACATCGGTTGCCTGTTGCTCATTCATCCTGAAAAACTTTTGCAACACTTCGACAACAAAGTCCATTGGCGTGTAGTCGTCATTATTCAATACCACTTTATACATCGAAGGTGGTACGACCTCAGATTCTACGCGCTCTTCTACACGTTCAATATTTCCTGTCTTACCCATGTTTCAATATTAGCCTATATCCTGAAGGTTGAGACGGTAAAAATTTATCGTCATGTTGATTAAATGTTAATTTTAACTTGACATCAGCTTTTGTTACTTACATTCTGTTTATTAGCGAGTGTTAAAGCTCGCACACTCTATCTTACTGGTAAGTAGACAACAGAAGGAAGTGGAAGTATGGCAAGCGGAACTGTTAAATGGTTCAACAACGCCAAAGGATTCGGGTTTATTTGCCCAGATCAAGGTGGCGAGGATGTATTTGCACACTATTCTACCATTGAAATGGAAGGCTATCGAACTCTAAAAGCAGGCCAACCAGTGCAATTTGAAGTAGAACAGGGGCCAAAGGGCATGCATGCCTCAGCCATTTCACCGACCAAGTAGAGCCGGTGGGAGCAAATCAAAAAAGGCAGGTTTATCACCTGCCTTTTTTATTTGCTCAAAATTCACTCTATTAGAACAATGTTGGCCTACATTTCATGCAGGCCAAAGTTCAATTATTAAGCAAAGTATTTATTGAGTAAGCTACTTGGACGCATAGCTGGTACCGACTTAGCAGAATCTAAACGATAGTAACCACCTAGATCTACAGCATCGCCCTGAGCACTGTTTAGCTCATCAACGATTGCTTGCTCATTTTCAGTTAACCCTGCCGCTAGCTCGGTAAACTGAGCCGCAAGCTCAGCATCTTGAGTTTGTGCTGCAACAGCTTGTGCCCAGTACATAGCAAGATAGAAATGGCTACCGCGGTTATCTAGCTGACCGACGCGGCGCAGTGGCGACTTGTTATTATCCAAGAACAAACCAATAGCGCTATCTAGCGAGTCGGCAAGTACCTGAGCCTTAGCGTTATCATTAACCTGAGCTAGATGCTCAAGAGAAGCCGCTAGAGCCAAGAACTCACCTAGAGAGTCCCAGCGTAGGTGACCTTCTTTTTCTACCTGCTGAACGTGCTTAGGCGCACTACCACCAGCACCAGTTTCAAATAGGCCACCACCATTCATTAGCGGAACGATAGATAGCATTTTTGCACTCGTACCTAGCTCAAGAATTGGGAATAGATCCGTTAGGTAGTCACGCAATACGTTACCTGTTACCGAAATTGTATTCAGGCCTTGCTTAATACGTTCAAGTGAGAAACGGGTTGCTTCTACAGGCGCCTTAATATGGATCTCTAGACCGCTAGTGTCATGCTCTGGAAGATATTGCTCTACCTTTTTAATAAGCTGCGCGTCATGGGCGCGATTAGCATCTAACCAGAACACTGCTGGCGTGTTTGATAAGCGTGAGCGATTAACCGCAAGCTTAACCCAGTCACGAATAGGTGCATCTTTAACCTGACACATTCTGAAGATATCGCCCTGCTCAACATTCTGGCTCATAATCACTTCACCGTGATTATCGATAACCTTTACAACGCCCTTAGCAGGCACTTCAAAGGTCTTATCATGACTACCATACTCTTCAGCTTTCTGAGCCATCAAACCTACGTTTGGCACACTGCCCATAGTGCTTGGGTCAAATGCACCATGCTCTTTACAGAAGTTAATGGTTTCTTGATAAACACCTGCGTAGCAACGATCTGGGATCATCGCTTTCATATCTTTAAGCTTGCCGTCTGGGCCCCACATTTGACCTGAGCTACGAATAGCAGCCGGCATAGAAGCATCGATAATCACGTCACTTGGTACATGTAGGTTAGTAATACCTCTATCAGAATCAACCATAGCAAGTGCTGGCTGAGTCTCATAAACTGCCGCAAGATCGGATTCAATCTCTTGGCGCTGAGCTTCTGGCAAGTTAGCTATCTTGGCATAAACGTCACCCACACCATTGTTAACATCGACACCTAGCTCTTCAAACAGTTCACCATGCTTGGCAAACACTTCTTTATAGTAAACCTTAACCGCATGACCAAATAAAATAGGATCTGACACCTTCATCATGGTCGCTTTTAAGTGCAATGAAAGCAGCACGTCTTGCTCTTTAGCCGCAGCCACTTCTTGCTCATAGAATTCAACCAGCGCTTTAGCACTCATCACTGCGGTATCAACCACTTCACCTTGCTGTAGAGATAGTGACTCACGTAGTACCTTTTCAGAGCCATCTTCTTTAACCAATACGATATTGGCATTAACGGCTTCTGAAATGGTGACAGACTTTTCGCTGCTATAGAAATCACCATGACTCATAGAAGCAACATGGGATTGAGACTCTTTGTGCCACTCACCCATTGAATGTGGGTTTTTCTGAGCGTATTTTTTCACCGAACCTGGTGCGCGGCGATCTGAGTTACCTTCACGCAATACCGGGTTTACCGCACTACCCTTAATCTTGTCGTAACGGGCTTTAATTGACTTTTCAGCGGCATTTTGTGGCTCATCAGGATAATTAGGAATGTCATAACCCTTATCCTGTAGCTCTTTAATACACGCTTTTAACTGAGGAATGGATGCACTGATGTTAGGCAATTTAATGATGTTTGCTTCAGGCTTGGTTGCCAGTTGTCCTAACTCGGCGAGCGCATCGGAAATCTTTTGCTCCTCGGTAAGATTATTTGGAAAGTTTGCTATCACACGGCCAGATAAAGAGATATCTCGCGTTTCAACGTTAACACCTGCTGCTGCAGTAAAAGTCTTAATGATTGGAAGTAACGACAGTGTCGCTAACGCCGGTGCTTCATCTGTTTCTGTATAGATGATAGTAGATAATGTCTCTTTCATTTTTAATCCTACTTTATTGTAAATTATGATTTTTTGAGATTATTATTTTTATTGTTCTTCCTGCATTTTGTTCGAAGCACTCTACATTACCCTAGGTAATTTTTCAGTGCTTTTTTTGCAATTCAAATAGATTTCAGCCAAGAAAAGTCCTTGATTCAATGGGCAATAGACAAAACTCAGTTTAACCACACCTTAGTTAAGTGCATGTTATCGTTAAACCTTTAACTCACAGAGCAAGCTCACCCTTTGTGCATTTAATCGATCGCGATCACATTTTGCCGCTCATAATAGAGCATTCAGCGGCAGATTCAAATTCCACTTAAGGCGAGTGATAGATACAATAGTAGAGATAAGACCACCGTTAAGGCATATTTTTACATCACTATGGCCCATTCCCGTTCACACTCGGCTAAAGACAAAAATCAAGGCCAAAATAAAAACAGCCGTAATAAGCGCCACTTAGCTGGAACCAAGAGCAAACAATATCAAAGTAAGTCAGGTTATCGCTCTGCGAGTAAAAATAGCACTTCGCTAAAACAAAAACCTAAAGTCAAACCAGAAGACCGCATCATATTGTTGTTTAACAAGCCCTTTGACGTGTTATGCCAATTTACCGATGAGCAAGGCAGACAAACCCTAAAAGACTTTATTCCTATTGCTGATGTCTACGCAGCTGGCAGACTCGATAGAGATAGCGAGGGCCTATTACTGCTCACTAACTGTGGCACGCTGCAAGCTAAAATCACCCAGCCCAACAAGAAAACCTATAAAACCTATTGGGTACAGGTCGAAGGTGAACCTTCAGTTGAGGCGATTGAAGCACTTCAAAACGGTGTCGAGCTTAAAGATGGACCGACATTACCCGCCAGAGTCAAATTAATCCCTGAGCCTAAACAGCTCTGGCCACGAACGCCACCGGTGAGAGAGCGCAAATCCATTCCTACCTCTTGGCTAGAAATTCAGATCTGTGAAGGGCGAAACCGCCAAGTGAGAAGAATGACAGCTCACGTTGGCCACCCAACACTTAGGCTTATTCGCTATAAAATAGATAAATGGAGCCTAGATGATATCGATACCGCTCAATATAAAATCATTCAAGGATAAACTTAGAGTCAATCATTATGTCCAAGCGGTATAAACCTAATGTCACTGTAGCCTGTATTCTTCACCACCAAGGTAGATTCGTGCTGGTCAAGGAGTCGATAGAGGGCGAAATTCGTTATAACCAGGCTGCTGGTCACCTCGAAGCCAATGAAACGCTAACTCAAGCCTGTATAAGGGAAGTCAAAGAGGAAACTGGCTTAACGATTGTGCCTGATGGCGTGGTAAGCATAAACCAATTTCAAGCCGCAGCCGATTTGGCTTTTGTACGATTTACTTTTTTCGCTGAACTAAACAGTTGTGAATCTTTGCAGCCTCAAGATCGGCAAATTATCGATGCCAATTGGTATACACTCGATGAAATTCAAAAGCTTAGCAACAAGCTGCGTAGTCCATTGGTTTTAAAAACACTTAATGATTACTTGCAAGGTAAGCGCTTTCCTTTAGCACTACTTAACTGAACAATCTCCATAGCCCACAAAGCTAAGACATGATAGAATACGCCACCGCAATAATTGGCTATTTTTTGCTGTAAGTCACAAACACATCTCACAGCAGTCAATAGTAAGCAATCTAATCTCAACGGTTTTTAGGATTTATGACATCTATCGACGCAACACCACTCAACTCTGAGTCTTCGGAAAATCACACTAAAAAAGTCATTGTCGGCATGTCCGGCGGTGTCGACTCTTCAGTTTCAGCTTACCTGCTGCTTAAACAGGGATATCAGGTTGAAGGCCTGTTTATGAAAAACTGGGAAGAAGATGATACCGATGAATATTGCGCTGCTGCTGAAGATCTTAAAGATGCGCAAGCCGTTTGCGACAAGCTAGGTATCAAGTTACATACAGTTAATTTTGCCGCCGAATATTGGGACAATGTGTTTGAGTACTTTCTTGCCGAATACAAAGCAGGCCGCACCCCTAATCCTGATATCATGTGCAACAAAGAGATCAAATTTAAGGCGTTTTTGGAATTTGCCGATGAGATCTTAGATGCCGATTATATTGCCATGGGCCACTATGTTCGCCGCAGTGACGAAACCGGCCAAAGCCAGATGCTAAGAGGCGTCGATGGCAACAAAGATCAAAGCTATTTCCTCTACACTCTTAGTCATGAGCAGATTAGCCGTTCACTATTCCCAGTAGGCGAATTAGAGAAGCACCAAGTCCGTGATATCGCTAAAGAGATGGGGCTGATTACCCATGATAAGAAAGACAGTACTGGTATCTGTTTTATCGGCGAGCGTAAATTTACCGACTTCTTAAAGACCTTCCTACCCGCACAGCCTGGTGATATTGAAACCAGTGAAGGCGAAGTGATAGGCACTCACCAAGGCTTGATGTATCACACCCTTGGCCAGCGTAAAGGCTTAGGCATTGGCGGCATGAAAAACTCCAGTGAAGATCCTTGGTATGTGGTAGATAAAGACCTTAAACGTAATGTCCTCATTGTCGGCCAAGGTGGTCAGCACCCAAGACTCATGTCTGTGGGCATGAAAGTGAATCAACTGCATTGGGTCGATAGAAAAGGGCCAGAGAACGGCAAGCAGATCACTGTGAAGACGCGCTATCGTCAGCAAGATGTGCCCTGCACTATCAACTACCTCGATGAGCAAACACTTGAAGTGATTTTTGATGAGCCTGTTGCGGCTGTCACACCTGGACAATCAGCTGTTTTCTATGACGGTCAGGTTTGTCTCGGCGGCGGTATCATTGATGAGCTAATAAGAGAGTCATAATGCGCAACCAAGAACATGAAAGAGCCATGGCCTTTGCAGGCATACTGCAGGCCATCATGCAGGTACAAAGATTAGCCCGCCATGGTGACTCCGATAGTCAACAGCTTAAAGCTAGCTTAGAGAGTATTCTTATCACTAACCCTGAGAGTACCGAAGAGGTTTATGGCAGCCAAGCAGCACTTAGAACAGGCTATGAGGCGATATTAAATCAATTAGGTGATGGCAGCCAAAAAGATGTTGAAATCACTCGTTACCTAGTAGGCATTCTTGCTCTTGAGCGCAAACTTTCTCGCCAAGACAACGCCCTAGGCATGTTAGCCGAGCGCTTTACTCAAGTGCAGCGTCAACTGCACCATTTTGAAATCACCGACGAGCAGGTGATCGCTAACTTTGCCAGTATTTACAGCGACATCATTAGCGCACTTGGGCCTAAAATCCAAATCACGGGCAATCCAGTTCACCTGCAACAAACATCGGTACAAAACAAGATTCGAGCCTTACTGCTCTCAGCCATGCGCAGTGCAGTACTGTGGCGCCAATTAGGAGGCAAGCGTAGGCACCTTGTCTTCGCAAGAAAAGCTATTCTCGATATAGCGAAAAAGAGCCTTACCCTATAACTACAGTAAAGTTCATCAAGGAGCTTCAAATGGATCTTTCCGCACTAACAGCTATCTCTCCGGTAGATGGTCGTTATGGAAGTAAAACCGCCTCATTGAGGGGGATTTTCAGTGAGTTTGGCCTCACTAAGTACCGTGTGCAAGTAGAAATCAATTGGCTAAAGCTACTTTCTAGCTGCCCAGATATTGAAGAAGTTCCTCCCTTTAGTGAAGATGCATTGACTCTGCTTGATGCCATTAAAGACAACTTCAGTGAAGAAGATGCGCTACGCGTTAAAACCATCGAGCGTACCACTAACCATGATGTGAAAGCAGTTGAGTACTTTATTAAAGAAAAGATTGCCGGCAATGCTGAGTTAGTCGCTATCGATGAGTTCGTGCACTTCGCCTGTACCTCAGAAGATATCAATAACCTGTCCCATGGTTTGATGTTAAAAGAAGCGCGCGAGCAAGTACTAGTTCCTGAATGTCAGAAGATAGTCGATGCAATTAAAGCCTTGGCAACTGAGTACCGCAGTGTACCGCTAATGTCGCGTACCCATGGTCAGCCAGCTTCACCTTCGACGCTAGGTAAAGAGATGGCCAATGTGGCCGTGCGTCTAGAGCGCCAACTTAACCAGATCAACACAGTTGAGATCATGGGTAAAATCAATGGCGCCGTGGGTAACTATAATGCTCACCTATCGGCTTACCCAGAAGTCGATTGGCATGCGCTATCACAACGTTTTGTGACGAGTCTTGGACTTAACTGGAACCCATACACCACCCAAATCGAGCCACACGATTACATCGCAGAGTTATTTGATGCTGTCGCTCGCTTTAATACCATTCTGATCGACTTTGACAGAGATATCTGGGGTTATATCGCCCTTGGTCACTTCAAGCAGAAAACCGTCGCTGGTGAAATTGGTTCATCGACTATGCCTCACAAAGTCAACCCTATCGACTTTGAGAACTCAGAAGGTAACCTAGGCATTGCTAACGCCCTTATGCAACATTTAGGTGCTAAGCTACCTGTCTCTCGTTGGCAGCGTGACTTAACCGACTCAACGGTATTGCGTAACCTAGGTGTCGGTATGGCTCATTCACTTATCGCCTATCAAGCAACCTTGAAAGGCATAGGAAAGCTTGAGGTTAATCAAGCTAACCTACTTGATGAACTGGACCAAAACTGGGAAGTGTTAGCTGAGCCGGTACAAACCGTAATGCGCCGTTACGGTATCGAAAAGCCCTATGAGAAGCTAAAAGAGCTCACTCGTGGTAAGCGTGTCGATGCCGAGCAGATGGCAAACTTTATCGATGGCCTAGCCTTGCCTGATCCGGTAAAAGCAGAGCTTAAGCAGATGACGCCAGCTAACTATATTGGCCGCGCCGAAGCTTTCGTTGATGAGCTATAACCCTCACCCTTAAAGCAGTTCCATAAGCTAATGGAAAGGCAGCTCCTAATGAGCTGCTTTTTATTTTTATGTATTCATTAAATATCGATATAGAACAGTTTCTCAATACTCACTGGCAAAAGCAGCCCATAGTCTTTCGTCAGGCTTTTAATGACTTTAAAGATATCATCACAGCCGAAGAGCTGGCAGGGCTTGCCTGTGAGCAAGAAGTGTCATCTAGAGTGGTGCTCACCAAGAAAGCGGACAATAAACCCACCTCGTGGGAAGTCGTGCATGGCCCCTTTGAAGATTATGGCCAATTTGGAGAAGATCATTGGCAGCTCCTGGTTCAAGCTGTCAACCATTGGCATAGCGATAGCCGAGAATTGGTCGAAGCATTTCGCTTTCTACCCGACTGGCGGTTTGATGATTTAATGGTTTCCTTTGCCACACCTAAGGGTGGCGTAGGTCCCCATATCGATAACTATGATGTCTTTATTATTCAAGGTGAAGGTCGCCGTCGCTGGACTGTGGGCGACATAGGTCAATATCAGCCCAGAGACAATGACCCTAGCTCACCGCTAATTGAAGATTTTGAGCCTATTATCGATATCGTGATGGAAGCGGGTGATATTCTCTATATACCACCAGGCTATCCTCATAGAGGTGAGACCTTAACTAAGGCCATAAGCTACTCTATCGGTTTTAGAGCGCCGAGTCAGCAAGAGCTATTTAGTCAAATCGCCGATCACTTACTCGACGCCAACCTAGGTCAGAAGCGTTTTATCTCAAGGGATGAGAACACACCTGCAGGGCAAGTCAGCCAAACTCATCAAGCTGAGATCATGGCGCTAGTTGCAGAGCTTGCAAACGAACCTAGCCAATATCAAAGCATGCTAGGTAAGCTATTAAGTCAAAACCGCTTTGAACTGGATATTTATCCCGATGAGCCGATAACCGCTACCGAGTTAACAGATGCATTAGCACAAGGCGCAGCACTCTCACGTCTCGACGGGGTTAAACTCATTCAATTGCAAGGGGATCTGCAGAAGCGTTTATTTATCAACGGTGATGAGATAGCCACACCAGAGTTAACCCAGGATGAAATGAATCAACTTTGCCAGCAGCTGTATTTTACTCACTTTGAGGCAATCACACTTTGCCAGTCACATGAAGTACAAATTTTGCTGACAGAGCTTATCAATCAAGGCTTGTTCTATCTCAGTGAAGCTCAGTGACAAGCAATAAAAAAAGCACTTCATTGAAGTGCTTTTTTTAATTAAAGTAACGGTGGCTTATGCCTCATCGCCCCAAAGTTGCTTATCCTCAGATAAGCGATAAAGATCTTCGGCGCGCGACACCAAAAGGTTAGCAAACTGAGCTTGGGTTGGCTCTTTAGTTACGCCACTTCTGTGTAGATTTTCAGCTTTAAGTTGCCACATCATGGCAAAATGTTTCATGGCATCACGTGCCGTTTTGGCAACACTGACATCGACATAATCTGAAGGTAAGTCACCTGACATGACCCAATAAGTCTGCTTTTTAGGTTGTTTAGATTCAATTTTCCAAATGGCGACAAAAGGAGCAAGGTATCGGCATTCATCGACTAATACATTGCTTGGCATTACCCCCTTCTCCGCTAAAAACTTATTAGCTTTTTGAAAATGCTCTTTGATCCACTCCTGACGCTTAGCTTCCATCTGAGCCTGATCTACTGCTTGTTCAGTCATTAATACTTCCTATCTTATTGTTATAATGCGATTTATAAACTTATCGCCAAAAAATATTTTATCTATAAACACCTAGTAACTGCAATTTAACCTTACGTTAACGTAAAGTGGAAAGCAAAATTGCCACATAGATCACAAAAAATCCGCAGTAAGGCTTGGTTGAGAGTACCGCTAAATGCTATCGTTCTGCAATAAATTATCATAATAACTTGGTGCGATATCCCATAGCATCAAACAGTGGCAAATGCCCATTGGAGAACATCACGTGGCTGTATTTAATCATGTCTCTTTTGACGAACACGAGCAAGTAGTATTCTGTCATGACAAAGAAAGTGGCCTAAAGGCTATTATCGCTGTCCATAACACCAATTTAGGTCCTGCGGTAGGTGGTTGCCGCATGTGGAATTATGAATCCGACGATGAAGCGCTAAATGATGTACTGCGCCTATCTCGTGGCATGACCTATAAGAACGCCCTAGCAGGCCTCACCATGGGTGGTGGTAAGTCAGTTATTATTGCCGATCCTAAGACCCAAGATAGAGAAGCCCTATTCCGTGCATTCGGTCGCTTCATTGATAGCTTAGGTGGCCGCTACTATTCAGCAGAAGATGTGGGTACCACTACATCGGATATCATGATTGCCCACCAAGAAACCCCATATATGGCAGGCCTTGAAGGTAAGAGTGGCGATCCTTCTCCCTTTACTGCACTGGGTACTTATCTAGGTATTAAAGCTGCAGTCAAACACCAACGCGGCCTTGATAGTCTCCAAGGCTTAAAAATCTCGGTTCAAGGTGTTGGTCATGTTGGCTACTACTTGTGTAAACACTTACACGAAGAAGGTGCAGAGCTTATCGTTACCGATATCCACCAAGAATCACTGGACCGTGTAGCTAATGAATTTGGGGCTAAGGTTATCGCACCGCAAGATATCTACACCCAAGATGTAGATGTTTACGCTCCTTGTGCATTGGGTGCAACCATCAATGATACGACTCTACCACTGCTAAAAGCGACTATTGTTGCAGGTTGTGCTAACAACCAGTTAGCAGAGCCAAGACATGGTCAGCAGTTAAAGGAGATGGGTATTCTTTATGCGCCAGACTATGTGATTAACGCTGGCGGTATTATTAATGTCTCCTTTGAGAACGATTATGATGTCGCCAAGTCAACGGCTAAAGTTGAAGAGATCTACAACACACTGCTGAAGATCTTCCAACAAGCAGAAGAGCAAAGCCGCCCTACTGGCGAAGTTGCCGACGAGATGGCAAAAGCCATTATTGAAGCGGCCAAATAATCGTATAAATCGATTGTCCATCTTGCCCAATTCTCTTTTTTGAACTGGGCAAGATGTAACAAAAAATAAATTTTCAACCCCGCCAAAGAGATACTTTTTTCAACCAAAATATTTCATATTTCTCACTGGAAATCGTCATATACCTCTGCTTGACTTAGACACTCTCTAATAACTCGCAGGGTGGCGGTATGGTCTGTTTCAAGTACGATCTAAATCAAAATAATATTGAATTAAAGGCCAGTAATTGGAGCGGGTTTGAGCAGCTTTTTATCAATGGCCAAAGAGTATCGAGCAAATTCAATCTGGGACTTACAAGCGAGCATAGTGTAAAGCTAAGTAACGGAATTAACTGCCGTTTTCAGTTACTGATTGATCCGCAAACAGAGCAGCTTATGTGCAGGATTTACCAGCAAAACAAGTTAGTTGCTAGCTTAAAACAAGGCAGTCAAAACCTGTTAAACAGTCAACGCTTACTCAGCCAAACTAGTTTGGTAGCCGGTCTAGTATTAGTCTCGTTTGTTCTATGGTTTTAGAAGAAAATGTCCAGATGAATGAGTCTGCAAGAATCATCTAATCTGGACTATTGAGGAGTAAGTTTATTCATCTTGTTCAGCAATAACATAAAGTGCTCTTGCTCATGGGAACTTAAGCGAGAAAGAAATTTTTCATTCACTCTTTCTGCTTCATAAATAAGATCTTGTTCTAGTGCTTTGGCTTCATCGGTTAAGAATATTTGAAATGCGCGGCGATTATCTGCGTCCTGGTAACGGGTAATCAAACCTTGAACCTGCAACTGATCCAGCAAGCGTGTCATAGTGTAATTTGCAACATCACAACGCTTAGACAACTCAGTTTGAGTCACCCCTTCTTCCTGCCAGAGGGCAAATAATACAGGCCAGAGCTTAATATCTAAACCATAACGTTTAAGCTGTCTATCTAGCTCTTCTTGAAGCTCAATATTCAAATGAGAAACCAAGTAACCTAGGCTTTCATATCGTTTCAAACTGCACCTCCAAGCTGACGGGGTCTGATCTAATATTATCACCTAACACATAAGAAACTAGTCTTTTACTCAACTAAATCCTAATTTACTTGAAGCGAGCTTAGCTATTTTCATTAAAAACAAACTCTTCGATAAAGCGATAGTAACAGGCTCTACCAAGTTCAGCCTTAAGGCCATTTTCAAGAGTCAAACTGATTGCTTGCTCACCAACAATAAAGTCACTGACTTTAATGTTCTCATGTTGAGTGGAGATAGCCGATATCACAGTCATGGTACCAGTATCATCCTGTAGATAGTCAACAATATACAGAGGCACCTTAGCCACCTGAACTTTGACCTTTTCAACAGGCGTAATCAGATAATACTCTTCATCAACATAGTGCAATATGGAATAAAACAGCCTAGCAAACTTAGATGGTAGAGGGCTATCTAAATATCGCCAGTGCCCTTGGGAATCAATACTGAATAGCGCAGTCTCAGAGCATAATGGAATACCTTGAGTCATATTTTTTAGTGCTAACTCGGCACTAGAATCTACTTCCGTCATATCACCTCCATTGAACTATGCACCAAGGAACTGACTGATGCGCTAACAGCAATATCACTTCAGTTCCTTTCCCTTAATTTAGCCGTTTAATAGTGCTAAACATTTGCCCATCAAACCCTCTCTAACAGTATAGATAAGGCTTAGTAAAACCTTTATGGTTTTGCACAGGATTTAGCTAACTTCTGCTTAAAATCGCCAGCAACGCTTCTAATGGATGCTGTGGTTTAAATCCAGCGAAGCGCTTAACTTGGCTGCGACAAGAGTAACCCGACACTAGTACTTTATTAGGCTCTAGCTTAGACAATACCTGCTTCCATGAAAGGTCAAATAGCTGTTTTGAATTTTCAAGGTTAACGGTTTCATGACCATAGGTTCCAGCCATACCACAACAACCTAAGCTAACACTCTCAAGCTTGATACCAAAGTGAGCGAAAATCTGTTGCCACTCTTTAGGTGTATTTGGCTTAGCAGTCGATTCGGTGCAGTGACTTAGCCAAGTATAGGTCTCTGCTTTATCATCAAACTGCTTGGCAGGTAACTGCTCCAATACGCTAAGCAACCATTCATTCGCGAGCTTGACTTCAAAATCTCCTCGCTTCTCTCCAAGTGCATCTTTATATTCATCCCTATAACAGAGCACCATAGCAGGATCGACACCCACCATAGGCATACCAAGGGCAAATACCTGATTGAGAAAGTCAGCACTGGATTTAGCGGTTTTCGCAAATTTACTCAAGAAGCCCTTAATATGCATCGGCTTACCGTTGGGCTTAAAGGGTAACAACACAGGTTTAAAGCCAAGCTTTTCAATTAGCTGCACAGTGCGCAACATTAATCCTGCATCATAAAAAGTATTAAATGGATCTTGGACGATTAACACATATTGATTGCGTTCGGCTTTGGGGATGCTCTTTAGGGCATCAAGATCGTAACCTCGACACGCGTGACCATCTAAACGCTGTTTCAAGGTTGGAACAGATAAAGCTGGCGCATCCACATAACCTAAGGCTTTTTTTATCACCCACTGGCTTACAGGGTTTTGTGAGGCGAAGTTAGTAAGCTTGGGTACTTTTGCCATCAACTGCACCGAGTCTTCAATGGTGCCAACCAAATAATCTTTAGCCGGACGCATATAACGCTTATGGTACATATCAAAGAACTGTGCTCTAAATTTCGGCACGTCGACCTTCACAGGACACTGACCCACACAGGCTTTACAGGCTAAACAGCCCTTCATTGATTCCATCACCTCATGGGAGTAATCGTACTCCTGCTTAGCCTTATAGCTATTGCGCAAACGACTAACAATACTGACAGGTTTTGATTTGGCCAGCTCATTAACATCCACACCTTCGGCTTCAAGCAGCCTAAGCCACTCTCTCACTAATCCCGCACGCCCTTTAGGAGATTGAACCCTGTCCCCAGTCACCTTAAACGAAGGACACATTGGCGAATAGAGGCTGTAGTTAAAACACAAGCCGTTACCGTTACAGTCCATCACATCGGGAAATGCTTGACGCACCTTAACAGGAATTTGCCTATCAAAGCTGCCACGTTTGGCGCTATCGACGTTATAAACTAGTTCACCTTTATCAAGCGGCGCTACCAGCTTGCCAGGGTTCATACGGTTATCAGGATCGAACAGGCCTTTAACAACGCGCAATACTTCATAAAGCTCATCGCCAAACACCTCAGGGCCATACTCACCACGCACCCCTTTACCGTGTTCACCCCACATTAAGCCGCCATATTTGCGGGTTAATGCCGCAACTTGATCCGATACTGTCTTAAGCAGCTTCTCATCATTAGGGTCGCACATATCCAGCGCAGGACGGACATGGAGCACACCCGCATCAACATGGCCAAACATACCGTAATGCAGCTGATGACTATCAAGTAGGGCTCTAAACTCCATAATGAAGTCAGCAAGCTTCTCGGGTGGCACGGCAGTATCTTCAGCAAAGGCGATAGGTTTGCGCGCACCTTTAGTGGCGCCTAACAGACCAACCGCCTTCTTACGCATAGCATAGATACGATTGATACTGGCCTTATCTGCTGTTACCTGATAACCAAGCACACCCACATTGGCATCGATAATCTGCTTATCCAACACCTGAGTTAATGCCGCGATTTTCTGCTTTACTTCCTCAAGCTCACCAGCAAACTCCACCATATTAAGACCGTCGATGGTTTTGCCAGGTACGTCTTGAATTTGATCAGATACCGAATGCCAAATGATATCGCCTTTGGCAAGATTCAATACCTTAGAGTCAACCGTCTCCACCACAGTAGCCTTAGCCGCCACCAAAGAGGGAGCATGGCGCAGCGCAGACTCAAACGAGTCATACTTGATATTGACCATCATTCTTTCGCTAGGCAGTGGCGTGATATTAAGCTTAGCCTCTGTCACTATGCCTAAAGTGCCTTCAGAGCCTGAAATGATGCGCGAAAGGTCGAACTCATTAATGTCATCATTCCACACATTCTTTAAATCATAACCCGTTAAAAAGCGGTTGAGTTTGGGAAAACGTTCAATAATCAAGTCGCGCTTTTCTCGGCAAATTTGCGCTATGGTAGCGGTTAATTCTTGGCCTTTAGGGTTATCTATCTCTTGGCTTAAATTCTCCAAGCCAGAAATATTAATAGGATTAGTATCAAATATGCTGCCGTCGACCAGCACATTCTTAAGGCCTAAAACATGATCAGAGGTTTTACCATAGACTAAAGAGCCAGCACCAGATGCATCCGTGTTGATCATACCGCCAATGGTGGCACGATTTGAGGTAGAAAGATCCGGACTAAAGAAATAACCATGGGGTCTTAGAGCATCATTTAACTGATCCTTAATCACACCCGCTTCGACTCTCGCCCAACCTTGCTCCACGTTAACTTCAAGTACACGATTCATATAACGGGACACATCGACAATCAAGCCATGGCTTAATGACTGGCCATTGGTACCTGTTCCGCCACCACGCGCGCTAAAAGTTACCTTATTAAACTCGTCTTTCGCTGCCAGTTGCAGCATTAGCTGCACATCTTGAGTCGATTTTGGATACAGCACAGACTGAGGTAAAAACTGATAAACAGAGTTATCCGTTGCTTGGGCTAAACGTGCACTATAGCGCCTGTCTATATCACCGCTAAAATCGCTTTTTTCCAGCGCATTTAAATAAGCAAGATAGATAGGTTCCAATGTTTGTTGATGGGATAATAAAGGTAACATCGACGGTTTCTTAATTCTGATACAGTGACGAGTATTATAAACAAAAAAAGCCACTAAAAAGTGGCTTTTTTCTCATATTGATCAATTTGATAATTAATTAGGCGTGCTCTTTTCCTAGGTATAACCAAGTATCGATCACAGTATCAGGGTTAAGTGAGACAGTGTCGATTCCTTGCTCAACGAGCCAAGCTGCGAAATCAGGGTGATCCGATGGACCTTGACCACAGATACCCACATAGGCGCCTTTCTTCTTAGCCGCTTTAATCGCTAATGATAGCAATGCCTTCACTGCTTCATTGCGCTCATCAAACAGATGGCTAATAATACCTGAGTCACGGTCTAGACCAAGCGTCAGCTGAGTTAAGTCATTTGAACCAATAGAGAAACCATCGAAATACTCAAGGAATTGTTCAGCCAATAGTGCATTTGAAGGTAGCTCACACATCATGATAACGCGTAGACCATCTTTACCACGCTCAAGGCCCTGCTCTTTAAGCAGTTCAATCACTTGTGCAGCTTCATCAAGAGTACGTACGAATGGGATCATAATCTCAACGTTCTTAAGACCCATATCATTGCGTACACGCTTGATCGCTTCGCATTCAAGTGCAAAACAGTCACGGAAAGATTCTGAGATATAACGGCTCGCACCACGGAAGCCAAGCATTGGATTTTCTTCTTCTGGCTCATAGCGATCACCACCAACTAGGTTAGCGTATTCGTTTGACTTAAAGTCAGACATACGCACAATCACCTTCTTAGGATGGAAAGCTGCACCTATGGTCGCAATACCTTCTGCCAAACGAGCAACATAGTACTCTACTGGAGAGTCATAACCGGCGATCATCTCATTGATCTCTTCCTGCAGCGCTGCATCTTGTTGGTTAAACTCAAGTAGTGCTTTAGGGTGAATGCCTATCATGCGGTTGATGATGAACTCTAAGCGAGCTAGACCCACGCCTTCGTTAGGTAGACGAGCAAAATCGAATGCTCTATCTGGGTTACCTACGTTCATGGTGATCTTCATTGGTAGTTCAGGCATAGCATCAACACGAGAAGAAACAACTTCAAACTCCTGCTTACCTTCGTAGATATAACCCGTATCACCTTCGGCACAAGAAACTGTGACTTCTTGACCATGCTTGATCTTGTCAGTAACGTCACCACAACCCACAACTGCTGGCACACCAAGCTCACGGGCAATAATTGCTGCGTGACAAGTACGACCACCACGGTTAGTCACGATTGCGCTTGCGCGCTTCATGATAGGCTCCCAATCAGGATCGGTCATATCGGTAACAAGCACGTCACCTGGCTGGATTTGGTCCATATCGTCGATAGATGCCAGTACCTTAGCTGTACCACTACCTACTTTATGACCAATTGCGCGGCCTTCAGAAATCACGTCACCGCGAGTTTTCAAATGATAGCGCTCAATTAGCTGTACATCTTCGCGAGAGCGAACTGTCTCTGGACGCGCTTGTACTATGTAAAGTTTGCCATCGTTACCGTCTTTAGCCCACTCGATATCCATTGGACGGCCATAGTGCTCGGCAATAATAACGGCTTGTTTGGCGAGTTCCATTACCTCTTCGTCATTGATAGAGAACTGACGACGTAGTGCGGAATCAACATCTTGAATTTTAACTTGCTTACCATGTGATTGGTCATCAGAGTAAACCATCTCAATCAGCTTACTACCGATATTTCGGCGAACAACGGCCTTATTTCCAGCGGCCAAGGTTGGCTTGTGAACATAAAACTCATCAGGGTTAACCGCGCCTTGAACGACCATTTCACCTAAGCCGTATGAAGAAGTCACAAAGACCACATCTTCATTACCAGACTCAGTGTCGATAGAGAACATCACACCAGAAGCGGCTTTATCTGAACGCACCATACGCTGAATACCAGCAGAAAGCGCTACACCACGATGGTCATATCCTTGGTGAACACGATAGGAAATCGCACGGTCATTAAAGAGAGAAGCAAATACATGCTTAATCGCTACTAATACAGCGTCAAAACCCTTTACGTTAAGGAAGGTTTCTTGCTGACCAGCAAAGGAAGCATCAGGCATATCTTCAGCTGTTGCTGAAGAACGAACCGCAAAAGAGGCATCTAGGGTTTCAGAGGCTAGCTTTTCGTATGACTCACGAATGGCTTGCTCGAGTTCTGGTTGAAATGGGGTATCGATAACCCACTGTCTGATCTGTGCACCTACTTTAGCCAGTTCGTTAACATCATCAACATCGAGTGTGTCTAAGATGTCATAAATCTTCTGGTTTACTCCACTTTGTTCTAGAAACTCATTGAATGCATGAGAGGTTGTCGCAAAACCGCCAGGCACCTGAACGCCTGCATTAGCAAGATTACTGATCATCTCACCAAGTGACGCATTCTTGCCGCCAACAGTGTTGACATCACCCATGCCCAATTCTTGATACCAGAGTACATATGATTGCACAGTTCTATCTCCGCAAGTTTTTATTTTAAGTAGCCCTTCACATGAGGGCAGGAGCATTTTACACTCCACCGCACAAAGCGTAAATGTATAATTTTATTTGTAATTTTATTACTACAAGAGGTCACTATGTCACGGAAAGTATTCTACATCTCAGACGGTACTGCGATCACAGCAGAAGTATTTGGCCATGCGGTACTATCGCAATTTCCTGTAGAATTTGAATCACTTACCATTCCGTTTGTTGAAACAACAATCAAGGCAGAAGCTGTAATAAAGCAAATAAATGATAGTTTTATTACAACAGGAGAAAGACCTTTGGTCTTTCATTCCATCGTAAATCCTGAAATTCGAGACATAATTTACAGTAGTGAAGGACTGGATTACGATTTTTTGAACACCTTTGTTGCGCCACTAGAACAACAGTTAGGTATAGCTGCAAGCCCTGTGGTTCATAGGACTCATGGTAAAGGAAATGATAGCTATGAAGCCCGTATCGATGCTATTAATTACGCTATGGAGAACGATGATGGTCAGACCATGAAGCACATGGACAAGGCAGACATCATTCTATTGGGCGTTTCAAGATGTGGTAAAACTCCATCAAGCCTTTATCTATCGATGCAATTTGGTATTAAGGCGGCAAACTATCCATTTACCGAAGATGATATGGATAACCTAAAGCTTCCTGAAGCATTAAAGCGCAACAAAGATAAGCTTTTTGGCCTGACTATCGATCCCAATCGCCTCCATGAAATTCGCCAAAGTCGTATGGAAAACAGTCGCTATAGTTCATTACGTCAATGTCGTCTTGAAGTTAAAGAGGTCGAGATGTTATTTAAAAAAGAGCGTATTCCTTTCGTTAACACCACCAACCATTCAGTAGAAGAAATTTCGACAAAAATATTGGATATGACCGGCTTAGATCGCCATATGTTCTAGCAATTTCATAAGATATAGCGATATTTATTGCACAGTTGTCTATAAATAACACAATAGGCACTGTGCTATGCCCCAGTATTCGTTATAATCCGTGTCAATTTAGGCTAAGTGCCCGTACCTATGCTCGGTATTTTGAATGACCATTAAAACAGACGAACTTCGCACCTCATTATTATGTAAAGTCATCTCACCTGCACAACTCGCATCTGAGTATCCTTTAACCCAAGTTGCAGCCGATTACCTAGTGCAACAACGAAAGGAAGTTGAAGCCATTTTAGATGGCGATGATCAGCGCCTGCTTGTCATTATCGGCCCCTGCTCTATCCATGATACCCAAGCAGCCTTGGACTATGCGCAGCGCCTTGCTAAGTTGCACCACGAGTTAAAAGATGACCTGTGCATTCTAATGCGCGTCTATTTTGAAAAGCCGCGTACCATAGTTGGCTGGAAAGGCTTGATATCCGATCCTGATCTAGATGGTAGTTTCAGTCCAAATAAAGGTCTGCGTAAAGCAAGACATCTACTGCAGCAAATTACTGAGCTCAAACTTCCTATTGCCACTGAATTTCTTGATATGGTGAACGGCCAATACATTGCCGACTTGATCACTTGGGGTGCTATCGGCGCTCGCACAACTGAAAGCCAAATTCATAGAGAGATGGCATCGGCGCTCTCTTGCCCCGTAGGCTTTAAAAATGGCACTGACGGTAATATCAATATCGCTGTCGATGCCGTAAGAGCAGCGAAAGTACCGCACATCTTCTATTCACCAGACAAAGATGGGGCTATGGCGGTATATCGCACCCATGGCAACCCTTATGGCCATATCATTTTACGTGGTGGTAAACAGCCTAATTACCATGCCAAGGATATTGAGACAGCGAGAGCCCAGCTTGAAGCTGTGGGTATCTCTCAGCGCATGGTGATTGACTTTAGCCATGGCAACAGTCAGAAGAAACATAAACAGCAACTCGCCGTTGCCGACGATATTATGGGGCAGATGCGCTCAGGTAGTCAGGCTATCGCAGGGATCATGGCTGAGAGCTTTATTGAAGAAGGCAATCAAAAGGTCATTCCTGGCGCAGAGCTCGAGTATGGTAAAAGTATTACCGATGCCTGCTTACACTGGGAAGACTCAGAAAAGCTGCTTAGAGAGTTAGCCGCTGCGGCTAGGGATAGAATAAATAAAGCTAAAGCTTGATCAACAATGATAAAAGGCTTTCAGTTGAGAGCCTTTTATTTTTTCACTACACCCACCCTCTAAGAGATCCGTTCACTAGTCCAACCTCTCCCAGTTACAACCTTTGACTTATTAGACTTTAGTCTAAGCTTATAGAATTTATAATGAAATTATCTAGCTAAGTGAATAAAGCATAGGAATATAGATTCATTTTCTGTTACATTGAACTATCTTCAAGCGCAACGAACATAATCATAAAAAGCCATGAAGCTAGAAAACTTAAATATTATTATTGCCGATGACCATCCGTTATTTCGTAATGCCCTACGTCAAGCATTAGCGACGGCTTTCTCTAAAGCCAGTTGGTTTGAAGCAGATTGTGCGGACGCATTACAATCACTACTCGACGATCAAAGTCGCAGCTATGACCTGGTACTGTTGGACTTACAGATGCCTGGCTCACATGGATACTCAACCCTTATCCATTTACGTTCCCACTTTCCAGAATTGCCAGTGGTGGTCATTTCAGCCCATGAAGACGCCAATACTATCTCGAGAGCAGTTCACTATGGCAGTGCAGGCTTTATCCCTAAATCAGCGTCGATGGAAACCTTAGCCGAAGCCTTAACCTGTGTGCTTTATGGCGATATCTGGCTTCCAGAAGGCATCGAGCTTATCGAAGTATCGGATGAAGATGCGACAGATCAGATGGCCAGTAAACTTTCAGAGTTAACACCTCAACAATACAAAGTGCTACAGCTATTTGCCGAAGGCTTGCTCAATAAACAGATAGCCTATGATTTAGGCGTATCCGAAGCCACAATCAAGGCTCATGCAACAGCAATATTCAGAAAACTTGGCGTACGTAACCGCACCCAAGCTGTGATTGCCCTGCAGCAATTAGAAATGGAAAAAGTCGAGATTAATTAATCTCACTATCTCCCCCAATTTCAAACGGCGGACACCAGATGTTGATATCTGGTGTCTCGCTTTTATTATCTATCTTCAGCCCTTCCTCTATCCTGCACTGGTGCAGCGTTTCCCTGTAATAGACTAGCGATGGGTTATCTTCACGAAAACAAAGCAACACCTAGTCTCACCAGAGCCCCTCATAAGCCCTTGAACAGCATATCTCATAACACGCTATAACTTCATAACAAACAAGCGAAACAACCCGTTCTAAAGCACTCCAAGCACTCAATTTGACATTACAATCGTTAGAAATAATGCAGCTAACAATAAATCATCAAAAAAGAGGCCATCTAGGCCTCTTTATTAGCTTGTTAATATAGGTAAGGCTCGCCCTTAGGCCGCGTACGTAGGATCTTTAAAAACCACATATATTGCTCTGGAAAAGCATTAATGGTCTGCTCCATGGCAGTATTCAGTGCCAAGGCCTCATTTTCTTTGCCTTGCATAGACTCTGGTTCTATTGCTTCTCGAATCGTTAAATCAAAATGCTTAGCCTTCATGTTATAGGCCATAGTCACTGGTAACACCTGTGCATTGCCCGCATGGGATAATCTACCGACGACAGGTAAAGTGGCTTTTTGTGTGGCAAAGAAAGGGGCAAAGACACTTTTCTCTTCACCATGATCTTCATCGGGAAGATAAAAAAAACTATTTCCTTGCTTTAATTCTGCCAGTAATGCCCTAATTCCGGCCTGCCTTTTATACACCTTACCACCCATGCTGCTACGCATACGATTGCTAAACCAATTAAATAAACCATTCCTATGGGCCTTTGCCATGGCGACCATGGGCAACTCAAGATTCAGGCGCAAGCCTCCATATTCAATGCCCCATACATGGGGAATTAAAAAAATAATGGCTTGGTTCTGCGCTCTTACATGATGAACATGCTCAATACCATGTACTTTAACTCGTTGTCGAATTAGCTTTTCTGAACCAAAGACTAATTCTGCTTGAGCCAGTAGCACCACGATAAAGTGCTCAACATTCTCTTTAACTAACCCCTCTATCTCTTCTTTAGATTTATCAGGGAAGCAAGCTTTCAAATTTGCTCTTGCAACATTGAGCTGCTTTGCCGCGATCAGCCTTACCACGACCGCAAGTTTGCGAGCAATCGGGTCCCTAAGCCAAGCAGGCATTATCCCGAACAAAATTAAGATGGCAACGCCAATCCAGCTAAGCCAAAACTTGGGGTGTAAAAGAGAAAATTGAAAGGTTGGATCAAAATACTTACTACTGGACGCCAAGGGAAAACCTCAATACCTGACTGAAACGTCAAAGCTTGCTACTTGAAAACTCGTTAAAACATGGATTGAAATAACGGAAACATAAAATACCACCCTAGCTATTACGGGAACAAGTAATAGTCTCTAATGGTTGGCTAGACATTACGCTGTGGAGAAGGTTAACAACACCTCTCTATAACGACAGAGCTGAATATAGCAAAGCCACTCAAAACTGAGTGGCTTTATCTAATTCAGTGCCGCAGTTATTTATCCGCGTTGGCCGCTTCAACACGACTTTTCAGCTTTTGCCCAGGACGGAATGTCACTACGCGACGAGCTGAAATAGGAATGTCTTCGCCTGTTTTTGGGTTCCTTCCCGGTCTTTGATTCTTGTCCCTAAGGTCAAAGTTGCCAAAGCCAGATAACTTGACCTGCTCACCGTTTTCTAGGGCCGCACGAATTTCTTCGAAAAACGACTCTACCATCTCTTTAGCGACACGCTTATTAATACCCAGCGTTTCAAAAAGATGCTCTGCCATTTCGGCTTTGGTAAGTGCCATACTTTAATCCCTCAACAATGCGTTGAACTCGGTCTTAAGAGCAGAAACCACTGAATCAACTGTTTCAGCTATCTCTTTTTCTTCAAGAGTACGAGTGTTGTCTTGTAACGTAAGTGCTATCGCCAAGCTCTTCTTGCCTGGTTCAACACCTTTACCTTGGTATACATCGAACAAGTTTAAGCCAACCAACTGATTTTCGCCAACTTTTCTTATCAAATTCATAACATCACTTGCAGCAACACTCTCGTCTACTACCAATGCTATGTCTCGACGATTTGCCGGAAACTTAGATACAGCTTGGGCTTGCGGCAAACTAGCTTGCAATAATGCAGCTAATTCAAGTTCGAATACGATCGTTTTTCCATTGAGGCCAAATGGCTTTTCTAGGCTCGGGTGAAGCGTTCCTATATAGCCAATGACACGATCATTCCTCAATATTTCAGCACATTGCCCTGGGTGCAGTGCTGAATGTTTAGCTTCTTTAAAGCTAAATTCTGACTCGGAAACTGTCAAGCCGATAATGGCCTCTAAATCTCCTTTAAGATCAAAAAAGTCTACGGTTTTTGACTCCATTGACCAATGTTCATCATTTTGATGCCCGGTAATAACCGCACCTAGCATAGCTTCTTGTCTTACACCTGACTCGGCAGCCTCATCAGGAATAAAGCGCAAACCTGTTTCAAACAGACGAACACGCCCTTGTTGACGGCTTTGGTTATGGGCCACAGCACCTAACAAACCGGTGAACATAGACAAGCGCATCGCCGACATTTCTACCGAAATAGGATTTGGCAACACCATAGCTTCAGCGCCTGGGTGTACTCTTTCCTGAAGCTTAGGATCAACAAAACTATAGGTAACTGCTTCTTGGAAACCGCGAGCCACAAGCATGCTGCGTACACGCTTGAGGCTAATATCAGCTTCTTTATGATCCGACATTTTCAGCGCAGCAACAGGCGCAATATTTGGAATATTGTTATAGCCATAGATACGCGCGACTTCTTCAATTAAGTCTTCTTCTATTGCCATATCAAAACGATAGGTCGCAGTCGTCACCAACCATTGACCTTCTTGGGTTTCAACTTTAAAACCTAGACGCTCAAGGATCTCAACCACATCTTGATCTCTAATTACATGGCCAAGTAGCTTATCTAGCTTAGTGCGACGCAGTACAATTTGATTTGCAGTTGGAATATGTTCATCTGACTTAGCTTCAACAACTGGCGCGGCTTCACCACCACAGATATCAAGCACAAGACGTGTAGCTCTATCCATCACCTTATGTTGCAGCTCAGGGTCAACACCACGCTCAAAACGGTGAGAAGCATCTGTATGCAAACCTAGACGACGTGCTTTGCCCATAATCGCAAGCGGTGCAAAGAAAGCACACTCAAGTAAAATATCTTGGGTATCAGTAGTCACACCAGAGGCTTCACCACCGAAGACACCAGCAAGCGCCAGTGGCTTAGCATCATCTGCAATCAGCAACGTATCTGAAGGGACGGTAATTTCATTACCATCGAGTAACGTCAGTTTCTCTTTACCATCGGCTAAACGAACATGGATGTCGCCTTCCAGCGCAGACAAATCGAATGCGTGCATAGGCTGACCAAATTCAATCAGTACATAGTTGGTGATATCAACGATAGGATCGATTGAGCGAATACCACTGCGACGCAGCTTCTCTTGCATCCATAGCGGCGTTGGCGCTTTAACATTGACATTCTTAACGACACGACCAAGATAGCGAGGACAAGACTCAGGCGCATCTAGAATGATTGAAACCTTATCATCAATGCTTGGGGTGACTGATTCCCAAGTTGGCTCTTGCGTATTAATACGGTTAAGCACACCAACTTCACGGGCCAAACCTATCATTCCTAAGCAGTCAGCACGGTTAGCAGTAAGGTCGACATCGATTATCGCATCATCAAGATCCAGATACTCGCGTACATCTTTGCCAAGAGGCGCATCTTGTGGCAATTCAATAATGCCATCACTTTCAATATCAATACCTAGCTCGCTGTATGAACACAGCATGCCCATTGAAGGTTGACCACGTAATTTGGCTTTCTTAATTTTGAAGTTACCAGGTAGTACAGCGCCTACCATAGCAACGGCCACTTTTAAGCCCTGACGACAGTTAGGTGCACCACAAACAATATCGATAAGCTCTTGTTCGCCGACACTGATTTTAGTGACGCGTAACTTGTCTGCGTCAGGATGCTGGCCACATTCAACCACCTCACCTACCACAACACCGGTAAACTCAGCAGCAACACCGTCAACACCATCAACTTCTAGACCAGCCATGGTAATTTGGTGGGATAACTCATCACGGCTAATGCTAGGGTTCACCCACTCACGAAGCCAAGATTCACTAAATTTCATTGTATTTTTGCTCCGTTATTTGAATTGCTTAAGAAAACGTAAATCGTTTTCGAAGAAGGCACGTAAATCATCTACGCCATAACGCAGCATGGTGAGACGCTCGACGCCCATACCAAAAGCAAAACCAGAGTATTTTTCAGGATCGATACCGACACTGCGCAGCACATTTGGGTGCACCATGCCGCAGCCTAATACTTCTAACCAACCATTTTTACCTTTCACATCCACTTCCGCAGATGGCTCAGTAAATGGGAAATAAGAAGGACGGAAACGCACTTCTAGATCTTCTTCAAAGAAGTTGCGCAGGAAGTCATGAAGAATCCCTTTCAGCTCAGCAAAATTAACGTGCTCATCAACCAACAAACCTTCTACCTGATGGAACATAGGCGTGTGGGTCTGATCATAATCATTACGGTATACACGGCCAGGCGAGATAATGCGCAGTGGTGGCTTCTCGGTTTCCATGGTACGGATCTGCACACCAGAGGTTTGAGTACGCAATACCAGCTTAGGATTAAAATAAAAAGTATCGTGATCCGCACGAGCAGGATGGTGCTCAGAAATATTCAATGCATCAAAGTTATGAAAGTCATCTTCGATTTCTGGACCTTGCTTAACACTAAAGCCAAGCTCACCAAAGAAAGTTTCGATACGTTCAATAGTACGGGTTACTGGATGAAGACCACCATTACCAACACTTCTACCAGGTAAAGTAACGTCAATCTTCTCGGCAATTAGCTGGGCTTCCAGTTCCGCTGCTTTTAAACCATCAATTCTTTGGGTCAACTTTTGCTGAACAGCCTGTTTAGCTTTGTTGACCTCTTGACCAAATGCAGGTTTTTCCTCAGGAGGAAGTTTACCCATCATTTTCATCATCCCCGTGATTTCCCCTTTCTTACCTAGGTACTCAACACGAAGTTCGTCTAGTGCTTTTAGATCATCAGCCTTATCAATAGCGATAAGCGCCTTCTCTAAGATCTCATTTAACTGCTGCATCTTCTCTTCCACTGCATATTCGCCTGCAGATACGCAGACTATGGCTGTTTAGTGCGATTAATTTTTTGGCTCGGACAAAAGACAGAAATTTTACGATAGCCTAGTGAGTTTGACTAGCGCTAATTCATCATTTTTGTTCGAAAAATTATCATTTTGGCCGTTTTTTGCAGCCCAATTGCTATTGAGCTTCAAATCTAGTGGTCGATATGCATGGCAGTAGATGTAATATTTTTTCAAATTAGATGAAAACCCACTGATAACGGCAGCAATAACGCCTATAATTCAGCCAAAGTTAAAGAAAACGTAATCAAGGCACAGAATATAACCTGAGTTTTGCTAGCGAGCCTTGTTAGTAAGTTGTAAACTCAAGACTGTAGATTAAAACAAATTCCAACAATAACATCAGGCAAAGGTTTTATTGTACAAAAAGCAATCAAGCAATCTATTTTTTGGTAAAGATTTAGCGTAACAGACCGATAGTAGATTCAGTCACACTGGCCATTTTATCGAGGCAAGAATGAAAGAAGTTAAATTTCGCTGGGTAGATCAGTTCCTTATCCATATGACGCTCAAGACAAAATTTGCGATCATGTCTATCGTCCCAATTGTGACGCTGATCGTCCTGACTTGGATGCTTAATATCAATTTTCAGAGTCAAGTAACAAAAACTCAACAAAACATATTAGTGACGGAAAACAACAAAGTCGCTCAAGTTCTGGACACGGCTTACAAGCAACTCGATGAAAGTAAACAACAAAATTTTGTAAATCAATTGCCGAGTCATATCCGTTTGATTCCTGTTAATCAGCTGGCATCGGATGCTGCTCGCGCAGCCCGTCAAGGCGGTGGGTTCGTAGCTGAATCAAATCAAGTCGTCAGCGCAGTTAAGTTCAATAACTTAGTCTTGGTTTCTAACGCGGAGAATCAACAAGCATCGAGCGATAGCTTGTATCTCTATTTGATATTAGGAAGCATGATTTTAGTCATACTGATCACGGCCTACTATATCTCTACCTTTGTCGGCGGGGCGCTTTATACCAATGTCATGGCACTAAAACGAGCTGCGGACGGTGATCTTACTGGTCGCCTCAACTTCTTTGAAGTTAAAGATGAGTTCAGTGTACTAGCAATTAGTATCGATACCTTGGTCGAGCGTCAACATAACTTAGTGACGCTGATATCCCAAGCCACAACCCAAATTCGCGAAGTCATCCAATCATTTAGAAGCAATGCTCAACAAGGGCAAGCTCTTGCCGCTAATCAAAGGGAACACCTTGACTCTCTAGCAACTGCGATGGAAGAGATGACAGCTGCAGTTAAGGAAGTGTCTCGTAATGCTGAGCAGTCGTCGAGTGAAACGCAAGAAGCTAATAACCAAGTGGAAGCTGGCTCTAAAGATATTGAACAAACAGTAAGTGCTATTGGCGTATTGTCAGATGACATTGCTAATGCAGCAGAAGCGGTCACTGCACTTAACGATAATGCCAGCAAGATTGATGAAGTGGTCACCACCATTAACGCAATTTCTGAGCAAACTAACCTCCTTGCGCTTAACGCCGCAATTGAAGCTGCTCGTGCCGGTGAACAAGGTCGTGGTTTCGCAGTTGTCGCCGACGAAGTTCGTACCCTTGCAGGAAGAACCCAGACAGCAACCGTTGAGATTAAGACTATGATCGAAGCGTTGCAATCTGGCAGCCGAGAGCTCACACAAGTCATGGCTCGCACAGTTGAACAAGCAGAGGAAGGTAAGCGCCACGTATTACAAACAGGTGAAGATCTTGCTTCTATTGCTCATCACAGCAATACCGTATTTGAAATGAGTGCCCAAATAGCCACATCAGCTGAGGAGCAGTCAGCGGTCGCCAATGAGATAGCGACAAACCTTATGGAGATACGCAATCAATCCCATGATGTTGAACAATCAGCAAATCAATCTGTTTCTGGTTGTGATGAACTGCATGCAACAGCGGAGCAGTTAGATCAACTATTGGTTGGGCTAAAAGTATAATATTTTCAACACATTGAAAAGGCGCTCTGTGCGCCTTTTTTATTTTGAGAACAAAGTACGAGCAAAGTGCTAGTAAACCTGTTATAACACTAAAGTCTTTATTAATTAGGAAAGGGTCTTGTGATTTATGACAATGGAAGCCAATCATAATGCCACTTCTAGCCCTTTAAAATGGACCCAAAGCTTACCCGTCAAATTCGGTCTGATCCAAGTTTTCACAGCCTGTTTTATCATTCTATGTACTTTTTTAGTACTACTCAGTATTCAGCAAGAGCAGCTACTGCAGCAACAAACTGCACTGAATAAAAGCAACGGCCAAGTCGTTGTGGCAAAGTTACAGGAAGTCACTTCTCAAGTTGATGGGCTGGTCAACTCTATCGCAAATCTTGGGCAGCTTTATCGTTATGATAACCAACAACTGGCTAGCTCTATTCCTACCATACTCAATTTAGAGAGCCAAAAGTCGTTAATTGCCGGTGGCGGAATTTGGCCCGAGCCTGGGGCGTTTGATAAAACCAAGCATAGGAATAGCTTGTTCTGGGCAAGAAACACAGAACACAAATTAATTCAGGTCAATGATTACAACAGTGAGTTAAGTTCCGGCTATCACTTAGAGTCTTGGTATCGACCCACACGTTTTTACTCAAGAGGTCGCACACTCTGGTCTGAATCCTATATGGATCCTCACACTAAAACCGCCATGGTGACAACATCTGTACCTATGTGGATGGATCATGAGTTTGTCGGTGCAGCAACCGTCGATTTAAGCTTAGCCAATCTAAGCAATTTTCTTAAAAAAGCCCTTTATGGCACTCCTGGGTATGTAATGGCTTTGGATCCCTATAATCAACTGATCAGCTATCCTGACGAGAAAAAGTTATTTTCAACAAATAGTAAAGGAGAGCTTGAGTTTATCCCTTTTGAACAGTTTGCATCGCAATATAACTATTATCTGCCTATATTAAATCAGCTAAATGAAGCAGATAAGCGCTTCATTCAACAGGCTACTCAGCAAAGAGTATTCACTAAGGAGCAGATTGACAGTTTACAGCTAGCAGATAATCGACGCGAAATGTTGACTGCCATTATTAATAATGGTGCTCGAGGTTGGCCGCAAACAGCACAACATCTATTTTCCCACCAAGTGAGCTTAGACCCTCTTCTTAACGAAGCGGCATTAGTATCAGTATTTTTAATGCCTAACACCTATTGGAAGATTATCGTCGTTAGTCCGCTTTCGACTTTACAAAATCAGGCCACCATCATTGCTGGGAAGGTAGGGACATCCTTACTGCTGATGCAACTAATCGCCCTACTCCTACTATTTACCATTCAGCATAGGCTCTTCATTCGTCCTATCAGCCAGATGGTTACCGCCCTTAAACACAAAAGCCTGAACAAGCTAGAGCTAGACGCCAAAGAGAGAAATGACGAGATAGGTATATTAGCTAAGGCCTTCATCTATCGAAATGAGCAATTGGAAATTGCCATGGCCAGTGTCGATGCCAGTAACCTTGCCTTAGAACAACAATTAGAAGTGCAACAATCGGCTCAAATAGAACTGCAACTCAATAAAGATAAGTTAAACACCTTGCTAAACTCTTCCCAGTGTTTAATTTATCTTAAAGATATTCAAGGTCGCTATACCTTAGTTAACGATAGATTCTGTGAAACCATAGGCATAGAGCGTCATAGACTGATAGGCTCATCGGATAGAGAAGTATTCTCCAGTGAGCTGACACAAAAACTAAATGAAAGCGAGCGCCGCTTATTGGACAACGAGCAAGCCCTTTACCTAGAAGAGTGGCTACCAACCCCCCATGGCCAAGAGTGCTACTTATTCAATAAATTCGTAATTAAAGGTAGTGAAGATCAGATCACAGCGATTGGTGGCATCGCCGTCAGCATTGACTCTAAGAAGCGACAAGAAATTGAACAAATCAAACAAAATCAAAGTATTTCCGCCGAAAACCAATATCTTCATAAGCTCTCAGAACAAGCTCAAGCCGCTGCCGATAAACTCAAGACGGAGCACGCCAAACTAAAAGAGCAAGTAGTCAGGTTCGAGCAGTTAAAACAGGTCACAGAGCAAACACATCTCTTAGTGCAGAGTATTCTTACTGATTTAATCAAAGACTATACGCTGCAACAGGATAAAATTGTTGCCGATATCTGTTTACTCGACAACCAATCGAGGCTTGATAAAGAAAAATTCAACCGACATAGGGAAGAGTTAGTTGCACAAGCAGAGCGTCTTCGCACTATGTCAGCCCTAATATCTAAAGAACAAGGCACAGTTAAGCCCGTCAATTTAGCTCTGTTCTTAGCTCAGCTATCCGCAATCTTACACCCAAGCCTCAACGCGAAAGAGGTCAATTTAACTTGTCATTGCGATGAGCGTATTATGGTCAATATTAATACTTGGAATCTGTTTCTATTTATCTACACCTATGTCAATAATCTACTAAGTCATGCCTTTATCGGTGCCGATAATCGTCAAGTCAGTATCCAAGCCAGCCAGGATGATGCAGAACACATCTCGTTGATAATCCAAGATAATGGGATTGGAATGCCTTCACATCAGCTCAAGCAATTAGAAGCGCTATTTCATCAAGGAAATTGTGATGGGCGCCTTAGCCAAATGAAAATTTGGGTGGAGGAGATCCTACAAGGAGATTTCTCCCTTGAAAGTCAGCAAGGTCTAGGAACTCACGTGCTATGCCATATTCCAATCTCGCCCAAGTAAACGCCGATGTAGCTAAATAAGCTCGGCCCAAGATAAGTAGCACGGCTCAAAAACGCTATTTTTGCGCTTTTCTGTTCTAGTTTTACTTGCAATAGGTCAGCTATTAACGCCTAAAACGGCCTTGATTAGCACTACAAATCGCAATATTGAGGACTGAATATATGAAGTAATATAAATATCAAGAGATTGCAGCACTTATTACCCCGAATTGAAGTTAATATTTAGCATAGTTGAACCTGGTTTCGCCCTTGGACTTTGGCCTTATAGAGCGCTTCATCGGACTTCTTTAACGCTCGCTCCAAATCATCTTCACCGTTTACAGAAGCCACCCCTATACTCACAGTCAGATGAAACCAATCATTCTGATAAGAAAAAAGGTGCTCTTCTACCTCTTTGCGGATCCGCTCAGCAAGGTGCTGACTATCTTGAAGACTCTTCTCGACACAAATAACAATAAACTCTTCTCCCCCTGTACGACAGGGAGTATCTGCTGAGCGAACATTGGCGCGCAGAATATCCGCTATTCCCTTAAGAGCCTCATCTCCGGCTGCGTGGCCTAATGAGTCATTCACTTTCTTAAAGAAATCAACGTCAATATAAACTAAAGATAAAACCAAGTTATTGCGTTTAGCGATAGCTAAGGTCCGTCCAACCTCTTCTAAAAAGTGGCGCCGATTAGCAAGGCCTGTCAGCGGATCGGTTCTTGCTTCTTTCTCTGCCGCCTCATTAGCCCTAATCAAGTCTTGGGTACGCTGACGTACAATCAATTTGAGTCGAGAATTATGTAGAAGCAGCAAACCTGCGATAGTCAACGCAAAAAATAGTGCTAATGCTTTGGCGTTCTTATCGATAAATTGTGATAACCGACTCTGATTTTTGCTTTGATATAAAAAGCCCGATAAATCTATACTACCTGGCTGTAACTCACCTGCTGCCTGAAGTAATTTCCCTATCTCTAACCAGCGAGTTTCATTCATATAACCAATTGGGACTATGTCAGAGTAAATCAGTTTGACAAGTTCTTGTGCTTCAAACTGAAGCTGCTCGCGGCTCTTATTTTGGCTATTATATTTAGTCAAAATAAGATCAACTGTTTCATCGATATTATCTATCGCATACTGCCAGCCTTTAATCGTCGCTTCCCTAAAATCCTTAACCTGCTGCGGGTCTCGATCCAATTTACGTTGACTGGTCAGTAAGATATCACCATAGAAATCTACGCCAAATTTAGTTGGCTTAAAACTATAAAACCCTGTGTTAGTTCGATTAAGTAAGAAAGGCTCATTGGTAGAGTAACCATTATAGGCATCAATTTTTCCATCAATAAAACCAGTAAGCGACTGATTGCTAGGAATAAGGTCGATATCATCTAACTCTAAACCAGCCCTATCTAGCATAGCCACAATTTCGGCGTTCATTACGCCCCGGCTGAGCATGACTTTCTTGCCCTTAAGCTCGGATAATTCAGGATAACGACTAATAAGTACTGAAGGCGAATGTTGATAAATTGCCGCTAATGCCACCAAAGGCACATCATTAAATCGATAAACCAAAGCGCCAACACCACCTACGGCATAATCGACATGCCCAAGAATAAGCCTGTCTATCGGAGTCGGGCCAGGCGTTCTCTCGAGTAAGGTCACTTGAAGCGACTTGTCTTGATAATAACCTTGCTCTATTGCCGCATAATAACCAGCAAACTGAAACTGATGTCGCCACTTTAATTGTACAGTGACTTTATTTTTCGCATCACTGGACTCCGCAGAGACTAGCGGTACAGACAATACTAAGATTAAGCCTATTATCACCCACTTCCATTTCATAGCAGCCAACTCCAATAAGCGCCTTTAGCTGTTTGATAATCCAACCTTAGTCTATTATAGGTGTCTTAGGTAATATTTCGAACATTGTTTTGGCTATAACACCTTATTCTATAAATAAATTAATTTTTCTTTTAGCTTATCCCAATAGGATTATTTTTACACCCAAACACTTATCAAACCGCCGACTCGCTGGCAAGCACTGCGGCCTTCACCACATACCTTAGCTGAGCGCCCCCTGTGATTTGATTAAAGGGATAGCAGGTAATTAACGTTAACTGCTCCTTTGATGTCTGAGCCATTACATCCACCTCACTTTGGTGCACTACGGTCAACGACTCCACTCGATAAGCAAGCTTACGCCCGCTGCTGTTTACAACATTAATCACTTGTCCCTTTTGTAAATTCTGTAAGATAGAGAAATGAGTATCTCTATGCCCTGCTATCACTGTATTACCAACTTCACCAGGGCGAGCTCCACTGAGAACCATCGCGGGTCCAAAGGCCAGGTTACGCCCACTTGCTCCCGCTAAAATATAAAGTGTGGCCTTGTCATCAACTCCCTTACTATTGTCAGACAAATCAATGTCCATCTGAGCGATAGGATGGGTATCAGCCCAAGGCCAAGGCTTATGGGGTAAATTATCTTGTAAGGTTTTCTCCCATGCCTGTTCAATTAAAAACTGTGCAAAATGTGCCTTTGCCTGCATATAGCCTCCTTTTACTATTAATATCAATCCCATGAATATCAAGGCTCTTAAAAACACTCGATATGCCTTTACTGACAAAGAGCGTAGAGTGCGATGCTCTTTGCAAAGAGCGTCATTTAACAATAGCCCTGTCACAATCTCTTTCTCCTTAACATGTGCCTGAATGAGCAGGCCGGGAAGTCCATTTTCGGCTGCCCATTGTCAAGCCAACACCCGTTAACAACATCAGTAAGCCAACTAGCAGGTAGAAATCACGCCAAGTACTAGTTTGTGGCAGCGTTTGTCCATAACCTGTGGGCGCATGAGGTACAACTAGGCCTTGTTTTTTATCTTGATAAGCAGCTGATGAGTCACTGGTATCGACAGCAACTAAGCTGGTGTAAGGGGAAATAAGATGGTATTTCAGCGATAACCCAGTCACCTGCTTCTTCACTTTATCCGCAGTCACAGGTTGTTTATTGAGTTCTAAATGAGCAATTTGTTTTCTAGCCCACATAAGATCTAACCCCAATGAGGCCTGCTCTATATTAGGGCGCAGCGTAGAGGCCAAAGACAACTGTCTTTGCCATGACTGACCCGCTATAGTGCCAGAGATCCATATATCTCTCGACTCATCGGCGCGCATTTTCAGTGACAGAAGCAAAGGCTCACCTTGATATAGATCCCCTATGGTGACAGGCCAGTAATCAGGCACAGTACCATCGCTATAGGTCACTAAAATATCCGTCAAAGCCGGTCTTGAAATTTTGTCACTTAACTCCTGAATTTTTTGCTTAACCTCATCCACCTTCCCAATATAGGTAAAACTGCCTCGCCCTAACTTGGCGGCACGCTCCATGAAAAAGCTATTGGGCGCTGAACCTATGCCAACAGTAAACAGCCTATGTTCCCCTAACCTTTGGGAAATAAGGTTAAATAGCCCTTTTTCATTACCCACTGCACCGTCAGTAATAAATACCACTTGCTTGAGGTGAGGCGCAATTGAATGACTTGAGATTGGCAAGGCGTGAACCAATGCTTGTTCCATCTCAGTGCCACCTTCAGCAACTAGCTTAGAGATAAAACGCTTTGCCTTAGTCATATTGGCCGAGCTCGCCACCTGACTGTGGCTAAAAAGTGATGAAGTTTGATGATTAAACGCCAGAAGGTTAAACCTATCACAGGATTGAGAGTGAGAATCGGAGCCTAAATCCTGCGCGTCACAGGGAGATAGGGTGCTAAGCATATCCAGTACAGCCTGTTTAGCTTGAATAATTGAAGCCCCTGACATGGAACCTGAAGTATCTATCACTAGGGTGAGTTCCCTTGGGATCCTAAGCCTTTGAGTATCATTTAATACCGACGGTACAAACATCAACATACCATAGGCGTCATTGGCATGACTTAGCTTCACGCGGTTATTGCTGTTATCAGCACTGTGCAAGCTATTGGAATGAGTTAATCCCACTTGAGTAAAAAGTGCTGCTTCTGGCATTGTTTGTGATGCTTGAGACCAATTCAGCACAAAGTCCCGCTCGGGTAAATAACCCGTTTTTAAATCGATAATATATTGATTTTCAGCCCCTTGATGGCGAGTGATGTCATGATAAGGGCTTGAGATATCTGCCACTTCAAACCCAGGCTCTAATACCACCTTTATCCCTATTCCAATCTCCTCAGGATTAGCTGTATCTCTTGCTTGCTGTGTAAGTGCTAACACAGATTGAGCATTAACAGCAGCCTGCCATGGATTTAACTTTGAGTCTTCCTCCTTTGCACTGCCCTTATTCTCCATAGGGTAATATCTAGGTGTAATAGTCATTGGAAACCTAAGTGAAAAACGACCGGAGTCAAAACTCACTAGCTCCTGATAGCTAATATCCACCACCAACTGCTCATTCGGCCCTAGATTCGCAACCGAAGTGGTAAAAATATTGGGCCGTTCCTGGGAGAGCAAGCTCGCCCTGTGACCAGCTTTTTTTGCTCGCTCAAAGGTTTTCTTCGCTTCAGTTTTCGGCTGAATAACGCCGGTAACTTTTCTTGCTCCCACATGCATCACTAAACCATCGATAGCGGCGCTAGCAGGAAGTGGAAAGCGATACTGTCCATCCAACCAATCTTGAGTTGGATTTGAGAAAACCTGCCTTACATTAACGCGATTAAGCATTCCAGAGACCTGCATTGTCACCTGAGTATCAAGGGGCATAGCCACTAGCTTGTCACCATCTTGATTAATATAAGCTAGCCCCATATCTGAGTAATCCACCACCCTTTCATCACTTAGCTTGGCTGCCAACTGCTCTTGAGTTGGCTGAGCAACCGAATCGGTACAGCTCAATAACCCCAGCAACAACACACCTGCAATTGAGCTCCACAGGTAAATACTTTGATATCCATATTCATAGTTTGATGATCTATTCAACATCTAGAGCACTCCAATACCCATAAACATCACACAAAACCCAATGAGTCATAAACTCACCGGGTTTTGTACCTAAATTAGTTCGATGCAGTTGCTGTTTGTGGCGAGATAAGTTTCAACATCACGCGTCTATCAAAGAAATCATTTTCTCTAGATTGCTCAGCCATCAAAGGCGCACTATCACCTAGGGCAATGCCAGATAGACGCTGCTCATCGACCCCTTGACCAATAAGATAATTTTTCACTTCGATAACTCTCTGATTAGAAAGAGCTAAGTTAAAGTCTGACTCACCGCGACGGTCGGCATAACCAGTGAGATCTAAGGTAAGCTCAGGCGATAGGCTCATCAACATGGCCAACTTATCCAATTGCAGCTGAAAGTGCGGTTCAATCTGCGCCGAGCCAGTTCTAAATTGCACATTCAAGCCTAAGGCCATTTCGCTTAACCGGCTCTGCTGCGCCGTCTTGAGTTCATTAAGCTGACGCTGAGTAGCGGCATACTGCTGAGCAAGCTTATTGAGTGATTGATTTTTCGCGCTAAGCTCGGCCAAATCTGCTTCTTGTTCGCTGAGCTTAGCTTGTTGATTCTCGATTAAATCTTCATCGGCAACCGACTTACCGATAAAGCCACCGGTAATGCCACCGATAAAGGCGCCGACTGGACCACCGACAATGGCACCGACCACTAAGCCCGAGCCAAAACCTATGGCTTCTTCCTCTTGGCTATGGGAAGGCTGCGGAGCCTCTGCCGCCTGCGCCGTGCTAATACCTGTTAATGCAAGTGAGCCAGAAACCATAAGTGCGATAAGTTGCTTTTTCATAATCAAATCCTTGTTGTTATCTATTGTGTGCTCGGTCTATACCGAGATTAATTACTTGATAGCCTCGCCTTGGTGGCCAGTGCTTATCGATTCGATGGAGCTATTAAACACAATAGAAATGGCAAGTCAGTGGGGCAAAAATGGCATTGCGACTATCAAATGTGGCAACAAAATGGCAATTGCTCAGATTTGCCTGTCGCCACTTTTCAACACAGATTTTTACTGTATAGTCACAGCCATACCGCCAGTGCTTAAAAGGAGTCCCATGAAGCGTATTGCCATTGTTGAAGATGAAGCAGCTATTAGAGAGAACTATAAGGATGTGCTGCAGCAACAAGGATATCAGGTGCAAACCTATGCCAATCGTCCACAAGCAATGCAGGCCTTTAATGTGCGACTGCCGGATCTGGCTATCATAGACATTGGCCTTGAAGATGAAATCGATGGCGGCTTTACCCTTTGCCAATCCTTAAGAGCCATGTCTAATACCCTGCCAATTATTTTTCTCAGCGCTAGAGACAGTGATTTTGATACTGTGTGTGGACTACGCCTCGGCGCCGACGATTACCTGACTAAGGATGTAAGCTTTCCTCACCTTATCGCGCGACTGGCGGCTCTGTTTAGACGCTCAGAGTTAGCCAATACAGTCACGACCGAAGATAATTTGATAGAAAAAGGCGCTCTGACTATCGATGTCAATCGCATGCAAGTGCAATGGCAGCAGCAAACGATAGAGCTGACTGTGACCGAGTTTTGGATGGTTCATGCCCTCGCCAAACGCCCTGGTCACGTGCGCAGCCGCCAAGATCTGATGACAGAAGCCAAAATCTTCGTCGACGACAGTACTATCACCTCCCATGTGAAACGGATCCGGAAAAAGTTTATCGCTATCGATAATGAGTTTGACTGTATCGATACCGTCTATGGCATGGGCTATCGCTGGGACAGCCAAAATTAATCATCACTTGGGCTAACTATGTTTAATCTGCCAATAGGCCTAAGAGCCAAAGTCGTCATCCTGTCACTATTTCTACTTTGCCTACCTTGGCTGGGTTATGAATATGTATGGGAGATGGAAAAGTACCTTCGTTACGGCCAAGAAAAAACCCTTGAAGGCACCACGCAGGCGCTGGCTACCGCGCTCCATGAAAGGCCTAAACTCTTTAACCGTCAGGCAAGCTACTTATCTCAGGTCGAAGAGGGGCGAGATCTCTATGCTTATCCTCTCTCAGGGCCAATTCAACTCGATGGCAAACTCAATGATTGGCAAGATTACCGTCACAGGGTGATAGCCTACGGCAGCGAGCATACCTTTTTTAACGCCTTTAGCCACAAAGAGCCGGATCTCAAGTTTAATCATATGGTGGGCAAATATGGCGGCTACCTTTATGGCTTTTTTGAAGTCACAGACGCTAACCTGCTTTATCGTGGTAAAAACAGCCTGCGTATCGATAACAACGACTACCTCGCGATTGCCACTTTTGCTCCCGATGGCAAGTTTCATCGTTATATTCTTGCCACCACTCACGATGGCTGGATAAACGCCTATGAACTGCCTGAGGATCCCACTTTAAGCTCACCAGTGACTCCCGAAGTCAAGATTCAGGGTCAATGGCGTAAAACCGATAACGGCTACAATATTGAGCTGAGAATTCCTCTGTCTATGGTGGGCAGCAAACTCGGTTTTGCAGTTTACGATGTCAACCAAGTACAAAGACTAAAGGGCGGTAAAAAAGTCAATCAACGCCAACTACACGCCATTGTCGGCACCTCGGCCATAGACAGTGTCGATAGCCTAGGCACAGTGCTCGTTCCCTCGCCAGAGATAGAGAAAATCATCAAGGGGATGAGCCACAATAGCTCGCGAATTTGGGTGGTCGATCGCCATGGACGCGTACTGGCTAAATCTGGCGATATTCGTACCAGCAGTGTTGCTTGGCAGAAAAATGGCCAGAATAAGCCCCCAGAATCACTCTGGCAAAAATTTCAACAAGAGTATCTCTACCCGCTTTACTACAAAATTCTGACTAAGCCACCTAAGGATTTTATTGATTCTTTAGAAGACTCCACAGAGCTTGAAGGCCGCCATATTCAAAATGCACTTAAAGGCAAACAGGGCTCAACATGGCGACTGACACCAGATAATAAAGCTGTGGTGTTAGCGGCAGCGAGCCCGATTTGGATAGATGATAGAGTGATGGGTGCAGTGATAGCGGAGGAGACCACCCATGGCATTCGCACATTAAGAAACCGTGCCTTAGAAAAGCTATTTAATGTCATTCTTACCATTATGAGCATGGGCACTTTGGCACTATTTATTTTCGCTTCAAATATCTCTAGCCGTATACGCCGACTCCGGGATCAAGCGGAAAACGCTATTGATAGCCAAGGACGCGTCACCCAAAACATTCCGGCTTCAAAGACACGGGATGAGATTGGCGATCTTTCACGAAGCTTTGCCAATATTGTGAGTCGTTTAGGCCAATATACTCACTACCTAGAAAATATGGGCTCTAGGCTCTCCCATGAGCTGCGCACACCTGTTGCTGTTGTGCGCTCCTCCCTTGAACACCTAAGTCTTCACCCTCTAGATGAGCAAACACAAAAATATGTTCAGCGCGCAGAGGAAGGAACCAAGCGCCTTAGCATGATCCTCAATAATATGAGTGAGGCCACACGCCTTGAAGAGAGCCTATCCCAAGCCGAGCAGCAAAGCTTTCCGCTCAATAAGGTTGTTTCAGGCTGTATTCAGGGCTATCAAATCACCTACCCTGATTATCAGTTTGTACTCAATAACAACCAGACCATTGACGGCGAATTTAATACTCTCGGTGTCCCTGAATATATCGCTCAGCTATTGGATAAACTGATAGCCAACGCGATAGAGTTTAGCCAAGCTGACAAGCCTATCGATATTCAACTGTCTCGAGACGGAGACAAGGCACACTTAATTGTCGCCAACCATGGCCCATGCCTGCCTCAAGATATGGCGGAGCAGATCTTTGATTCCATGGTGTCGGTTAGGGCTCAGCATCATCAAGACAAACCACACTTAGGGCTAGGCTTGTATATCGCGCGCCTGATTGTCGACTTCCATAAAGGCAGTATTCAGGCTTCAAATTATCTCGATGAAAACCAACAAGCCATAGGGGTCAAAATCAGTATTACTCTGCCTCTAGCTGGGTAAATCGTCACCATCCATAAACATGCATGTTGCAGTTCATTGAGCCAGTTTTCCTTTGATGAACTGCGACAATTCCAATTCAATCGAGTCACTTAACGCAGAAATCGATACATGGTATTACACACCTTAAGTTACAAATTCAGCGTGCAAAATCTTGCCATCAGTCTGCGCTTTGTTCATTATGCTGGGCTAAGTTTTGCCAACCTATATTAAGAATAATGATGACATATCGCCCCTACATAGTTGCAGGCTTACTCAGTGCAAGCCTTGGAATAACCGCTTGTAGCCAATTAGCTCCCAGCAACGAGGCTCAAAACCAAGCAATCAGTTTTGACGAACAGCGCTTTAGACAAGATATAAAAACCCTCGCATCCGACGAATTTGAGGGACGCGCCCCCACGACTCGAGGGGAAAAGCTCACCTTAGAATATCTGACTCAAGCCTTCGATAAGATGGGACTTAAAGGCGCAAATAATGGCAGCTACTTACAAGCCGTACCTATGGTGAGTTATACCGCAAGTGATGAGCAAAACGTCGTCCTTGGTGGCATCAATATGCTGCATAAAAAAGAGGTGGTTTTAGGTAGCCGTAACGATATCTCACAGGTGGATATCCATAATGCGCCCCTTGTGTATGTAGGCTATGGTATCAACGCTCCAGAGTACCAGTGGAATGACTACCAAGGAGTGGATATGAGAGGGAAAATCGCCATCATTCTAGTCAATGACCCGGGGTTTGCTCGACCAGATTTAGCGCATTTTAATCAAAAAGCCATGACCTACTATGGTCGCTGGGATTACAAATTTAAGGAAGCAGCTAAACAAGGTGCCCTCGGGGCAATTATCATCCATGAGACTGAGCCGGCGTCCTACCCTTGGTCGGTAGTGGAAAACAGCTGGACAGGCCCACAGCAAGATCTTGCCTCTCAACCCTCTCAGGAAAAAGAAAACAAGCTATTAGTAGAAGGCTGGATTAGCTTTGATGCTGCCAATAAGCTTTTTGACAAAGCGAAATTAAACCTAGCCCAGCTCAATCAAGCGGCGGCGATTAAGCCAGTAGTTCAGAGTGCAGAAAACGCGCTTAACCTTGCTGCAAATATTCAATTTGATGTCACGGCGGACTATGCCAACAGCTATAATGTCGTTGCCACCCTGCGAGGAACCAGCCAGAAAGATGAGCATATTCTATTTACCGCTCATTGGGACCATATAGGTAAAGATCCTAAGAAAAAGGGCGACCAGATCTATAACGGTGCCTTAGATAACGCCTCTGGTACAGCTGGTATTATGGAAATTGCCAGACAATTTGCCGAGCAAGCCAAACAGGGAAACAAACTAAAACGCAGCCTCACCTTTATCGCTACCACAGGTGAAGAGCAAGGCTTACTCGGCTCTCGTTATTATGCTAAACATCCTCTGTATCCTTTGAGCCAATCTGTTGCCGTACTTAACCTAGATAGCACCAATGTCTATGGCAAAACCCTAGATTACACTATCGTTGGCAAGGGTAAATCTGAGCTAGAAAACTACCTGATTCAAGCAGCCAAGACCCAAGGTCGCGTCGCTAAATCTGAAAAGTACCCTGAAGCTGGCGGCTTTTTCCGCTCAGATCATTTCAGCTTTGCTCAATACGGTGTACCTGCGGTCTTTGCTGGCGGGGGAAATATACCCAGAGATGAAGCGACGGCGGAATATAAAGCCAAAATGAAACAAGAGATGCGTGGCTGTTACCACAATACCTGTGATCATTACCGTCCACATTGGGACCTGTCTGGTGCAATAGAAGATCTAAAGGTGTTCTATCAAGTTGCAAGAGAGTTAGGCGATAATCAAGACTGGCCTGGCTATTACAAAGGCACAGAATTTTATCACCTCAGGCAAGCTTCAAGCGAGCCAGCGCAGTCAGACTTGACTCAAGGCGCTGCCAAATAGCATTTCACCGCCTGTGTGCCAATATAGGCACACAGGCCTTCATCACATCGCAATCAATCAAAAGTCTTACACCAGCTTTCAATCTGTCCTAAATTTAAAGCAGGATAGATAAATTGGAGGGCACGGTTCGCGTGAGACATATCACCCTGAATTGGCTCAAATTGGCTAAATATTCCCTTCTATTTGTGATGTTTTGTTTGACACTCACTTTAGGGGCTATGGTTTGGATTACAGGAAGCCTGCCACAGGCGCTGCTCAAGAGTGCATCGCTCAGCGGTGACGAATTAAAACTGGCTTTTGAACTTTCCCTCACCCTCTTTATCTATATCGGCTTTCCCATACTTGCTATACGCTTTATCTACTTTTTCACTAAACTACTGGCTAAAGGGCGTAAGCCTGGCGTCAACATCATTACTCACAAAACTTTATTCAATCCACTGAATTTTTTACTCTTTCCTCACCTGCTTAATACAGATGGGCTTACCTATCGCAGGCGCTGTATCTTATCCATTTTACTCATGCTCGGCCTCTATACCAGCATCTTCATCGTGACCTGATTGCCGTAAGAACTTGATAAATTCATTATTTGGCAAAGGCTTACTATAGTAATAGCCCTGAACATAGTGACAGCCTTTCGCAATAAGAAAATCAAGTTGGCTTGCTTGTTCCACTCCTTCGGCAACCACTTTAAGCCCTAAGGCTTCAGCCATAGATAACATGACGCCCACTAACACTCTATCGTCATGATCATGATCTAAATTGCAGATAAAGGATCTATCAATCTTTAAGAAGTTAACCGGAAACTTCTTCAAATAACTCAATGAAGAATAGCCTGTACCAAAATCATCAATCGCCAAGTTAATCCCAAGATCTCTCAATGACTGAAGCTGACTAGTAATTGAACTATCATCGAGCAGTAAAAGGCTTTCGGTGATCTCTAGCGTCACTCGACTTGGCTTTATGCCAGAGTGAACAATATGCTGAGCAATATGACTCACCCTGTCCTGACGCTCAAACTCTCGGCTAGATAGGTTCAGTGCAAGACTCACTTCTCGACCTTTGACTAACGGCCAGTTCACCGCATCTTTACAGGCCTGTTTCACCACAAAGTCACTGACAGCAAAGATTAAACCAATCTCTTCGGCTAGAGGAATAAAACGATCTGGCGGTACAAATTCACCATCTCCCGTTTTCCAACGCACCAAGGCCTCGCAGCCTGCCAGCATCTTATTAACGCCGCACATAATCGGCTGATAATAAACTTCCAGCTCTTGATTCTCGACAGCACTGCGCAAACGTCGCTCTAGCTCTCGGCGACTCAGGGCTTCGACATCCATCGCCATGGTGAAAAACTGAAAATTATTACGCCCCTTGGCCTTTGCTTGATACATAGCAGTATCAGCCTTACGCAACAGAGTCAGTGCATCTTCTCCATCTGTGGGGTAAACGCTAATACCGATACTGGCGGAAACAAAGGCATCATTGCCATCAATAGTATATGGAGTGGATAGTTTCTCCAGCACGCCGACTGCACTTTGCTTTATCACCTGATGCTGGTGGGAATCAGATATTAATATGGCAAATTCATCCCCCCCTAGCCTAGCGACCACATCGCCGAACTTAGCACTCTTTGCTAAACGTTTTGATGCCTCTTGCAACAATAAATCACCAATGCCGTGGCCTAGGGTATCATTGACATACTTAAATCTGTCTAAATCAACAAACAAGACCCCGATATGGGTTTGCTGAGTACTCGCTTTATCGATAAGTTCGGATAAGCTACGGAAAAATAGATTTCGATTAGCGAGCCCAGTAAGGGAGTCATAATTGGCTTGGTGTTGAATACGTTTTTCATCAAGTTTTTGCTGAGTAATATCGATAATACTTACGGGTAGGTTAGTGAAGCCTTCTTTACTCGTTGGGATCTGAAATGAAATGATAGCGTTAATTTCTCTTCCTTTAAGACTGTGATAGCCCACCTCTGCACTAAAATTGGACTCTTCATTCCAAATTGCAATCAAGCCTTGAATAAACACCTGAGTCGCACCAGGCGTGAAAGTCACATGCATTTTATCGACAAAGTCTTCAAAGCTGATAGCATCGAACAAAGCTAGCGTTGCATCATTAACCTGCTTGACTTTGACTTTACTCATTAGCTCAAATGCGTAATCTGGGTTTGTACTCAAATACTGCTCTAAATCTGTCACACCTTGTGTTTTTAACTTGGCAAACTCATCGACCACCTCGACAAGATCTTCATTCCAAATCGACACTTGCGCGTTTTCAAATAAGCCCTTAAACCTCTCTTCACTCTCCAGAATCCTTTGATAAGGTTTTTTAACATTAGATACAATAACCGCATGAAAAATAAACCAATATGAAAGCAGTTTAAATAGATGACCGACCAGGTTAGACAGCCCATAGACGCTCACATAGAAGGTAAAAGCCAACTCAGCACAAATAGTGAAAAAGATTGAGCCTAAAATTAGCGCCTTATCTTCCGACGTGAGTTCAAGTTCAGCACGAGTAAATAGTACGAACGCCAATGCCATCAAGAATACAATCCCATATTCGCTGTAAATCTTAGGGGCAGTTAAACCTGAGCCTTCGATAAACATTACAGGCAGTAACTGATTGACTATGAGTAAAATTCCAACACAGGTTAATAGTCCAAAATAGGTCATTAGCCGATAAGGATTCGCTAGACGTCGAGCAAAATAGGGAGCCGAGACCAACAGCAGGGCCTCTAAAAACCGAGCCATCAACCAATACTGAACAGCCAGATTAGGACCTGTGACAGTAAAAATATTCATCCCCTTATAAACAAGGGTATGAATGATATCTAAAATGCCAATCCAGAAATAACCACAGGCGAGATATAGCAATAAACCCTGGCGTATATAGCTTTTAGCCGACCAAGCCAACGCAAACATGCAAAAAGAGATGATAATAGTGATGAGTTCAACGAGTGTATGAAAGGCAAGAAAACTCAGCTGAGATACCATGATCAGCAGCACACTCAAAACCAAAGGGATCAGCCATAGCTTTAGGCTCAATAATGCCCCAGATTTGAATACCGTACTCAATCACACTCCTTCTATTTAAAAATAGATAAAGATGAGTGATAGTATGGCATTAATTTCGATAAATAACCCTATGAATCAAATATTTTTCACCTAAGTCGCAGAGACAAAATCGAGGCGAAAATCATCATGCTTCATCTCATCCCAATAGATCACTTCACCAAAGTGCTCAGCCAGCTTTGCATTAAATTGATTAAAGCTTGGCAAACTCACTTCAATGTCTGTTAAGCAGGCATAGACAAATCGATGGCAGTTATTATCAAAGAGATCATATTCGCGATATTGATAGACCTTAGATTCAGCTCTTGATAACACTAAGGGGTTAATTAAAGGTTGATGTTGATGATCGCAGGCAAGATAGATTTGTGTGCCTGTGCGCCCTGCTAAAAAACGCTTCACCGATACTACGCGAACAAGCCCACTGCCATGAAGCTCAATCAGCATATTATCTCCTAGCCAAATCCCTGTGTGCTCTATCATGCCATAAACATAACAGCAGACTATTGCACCTGGCTTAGGCGCAACTTGACGCAGAGAGCGATCGATCAAACTCGGCCCTAAACCTAAGTGCTTATCTGCTTCAGGTTCCTTAGGGGCTAACCCCAACAGTCTATCGCGCTCCGTTTGTTTACGCTTTTGCTTCTCATCGGCTATGAGGCCCGCGCCGATTATCGCACCACCTATCCATAACAAAGGCAATGGCATAACCCCCTCCTCTTTCACTAATGAAGTTGAGTCATTTGCTATTGCACTAAGTTAAGCAGTAATAAAATGAGAATAAAGCGAAAAAGTGTAACTGAAATTACCTAGGAGCTGTTGACCTTTGCTGACTAGTTTTTGCGCTCAGTCAATGGCATTTTATCGCGGCGAGCTAGGTGAAACTGCTGTAAAAACAACCTTGAAAGAACAGCAGCCCCTAGAGCCATACCATGATATCGCTAAGCTTAAGCCGTGAAGGATCGCCAATGGCTTGAGATTGCGCTAAAAACAGCTCTCCACAAGCCAGTGCATCCACTAGCGCATTATGAGCATTATAAACAGGTAAATGATATCGAGCGCGACAAGCGCCAAGTCTTAATGCTCCCTCTTGGATCATCTCATGCTGTCTCAGCAAACGTTTACGCTCTGTCGTCAAAGTATCTATCACAGGCAGGCTAACAGACTCGCCAAATACTTGTCTCAATCCCTGTTGGATAAATTTCACGTCTAATGGTCCATGATGTGCCACCAATACCTTGCCCTGACACTGCTCTAACAGCCAGTTCATCGCCTGCACAAGGCTTAAGCCATCATCTAAATGGTTATCCATAATGCCATGAATAGCCGCGCTATCGCCGACACTGCCATCAATTTGCAGAAATTTATGCTCAGCACTATCAAGCCTAAGCTGGCCATTAATAATAGGAATAATGCCAATACTTAGAATTTGATCTGTTAATGGATCTAGGCCCGTCATCTCCAAATCAATCGCCATCAGCGGCGCTTGCAGTAAGTTTTGTCCCATCAAGGTGTCTAAACTGGCCAAGTAGCGTTTCAACAGCTCATGACGAGCGGTGAAAAGCTGCTTCTTAAGCTGGAGTTTAGACATTAACGCTGGCAGCACTAAAAGCTCCTCATAAACTTCATCTTAGTACCTGACTGCGCATCGTGGACTACCTTAAACGCATCCCTTAACTGGTGTCGAACCAAAGAAGAAAGCTCCTGAGGCATCAAATAGTTAGATACTGGCCTACCATCGGTATGTTGATGGCCTTGATTCGCCAAGCGCATATGGGCGATAAATTCATGCGCATCGGCTAAATTCAGCGCATCTTTGCGATTAATGATCGACTTATCCATTAATTCACGTATTCGCTTGGCGGTATTGACCTCTTTAATCCCTGCAGAAAGTGAATACACACGAGCAATATCATTAATCAGTGCACTACCTTTATGCTTTAAATCTATCCCCTTTACTTCACTGCCATCTCGCTCCAATACAAACTTACGAAAGAAGCCTAAAGGTGGCGCTTCAGTCAACGCATTTCCCGTCAACGCAGCAAGGAAAATATCATTGTCTTTGGTATTGGCTAGAACCGTATCCTGCAGTGCATCAAACAGACTCGAAGGGCCGTAGACAGAGCGCATATCAAAAAAGATACTGGCATGCATCAGCGCTTTGGGCTCAGGGGATAACACCCAATTATCAAACACACCTTGCCAGCGCTCTAGAGACATACACCACTTAGGGTTTTGTGCCATGATATCGCCAGGACAATAAACATAGCCACACTCGTTAAGGCCCGCACATACCGCTTTAGCCAGTGCACTAAAATAGCCTTTAGCATGCTCATCGGGCTCATGGGCAAGCAGTAAGCCATTATCTTGATCCGAACAGGCGGCTTGATCTTGTCTTCCCTGAGACCCAAAAGCTAGCCAACAAAATGGCATTGGTGCTTCACCCAGAATTTGTTGATTGAGGGTAATCAGGCGCCTTGTGAGGGCATCGGTAACCGAAGTTAAAATACGGCCAATCTCTTCGGCTCTGGCATCGGCGCTAATCAAGTTCTGCAGTAACAGCGGGATCTGCTTACTGACACTGATCAAACTCGCTAAGTCTTTTTGCCTCTCTATCTCACCTATTAGTAATAAAGGCTGTGAGCTTTGGCCTCGCAAAATATCGGTACTGGTCACTACACCTACTGCTGTCTCACCTTTCACCACAGGTAGATGATGAATATTGTGCTCACTCATCAGCAGCATGGCTTCAAATACCAAAGTGTTAGGCTCAATCGCAATAGGATTGGATGTCATGGCTTGATGGACTGGCAAATTGCCATCGAAAGACTCTGCAAGCACACGATTACGCAGATCCCTATCGGTCAAAATTCCCGCTAGCTTATTGTTATCAATCACCAGCACAGATGAAACTCGCGCTTGACGCATAATCTGCGCCGCTTCAGTCACACTCGACTTTAATGGAATCGTCAATGGATTATGGGACATCAAGGTGCTGATACGGCTAGTGGTGGTATGATCTTTAGCCTTAAAACGAGTCTGATGACGCATTCGTCTGGCAAATGCACGATTAAAGAAGCGATCGAATTGACGGCTTTCCTTCCGCAGAGAGTCAAAGGTATCGAGATCTAGATGATAAACCAGTGCATCTTCAAGAATATGCACTCGAGTGGATACCTCTTCACCGCTAAGCAAAGAGGGAAAGCCAAAATAATCCCCTTCACCAAGACGATCGATCAGCTCTCCTTCTTTATCCGTGACTTCAAAGGCGCCGCTGCGAACAATATACAGCTGAGGGTTATCACCATCTAAAGGCACATAACCACTGGCCTTGCTGTAATAACCTATGGTTAACCGCTTAGTACATCTTATAAGACTCTCATCACTTAAGGTGTCAAAAGGGACTAGGGACATTAAAAAATCTTTGACCGGCTGAAGTTCGCTGGCATCCATAGCATAAACTCCTGCTAAAAGTATCAAGTGTTTACAACACTATATAATGTCCTACATAGAGTGAACTACTCGACTTATGGCCAATATCTGGGAATCAGTGGGGTAAAATCAAAAAACAGAGGAAATCAGTAGGAGTTTAAGTCTAAAAATTGAGAGGGAAGTAAATCGAAAGCGCTAAAAAATGAACAGAGGTTTATATCACCCTATTTCAATGACTTATAAGGTTTGCTTATAGTCTTCAACACACTTGTCCACAGATTCTGTGGATAACCGTTAGAAGTTAACCTCTCATATATGGCTTATATCTGTTCTTATGTCAATACAATCGGCTCGTTAATAGTTCCAGAGCGATCTAAATGGAGATAAAATCGGCGATCTGCGCACTATAGCTACAGATCCTGACGATCATTATTGGCTAATACTCAAATTAACAGTGTATTTACAATTAGCAGATAAATGATTGATCTCGACAATACTTGCCTATTGTTTCATTTATCGCGATACTCGGGGTAGATATCGATTAACCCCTCTCGTGGTAACATGCGCAATTTCATTCTCATTTTATCTTTATTGTTTTTCGCTGGTTGTAACGGCTCTAATCCTGAACAAGCAGGCCAACTCAGTCCAGAGCAGGTCACCTTAGGCTTTTTTAAAGCGATTTATGTCGATAAAGACGTAGCCAAAGCCAAAAGCTACGCTGATGAGCCGATGCAAGAGTTGATGGAGCACTATTATATTGCCTCCTCTATTCAGCGGCATATGCTGGCGCTGTCGATGACAGATGTCACTATGGAGATCGACGAAATCAGTATCGACTTCTTTCGAAAGTTTGATGATGACGTCACAGTAGTGGTTAAGCTAAAAGGACTTAAAGGTGGCAGTAACTGGATAGATGACAGAACCGTTAGGCTTAAGAAGAAGAAAATCGATAAAAAGAAGAGATGGGTAATCGTTGAGATAGTGCCAGAAAAGTTCAAGGTCAATGGCTAGTAAAAGAAGAGAGTAGCGCCCACTAGCTTTCAATTTTTCAATTTCAATGACTGAACACAATAAAAAATAGCGACTTTAAGTCGCTATTTTTACCTGGATAGAGTCTCTATGGAATAGGACACTAAGCTAAATAATATTACTTAGTCTAAAAACGCTTCCTCATCCATATCTAAAGGCAATGACTCCATCACTTCGTCTTGCACTTGATAATATGCGTCTTGGTATTCACGAGCTTCCATAATAACTCCGGTTTCTCTAGGTTTAGGGTACAGAGACGTGCCTTTTTAATTCTTTCAGTTTTCAATCCATCATCAAATCAACGATCGAGTGAAACGAAATTCTTGCTAGCTTTGCTAGTCACTATGCACTTTGCCTCTCAACGAAAACATCAAGTTCTCATTGAGTGAGATTCTATCACTCTCAGCTCACGACTTACAGAAAACTTTCACCTTGATCACACTCAAGTCGCAGAAAACAGTGTTTACCTCTAAAAACAGATATAAAATTACGTAAGACTTTCAGTTTTATAAAAGCTCAAGGAATAAACAGAATCTACTCATAGCACAAAAGTCTAATCTGAACACCTACAACTGCTATTGGTTAAAGATGGCTGCAATATTGCTGCACGTCAGTCAGACTGATAGAAGGAACATGAGCATGAATAATCTAGTTGAATTTGAGGCAGAAGAGCTCACCGCCCTGTTCGCCCAAGGGGATATGCTAAGCGTTAAAATGTTTATGGAAACCATGGGAATGCCATGTGACGTCCAAGATAGATTAATTAGCGAAATATCATCTTTAAAGAACCAAAACAGCAGTGAGATAGGTAGGATAATCGAAAATTACGGCCAATCTCATATTACCGATAGACTCAGCTATTGATACATTCTTATTACTGCTAAAACAACGCCACCTAATAGGTGGCGTTTTAACATCAAAATAAGCAAAAGAGACTAGCTCTTCCTGTAACGTAATACCTTTAACGCTTTTTCCATATCGATATCATCAAATACCTCTGGATTATCGATACGCTCAACAAAAGTGAGCGATGGAGCAGTCTCCATAACCTGCTGCTTAAGAAAATCTGACGTTAACTCTGGCGCATTTAAGCAAAGCAGTAACTCACCGCCTTCTGCCACCAGCTCAGGTAAACGCTTTAACAAGCGCACATAATCTTTGGTCGCAACAAAACTGCCCTTTTGATTACTCGGTGGATCGGCAATTACTAAATCATAGGGACCAAGCTTAGTCAGCTTACCCCAAGATTTAAATATATCGTGACCAAGGAATCGTGCTCCAGCCGTCAAACCATTATGCAGATGATTTTGCTTGCCAATCGACAACGCCCCTTTGGCCATATCGATATTCACAACCTGATCTGCACCACCTTTTAATGCTGCCACCGAGAAGCCGCAGGTATAGGCAAAAAGGTTAAGTACATTTTTCCCCTTGGATTCTCGCTTAACCAAGGCGCGGCCATTGGCCATATCCAAAAACAGGCCATGGTTTTGACCTCGAGTAAGATGCACCTGATAAAGGCAGCCATTCTCATTAATAATGTGCTGCTCCGGCACTTCACCTCTGATTATCTGAGTAACAGTCTTGCCAGCAGCACGATGCTGATAAACCAAATTTAGCTTGGATGATTCAACTTGTTGCCAACGCGTCTCAACAGCTTGAACTAACCTTGCTAACTCTTCATCGGCTAAAGGCTTAAAGCTAGTCAGCAAGAGTACCGGCTCAAACCAGTCTAAACACAGATGTTCAGCTTCGGGAAACTTGCCGCCACGACCATGAATTAAGCGTTGGGACTCTGAGCCAAACTCAATTTTTTCTATCTCATTCAAAAACGACTGCATGATGATATATAACTACTCTACTCTCGATTTCATGTACAACTAAGTCACACGATTTGTATCTGCTAAAACCATGGACAATTAACACCATGGACAGGCACCCAGGCCTGCCCATGTGCGTCATTTATGCAGCCTGCTCTTTATCACTCTCTTCTAGCTTTAATTTGTCATCCACGTCATCGGACAACAAAATCGCCAACCAATTGCCGCTGCTACTGGACTCTAGGGCAATTTTCACAATCATGGTTAAAGGCACTGACAACAGCATACCGACAGAGCCTAACAGCCAACCCCAGAAGATTAACGATAGGAACACCACCAGAGTCGACAAGCCCAAGCCTTTCCCCATAAACCTAGGCTCAATCACATTGCCCATCACCATATTTGCCCCTAGATAGAGCGCTGCAGTACCACCTGCCGCTGCTGGGCCTAACTGTACAAAAGCTAATAAAATTGCTGGAATTGCTGCGATGATAGAACCAATATTAGGAATATAGTTAAACAGGAAGGCAATCACAGCCCACAGCAGTACATAATCAACACCGATAAAGAACAAACCGATACCGACGATAGAGGCAGTTGCTAAACTCACTAATGATTTGATCACCATATACTGGTTTACTGACGCCAAAAACTTATCGATTTGCTGCTGTCTCATCTCAGGATCGTCCAGCGCCAAATGCACTTTCTTAGGCAGAGAGTCAGCTTCAAACAACATAAAGATAACGGTCAGAATAATCAGAAATAGATTGGTCATCACATTGCCAACACCAGATAACATATTGGTTGTCATCGACAGCGCCATGCCTGGGTCGAAATAATCTAAAACATGCTCTTTGCTGATATGAATATTGAACGTCTGCAATTTATCGATAATCCAAGAGAACTGGTTTATCAACTGCTCACGGTAAAAAGGCAACTGAGTCGAGAACTCATTGATTGAGCTACCAACAATACTGGCGAGCCAGAGCCCCATCATTACTATAAAGGCCATCAATAACATCACAGCGGCGGCTTTTGGCACTCGATAGCGGGTCATCCAATTGATGATCGGGTTACAGATGACGGCAATGAAAGCCGACAACACAAAAGGCACCACAATGGTAATCGCCGCTTTTACTCCAGCCATAATCACCACCAGAAACGCCAAAATGGCGAAAGTCTTAAAGGCAATGCTGGATTCAGCAAACTTTCTCATAGAATAAAATCCTTGAAAAATATTATCTTATCGGGAATAACTTGTTAAAGTTAACATAATCAAAACAAAAAAGGTCAATGGATATGAAACCAGACACGGCTATTATACGCATTAAAAACCTACGCTTGCGTACTTTTATCGGCATCAAGGATGATGAGATCAAAAATAAGCAGGATGTGATAATCAATGTCGTTATTCATTATTGTGCCGACAAAGCGAGAAATAGCGCAGATATTCAAGATGCCCTCAACTACCGCACTATCACCAAAGCTATCATCAAGCTTGTCGAAAATAACCGTTTCTCCTTACTTGAAAACCTCACTTCACAGGTATTGGCCATTGCCAGCGACCATGACTGGATAGACTATGCCAGCGTCGAAATCGATAAGCCCCACGCCCTTAGATTTGCCGATTCTGTCTCCTTGCAACTGAGTTACGAGAAAGAGTCTTAGTCTATACCCATCACTTTCTGTCAAATAACGGCTCATATGGGCCGTTTTTGTTAACTATACTCAATGGGGTAGCATTCAAACTCGCGAGGTGATAATGAATATACTGATGACTGGCGCAACAGGCTTTATCGGCACTGCACTTATCGGCGTTTTACAGAAAAGCCATACTCAGGCTAAGTTTACTATACTGAGCCGCAACCCTGAACAAGCCAAAAATCGCTTAGGCCAGCAACACCAGTACCTCAAATCCCTCGATGAGCTTTCTGATCTCAATCAGTTCGATGCCGTGATTAATCTTGCTGGTGAGCCAATAGTGGCAAAACGTTGGACACCAGCTCAGAAACATAAAATTTGCCAAAGCCGCTGGAAAATCACCGAGCAGCTCAGCCAACTGATCCAGATTAGCAGCGAGCCACCAAAATGCTTCATTAGTGCCTCTGCTATCGGCTTTTATGGCAGCCAAGGTAAACAAAAACTCGATGAGTCCAGCCTCTCTAAAGAGGAGTTTAGTCACCATATTTGTGAACATTGGGAAAAACTTGCCCTTGAGGCTCAATCTCATACACGAGTCTGCATTGTTCGTATCGGGATTGTGCTCGGTAACGGCGGCGCACTAGCTAAAATGCTGCCTCCCTTTAAACTAGGGCTAGGTGGGCCCATTGGCCACGGTGAACAAGGGATGAGCTGGATCCATATCGACGATCTCTGTGGCCTAATCGATTTTCTACTCAGTACAGACACGGCTCAAGGCATATACAATGGCACTGCGCCAAATCCTGTCAGTAATGGTGAGTTCTCCAAAGCCCTTGGCAATGCGCTAGGCAAACCCGCTATCATCACCACACCCGCCTTTGTGTTAAAGCTGGCCATGGGCGAGATGTCTGAGCTCATTACCAATGGTCAATATGTTTACCCCACCCACGCCACAGAGCAAGGGTTTAACTTCCACTATCCCTTTGTCAATCAAGCGCTATCGCAGATCATTAAGAACTAATCGCACATTCTTAAGAGCTAATCACAGTCGCGCATATACAAGGCTGAGACAAAATAAAAACGCCAGATTGATTCATCTGGCGTTTTTCGTTGCTATATCTAAAGGTTAAGCCTAAAGATTAAGCCTGTTGTAGTAACTGTCTGCAGTTTTTACTGAGCAGCTGACGACAACGCCACACTCCCAATACTGCCACAATCACGGCTCCCGCTACTGGTGCTAAACCCCACCAAGGCCAGTGCATATAGACATTAAGCTCAAACACCTGAGTCTTTAGAAGGTAAAGGGCAAACTCAGACACTATCACGGCCAACAAACCTGAAATGGCTCCAAGCAGCGCAAACTCAAAACCTGTGGCCAGCTTAAGTAACCAACCTGAGCCACCAAAGGTACGCAGCACAGCCAACTCTCTTTGCCTTGTGGCCATGCCCGCTTCGGTTTGTGCGATTAACACTAAACCGCTTGCCAGCAATACCAATACCAGCACTAAGGTCAGGGATAAGGATACCTGATCCACAATTTCTCTAAGCTGAGCAATCATGGCGCCCACATCGATAATCGAGACTGTCGGGAAGCGCTGGATCAGCTCCAATATCGCCTGCTTATTGCTATCGGCTAAGTGAAAACTTGCCATTGAGGTGTAAGCAAAAGGTGCGAGTGCTTCTTTGGTGAAGATCATAAAGAAATTAGGCTGTAAGGTTTCCCAGTGTACTTGACGAATACTAGTTACTGTCACTGTCACATCGCGAGTATCTATGGTGTAAGTCAGCTCATCGCCTATGGCTAAATCAAGACGCTCGGCAACACCTGATTCCACCGACACATCATAAGGGTTTTGATTAAACTCACCTTCAAGCAGTTCATTATTGGCCGGCATAGTGTCACGCCAAGTCAGATTCAGCTCACGTGAAATTCCCACTCGTCCATCTTGACCATTATTCGCCTGCTCTTGGGTTATCAAGGTTTCGCCATTAATTTGGGTTAAACGGCCACGAATAACCGGATAGATATCCGTCGTTTGAATGGCATTTTGCTGTAAAAACTCAGCCAGCGGCTCACTCTCATGAGGAGCTATATTGACCAAGAAGTAATTTGGCGCATTTTCAGGCAGCTGCTTTTGCCACTCATTCAATAAATCTTGACGTAGAGCCAGAATCATCAACAGTAGCACTAACGCACTACTAAAGCCCACCAGCTGCACCGCATTTTGTCGTGCGCGGCGGCGAAGGCCAGCCAACGCAAGTTGCAGCGGATTCGTGGTTTTCATTCCCACGCTATGACCCATGCGTATCATTAAAAAGCCAAGGACACTAAGCAGTACACCAAGCAGCAAAACAGCAGCCACCACAGTCAGCGTCAACACTAGACTTTGCGAATAGAGATAACCTAACACGCCCATGGCGCTTAAGCTCAGCAGTAGATGCAGCCACATGCCAAACTTAATCCCTTCAAGCTGCTTTTGCAGTACTCGCAGCGGCGGAATAGCCAACAAGCGCATTAGAGGATAGGCTGAAAACATAAAAGCACTAATAAAGCCTGTACCTAACCCAAGTAATATTGGGCGGGTCACGGGTGGCGAATAAGCGGCAATCTCTGCTGGCAACATGCCATTAATAACACTATCGAGAATAAAGCCTGCAATCAGCCCCAGCACTACACCAACAAAGGTGACAAACAATAGATGCATACCAAATAAAATGCGGATCTGCTTGGCCGATGCCCCAAAGGTTTTAAGCATGGCCACCACATCATAATGGCGCTGACAGTAACGCTGAGCGGCAATACCGATAGCGGCGCAGGCCAATGCAATCCCCAACAAACTAGCGAGCAGTAAAAAGCGCTCGGCGCGCTTAATCGCCTCGGCAATGGGAGAATCTCCAGATTGTACATCCACCCAGCGCTGACTCGTGGTCAGCATTGGCTTAGCCTGCTCTTCAAAGGCATCCAGCGCCGCTTTATCACCGGCAAACTGATAACGGTAAGTCACTCGACTACCCGGCTGGATCACTCCCGTGGCCGCCACATCTTCAAGGCGCATCAAGACCACAGGGGACGATGCGAAAGGGTTAAAGCCCGCATCAGGCAAGCGGCTTATCTCGGCCGCCATGGCAAATTGACTGTTACCCAGCTCAATGGCTTCTGGATAGGCCAAAATCCCGCCAAGGCGCGTCTCATACCAGAGCTCTCCTGCTTTGGGTAAGCCGACACTGTTACTGACACCCTGTATTTTTTTAGCATCAGCGGCTGCCAGCTCAATTTTACCCTTAAGAGGATAACCCTCAGCGACCGCTCTTACCGTCACCAACTGCAGTTTATCGCCTGCAAATACCATGGAGTTAAACTGCAAGCTTTGTACTTGTGCTAAGCCCAGCTTGTCAGCTTGAGCCAAAATTTGGGGGGCGAGCGCCTGAGGCGAGTCGATAATGCGATCGGCGGCGATAAACTTAGTCGCCTGACCATTAATCGCCAACTGTAAACGTTCACTCACTCTCGCAAGCCCTGACACCGACAGCACAGCCAGAGTGATCGCTAAAATAATAAGGACTAACTGCCCCTGAAAAAGCTCGCGCTTAAACAGACGCCAAGCAAGGTTTAGCTCCATGAAGCACTCTCCTGACTCTCTTCCTGTTCATCGACAGCCCTAAGACCTGCTCCCTGCTCTGTCAGTTTGCCCGAGTCCATCACAAACTGACGCTCACATCTGTGGGCCAGCGCCATATCATGGGTGACCAACACCAGCGTGGTGTCATTTTCTTTATTAAGCTCAAACAACATATCGGCAATTTTATCGCTATTGCTACCGTCGAGATTCCCCGTTGGCTCATCGGCAAACAGCACCTTAGGCTCACCGATAAAGGCTCTAGCAATCGCCACCCTTTGCTGCTCACCACCGGATAACTGATTAGGCAGATGATGCAATCTATGGCTTAGCCCGACCCGCTCAAGCATAGCTTCAGCCTTTGCCTTGGCATTAGTAATCCCCGCAAGCTCAGCGGGCAGCATCACATTCTCTAAGGCGTTAAGGGTATCGACCAACATAAATGACTGGAAAATAAAGCTGACTTTTTGCTTTCTTAGTGCAGCCTTCCCCTCTTCATCCAATTGAGACAAGGCGACACCATCAAGGCGGATCTCCCCTTGAGTTGGGCTATCAAGGGCAGCCAGTAACCCAAGCAGGGTTGACTTGCCCGAACCTGAAGGACCAAGAATGGCCACACTCTCACCCAACTTGACATCCATATTGATGCCGTCGAGGATAGTAAGCATTCCTTCTTGTGTAGTAACCGATTTTTTAAGGCTGGTAACTTTAATGGCGCTGTTATTTGACATAAAGTCCTTCTTTCTCAACTTGTTGGCTCGCCTTAGTGGCGCGCTGATTATCTTATTGCTTATGGGATTTAACGCCCATGCTGCCACTATATTAATCCTAGGTGATAGCCTAAGTGCAAGTTATGGCGTTGAAGAACAAGCCGGCTGGGTCAATCTGTTACGGCAAAAAATGCCTGAACATAACATCATTAACGGCTCAATAAGCGGTGAAACCACAGGCGGTGGATTGCGTAGACTGCCCGCCCTGCTTGACTCTCACGCACCTGAGCTAGTGGTCATTGAGCTTGGCGGCAACGATGGTTTGCGCGGTTTTCCACCAACACAATTGAAAAACAATCTTACAAAAATGATCCAGCTCTCAAAAAATGCCGGCGCCAAAGTGCTACTCACCCAAATAATGGTGCCGCCCAACTATGGCCCAAGATATACCAAGCTGTTCAATCAAACCTATAGCGAGTTGGCAAAGGAGCATGCTGTCACACTGGCCCCTTTCTTTATGACAGAAATAGCCATCAAACCTGAGCTTATGCAACGCGATGGACTTCACCCCAATAAACAAGCTCAGCCTCTAATCACAGAGTTGATGCAACCTTGGATAGCGCAGGCCTTAACCCAAGCACCAAGCACGAAAGCAACGGTAAACTCAGCTCAGAAATAACAAAATTAAGTCAATTAAGAATACGCGTCACATCCGATCCACAGGGCTTAGGGTGTGGCAGAATCGCGAGCCTGTAACATGGGTGTAAAGCTCGGTGGTTCTTAAATCTGTATGGCCTAAGAGTTCTTGAACTGTGCGAATGTCCGTGCCATTTAATAGCAACTGAGTAGCAAATGAATGACGAAACGTATGCGCTTTTACCCGCTTTGTAATTTGAGCATCAATGACGGCTCGGCGTAACCGCTTTCTAAATGATGTTTCATGTATATGATGCCGACAAATGTAACCATCATAAGGATGAATACAGCGTGTCACTGACGGAAATAAATACTGCCAAGCAAAGTCCTTTGCCGCATTCGCATATTTTCTCAATAAGGATGGTGGCAACGAAGTCAAACCATAGCCTTGCGCTAAATCACTATCATGCATTAACTTCACACGACTAATTTGCTCTCTAACTTCTGATTCTAACGATTTAGGAAACAGGGTATAGCGATCTTTTCTTCCCTTGCCTCGAAAGACAAATAGTGTGTTGTTTGAAAAATTAATATCTTTGACTCTGAGGCTTAACGCCTCATTGATTCTTAAACCACTACCATATAGCAGCGATGCGATGAGCCAATATTTACCCTGAAGCAAGTTAATAATGCTCATAGCTTCATCATGGTCAAGCACTGTTGGCATAGGTTTCTCGCGCTTAGTCAATGAAAAACGCAGCCCACTGATATCCTTTGGGACAATATATCTATACATAAACACCAGAGCGCACAGTGCCTGATTCTGGGTTGCGGCACTTACCTGCCTATTCATGGCTAAGTGGGATAGAAATCGCTCAACTTCAACATTCCCCATTTCATTTGGGTGTTTCTTATCATTGAAAATGATAAAACGCTTTATCCAGAACAAATAGACCTTTTCAGTTCTAAGGCTATAACGTCGTGTTCTCAGCTCTGTCCGAACTGACTCAAGAAATGGCGACTGAGACATTTTATCCTCCACCAGAAAAGCTGTATATATATACAGTTATAATTTAAAATGCCATAAATGCCAGTTTTCCTTCTCGTTATGTAAAAACTGAAATTCTCGTTTAATACAGACACCAAAATATAAGCCATTGAATAATATAGTTTTACTTGATTAGATATTTTACATAACGAGCCTTTTCGGTTCTCGTTTAAATCAATTCTCGTTTTCTACACGCAACTAAGCGCTTGCCTTACATCATAGGCAGAGTTAACCTACTGGAATTATTAAATAATTATCAATGTTAGCGAAAGGGTTTTACGGTATGGCGTCGCGTGTTTATCGGAATTCTCGCTAATACGCTGTTATATGCCATGGAGGCCGCGTGAAATCCTATATTCTGCTACTTATACTTTTATTGGGAGCTTGCACAAATACGGAATTTACTCCTTCAAAACTTCAACAATCTACATGCCAACAAATGGCTGGAAACGATAGTCAACTGTTTAAGCCTAATGAAGAACAAAAGCGCGAGTTAGAGTCGATAATACCGGACTCATTATATTATCGTGGTGTAATTTGGTTCTCTGGTAAAGATGGAGTTGTTTACGCTTGCGCTTATACGAATGATAAAAATGGTTGTGGTACGAAAACCTTTGAGTTAAAACAAAGTGGTCAATATTGGCAAAGTGAGCTTGTTTCGAGTTTAGAAGATGTTTGCGTGGTTGGTTAGCAATAGGCATATAACAAGTTAATCAATAAGGACATAAAATCATAGGCTTGCCGCGGAGCGGCAGTGTAGCCTATAATTTTCTGCCTATTATTAAAGCGTTAGGGCTACCAATGAATAAATTGATTTTACTGCCGATATTGTTGTTACACTTTTCCATTGCACATGCGAGTGACGCGATATCAATTAAATCGAAGCATAAATCACTTTTGGAAAGTGGCTGGTCTCCATTCCCCCTAACATGCGAGTACCCCGAAGATAAAGAATCAATATGGCTTTATAACGACGCTCCGAAAATATTTAAGGCTGGAATTACTAGTATCCATTCTTGCCAAGGTACAGGAAACAACTACTGTTCGTTCTATTACACAAAGCCGAATCAATGTTTGAAACTTGTCACCAGTGGTGAATTTTCATATAAAGGCCTAAATGGTTTACTTATAAGCAGCGAACATTCTCAATGCCCAGAAGAATGCTAGCCCTAACAAGTTGCTTAAAAGGACGTATCACGCTTGGCTTACGCTCCTTCGTCGCAAAGTTAAGCCAAGCTTTCTACGCCCATTAGCAATGGCGTTAACTGCCTTCGGAGTATTCTGGTGTCATTTCATCAACTAATATACTTAGATAAAGAGTTCATTTCTGACTTATATGAAGAAAGTACAGGTAAATCACCATCTGTGAACATTACTAAAGCTGAAGGAGCAAACGCAGGTATTAAAGCCATGTTCTTAAGCGCAGGTGTCAGTTCAACAGAGAGTAAGACTTATACCATCTCAACATCTAAAATGCTTACTGAACTAAAGTCTGAATTAGCCGCGTATGATGAATTAGATTATAAAATTGATAAACAGTTGGCTTTTAACTCTAAATATTTTTGGGTTAAGGGCTCTATGTCTGTTCAAAAAACTACTGTGACCAGACAAAAGCAAAATGTAAAAATTGATAGTTCTGGTATGAAAAAGGAAAACGTAGGGGAGCCTGAAATAAAAGGAGAAGAAAAGTATTTTAGCATTAAAGACAATAACGAGAATACATTTCCACTTATCGCAACTTCAGAATATTTTACCTCTAGTCTATTAGATCTTATTAATCTTACAGGCACTGTTGTCGAGACCATTAACTTTGAAGTCGATGCATTGATTAGGGTCTTACCAGCAAGAACATCGTTTAACGGTTGGGTTGCAATTCCTCTAATTATTCGTGAGTCAGGCAGTTAACAAGCCAATTAAGGTGGACGCGTAAAGCTAGGCTCGCGCTCATTCTTCGCAATTTTAGCCTAGCTTTACTTGCCACTTATTGGGGCGTTAGGTGTAAAAGGATGTTCGAGTTAGGTAATTCTGAAAAAGCACAAATATCGATTACGAAATTATCTCATTC
>CANNEE010000019.1 GCA_947503555.1 uncultured Shewanella sp.
GATGGCAGCCTCAACCTGCTGACCAACGATACCTTTGAAAATGCCGATGCCACCATTACCAGCTACACCCAAGGCACGAACGGTAGCGTCACCATCGTTGACGGTGTGGCCACCTACCAGCCAAACCCTGGCTTCCACGGCACCGACAGCTTCACCTATACCGTCACCTCAGGCGGCGTGACCGAGACCATCACGGTTAATGTCAATGTCGCGTCTGTGGATGATCCAACGATTATCAGTGGTGACACCTCAGGCACAGGCGCTGAAGATAGCGTCATTCAAGGTACGCTTAACGCGACCGATGCCGATGGCCTGAGCGATAACACCTACTTCACTGTGACTGCCGCTGCGGCCCATGGTACTGCGACCATCAATGCCGCCACCGGCGAGTGGGAGTACACCCCCACCGCGGATTACTATGGCAATGACAGCTTCACTGTCACCATCACCGATGATGAAGGCCATACCACGACGCAAGTCATCACAGTGACCGTCACCCCAGTGGCGGATATCAATGCCGATATCATCAATACCACCGAAGATAACGATGGCAGCCTGAACCTGCTGACCAACGATACCTTTGAAAATGCCGATGCCACCATTACCAGCTACACCCAAGGCACAAACGGTAGCGTCACCATCGTTGATGGTGTGGCCACCTACCAGCCAAACTCTGGCTTCCACGGCACCGACAGCTTCACCTATACCGTCACCTCCGGCGGCGTGACCGAGACCATCACGGTTAATGTCAATGTCGCGTCTGTGGATGATCCAACGATTATCAGCGGTGACACCTCAGGCACAGGCGCTGAAGATAGCGTCATTCAAGGTACGCTTAACGCGACCGATGCCGATGGCCTGAGCGATAACACCTACTTCACTGTGACTGCCGCTGCGGCCCATGGTACTGCGACCATCAATGCCGCCACCGGCGAGTGGGAATACACCCCCACCGCGGATTACTATGGCAATGACAGCTTCACTGTCACCATCACCGATGATGAAGGCCATACCACGACGCAAGTCATCACAGTGACCGTCACCCCAGTGGCGGATATCAATGCCGATATCATCAATACCACCGAAGATAACGATGGCAGCCTGAACCTGCTGACCAACGATACCTTTGAAAATGCCGATGCCACCATTACCAGCTACACCCAAGGCACGAACGGTAGCGTCACCATCGTTGACGGTGTGGCCACCTACCAGCCAAACCCTGGCTTCCACGGCACCGACAGCTTCACCTATACCGTCACCTCAGGCGGCGTGACCGAGACCATCACGGTCAATGTCAATGTCGCTGACGTAACAGCCCCAACTGCTCCAGTTGTCACAATTGTTGATGATGTCAATGACAATGAGGTACTGACAGAAGCAGAAATTGGTAACGATAATGTTCAGGTACAAGTAGCAATTAATGCAGCAGACTTTGCTGAGGGTGGATATGTCACCCTGAACATTACAAATGGTGGTGTTAATCAAATTGTTACAGCTAGCTTGGTCGGAGGGCTACTGCAAGTTGTCGGGCAAGATAACCAAACAATTACAGGCTTTAACTACGATGGTAGTGGTTTACTAACTTGGACAGAAACATCGCCTGGTAATGGTCAGAGCGTAACTGTAACTGCGACACAAACTGATCTTGCTGGTAACCAATCCAACTCTGATAGCGATACAGCATTAGTACGTCATGATCTAGATATTGGCTTAAATGATGTCCTCGAAGGTAACACTCTGACCTTGCCAGACGGCATAGTGTTCACAGGCACAACTGCGCTTGGTGGAACGGTCACCTTGGTAAACGGTGAATATGTTTACACTGCTCCTATTCGCAACCATGGTGATGCTCAAGCCGATCAAGATAGCTTTAGCATTACTGATTCCGATGGCGTCACTACGACTTACACCATCAATATCTTAGATACTAAGCCTATCGCAAATGACGATACTGGCAACTTTGACGTTGGTGCGGGTGTTGTTACACATGGAAGCATGTCATTACTTGCTAACGAGTTAGCAGACATAGTCGATAGCTCCGATACCGACCCAGCAACTATCCATCAAGTCAAAGATGCTGACGGCAACTGGCATGCGTTAGTCAACGGCTCGGTCGAAGTCCAAGGTGAATATGGTACCTTTACCGTTCAAGCTGATGGCAGCTATACCTATACTTCTAGCTTAGATACACAAGCTTTGGCTGTGGAAGGTCATGAAGCAGTTAAAAAAGTATTTGGACTCTATGGCTTCACTGATAACAGTTACCTCAATAACACAGATCTAAATCTATTATCATTAACTGCCGATGCTTCCAATCTAGTTGAAACCCGAGCAAGTGGTGGTCAATCTAAACCTGGAATAGGTGTCACCGGCGATGGTAAAAACGATATCGGTCAAGGGGAGTCCCTAGTTATCGGACTAGAGGTTACATCAACTTCGGTTCAAATTGGCGTTAATGAACTTAATGCTAATCAAGGTGATTTAACTTGGGCTGTTTACGGAGCTGATGGCTCACTTATCGACAGTGGTACATTTAGCTCAAGTACTAATAACGGTAATTTAGAAACACTTAGCATTACAACAGCTAGCGATTCACCCTTCCAGTATATAGTGCTGGGTTATGCTGGTAATAGTAACGGTTTCGTGGTCGATTCGATTACCTACTCTCCAGCAGCAGGTAGTGTGACCGAAGAGTTTGAGTATACTGTCATCGATAACGATGGCACTGTATCTGAACCTGCCACGGTAACATTAAATGCTAACGTCGATACCTCAACCACAGCTAATAATGATGTGAAGGAGGTTAGTGAAGGCTTTACTGCTCAAGGCAACGTATTGGAAAATGACGTCTACATTGACTCATCGTTGCAGGTTAGCAGCTTTAAAGTCAGTGGAGACCAAACCACTTATCAAGCGGGTAATGGTGTCATCGTAGTTAGAGATGGCCAAAAAGCCATTGGCCACTTAAGGCTTGATGAAGACGGTGACTATAGCTTTACACCTAATGGTAATTGGAACGGTCAAGTGCCTGAAGTCACTTACACCACAAATACGGGCGCTACAGCTACGTTAAGCATTAATGTGACTCCCGTTAATGAAGCGCCAATCGCCAATGATGATTTCTTTGGAGCTGGCCTAAGTAGCAGCTACTACAGCTACAACGACAGAGACGCCTATGGTCAGCAAGATGATGGGGCAAATCTAACGAGCCTAGATCAGGTCATTAATTTCATTAATAGCCAGGCAAGTCCTGACGCCACATTCACAGCGACCACGCTGAATTACAATTATGGCAACGGTAACTTAGGCACAGGTAACAGTTTACAGAACTTCTTGGGAGCCGATGCTGCAAGCCTAAGTAACGATCCAAGTGACTCCACAGACGCGATTTTGCATATGCAAGGTGCAGTGCAATTAGATGCTGGCCGCTATGGCATCAAAGTCACAGCTGATGACGGTTACATGATTAAGATAGATGGCGTCATTGTTGCCCAATATACACATAACCAGCCATCCCGCACTCGATTGCCAGGGGAAGATGGCCATATCTTCTTCGATATTGAAACCAGTGGTAGCCATCAGATTGAGATCATCTACTGGGATCAAGGCGGTGCTTATGTATTTAATGCCGAAATTGGTACCTATGATCAAAACAACAACCTAATAGGTAGCTTTGACCCACTAGGTAACCATATCAGTGCCCCTAATGAAGTGGTACTGGAAGATACCCCTTATACCTTTGCAGCCACCAGCATAATTGGCAATGATACAGACCCTGATGGCGATGTATTGTCTATCACTTCGGTCATGAATGCTGAACATGGCACAGTGTCACTCGATGCTAATGGCAATGTCGTATTTACGCCTGAAGAGGGTTATACAGGGCCTGCAAGCTTTGAATATACAGTTTCAGACCCAGATGGCTTAACCGATACTGCTACGGTCCACTTTAATATTCAGCCTACTAGAGGTTATAGCCAAGATGTTGGCTCACATGGTAGTGACAATATTACAGGAACCGAAGAGCACGATATTATCGTCAGCGATGTACAAGGCCTACAGATAGTTGCAGGTGAAAACTACAATATCGCCTTCATCCTAGACTCTTCTGGCAGCATGGGTAGCACGGCCGTCGCCGAAGCAAAAAGCCAGTTAATTGAAGTATTTAAATCACTGCAAGCTAGTGCGAATGGTGTACATGCTGGCAAAGTAAATATCGCTCTTATTGATTTTGGTACTTCAGCGGTACGCAGTATCTCTGTGGATATTCGTAATCTTGATATTGATGCACTCGAAAACGGCGATAACAGTGCTTGGAATAGCATACTAAGTGGCGGCAGAACCGATTATGTCGACGCATTCCAGGCCGCAATAGACTGGTTTAATAGCAGCGATGTGACAAGTAATTCTGGTAATAACTACACCTACTTTATTACTGATGGACGTCACAACGAAGGCGGAGATCCACAAGGCACCTTTAATTTATTATCGGCAATTTCAGAGGTTGAAGCCGTTGGTATTAAGCAAAGCATAGACGAAGATGATATCAGCTCTTACGACAGTGACGGCAATGTTCGCGCTAAGATTGATGTATCAGACCTCTCTAGTGTAATTCTTGGCTCCGAAGTTGAACTGCTTCAAGGCGCTGACAACACCAATGGCGCACAAGGCAACGATATTATTTTCGGTGACATAGTTAACTTTGACGGTATTGATGGTCAAGGTTATGTCGCACTGCAAAACTATGTTGCGAGCAAAACTGGAGCCAATGCTGCCGATATCAATGTTCAAGATGTTCATGAGTACATCCGCTCCCACGTTTCAGAGTTCGATATCTCAAACCCAAGTGACCAAGGCGATACCTTAATTGGCGGATCGGGCAAAGATATTCTCTTCGGACAGGGAGGCGAAGACACGCTTCATGGCGGCACGGGTGATGACATCCTTCTGGGCGGCACCCATAAAGATACACTTCATGGAGACGAAGGCAACGATCTACTGATAGGAGGCAATGGCGCTGATACCCTTATTGGTGGACTTGGCGACGATATTCTTATTGGCGGACGCGGTCACGACAATCTCACTGGTGGTGAAGGCAAAGATACCTTTGTCTGGAAAGTCGATGATATTAGTGCCGATAATGAAAGGACAGATCATATTCTGGACTTCGATATCAGTCAGGACAAGCTAGATTTAAGTGATATTCTTACCGCAGGTAGCTCTAACGATATTGCCGATTATATCCAAATTAGGCAAGACGGAGAGGACACCATTATAGATATCAATATCGATGGTGACAGTACCTTTGAGCAGCATATCGTCTTAGATGGCGTAGACCTTTCTGAGTCATTCCCAGGTATGACCAATAGTGAAATTATTAATTCACTATTTGAAAGTGACGGTACCTCTAAGCTCATCGTAGACAATCAAGCTAGCTCAACAGCGGCTCCGTCTAGTTCGAGCATTTTGGATGAAAACCCGCTTGTTGGTCATGATATTCCTTAAATAACATCAATATCTTAAGCGGCCTATAGCAATATAGGCCGCATTGGATAATACTTTCTTAAATCCAATCAAATCTTAAGGATAAGTTGTTAAGTGTCTGTTTCTGAATCTCGAAAACCCGAGCAGTGGACGATTTCTGCCTCCCAAAGAGTCACAGTCGACCCTCTGCTAGATAGTCTGGTTTTGTTAACCGAGCATTTTGGTAGCCCTTGTTCCAGCGACTCTTTAGCCGCGGGCCTACCCCTTGACGGAGCAAACTTAACGCCAGAACTTGTCCCTCAAGCAGCTTCTAGAGCTGGGCTCACGGCAAAACTGTCTCGTAAAGGGCTTAATGAAATCAACCCGATCCTTCTCCCTTGTATTTTGCTGCTAAAAGATAAAAAAGCCTGTCTGCTAAGAGAGTTGGATATAGAGCAAGATCAAGCTGTTATTCAGCTTCCCGAAACTGGCGGAGAAGAAAGGCTCACCCTAGAAGAACTCGAAGCCATGTATGTTGGCTATCTTTTTCTGGTTAAACAGCAATACCGCGGGGATATGGGGTTTGATGTCCATAGACATGAGAACCAATCTCACTGGCTTGTCCAAACCATTAAAGACTCTGCCCCTATCTATCGTGATGCACTTATAGCATCGGTTCTGGTTAACTTATTTGCCTTGGTATCACCACTATTCATAATGAATGTCTATGACAAGGTGGTGCCCAATCTCGCTTTTGATTCTCTCTGGGTACTCGCCATTGGTGCAGGTATTGCCTATATCTTCGATCTGGTAATGCGTCAGTTGCGCAGTTTCCTCATTGATGTTGCGGGTAAAAAGGTCGATATCATAGTCTCTTCACAACTGTTTGCTAAAGCGGTAGGTATTCCACTAGAAAAGCGTTCACCCAGTGTTGGTGGTATGGCGCGACAACTCGGTGAATTTGACAGTATTAGAGAGCTCCTAACCTCTGCCACTATTACCACTCTTGTTGACCTGCCTTTCGCGCTGCTGTTCTTGTTGGTGATATACCTAGTCTCAGGGGATCTTGTGATAATCCCAATTGCAGCAGGTGTCATCATCATAGGCTATACCCTAATCGTACAGCCTAGACTCAAAGCCGCTATCGAAGAGAGTAACAAGTTCTCCAGTCTTAAACATGGCCATCTTATTGAGAGTTTAAGCGCATTAGAATCTATTAAAGCAAATGGCGCCGAAGGCCTAGTTCAAAAGAGCTGGCAACAAATGATTGGCCACACAGCAAACTGGCAACTACAGGCTAAGAAGCTGTCTAACTCTGTGTCTAATACCGCCAACTTTGTCGTGCAACTATCGGTTGTTTGCGTAGTGATATTAGGTGTGTACCGAGTCGCTGACGGTGATATCTCTATGGGTGGTATTATAGCCGCGGTTATTCTATCGAGTCGCGCCATCTCTCCTATGGCCCAGCTCGCAGGACTTATGACTCGGGCTAACCATACCGCAAGCGCCCTGCGTCAACTTGATGAAATCATGACCCAAGAAGACGAGTTTGAGAACAAGGGACACCTAGTTAGCAAACAAAGATTACTGGGCAAAATCGATGCATCCCACATCAGCTTTAGCTATCCCGGCTCAGAAAAGCCAGTGCTCAACCCTATGAGCCTGTCTATTCAACCTGGCGAGCGTGTCGCCATTATAGGCCGTAACGGCTCGGGCAAAAGTAGTCTAGCGAAACTGCTTGTCGGTTTATATCAACCTTCCCAAGGTAGTTTATGCTACGACGGAATCGATTCAGCCCAGATACACCCAAGTGATTTAAGACGTAACTTTGGCTACCTGCCTCAAGATGTGACCCTATTTCACGGCTCTATTCGTGACAATATTCTGTTTGGTACTCGTCAGGTAACCGAACACCAACTTATTCGTGCCGTACAGTTATCTGGCGTCAATCTATTTACCAACTTAGAGTCTGAAGGTTTAGATCAGCAGGTAGGTGAAGGCGGCCAAGCGCTATCTCGAGGTCAACGTCAAACCGTGGCTTTAGCCAGAGCAACACTCAATGATCCCCCCGTGTTATTAATGGATGAACCCACAGCCAGTTTAGATGCTCGAGCAGAAAAGCAATTTATTCGAGCCATGCATAATGTGAGTAAAGATAGAACCTTAATTCTCATCACACATAAAATGCATCTGCTAAAATTAGTAGACCGTATCATAGTTTTAGATAGGGGCCATATCCTTGCCGATGGCCCTAAAGATGCTGTACTTGAGAAACTCAGCGCAGGCCTATTAATGAGCGCTGAGGGACAACAATAATGAAAAATATCACTACTGCAAAAGATCTCGATATGGTCGATGATGTCTATGGTGCCATTATGACTGATGCCCCAACAGGGCACAGGATCACCATCTGGGCGCTATTCTTACTCGTGGTTTCATTTGTTATTTGGGCCTACTTTTCAGAACTAGATCAAGTCACCACAGGCTTAGGCAAAGTCATCCCCTCTTCTCAAGTTCAAGTCATTCAAAGCCTTGATGGTGGTATCTTACAAGATCTCTATGTGCAAGAAGGTATGATAGTCACTAAAGGCCAACCTTTAGCACGAATCGATGATACTCGCTTTCGTTCTGACTTCGCGCAACAAGAACAAGAGGTATACAGCCTTAGAGCCAATATTTTACGCCTAAATGCTGAGCTCGATAGCATTTTCATCTCTGATGTCGCTCGAGACTGGCGCCAGCAAGTCAAAATTACTAAGACGCCCCTCGTTTTTCCCCAAGACTTGTTATCTGCTGAGCCTGAACTTGTCCAAAACCAACAAGCCGATTATTCCGGCAGGCTCGATAATCTCAGTAACCAGTTAGAAATTCTGGCTCGTCAGATCCAACAAAGGCAACAAGAATCAGCAGAGCTAGCTTCTAAGATCAGCACGCTAAATACGAGCTTTCAGCTGGTTTCTAGAGAACTAGAGCTTACCCGTCCGCTAGCAGACAAAGGCATTGTTCCTGAAGTTGAATTACTTAAGTTGGAGCGCACGGTAAACGATATTCAAGGTGAACTCAGCAGCTTGCGTCTGCTCAGACCTAAGGTCAAAGCTTCTCTCGATGAGGCGATTTTGAAACGCAGAGAAGCGGTATTTGTTTATGCTACGGAGTCTCGAGCACAACTCAACGAGATGCAAACTAAGCTTAACCGAATGAATCAGGCTCAAGTGGGCGCTCAAGATAAAGTGAGTAAAGCCGTTATCACCTCTCCTGTTAACGGAACAATTAAGACAGTGCATATCAATACATTAGGTGGCGTAGTCCAACCTGGCGTCGATATCATCGAAATTGTTCCCTCGGAAGATCAGCTATTGATCGAGACGAAAATAATTCCAAAGGATATTGCATTTCTCCATCCTGGATTACCTGCTGTCGTAAAAGTAACGGCCTATGATTTCACCCGCTACGGTGGACTCAATGGCGTGGTTGAACACATTAGTGCAGATACGACTCAGGATGAAGAAGGCAACAGCTACTATCTGGTTCGAGTGAAGACCGAGCAGTCCAGTTTAGTTAAAGACGATGGCACAGCTATGCCCATCATCCCAGGTATGTTGACCTCTGTTGACGTAATAACTGGGCAAAGATCGATACTTGAGTACATACTTAATCCAATTCTAAGGGCCAAAGACACAGCGTTAAGAGAACGTTAGGCTCGAAAATAATAAACCTGGAGGGTTTACCATGAACACCAACTCAATTCAGCAAGTAAGGCGCAGTGCCATTGCACTGGCTGTTACAGCGCTGATGTTGCCGGCTTCTGCATATAGTCAGACTCTGGAGCAGGCGGTGGCACACACATTAGATACCAACCCTGAATTAAGAATTGCCTTTAATCGTTTTAAAGCGAGAGAAGAACAAGTCAATCAAGCACAATCTGGTTATCTACCAACTGTCGACATTACTGGTGGCTATGGTTGGGAGCAAACCGATAGTCCAAGCACTAGACGAAGAGCCAATCAAGGTGATGTGGACTCTGATGGTGTAATAGAACTTGATCGCGGTGAGTTCGGTGTCAGTATTAGACAAATGCTCTTCGACGGCTTTTATACCAGCAGTGAAGTCGACCGCTATAGCTATGAAGCCAGTGCAGAGCAATGGGCACTCATGGCTGCGGCAGAAGATATGGCTCTCGATGCAGCCAAGGTCTACATTAACTATATACGTACTGAGCAAGTACTGACGCTAGCCGAGAAAAACCTCAATAGCCATAAAGAAATTTATGACCAAATAAAACAAAGAACTGATTCTGGTTTGGGCTCTGTGGCTGATCTGTCTCAAATCACTGGTCGCTTAGCTCGTGCCAATGCCAATGTTATCTCTGCCCGCAATAACTTTTTTGATGCTAAATCGCAATTTATACGCATTATTGAACAGCAGCCAGAAGATCTCATAGTACCGGTTCCTGATGCCGATATGCTGCCCGCTGATATTGAAACAACCATTAATCTAGCTCAGCAAAATCACCCTGTGCTGAAATCTTCTGCTAGTGATATTCAGGCAGCCGAAGCGGAACGCTCTTCTGCTCAATCTAACTATTACCCTAAATTCACCCTTGAAGTTGACGGTAACTGGAATAACGATGTAGACGGTGAAGATGGATTCAGCCCTATCGCAAGTCAAAATGTTAACGGTCACAGCAATGACATTGTTGCCATGGTAAGAGTTCGTTATAACCTCTATGCAGGTGGTAAAGATCTCGCTAGGGAAAAAGAGTCTGCCTACAAGCTGGGTGAAGCTAAAGAGATCCGTCAACGTGCACACAGACAAGTAGTAGAAGGCGCTAATCTTGCTTGGAATGCCTATGAACTACTTGCCCCCCAGAAACAATACATACGTGAGCATGTCATTGCCGCCAAAGATACCCAAGTAGCCTATTCACAACAGTTCAATCTAGGTCAGCGCACCTTACTTGACTTACTCGATACTGAAAATGAGCTATTTGAAGCCAGAAAAGATTATCTTGAAGCTGAGTACGATGAAATCATTGCTAAGTACCGAGTGCTAAATGCGACGGGACAACTGCTTGATTCTCTAAGAGTGACTAGACCTGCCAGCTGGAGAGGCGAAGGCGATTACCAAGAAGGAACAGAATAATGAAAGCTTTATCAATAATACTCTGTCTAGTCATGGTATCGGCATGCTCTATGCGAGATACCGTCTCTATGGACACTCCTACTAAGCAGGTTCATGACCTTAACGATCTTGATAGAGATGGGGTCATTGTTGCCCGCGAGCTGTGTAACGATACTGTTGAAGGTGCCACCATTGATAATTATGGCTGCGGCAAAATCAAGCCAATCAATGAGCGAAGTGAACTTAAAATCCTGTTTGCTAATGATTCATACTACATAGATCCTATCTATTATGATCAAATCGAAACTATTGCCACCTTTATGCGCCAATACCCAAATACCAAGGTGACGATTGAAGGACATTGTAGTAAAACAGGTAGTTATGATCACAACCTACAGCTATCGCAAAATCGAGCCAATGCGGTAACTGCAGTTTTAGCTGAAAATTTTGGTATTGCAGCAGATCGACTTAATGCTATCGGTTATAGCTATGATCGCCCCGTCGATCCCACTCATACCCAAATGGCACATACACGCAATCGACGCGTTATTGCCGAAGTAAAAGGTGAAGACACCACTGCTGATATGAAGTGGCATATCTATACAGTGGATGAAACCGTTAAATAGGAAAACAACACTAAACTATGGCAGGCAGACTATTCGACAATAAGCAGTTCAGACGAGTCTGCCTCAGCAGTATATTGACTTCCTGTATCGCAATCACAGGCATTTATGCTGCTGCGCCACAACAATTAGATAGCACGGTAATCGTAGCGAGCTTACAAGCTCACTATGGGGAAAGAGCCGGCAAGCGTGCCAATGCTTGGTTTAGAGTGCTCGATGAAGCGAGCCAACTAGAAGAAAAACAAAAGTTGTTAAAGGTAAACAACTTTTTCAATCTATTTCGCTTTGTCGATGATATTAAGCTCTGGGGAGATAGCAATTATTGGGCAACGCCTATGGAATTCATCGGTGTTAATGGTGGTGACTGTGAAGACTTCTCTATCGCCAAGTACTTTACCTTACTGCAGTTAGGTATCCCTGAAGAGAAAATGCGCATCACTATGGTTAAGGCCACGACACTGAATCAATACCATATGGTGTTAGCCTACTATGAAACTCCTGCCTCGATTCCACTAGTGCTCGACAATATCGATAAACAAATAAAACCAGCCACCCAAAGAGGGGATCTGCTTCCTGTCTATAGCTTCAACGGTAAGCAGCTTTGGCTAAATAAAGAAAAAGGACGAGGTGTTCTCGCTGGGTCATCGGCCCGACTAGAGAAATGGAATGACCTCAGACTCAGATTGGGTGTCGATAGACTGAAACAGCCCAAATTACGATTGGAGTAGCCGTAACAATGACACTGTTCCGACAGATATATTCACTGCTTTTTGGCTTATTTTTGCTGGTAATAGCAACGGTTGGCTATGTGCAATTTACTGAAACACAGAGCTTTTTAACCCAGCAAATGGAATCGGATCTCAATAATACGACTCACTCATTGAGTTTAATGTTGATCCCCGATCTCGAAGCTGGCGATATCGCCGGGGCAGAAACCTTAGTCAATGTGATTTTTGAAGGTGGCTACTACCAAGAAGTTAAACTCACTTGGTTGGTCGATGGCAAACAGCAGGTTTGGACCAATCCGGTCACCATTGAAAATGTACCACAATGGTTCATTGACCTTAACTTATTCGACACCATCAAAAAGACCAATACCATCACCTCTGGTTGGTTACAATTAGCCGAGCTTGAAATCACGGCTCATCCAGGTTTTGGCTATCATGAACTCTGGCGCGTTATTAGCAACACTATCATCGTGTTTTCTATTCTATTTTTACTGGCCATCGCCTTAGCCAGATTTGGTCTTAGCTGGATACTTGGCCCTCTTCACGAAATAGCAGATCATGCCAAAAATATCGCTAATCGTCAGTTTGGCCCAGATATGCCACTGCCCAAAACCCAGGAACTCAGTGATGTGGTCAGCGCCTTTAACAGCATGTCTGCCCAGCTAAAGAAGGTTTTCGCCTCCCTCGATGAAGAGGTTACCGCTCTGCGTAAGAAGAACCTTGTCGATCACGCATCTGGCCTACCTAATCGCCAATATATGACAAGCCGCCTTAATAGCTGGCTCAGCGAGCCAAATGGCGGTGCATTAATCATGGCCAAGTTTGACTGGTTAGAAGAAGTGCATAGCAAATATGGCTATCAGGTAAGAGATGAGACCATACGCCTACTATCAGAGCGTCTGCAAGAACAGCTCAATGAAGTCTCAAACTCGGTTATCGCCAGAATCGCTGCCTATGAATTTGCATTTCTAATTACCGATGTCGAAAAAGAGCAGGTCAGTAAGTATCTACAAACCCTGATACGTACAGTTAATCAAGAGATGTCTAAAGCAGGTTGTAAGCCTAACGAAAACTTTGCACTAGGTGTTGCCGAGCGTATCGGCCAGATGAGTGTATCTGATATTTTGGCTCAGGCAGATAATGCGCTGCAACATGCAGCTAATGAGGATAAGATTTTCCATTGGTTTGAAACCAATGAGCGTCAATTATTCACTCGAGAGCAGTGGCGCGACAACTTGAACAATGCCATCAATGATCAACAGTTTAAGTTCCGTTGGCAACCCGTGCTTGGCGCCGAAAACAATCAAGTACTCCATAGAGAGATATACTGCCAGTTAATGCTGGGCGATAAACTTACCCATGCAGGACAATTTATGCCCTATGTGGAGCTGCTATCTCTTGGTGCCATTTTAGATAAGCACTTAATCATGACGTTGGCAGATAAAGCCATAGTGAAGCAAGAAGCAGAGCCTATCGCTATCAACCTTACTCACCAAAGCTTGAGTGACCTTGATTTCCATACTTGGCTAAATCAGTTCTTACGCACTTTCGATTCACCTAACAAATTGTGCTTCGATATTCCTGAATCTGCTGTATATAGCGATCCCGATGCTTGTCAGCAGCTATGCAATATCATTAGGGATAATGGTGCTAGATTTGGTATCGATCACTTTGGTCGCCAGTTTGGCTCCATGGCATACCTACAAAACTTAAGACCTCACTATGTCAAATTAGATCAGTCCTTTGCCTACTATGATGAGAATCAGCATAACAGTGAACTGTGCCGTGCCTTAGTCAATGTAGCCGCAGGTCTTGATATAGAAGTCATAGTCACAGGTATTCAAGAAAAAGCACAACACGATAAGTTCAAACCATTAAAGACCACTGCTTATCAAGGCTTTATCTCACCACCTATCGAAGTAAAAATAGATTAGACAATGCATTAATGATAGGGCTGCCACTGGTAGCCCTTTTTATTAAAGCTAATACCAATCGCGGTTGAAACCAAATACAAAAAAGCCTCGTCTAATGACGAGGCTTATAATGTTTGGTCGGTGATAGAGGATTCGAACCTCTGACCCTCTGCTCCCAAAGCAGATGCGCTACCGGGCTGCGCTAATCACCGAAAATCGGTAAGTGTTACTAGTTATTAGTAACTAATAATCGAACTTCATCAATTATTGGAATTTGGTCGGTGATAGAGGATTCGAACCTCTGACCCTCTGCTCCCAAAGCAGATGCGCTACCGGGCTGCGCTAATCACCGAAAAGGTGAAGAAAGTGGGGTGACTGATGGGACTTGAACCCACGACAACCGGAATCACAATCCGGGGCTCTACCAACTGAGCTACAATCACCACTGATTTCTTTCTTGCTAACTCAAGCTCCCATCCAACTGGTGCGCCCAGAAGGATTCGAACCCTCGGCCTCACCCTCCGGAGGGGTGCGCTCTATCCAGCTGAGCTATGGGCGCCCGCCTTGTTAGCGCCGCATATAGTAGGGATAATTTGTCGTTGCGTCCAGTACTGTTTTACTTTTTTTTGCTTACTTGCTCAAGTTTTGTCAGATCCAACGTTTTTTTGCACAAAAACAGCATAAAAATAGCACTTGGCCTTATAGCTAATTCGTGATATCACTAGTACCTAATACAAAGAAGCCTCAATAACGATAAAATAATAAGATTGGCGGTTGCCATGTTTAGGGATAAATCAGTATCTAAGGACGATAGTCTGCATACTAAGTATTCTGTGCGTATGCAGAAGAAAGTCGATCGCCTAAAATACCTCGCCAATAAATATAAACGCTCCGAACATATCCAAAATGCGCTACTCGGTATCTCCAATCTAGCTAATTCGGCATTAAATCTAGACAGTTTCTATCTGGGTGTCCATAACCAGTTGCAACTCCTACTGCCAGCCGATAACTTCTTCATTAGCCTAAAAAGTATTGATTCGAATAACCTAGAAGTGCCTTTCTTTCGGGATGAGAAGGATCCACATCCCAGTACTATCTACGCCAAAGACAAACTATCATCAATATTATTGAGTGGCTTAACTGGCTATGTGTATTCCAAAGGTATTCCACTGCTTTGTGATCAACATAAGTTTGAGCAACTCATACAAGAAGGCGAAATTCAGGAGTTTGGCTCCGAGTGCCATCAATGGCTAGGAGTACCAATTCGCCATGGAGATATCATATCAGGTGTCATGGTCGTCCAAAGTTACGATCCTAAAACCAGCTATGGTGAGCTTGAGCTCGAGCTGATGACCTTTATTAGCCAACATATTTCCGGCGTAATGGAACGATTAAGGTATAACGAGCAGATCCAACTTGCTATTGAAAAGAGTACTCAGGAACTTAGCTCTGCCTATAGGAAATTAAAACAGGAAGTCTACGAAAGACGACGTGCCGAGCGACTACAAAAGTCACTGTTTGAAATTGCTAGCCTCGCGGCCTCAAGTATTACTAACCAAGATTTCTATGCTCAACTCCATAAAATTATTAGTCAGCTTCTGCCTGCCAATAATTGTTATATAGGGCTAACGAACGATGCCCACACCCAGCTATCGTTTCCTTTTTACGTGTCCCAACAAAGCGATCAATACCCTAGTGTGAGACCGCTAAAAGATGGCCTCACTGAATATATTTTAAAAACTAAACAACCCACACTGTTGACCCAGACACAAATTCAGCAACTAGTCACAGATGGGCAAATTTATCGCTTTTCGCCAGAGCTTAATCGCACTAAAAACATGCACCAGTGGATTGGTGTTCCACTGTTTATCCATGGTCAAGTCAGAGGCGCCTTAACCATATTCAGCCTTAGCATGAGCCATGATTATCAAGAATCAGATCTCGAGCTGCTCACCTTTGTCTCTCAACATATCGCCACTGCGATCGAACGCAAGATGACAGCGGAAAAGCTCAAACAAGGTTATGAGCTGTTGGAAGAAAAAGTATTAGAGCGAACTCAAGCACTGGCATTGCTCAATGAAGATCTGGAACGAGAAATATCCCAAAGAATTAAAATAGAACAGAAGCTAATCCACGACGCTAAACATGATGGCCTTACTGGGTTGCCTAATCGAGCCCTATTTATGGATAGACTTGGCCAAGCTATCAAGCACATCAGACGCCACGAAAAAGAAAGATTTGGCTTACTCTTTCTCGATCTTGACAGATTTAAGCTGATTAACGATACCCTTGGCCATATTGAGGGCGACAAATTCCTGATAGAAACGGCACGACGTCTAGCCTTGTGCATTCGGGAAAATGATACCCTAGCACGTATTGGTGGCGATGAATTTGTTATTTTGCTCGATAGCATTCATAAACAGAAAGACGCCGAAGAGGTAGCTGAGCGAGTCTTAAGTGAGCTTTCTCGCCCATATTTACTTAACGGCCAAGAGTTTAATTCGGGAGCCAGTATAGGCATCACTCTAAGTAATACCTCAGATACTTCCGAATCTATGCTGCGCAATGCCGACAGTGCCATGTATCAAGCCAAAGCCAAAGGTAAAGGCTGTTTTGTGGTATTTGAACACCATAAACGCAGAAGCGACCAGAAAGGTATAGAGCTTGAAAAAGAGCTCGCCCAGGCGATAAATCATCAGTCGCTATCCCTATGCTACTTCCCAATTATGAACTTAGAGACTCAGGCTGTACGCGCCCTCGAAGTGAGACTCTATTGGCTACACCCAACCATGGGCAAGATTAAACATGCCCAGCTCTACAATATGGCGGAGCAGGCCAACCTATTAGTTGAGCTGGATAAATATAAACTCGCAGCCCTTAACAATGAGTATCACAGACTGCATGCCCTCATGGGTAAACCACCCGTGATTCATTTTTCGCTAACTAGCCAGCACCTTAAGCATAAACATGCCCTAAGAAGCATTAAAAACGCCCTACAACAAGCCAAGCCAGCTAATCACAATCTATGGCTATTCTTCAATGAAAAAGCCGTTGCCATGGACAGTGATAGCCATATCAACGCTTTTGAACAATTTGTTAAGCAGGACTTGAATATCGGCATTTCCCACTATGGCACAGGCAACTGCGCCTTAAGCCTATTAACCTTCTCTCCAGTTAAAGCCTTAAAACTCGATGCAAGCTTAGTCAGCCAGATCTGCAACAAACGTCAGCAACAACTGCTGCAGACCTATGCTCAGGCAGGTATTAGCTTAGATTTAGAAGTTTTTGCCGACGGCATCGGCAATGAAAAAGATAAACGTTTACTACAGGAGTTTGGTTACTGCTGCGGTCAAGGTCAGGCTTTAGGTAAAATGATCACCGTCGATACTAGTCAGGCACAAATTAGCGCCTGACTGTTTCATTAAGCAATAAAGCCCTATTAAGAGCCTTTATTTAGCATGGCGCGAATATCGGCAATACTCTTTTTACCTGTCTCTAGGCGCTGGTTTTCACTCTGTTTAGGTTTGCGGTTTTCCCACACTAAATCATCTTGCGGCAGCTCCATCAAAAAACGACTTGGCTCGCAACGCATCACCTCGCCAAACTGGCGACGCTCGCGGCAAAGGGTAAACCACAGCTCTCGTTGAGCACGAGTGATCCCCACATAGGCTAAACGCCTTTCTTCCTCAACATTGTCTTCATCTATGCTGGATTGATGAGGCAAGATTCGCTCTTCTGTACCCACCATAAAGACAAAGGGATACTCCAATCCCTTAGAGGCATGTAACGTCATCAGCTGTACCTGATCGCCGCCTTCATCCTCGTTATTTCGCTCCATCATATCCCTCAGAGTTAAGCGCGTAACTACCTCAGGAAGCGTCATTGGCTCATCGAGCTCATCTCCTTCAAGCATCTCGGTCACCCAGCGATAAAGCTCTGAGATGTTCTTCATCCGCATCTCTGCCGCTTTGGCACTGGTACTCGTCTCATAGAGGTAATCTTCATAGTTAATCTTACGAATTAACTCTTTCACCGCATCCACAGGTTCACCACGACTCGCATGCTCGCCCGTATCGACAATAAACTTGCCAAATTGATACAAAGACGACATGGCACTCGCACCAAGATGATGATTAAGCTCAGGCTCAAAGATGGCCGCAAACATGGAGATATGCTTCTCATTGGCAAAGTTACCGAGTCTTTCTAACGTCGCAGGACCAATGCCGCGCTTAGGTAAGTTCACCACCCGCAAAAACGCATTATCGTCATCTGGGTTCACCACCAGCTTAAGATAAGCCATGATGTCCTTAATCTCAGCTCTAGCAAAGAACGAGGTGCCACCACTGAGTTTATAGGGGATACGGTTGGTCATCAGGGCTCGCTCAAGTAATCGAGACTGATGATTACTGCGATATAAAATCGCATAATCACCAAAATTCGTCTTACCAACAAACTTATGACGAATAATCTCGGCCACCACCCGCTCTGACTCTTGCTCCTCATTAGCTGCCGTAATCACCCTAAGAGGTTCACCATAGGCCAGTTCACTAAACAGCGCCTTGTCATAAACATGGGGATTGTTGGCGATCAAAATATTGGCACAACGCAAGATACGTTGGCTGGAGCGATAGTTCTGCTCAAGCTTAATAAGTTTCAACTTAGGGAAATCTTCACCAAGCAGCACTAGGTTTTGCGGCTTAGCACCACGCCAAGAGTAGATAGACTGATCATCATCACCCACCACAGTAAAGCGAGCACGTTCCCCCACTAACAGCTTTACCAGCTCATACTGGCTGGTATTGGTATCTTGGTACTCATCCACCAGCAAATATTGAATACGGGTCTGCCAGCGCTCTCTAACCTCGGCATTGTGTCTTAGTAGCAAAGTGGGCAAGAGAATCAAATCATCAAAATCCAGCGCGTTATAGGCCTTCATATGTTGAGCGTAGCGCTGATACAAGAGAGCAAACACTTGCTCCTGCTCCCCTTTTGCGATTTTGATCGCATGCTCGGGGATCACCAAGGCTCCTTTCCAATTAGAGATGGCCGTGGCTAAAGCTCTAAGCAGGTCTTTATCTTCATCTAGCTCTTTTTGGGTTAACTCTTTCAGCAGCGCCAGAGTATCTTGATCGTCAAATAGCGAAAAGCCCGGCTTAAGCCCTACTACCTTATGCTCTCTTTTGATGATCTCTAACCCAAGAGTATGGAAGGTCGAAATCCACAAGCCTCTGGCCTGTTTGCGTCCCATAGACTGAGCCACACGCTCTTTCATCTCACGGGCCGCCTTGTTGGTAAAGGTCACGGCTGCGATATGACGCGCTCGATAACCACATTTTTCGACCAGATACGCGATCTTATTAATAATTACCCGAGTCTTACCACTGCCTGCGCCCGCCAACACAAGGCAAGGGCCAGAAACATAATGGACGGCATCATTTTGACCAGGGTTTAATTTCATCGCGAGTGTGGACTCCAATAGCGGGTTAACTTATGACGGCGGATCATAGCAGAAACTCACCAACTCCCAAGTCAAAATTGCATTGCTAAAGAGTGAAGCGATACAAGCTCTGATACAAGGGTTATCAATTGGCGCTAGAAATTTTACATTTTCGCAATATCACACTACAAATTAACTTAGTGTTTTCATTCATTAAGAAAACACTAATTAAACTTTGCTTTTTTCAAAATCAGCTTCTAAAATAAAATGAATGAACGTTCATTCACACTTTCGTACGACATATAAGCAATGGATAACAAACGCGAACAAATACTCGCAGCCACTGAAAAGCTGATCGCCACCAAAGGCTTACATGCTTTATCTATGCAGCTACTCGCTAAAGAAGCTGGCGTCGCTGCGGGTACCATTTACCGATATTTTAAAGATAAAGACGATCTGATCCTGCAGCTACGTAACGCCGCATTGGCGTTTTTTGCTGATGCCATGTTAGAGGGCTTTGACCAAGGCAGCAATGAGCAAAAGTTCAAGCGCATTTGGTTCAACTTGGTCAATATCGAAAAACTTTGCAAGACAGACACTATGACCTTTGAGCAGTATTTTAACCTGCCAGGTGTCGACTCGGCGGAGCAAATGGCCCATGAACGCGAAGTTTTCGCCGACTTAATCGCCTTTTTTGAACAGGGCGTGGCTCAAGGCAAGTTCCACCAGCTTAGAACCGAATTGTTATTTGCCATCGCATTTGAGCCAGCAATCTCACTCGCATGGAAAATACGCCGCCGCAACTTTGAATTTAGCCAACAAGAGCTAGAACAAACCTGCGATATCTGCTGGCGAGCACTACAAGTTAATCCTGAAACAGTTTCAAACCAATTGGAGTCATCGACAAAATGAAAAAGTGGACTGCAGCAATGCTCATCATAGCTGTGCTCGCCTTTGGCACAGTGATAGGTTTCAACCTATTTGTGAAAGGCAAAATAGACGAAGCTATTGCCAATATGCCAGAGCCTGAGTTTCCAGTGACAGCGCTAACACTTGAAACCACAAATTGGCAGCCCACTATCGATGCCATTGGTTTCGTAGAGCCAAACCAAGGTGTCACTATCGCCAATCAGCTTTCTGGCATAGTGTCTGATATTCAGTTTGAGAACGGCAGTAAAGCTGAGAAGGGCCAGCTGCTTGTCGAGCTAGACTCGGCAGTTGAAAGAGCCAATCTAAAGAGCAAGCTGGTACAGCTACCTGCAGCTGAGGCTGACTATAAGCGTCTTGCTCGTCTGTATAAGCAAAAATCTGTGTCTAAGCAGGATTTAGATAACAGCCAAGCCAAGTTCCTTGCACTACAGGCAGATATCGAGAGTCTAAAGGCAACTATCGATAGACGTGAAATCAAGGCTCCTTTCTCAGGTCTTGTGGGGATTCGTAACGTCAACCTGGGTGAATACTTACAAGCGGGTACTGAAATTGTGCGTCTTGAAGATATCAGCACCATGAAAATCCGTTTTACCATTCCCCAAACTCAGCTGCCACGTATCGCCTTAGATCAGACGGTACACGTCTTTGTTGACTCCTATCCTGATATTCCATTTGAAGGCAAGATCACCGCCATCGAGCCTGCGGTTTTCTACCAAAGTGGTTTGATTCAAGTGCAAGCTACCATTCCCAATATCGATACCAAGTTACGTAGCGGTATGTTTGCTCGCGTGTCGATTCTACTGCCTGAGATGCATAACCAATTTGTATTGCCGCAATCGGCCATTAACTTCACCCTTTATGGCAACTCTATTTACACCATCAATGAAGTGACCGAAGACGGTAACCAGATTAAACGCGTTAAGCAGTTTAACGTTAACGTATTAGAGCGTAACGGCAACCTAGCGCTAGTCTCTGGCGACTTGAACCCTGGTGATTTAGTGGTGACCTCTGGCCAAATCCGCTTAAGTAACAATGGTAAGGTGAAAATCGTTGAAAGCGATGCCCTAGATGCACCTGCCACTATGCCACAGCTTTAATTTGAGGTAGATCTATGCGTTTTACCGATATTTTCATTCGTAGGCCGGTACTTGCCGCCTCGATAAGCTTCCTAATATTGCTGTTAGGGTTTAACTCCCTATTTGGCATGCAGGTTCGCGAATACCCTAAAATGACCAACACTGTGGTTACGGTAACCACTAGTTATTATGGTGCCGATGCCGAATTGATTCAGGGCTTTATTACTCAGCCCCTAGAGCAAGCGCTCGCCCAAGCGGACAATGTGGACTTCATGACTTCCCAAAGTATCTTGGGCAGTTCAACCATTACGGTTTACATGAAGCTCAACACAGATCCTAACGGTGCGCTGGCGGATATTCTGGCTAAAGTGAACTCGGTTCGCTCTCAGTTGCCAAAAGAAGCCCAAGATCCAAGTGTGACCATGTCGACTGGTTCACAAACCTCAGTGCTTTATATCTCTTTCTCCAGTAATGAGATTAACTCGAGTCAGCTCACCGACTATCTAGAAAGGGTGGTTAAGCCACAGCTATTTACTATCGATGGCGTCGCCAAGATTAACCTCTATGGTGGTATTCAATATGCGATGCGTATCTGGTTAGATCCCGCCAGAATGGGAGCCTTTAACCTTAGCTCGACAGAAGTTTCCCAAGTACTACAGGCAAACAACTATCAGTCTGCTGTTGGTCAAGCCAATGGCGTATTTACCCTGTTCAATGGCTCTGCCGATACTCAAATCGCCACTGTCGATGAGCTTAAGCGTCTAGTTATCAAGAGCGAAAAAGGCCGAGTGATCCGTCTAGGTGATATCGCCGATGTCAGCTTGGAGAAAAGCCGTGATGTCTTTAGAGCACTAGCAAACGGTCAAGAAGCCGTGGTTATCGGTCTAGATGTCACCCCAACAGCTAACCCGCTCGATGTCGCCGCTGCGACCCGTCATCTGCTACCTGAAATTGAACGTAACCTGCCACCTTCAATCAAGTCGCAGATCCTCTATGACTCTTCTAAAGCCATTGATGAGTCAATCAACGAGGTAATCAAGACCATAGGCGAGGCAGCCATCATTGTTATCGTGGTTATTACCCTGTTCTTGGGCTCGTTCCGCGCTGTGATTATTCCTATCATCACGATCCCCTTATCTCTTATCGGTGTCGCCATGGTGATGCAGCTATTTGGCTTCACCCTGAACCTGATGACATTACTGGCCATGGTACTGGCTATCGGTCTAGTGGTAGATGACGCGATTGTTGTCGTCGAGAATGTCGATCGTCATATCAAATTAGGCGAGCCACCATTTAGAGCTGCGATTATCGGTACCCGTGAGATTGCAGTGCCCGTTATCTCTATGACCATTACCTTGGCTGCGGTTTATGCGCCTATCGCACTGATGGGCGGTATTACTGGCTCATTGTTTAAAGAGTTTGCCTTGACCTTGGCAGGTTCGGTATTTATCTCGGGAGTAGTCGCACTATCGCTGTCACCTATGATGTGCTCTAAGCTGCTTAAGCCTCACACGGCGCCGAACCGTTTTGAGCAAGTCGTTGAAAGCTTCTTAGGTGGCCTGACAAATCGTTACTCTCGCATGTTGAATGCCGTGATGAACCGCCGTGGCGTCATTGTTGCCTTTGCGGTTATCGTATTTGCCACTCTGCCCGTGCTATTTAGCTTTATTCCATCTGAACTTGCACCAAACGAAGATAAAGGTGTGGTGATGATGATGGGCACAGCACCATCGACGGCAAACATGGATTATATTCAAGCCAATATGACCCAAGTAACCGATATCATTAAGCAGGAACCAGAAGCGGCGGCTTCCCTTGCCATGATAGGTGTCCCCGCTTCTAACCAAGCCTTTGGTATTGCGCCACTAGTGCCTTGGAGCGAGCGTGAGCGTAGCCAGAAAGAGATGCAGCAATACTTCGCCAAGAAGGTGAAGGATGTACCAGGTATGGCAGTCACTACCTTCCAGATGCCAGAGCTTCCCGGCGCATCTAGTGGTCTGCCTATTCAATTTGTTATCACTACCTCTAACTCCTTTGAGAGCCTATTCCAAATCGGTTCAAGCGTGTTAGAGAAGGTGCAACAAAGCCCGCTCTTCATCTACTCAGAGATCAACCTGAAATATGACTCTGGCACCATGAAGATCCATATCAAGCGCGATCTTGCAGGTACCTATGGCGTCACCATGCAAGATATCGGTGTCACTCTGACCACTATGATGAGTGATGGCTATGTTAACCGTATCAACCTAGATGGCCGATCCTATGAAGTGATCCCTCAAGTTGAGCGTAAAAACCGTGCTAACCCTGAGTCTTTAGAAGGCTACTATGTGAAAGCAGCCGATGGCCGCTCTATTCCACTTTCTAGTCTCGTAGAGATAGAGATGGTCGCCGAGCCAAGATCTTTGCCTCACTTTAACCAGATGAATGCACTGACAGTCGGTGGTGTGGCATCACCAGGTGTGGCTATCGGTGATGCTATCGACTTCTTGAAAAACATCGGTGATAACGAGCTACCTAAAGGCTATACCTATGACTTCTTAGGTGAAGCCCGTCAGTTTGTGACCGAAGGTAATGCACTATACGCCACCTTTGCCTTAGCACTCGCCATCATCTTCTTGGTACTGGCCAGTCAGTTTGAAAGCCTGAAAGATCCTATCGTGATTCTGGTCTCTGTACCTCTGGCCATTAGCGGCGCCTTGATTGCACTGGGTTGGACCCATGTGATGGGACTATCGTCAATGAACATCTACACTCAGGTGGGCTTGATTACCTTGGTCGGTCTAATCACTAAACATGGTATTTTGATGTGTGAAGTGGCCAAAGAGGAGCAGATCCACAACGCCCTTAACCGCATCGAGGCCATCAAACTCGCAGCCAGCGTGCGTTTGCGTCCGATTCTGATGACCACAGCGGCTATGATAGCGGGTCTGATCCCACTGCTATTTGCTTCTGGCGCAGGTGCAGTGGCTCGCTTTAATATCGGCCTAGTGATCGTTGCAGGGCTTTCTATCGGTACTGTCTTTACTCTGTTTGTATTGCCAGTTATTTACTCTTACCTTGCAGAGAAACATGAGCCGTTACCTGTCTTTGAAGAAGATGCTGTAGCGACTAAGTAAAGCGTTTAAGTACAAATCAAAAGGCTCAAGTTCACTTTGAATTTGGGCCTTTTTTAGTAAACCGCTAAAGATTGGCTAATTCTCCACCCTCAGGTACAATTTGCCTCAACAGATATGTGCGCAAGCCATTGCCAACAAGTGGAACTTAACAATGATAAACCCAAAGAAGATCGAAGATGTCGCTAAACAACTCAGTGACAATCTTCCTAGCGGCCTAAAGCAATTCGCCGGTGAGTTTGAAGAGCGCAGCAAGCAAGTACTACAAAGCCAACTGCATAAACTCGATGTGGTTAGCCGCGAAGAATTTGAGGTGCAGCAGCACGTATTGCTTAAAACCCGTGAGAAGCTAGAAGCGTTACAAAAGCAGGTTGATGAGCTCACGAAAAAGCTAGAAGACTAAGCATTCAAGCTTTGACTCCATACAAATAAAAACACCGCCATCAGGCGGTGTTTTTGTAGTGAGTATTAAGACTTGCAAAGGACTAAAGCTTAGAGCTAGGGGATGCTCGGCGCAGCCTAGCAAATAGCAATAGGGTGCCAGCTAACAGCACAAGGTCTTTAGCGATGAACTGACCACTACCATTAAGGGCTAGAAAGCCAAGGTTATTATCATAGGCAGGTAGAGTAACGACAAAGGTTTGGGTGGCTGCAAAGGTCGCGGCAGCAACAAACAAACCTAGCATATTAAAGTACACAGCCTGCTGAGGGCGGCCAACTAAGATTAGCGCTAAGCCTAAAGCCAAACCTAATACAGCCACCAGCTCCACAATACCGATAAAGTAAGAGCCTTCTAACACAGTCATAAAGTCATAGATCCAGCTAAAGAAAGGACTGGTTCGCATCAAGCCTTCAATACCGTTAGCCTCAATCTGAGTGAACTTCATGCCACCAATCCACACCATCACCAGCACAACCCCAGCCCAAATCATCGCCAGAGAGAAACCTTTTATCGCATCCTTGTTTCCATAGTGACTCGCCAGATACAGGCTCACTCCACTGATACCAAGATACTTGATCAGTCCCTGCCCCGCTCCAATGGCAGGAAAGCCGCCTAAAGAGTCGATCCATACTGGATGGGTAAATAACATCGCCATAGGCACTAACGCAAGTACGCCATAGAGATATAACAGAGACTGACTCCACTTCTGTCTTGGTAAGATCAGCGCCAACACAACCAAGAATTGCAATACACCGATTACCGCACTCAGCCATGGCATTTCAGGTAGATTGAGCACAGCAAGCTGTTTGTTGTAGTAGCTAACGTCACTAGCACCAAAACGGGTAATACCGGTTAGCAGTAAAAAGCTGGCAAGTAAGACTCGCGCCAGCCGCAGGGTAAGTTTTTGTTGTTTTTCAGTTGTCATAGTCACATCTTCATTCTGAACTTCACCCTAGCGAATCACTAAGGCCTTATTGCTCAGTAAAGACCCACTGACTCTTGACTATATTTCACCTCGCTAAATTAATTTTTGACTCTTAAGTAAAAAATACTTTAAAACCAATGTTAAACCTTCAAAACGACTCATGTTTAGCCTGACTCTTTTTATTTGCAATCACGCCGCCGCTAATAATCAGCCCTAATGCCACGGCGATATGGCTAGACCATGCTTGAAACCCGGCAAGCACTAATGCAATGGCTGAAATAAGAGGCGCGCAATAACTTAATGAAGCCAATAGACTCGCATTACCACGCTTAAGACCGATATCCCAAAGATAGAAAGCCCCTCCCACTGGTCCTAGCCCCAATAAACAGGCACCTAGCCACTCAAGTCCACTTAGCTTCCAATCGACTGACTCAAGCAGGAGATGAGATAAACCAGAAAGCAGAGCGACAAGTAACGAAAGCCAAGCGATATCTTCCACTCGACTCTTTGATTTAGCCAAAAACCAAGAGTACCCAGCCCAAATAAAAGCGGCACATAAGGCAAGAGCATAACCTAGCGCAAAATCTGTCTGAAGATTAAGCCGCTGACCTGTGCCGATAAGAATAAGCACTCCAACAAAGCCTAAAATGCCACCGATAAGCGCCCTACTACGTTGTGCCGCCTGCGCCAAAGCTAGCGCCAGTAGCAAGGGCCACAAATAGACAATTAAACTCACCTCCAATACAGGGGCATATCTCAGAGCCATGAAGTAGCAGAAGTGAAATCCAAATAAGCCTATAACACCCATCAGCCACTGCTTAGATGTAAGTTGTGGTTTGAACAATACAGGCTGCCCAAGTAATAAACGCCTAAAGACAACGATAAAAGCCGAAATAGTAAAACAGATACAAAGTAGTAGAAATGGCGGAACTGCCTGAGTTAGCGCCCCTAGCAACGCTAACATACCCCAAAATAGAATTGCCAATAGTCCAAGCCAAGTTGCCATAGTTCATGCTCAAAAAGCGAAAACACAAGGCAGATCCTAACTCGCAACTTACGCCCTAACTTTGCTCAAAAGACACTTTTTACCGCTTAAAAGGCAGACTTAATCTAACAACATAAACTCAATTACTTTAAGAATTGGCGGGGCGGCTGCCCAAAGTACTGACTAAAACGGCGACTAAAAGCGGAGACATTTTGATAACCTACTCGCTCGCCCACTATCGCTATCGGCAAATCCGTATGGCATAACAGCGCCTTCGCTTTTTGCATTCTTAGCGAGGTCAAATATTGCCCCGTCGTCATACCTAAACTTTGCTTAAATAGCGTCTTATATTGAGTCAAGCTGACACAAGCTAATCCCGCTAAGGTATGTAACCTATGCTCTTGAGCTAGGTTTTGCTGTAAGTAGGCAATCACTTTAGCGATGCGCGCATCTTGTTTTCCCTGACAGCTTTGCTTCATTAATAGCTGATAGAAGAGTTCAAACATGGTTTCCTCGACCAGAGTGTCTTGCTCTGACTCGAGTTGCTGCTCGGTAAATTGAATAAAAGCAAGAAGAGGTTTGGAGATAACAAACTTTGCCAAAGGGCTCGCCGCCAAGTTCTCAGGTAGGTCGGCCATGTCCGCCACCATAAAACGCGCGCTTTCATTAGATTTAAAACTATGTAGCACCATCGCAGGAATAATCACACAATCTCCTACGCTCACTAAGCCTTGGAAATGACCCACCTGTACCTCTAGGCTTCCCTGCAAAGGTAATACTAGCTGATGAAACTCATGATAATGGCTGCGAAGCTGTCGCGTATAGGAGCGAATAGATAACTGATTTAACGCCAATGTGCCATCCTCTGTAACCTGCTCTGCTTCTTACTCTCAAACCATTGCTTGCATGACCACAAAGGCTCAATAAAGTAGAGTAATTCTGCAACAAAATTTAACCAATTTATCGTGCTATTTGCAGCTAAATTCTCTAGTATACGCCCACTTTATCACGTCCCACACTCGCACCCTGAATGATAGTTAAGGAGTCACACATTGAAAGGCCGTCTCGCTGAAATTGCACTTTTGTTTGCCATGGTTTTATGGGCAAGCAGTTTTATTGCGCTAAAGGTGGCCTTTCAAAGCTATGATCCTTGGACTGTGATAGCCGGACGCATGATAGTTGCTAGTATCTGCTTTTTAGCCTTTTGGAAAAAGCTGTTTAACTTCCATTATCGCGCAGGTGATTGGAAAATCATTCTGCTATTGGTGTCGGCAGAACCCTGCCTCTACTTTATTTTCGAGGCCATGGCGCTGCAATACACAACGGCTGGCCAAGCTGGCATGATCACCTCATTGGCACCGCTACTGACGGCAGTTATCGCTTTCTTTGTACTTGGAGAGCGGATTAATAAAATTGCCGCCTTTGGTCTGTGTATCGCTATCGTCGGCGTGTTACTACTAGGCTCAGAAGGCCATAGTACAGAGTCAGCACCGAATCCCATGTTAGGCAACACTCTCGAGTTCTTTGCCATGCTGTGTGCCGCCGTGTTTAGTATCTGCCTAAAAATTCTTAGTGAACGCTACTCGGCGCTGTCATTAACCGCATTGATGTCAGCCGCTGGCATGGTGTTTTTCACACCGATTGCATTAATCAAAGGTGGCCCGTGGGAGCTACATATACAAGCCCTTGGTGCCATACTCTTTCTCGGCTCCTGCGTCACCATAGGCGCTTACCTGCTTTATAACTATGCCATCGCCCATATGCCTGTGACTCGAGCGGCTGGTTACATCAATCTGATCCCCGTCTTTACGCTGATCATGGCCTACTTAGTACTAGATGAGCGCCTTAGCTATCTGCAATTTGCTGCCTGCGCCATCGTCATGTTTGGTGTGGGACTCAGCCAGATAAGAACGAAGAAAGATAAACTTAACCAGCAACAAGCTGAACCGTCGAACTAAGGCGAATTTAAACCAAGCTCCACGAGTTTGAAACGTCACAAGGCGCTCCCACGCAATATCTGTACTCAGCCCTGGGTGACAGGTGCTCTGCTAGCTATCTACAGCGCTAGTCGAGTATATTGTCCAAGTACACTGATACGTGACGACTTTTCTTGCCCTTGCTCACATCAAGCGGCCTAACATCGGCTGATACCGCTCCCAAGAGGTTAAATGTAATAGATTGATTTAACTGCAATATAAATTTTTCTTTAAAATACTTTCGTCTTTTTTCGCTGACCTTCGTCTTACTGGTGTAAGTGTTCTAACCTATACTCGGAGACAATCGAATGCTAAAAATTGTTAGCTTTACTATCTGCCCATTTGTACAACGTGTTACCGCGGCGCTAGAAGCCAAAAAAATTCCCTATGAGATTGAGTACATTAGCCTAAGTGATAAACCAGAATGGTTTCTTGAACTGTCGCCAAATGGTCAAGTGCCCCTGATGTTGACAGAAAATGGTACGGCGCTGTTTGAGTCCGATGCAATTATTGAATACATAGAAGATGAATACGGCCCATTGGAGCAAAATGTATCTAATGAGCAGCGAGCATTGGATAGGGCCTGGAGCTACTTGGCTTCAAAGCATTACCTAGTGCAATGTGGCACCATGAGCAGCAAAGATGCCAGCACCTTTACTGAGCGAGAAGCAAAACTCAAAGCGGCATTTGCTAAGGTAGAGAAACAACTCTCAGATCACTCAAGATTCTTCAAATCCGATACCCTAAGCAATGTGGATATCGCGTGGTTACCTTTATTGCACCGCGCTGCGATTATAAAACAGCATGTGGGCTATGATCTCTTATGTGAATTCCCCAAAATGCAGCAGTGGCAACAAGCCCTGCTCGATACAGGATTAACGGATAAGTCTGTTGCCGATAATTTTATAGAGAAATTTAGCGATTATTATCTAACTAACACTTACCTTGAAGCAGGTAAGGATATTCAAAACGCCAGTTGTGACACCAGTAGTTGCTGTGGCTAAACTTAGCAATGAGAAATGCGCGACAAACGCATTTCTCATTATCTAATCGATAATCAGAAAACGCTTTGGCAAAGATGAGTTTGATAAAGGTAATTTTAATGAAAAAGATTTTGATGGCAGGATTAAATCGTGGATATTGAGAACATCTGGCGCAAATATGAAAGCAGCCTGAGGGGATTTTTACTGAAAAACATCTCAAATCCCGATGATGTGGACGATCTGCTGCAAGAAGTGTTGATCAAAACCTACCACAAGCTTCCTACACTCAGAGATAGTAACAAGGTCAAATCTTGGCTATTTCAAGTGACCAACAACACCATTATCGATTTCTATCGAAGCTCAAAGCCCAAGCTCTCACCAACAGAACCAGAGCTTTGGCACAAGGAGCCTGAACAGCAAGTATTACAACAGCTTTCCCAGTGCATTCTGCCTTTTATTAGCGCTCTGCCCAAAGCTGATGCCGACTTACTCACCGCCATAGAGATAGAAGGCTTATCCCAAAAAGAGTTCGCTAAAAAGGCTGGAATCAATTACTCCACTCTAAAATCCAGAGTTCAGAAAAGCAGAAAAGCGCTATTTGGCTTATTTAATCAATGCTGCACCTTTTCCATCGATAGCCAAGGCCGAGTCACAGATTATCAAGCCAAGAACAAGACTTGCTCAGGTTGTTAACCATCAACTCTATGAAGATAGATTACATTAACCTATCGCCAAACTGGCGGGTGCGGCTATATGAACACACAAATGTCGTGATCACATTGATATGAATGAACGACGTTTGTGCAGTTACTACTGCGAGACGCCGTAAACACTTCCATGTGGGCTCTACCAAAACATCCTTGTTTTGAAAGCTCGCCGCCGCTTCTGCACTAACAGTATCTATCTCTTCTAATAAACGCCATTTATGAGAGCAAAATACTAGGCTGTAACTCATTTATACCTCAAAACGAGTTACATTCTATAAGCCTCCTTGGTAATAAGCTGTCAGTTGGCTCAACTTTACTAATGCATTAATGTCACTAATTCGCAGCTTTGAATGTGTCGTACTTTTCCCTGGGATTCAGGGCAACGACAAATTCTCTAGTAACCACGATGCCCCATTGAAGTTCCCGAATAGCCCTGAAGATATTCATATATAGCTGACAGACCTTTATCGCATGTCTAACTCGAAAACGGTTCCACCATTTGTGCAATTTTCACTCTGGTGTTAGATTCGTAAAACCTAAATAACAAATCCGCTGATGATATTTACATCACTCAGTGGTAATAACAGCCTGTGAACGGGCGTAATAGGGAAAAGGAATCATGGTTAAACAGACCTTAGGCCAGCTAAGAACACTCGCTGCGATGTTCATTACAGGGCTGATTTTGATATCGCCACTAAAAGCAAAAGAATTTACCCACCTCAGTAAAATAGAAAAGCTCATTGTTGAGTCAAAACACCTATCTACAGCCGCCACTTTTAATATCACCTTGCCACCTAGCTATGGCAAAAAGCCTGATAAGCGTTATGTAGTACTCGTAGACTTTCATCCTCGTAGCCAAGGTTATCTTAGCGGCATGCACGACTGGATGAGCCATAACGGTGATTGGCCTTGGCTTGAAACCATCATAGTCACTCCCAATGGTGAGAGTAGCGAGCTAGGCCAGCTCAAGAGCACCATAAGCAATGATAAGGTCGCCACAGATTTACTCGACTTTATTGAGCATGATCTTGTGGCCAAGGTTGATAAAACCTATCGCACCAATGGTTTTAAAATTCTAAATGGGTTTACTGGCAACGCTAGCTTAGCACTCTATGTGTTGCTACATAGGCCCGAAACATTTAACGCCTATTTTGCCGCAAGTCCGATTCTAGCTAACGACTATGGCAAGCTAAGCTCTCAGTTAATTGAACAGTTAAAAGGCTTTCCTAACATCCAACGATTTCTCTTCCTATCCACAGGAGATAGCAATTTCGAGCAAAGACAGATTGCCCCCTTTAATCAATTTGTGGACAAACTCGAGGCCAATACGCCTAAGCAACTCGAGGTGAATATTAAGCGCTTTAATGGCTCCTATTATATGAGCCAGCCAGTGCTTGCCACGACCTATGCCATCGAAGGAGTATTTAACGATATTCACCAAACGCTAAAACCTGACTCAGCCATATCCCGTAAAGGTGTCAAAGCGATTTTAGATCACTATCAACACCTCAGTGACAACAAGTATGGCTTTGAAGTCACCGCCGAATACTCCTTAATGGCGCTCGCTAAGTCGCTACAACAAACATCGCTTCCCGAGGCAATTAAAGTGTTAGAAGCGACCATTAAGGCATACCCAAAATCCGCGGGCGCTCATCATGATTTAGCCAACTTATATGCCGAAAACAAGCAGATTAAAAAGGCTATCGAGTATGAGCAACTAGCGCTAGATAAAACCAACCACCCTTTCTTTATCAACAAATACACGAAAGCGCTAGAAGCTCTTAAAGCTAAGCTATAGCTATGCCGAATACATTAAAGGGCTCCTATGAGCCCTTTTGTTATGCTCACTGATACCGCTTATCCACTTCTGGCAGTGGAAACGCTTCACTCATAGCCTGAGGAATACCTTGGGCATCGATAATATTGGCGTGCTTACGACTCAGCTCTCTAGGCTCCTTAACACCACAAGAGTGGGCGATAGTGCCGACCTCATGGGCGATATTCTTCGCAAAGTTTGCCACACGGTTGGCTTTGTTAGCGGGATCTAGCCCCTTTTGCAACTCAGGGTTATGGGTAGTGATACCTGTTGGGCAGGAGTTCTTATTACATTGCAGCGCCTGAATACAACCAAGGGAGAACATAAAGCCTCGTGCTGTGGTGACAAAATCCGCCCCCATACACAGCGCCCATGCCACATCACTTGGGTTAATCAATTTACCCGAGGTAATCACTTTAATGCGAGATTTAAGGTTGTATTGCACTAGCTTATCAACCACCAGCGGCAAACTGCGCTTTAGGGGTAACCCCATAAAATCCATCAAACTTTGGGGCGCGGCGCCAGTACCGCCATCTGCACTATCTATGGTGATAAAGTCAGGTGCACTGGCCACGCCTCGGCGATGAATGGCACTACAGAGATCATCAATCCAAGCATCACTGCCTATTACAGCCTTAAAACCACAAGGTTTACCCGTCACACTGCGCACTCGCTCTATCATGTCGAGCAGATCGTCGATACTGCGGATCTCTTTATGACCATTAGGACTAATGGAGTCTTCCCCTTCCGGAATACCACGAATTTCGGCGATCTCCTTAGTGACCTTATCTCCGGGAAGAATGCCACCTTTACCCGGCTTAGCACCTTGACTCATCTTTATCTCAAACATGCGCACTTGCTCATGGCTAGCAATTTTGGCCAGCTTCTTATCCGAGAGCTCTCCATGCTTATCCCTGACACCATATTTTGCCGTGCCTATCTGAAACACAATGTCGCAGCCACTTTCTAAATGATATGGCGATAAGCCACCTTCTCCGGTATTCATCCACACACCCGCCTGTTTGGCACCATGGGACAAAGCCTTTACCGCAGGTACAGAAAGCGCGCCATAGCTCATGCCAGAGATATTCACTAAGGCATTGGTTTTAAAGGGCTGACGACAATGCCCCTTACCCACAGTAATGGAGCGTACCGGAATCGCATCTTCGGTTAACGTAGGGAAAAGACAAGAGAGAAACACCACATCCCCAGGCGTATTCAGGGGCCGAGTCGAACCAAAGGCTATGGTGGAGTCGACATTTTTCGCCGCGCGGTAGACCCAAGAGCGTTGAGCACGATTGAAAGGCAACTCTTCTCTGTCTAAGGCAAAAAAATACTGACGAAAGAACTCGCCAATATGTTCAAAGAAATAACGAAAACGACCAATAATCGGATAGTTACGCCGTATCGCTTGGGAAGTTTGGGTCACATCGAGAATATACAGGTAAATAAGCACCAGTACCCCGATACCCAATAAAAAGATAAAGAGTAAGGTACTTATCTCCAACACCTTAAGTGTGAATTCTTTTAGTGCGTCCATACTTTCAGGTTTCATAGCGCCTCCAAATAAACGACAGCAAGAAGAGTTACCTGTGATGTTTTGGCCTTCAAAGTATGGCGTCATCTCTCAGGTATTGCCTAAAAGCAGACCCGACTTAGTCACGTTTTATTTTCGTGCTATGTTGAATAAATTTACCCTTTGCAGCTAACCCCCTTGTTCAAATTGATAAAATACTTCTGTCAGCTCACTCGAATAATCCCAAAGCGCTTGCGCCATAGGTTCAGATAAGGCTTTATCGTCAGGAGTGGCTTTAACCGGCTTGCCACAAATACTGAACCTTGGGCCATAGTATTCACCGCCTAATGCGCTAGGATCGCAACAGGCTCTAAGCTGAGGAAGCACTCCCTTCTCTACTGGTGAGGCCAGCCATTTCGACAACTTACCGCCAACACCTATACTTTGTTGGCGCTCGGTTCCCGTCAGCCCAGGATGAGCCGCCAAAGACAGCGCATCTATCTTGTGCTGCTCAAAGTACCTTTGTAACTGAAAACTAAAGAGAAGATTGGCGAGTTTGCTGTCACCATAGGATTTTATTCTATGGTAAGGCCGCCTGCGCCAATGAATATCATCCAGCATAATCTCACCAAACTTATGGCCACCGCTGCTGACCGTAACAACGCGCGACTGAGGCGTGTTGATAATCAGCGGCAGCAATAACCCTGTTAGACTGAAATGCCCCAAATGATTCGTAGCAAAGTGCATCTCATAGCCATCACTAGTCCGTTGTAGCTCAGATAGATTAACCACACCCGCATTATTGAGCAGAATATTTAAATGACTATAGCGAGCGTTAAACAGGGTCACAAAATGTTGAATCGACTCCATAGATGTCAAATCTAGGCTTATCACTTCGATGTTATAGCTAACTCTTTTGTCCTTGATACTCGCAATGGCTTGCCTACCTTTATGCTCATCACGACAGGCCATCACCACACGGCACCCAGCTTTGGCCAAAGCCACACAGCTTTGAAATCCTAAGCCGACATTGCCCCCTGTGACTATGGCTATCTTATTTGTTAAATCGGGAATATTGGACATGCCCCAACACTGACTCATTCTTGCCTCCAAAACTAATGCTCGTTGTCTTTGGTCGAAGAATATAAACTGTGTGGTATACCACTCAGTCAAGGGTCATTGTTATGCGCATAGGTGAAGTGTGTAAAAGAGCACAGGTCAGCAAAGAGTTAGTCAGGCACTATGAATCTTTGGGGTTAATCTCATCCATACCTATCCCAGCAGGGAATCGAGAATATCGCGACTTTGCCCCGGAAACGTTAGAGCGCTTGTATCTTATCCAAAAAGCGAAACGACTCGGTATGACACTCAAACAGATAAAACCGCTATTAAATGCTTTTATGAACGATAAGATGTCGAAACAACAGGCCTTAACCCTGTTGCAAGCACAATATGCGCAGATGGAACAAGTGATTCAAAACGCCAAAGAGGTACAAGCCATGATTAGTCACAGCATAGACAAGATCAACAACCCCCAAATAGCGACCTTTGGCCAAGGTTTTATCGAAAAATTGGCATCTAATAAAGATTAAATGCCTTCTCTGCCCCTACAAGCAAAGAATATTAAGGCACAGCTCAATATACAGGCGCTCTTACACAAGACTGCACATACTCACTAAAGCTAAAGCATAATAAATCGCTTTACTTGAGTTTAAATTTAAACAAAAAAGACCATAACTTAAGATGGTATTACACCTGTTTTCACACTAAGCGTAATCACAGATATTAATATTAACAATAATTACAACTGATATTTCACTAGAACCAATAACAAAAGCACCAAGGCCAATTCTATTTATAGAACAAACTGGAAGGTATAAGTATTCAAATCTTTTTCAAATCACACGAGACAGCCAGCACTAATTTAAATTACACGGCTCGTTCCACCCCTAAATAAGTAAATACTCTAGAAAACTCAAAAAGCACCTTTAAAATGTCTTTAAAATCACCCAAAAGTGAAGAGAAAGGCACAATAGATGTTTATTGTTTGTTAAATAAAATTTCATTTAAAGCTGTTTAAATTTAATGCTTACCAAACAAGAGGAAAGCTCAAAACTCTATACCTGGCAAGGGTTGAAACTCAGAAAGGTCTAACATATTGCTTAATAATTAACACCCCATACTGTAAGATTTACTGGTTTTTTTACAAAAACGAAACATGGAACACAATAGGCACAAATGATAATGCGTGAGATCACACTTTTTCATCAAGACTGCTTATTTACCATGCTATTTATGACTTAAATATACCCGACCAAATATTTGGTCAATTTTATAAATATAAATTCTAAAATTAGGGGTTAAATGATGCGTTATATTAAAAAGCATCCGATACAACTAGTCGCCTCACTTATGTTTGTAATACATGCGCCAGCTCACTCAGCTGCTCCTAGCGGTTATTACAACTCAGTGGATACAACTAATTCTCAAACACTTCATAGCTCACTACACGAAATAATCGACGACCATAAACGTTTCCCATATACATCATCATCAACCGATACTTGGGATATTTTGGAGCAAGCGGATCAGGATCCAAGCAACTCAAATAACGTTATCGATATCTATAAAAACGCCAGCTATGTCAAAGCCGGTGGTGGCAATACTTTCTATAATCGAGAGCACAGTTGGCCTAAGTCTTACGGTTTCCCAAAAGATGGTAGTGCTAATTACCCATATACAGATGCTCATCACCTGTTTATTGCAGATAGCGGCTATAACTCTAGCCGTAACAATAAACCCTATGACAACTGTTCATCTGGTTGCTCAGAAAAAGTCACTTTGCTAACCAATGGTCGCGGCGGTGGCGCAAATGACTCAAACTGGACGACAGGTTCAGGTAATACAGGTAGCTGGGAAACTTGGTCAGGTAGAAGAGGCGATGTAGCCCGCGCCTTAATGTACTTGGCCGTTCGCTATGAAGGTGGCACTCACTCAATCACAGGTAAGAGTGAGCCTGATTTAAGGCTAACCGATGACAGAGATCTGATTGGCTCATCAAATGTAGGCACTAACTTATCTGTAGCCTATATGGGCCTTAAGTCTGTCCTACTTCAATGGCATAAAGAAGATCCGGTAGACGCTTATGAGCTAAGACACAACGAAGCTGTCTATAGTCATCAGGGTAACCGTAACCCGTTTGTGGATCATCCTGAGTATGTAGCTTGTGTATTTGAAAGCAACTGTAACTTCTCGGGTGGCGATACCACAGCGCCTAACGTACCAACCGATATAAGCGCGACAGGTACTTCGGGTGCCATCGAGCTTGCTTGGACAGCTAACACCGAACAAGATCTCGCTGGATACAATGTATACCGCAGTGACAGCTCTGGTGGTAACTATGTCAGACTAAATGCAAGCCTAGTAACAACTAGCGCCTATACCGATGCTAATCTTACTGCCGATACCACATTCTTCTACGTGGTGACCGCAGTTGATAGCTCGAACAATGAGTCTGCTATGAGTGGTGAAGCATTCGCAACGACAGATCAGGGCACGACTCCAGTAGCAAATAGTGTTTGGATTAATGAATTCCATTACGACAACGCTAACACAGATACAGGTGAATTCGTCGAGCTAGCGGGTACAGCAGGTATCGATCTTTCAGGCTGGAGCATACTTGCCTATAACGGTAATGGCGGCACTGTCTACAAAACCATTAGCCTATCTGGCGTTATCGGCGATCAGCAAGCGGGTTATGGTACCTTAAGTTTTGCCGCAAGCGGGCTTCAAAATGGTGCACCAGACGGCTTGGCTCTGGTTGATGACCAAGGCAAAGTTGTACAGTTCCTCAGCTATGAAGGTAGCTTAACTGCAACTGATGGCGCGGCAGCAGGCATGACTTCTATCGATGTTGGCGTTTCAGAAACCACTTCTACACCTGTGGGTTATTCGTTACAGCTAACTGGTACAGGCACAGACTATGCAAACTTTAGTTGGCAGAGTGCGGCCGCTAACACTCAGGGCACACTCAATACTGGTCAAAGCTTTGGCTCAGGAACTCAGGTAAACCAAGCTCCTACGGCTGCATTTACCTCTGAGTGTAACAGTTTAAGTTGCGCGTTTAATGCCGGCTCTAGCTCAGATGCCGACGGTAGCATTACTGCCTACAACTGGTCATTTGGTGATGGCAATAGCTCAACCCAAGCTAATCCAAACCATACTTACGCAGCTAATGGCGCCTATACCGTAACCTTAACCGTTACAGACAATGACGGTGCAACGGCTTCAGTATCTCAAACAGTCACAGTAGAAAAAGTCATCATTACTCCATGGATCAATGAATTCCACTATGACAACCAAGGTGGTGATACAGGTGAGTTCATCGAAATTGCGGGTGGTGCTAGCACTGACTTAGCAGGCTGGAAAATTGAGCTATACAATGGTGGCAATGGCGCCATTTATAAGACAATTGAGCTATCAGGCATTATTGCCAATCAGCAAAATGGTCTAGGAACATTAGCCTTTGACACCTCAGGTATTCAAAATGGCGGCCCTGATGGCATGGCGCTTGTCGATGCCGAAGGTACTGTGGTTCAGTTCATTAGCTATGAAGGCACCATGACTGCGACAAGTGGTGTCGCCGCAGGTAGCCAGTCTACCGATATAGGTGTTGCAGAAACTTCGTCAACAGCGAAAGGCCACTCGTTACAACTATCGGGTTCAGGAACAGCCTATGAGGCATTTTCTTGGAATGGTCCAGCACAAAACACTAAAGGACAATTAAACCATAACCAAAGCTTCTAACACTTTAGCTTGAATATCGGTTAATCAACAAAATAGGCTAGTTAATCACCCTTGCTAGCCTATTTTTATCTCTTAATGCATACCACATTTTCTCGCCCTAATTGGGCTCATTTTCGTCATAATTGATCGCCACTTAGCCCCCATTGCTCAAACAAAACCTGCTCTAATAACTTCACTCAGTAACAGCTTGGCTTTGTCAAAAATCAACCTATGACCATGGCAATATATTCAAACAAGGAGTGAATTAAAGATAAAGCATAGACCTAGCAGCGACACCATTATTCAATTCGCAAGCTAATCCTTAGTTTGCCTTACGTGACTAACCCACCTTTTGAGCACACCCGGTAGCTAGACTTCTCTCTCCAATCAAGTCTTTTTCAGCTACCGGGCTTTTTCTCTTCATCGCTGTTCAACTAGATTCAAAGCTCACACCCAACCCAATAAGTAATGTAAAACAAAGAGTTACAGCAGGCGCAACCATGAAAAGATAGAACGATTGACTCGCTTAGGATAAAGAATAATACTTATTACTAATATTCAATTGCTTGTGCCAATCGACTAAGGAGCCACAAATGTCAGTGTTCGCACAAGCTCCCTATTTTAAAGTCCTATGCTTACTGCTTTGCTCTTCTTTCAACGCATTTGCTAGCAGCAGTAAACCTCAAAGCCTAACCGCAGCCACATTGGAATATCCTCCCTACGAATATACCGTCAATGGTATGCCTCGTGGGATTGCCGTTGAAATCATAGAAGAAGCGGTCAAGCGCACTGGCGTCGATAATATTGAATTCAACTTTTATCCTTGGAAGCGCGCCGTCTATTCCGCCCAAAATGGTGATAGCGATATGCTATTTAATGCGGGAAAAAATGAAGCGAGAAGTAAATGGGGTCAGTACAGCAAGCATATTCTGATCCTGCAAAAGTATGTGCTCTTTAAAAGAAGGCTAGATCAAATAGAAGTAAATAATAATTTCAATAATTTAGAAAAGCATTCTATCGCAATCAGATTAGGTTACTTATACGGAACAGGGCCATTTAGGCAGGCGATAGATAATAATAAATTCGCGCGTGTAGAGCAGACAAATTCCACCAAGCAGAGCATCGATATGCTGCTCGGCGGTAGGGTCGATATGTTGGTCGGCGATTATCTTCCTGTGATGCATTACATCAAGCGCAACCGATTAGAGCACGCCATAGATATTATTAAAGACAGCAATAGCGCAGCTAACAAAGTGGTGCTCACTTGGCCTACCTATATTCTATTTAATAAGAAAAAGGTGCCCAGTTCATATATCAAGAAAGTAGATAGTGCGATGCAGCAGATGCAGCAAGATGGATTTATCGAGGCCGTATTTGAGAAATATCAGTAGCGCCAACGGCTGAAAAACAAAGTCGCTGAGATTGAATGCCAATCATAATTAAGCCCAATAACTCTCTTATTCTGTGAGACTTATCGGGCTTGTTCATACTACATAAGGAATCGATTAACCTAGCTGCTCTTCTAAGGCTCTTAAGCAAAGCGCGACATTTTCACGGCGGGCACCAAAACCCATTAAGCCAATTCGCCACGCTTTACCTGCAAGCGCTCCCAAGCCTGCCCCTATCTCTAGGTTATAGTGTGTTAATAGCTGAGTTCTTACCTCGGCATCATTAACGCCTTCAGGAATATATACCGCGTTTAGCTGAGGTAAACGGCTCTGCTCATCGACCACAAACTTAAGCCCTAGCTTCTCCAATCCTTCACGCAGTAAAAGATGCATATCTTTGTGGCGCTGCCATGCATTTTCGAGCCCCTCTTCGGCTAACAAGCGCAGAGATTCATGCAAGGCATAGAGTGCATTAACGGGCGCAGTATGGTGATAACTACGCTTACCTTCACCGCTCCAATAGCCCATTACCAAAGACTGATCGAGAAACCAGCTCTGCACCTGAGTATTGCGATTCTTAATTTTTTCCACCGCGGCTGGTGAGAAAGAAACAGGGGATAAACCCGGCACACAGGAGAGACACTTTTGACTGCCCGAGTAGATAGCATCTATGCCCCACTCATCGACTTTCAGCTCTACGCCACCAAGTGAAGTCACCGCATCGACTATGGTTAAACAGCCATGGGCTTTGGCCAGCGCACAAAGGGCTTTAGCATCCGACAGCGCCCCCGTTGATGTCTCTGCATGGACAAAGGCGAGAAACTTAGCTTCAGGATTTGCCTTTAACGCAGCTTCAACATCACTGACTGATACAGGCTGTCCCCACTCGTTATCGACCATAATAGGTGTCGCACCGACGCGCTCGACATTTTGGCGCATACGCTCACCAAACACACCGTTACGGCAGACTATCACCTGTTCGCCAGGTTCCACCAAATTGACAAAGCAGGTTTCCATGCCAGCACTGCCAGGTGCCGATACAGCCAAAGTCATCTCATTTTTTGTTTGAAAAGCATATTGAATAAGGGCTTTAAGCTCATCCATCATACCCACAAAAAGCGGGTCGAGATGGCCAACTGTCGGGCGAGATTGAGCGCTTAACACTTCAGGATAAACATCCGATGGACCTGGGCCCATAAGAATACGACGAGGGGGATTAAAGGCACTGATACTTGGGGCGGCTAACATGACTTCTCCTTGTTAATATGCTCAATGAAATCAATAGGCTTCAAGATAACATAATCCAGCCTAATAGTTAGCCTAATGCAGATGGCAATGTCGACTTAGATACCAATACTCAGTATTCATACAATTGATGTTTTTATTGAGTCATCAGTCGCCTTGTATCACTCGCCAAAGCAAGGTCAAAAGTACCGCGATGGCATTGAAGCCAAAAAGCAGCCTTACGATCAAGAGACATTGCCGCGCTCATACCCGCTTATCCATTTCTCCGATTTAAGGTCTTCTGCAGTCACTCGCATCTGGACATAAACATGGCAGATTTAAGAATCTAATTGGGCTGACAAGCCTTAGGTAAAGTAATGGTAACGACCGCACTTGGCGCATTTTAGTTATACATCAAAAAGTAACGGAAAAAATGACGCTAAACTGCGTTTGTTAAGTGACACTCTCTACTCCGTGAGTAAATACAACGAGTAAAATAATGGCCCGCATATTACCCAACCAATAAAAAACTTTTTAAAAAAGCCGTCTTCTTCTTGTAGACCAATAGTTGCTAAACTTATTTCTTCTACTTGCTCAATCGGTTTAAAAATCCTATATATTTTAACAACCAAAAATCCAACCAACGGTGGAACTGCAGCAATGCAAATAATAATTGCTAAAAGCGCCCACGCTTCCCAAGGAGTATCACTTCTTCTCATAAACCTTTCCTTTTTTTCACTTAACGCCGTCAACGGAGGCTAGCGCTTGCACTGCTCCTGTTGCTTGGCCTTATTAAGACTTTGGCTTGATAGTGATTTCACCAAAAGTCATATAGACAAGTGTTCCACCACCAGCATTACCTCTGTAAGCCCCCATGTTTTCACCTACGCGCATCGTGAGAGCAGTAAGTTCCCAAGCTCTTTGCTCGCTCATTGGAACTATTCTCGTGGTAATTTCGTCCAGTTTATTCTTCTCTCCATATGCTTTTACTAGCTTGGCATGCTCCGATGGTGTTCCTTTAACGGAAGGATGATCCCAGCCCCACATAAAGGTTCCTTGGCGGGACATAGTTCCAACTACTTGGACATCGGCTTCCACCGTTTTGTCTTCAAAGATAAAAAGGATTTTTCCGTTATTAAAGTCAACACTCCATGTCTGCTCAGAACCGAAGCCCCATGCTTTCGAATTAACCTCGGAAATCTCTTGAAGACCTTTGTAACTTTGCTGAATAAAGTCTTCTGGTTTTACATCAGATGCATTGATAGATAGGGGCAATGAAGAGATTAAGGCTAGTATATATTTTTTCATGATACCTCTTGTTTTCATGTAGTCTATCACGCATTTCAATTTTCGACACAATACGCTTATTTTCTATAAATATCAAAAGCAAAGGTCAAACTTTGCATGTTGACACTATTCAGGAAATACGGACTTTTCTGTCTAACCAGTGGAAATACGGAATCAATCAAAACAGTGGATATTTTTATTGTCAGCAATATTGCTAGCGACTAAATCGAAGAGAGCAATGAGCCGAAGTGCGAATGTGGCAGCGAACCTTGATGGCAGGGCCGCTCTATGACATCCATGTCACCACGGCATTTGTGAATCCCTGCGCAGCTGTGGAATAGACAGCAGGAGTACTTTACAACATAGCGCTTTGACTATTACGACTACAGCAAATGGGTGATTTCAAATTAGCGCTGCAAAAATAGCTGGTAAGCGGGGCTATCTGTCTCTTCCTGATAGACAAAACCTAGCTCATCTAAAAAGCGCTGGAAATCTTCGCTTTCATTTGCAGGCACTTCAAATCCGGTGAGCACACGGCCAAATGCGGCGCCGTGATTGCGATAGTGGAATAAGCTGATATTCCACTTACTCTGGGAGGTGGTGAGAAACTTAAGCAAAGCCCCTGGATGCTCGGGAAACTCAAAGCTAAATAGCCTTTCATTTAATGGCTCGGGCGGACGGCCACCGACCATATAACGCACATGCAACTTGGCAGTTTCATCTTGGGAGAGATCTTTCACATCAAACTCGGCCTGCTCAAGGGTCTCGATAATCTCCGCCAACTCGGCTTCACCACCGTTGATACGAATCCCAGCAAAAACAATCGCCTGCTGACGACTGCTAAAGCGGTAGTTAAACTCTGTCATGGCGCGATTGCCTAACAACTGGCAAAAACGCAGGAAACTGCCTGGCTTTTCAGGAATTTTTACCGCTAATACAGCTTCTTTATGCTCACCTAGCTCACAGCGCTCTGACACATAACGCAGGCTATGGAAATTGACATTGGCACCACTAAGAATGGCCGCGACCTTCTCGCCTTTACCTTTGTCGCCCATATATTTCTTCAAACCCGCAAGGGAAAGCGCGCCTGCGGGCTCAGCAATAGCACGAGTATCTTCAAAGATATCTTTAACCGAAGCGCAAATCTCATCAGAGCTGACGGTCACCACTTCATCGACGTATTCGCGAGCCAAACGAAATGGTTCTTCACCAATGCGTTTAACCGCCACACCATCGGCAAATAGCCCGACTTGAGGCAGAGTCACAGGCTCATCGGCTTCCAGAGCCGCCTTTAGACAGGCCGCATCTTCTGGCTCCACGCCAATGATTTTGACTTGAGGCATCACCGCCTTGTAATAAGCGGCAATACCAGCAACGAGCCCGCCGCCACCGACTGGCACAAATACCAGTTCAAGATCCCTTTGCTGCTGCAACATCTCCTGAGCAACCGTGCCTTGACCTGCAATCACAGCTTCATCATCAAAGGGAGCGATATAAACTCGGCCTTCTTGCTCAGAGAGAGACTTAGCATGGGCATTGGCCTGATCAAACCCCTGACCATGCAACACCACTTCGCCGCCTAAGCGCTTAACCGCGTCGACTTTAATATCTGGCGTGGTTTTAGGCATCACAATCACAGCACTAATGCCTCTGGCACTGGCCGACATGGCCACGCCCTGAGCATGATTACCTGCCGATGCGCAGACCACGCCCTTTTGACACTCCTCGCTTGTGAGTTCAGCAATACGGTTATAGGCTCCCCTAAGCTTGAAAGAGTGCACTGGCTGCATATCTTCGCGCTTAAGAAATACCTGACAACCTAAACGCGCCGACAACTTATTCAGGCTAGATAAAGGCGTGACCTTGGCAACATCATAAACCGAAGACAGCAGTATCTTCTGCAGATAATACTGAGCTAACTTAAGCTGACTCTCACTCGCTAGGGCTAACATAATCTATCCTTCCAATTTACTGGTATCGCGCACTGCACCTTTATCGGCACTGGTGGCCAACATGGCATAGGCTTTTAACGCCAAAGAAACAGGGCGCTGACGATTAACAGGCTTCCAAGCCTGCTTACCTCGAGCAAGCATAGCGGCATTACGGCGGGCAAGTTCTTCATCACTCACCACCAACTTAATGTCACGGGTCGGAATATCGATTTCGATCCGATCGCCGTTTTCAATGAGAGCAATCAAGCCACCTGCCGCAGCTTCTGGAGAGATATGACCGATAGATAAACCAGAGGTACCACCAGAGAAACGGCCATCGGTAATCAAAGCGCATTTGGTGCCTAAACCTTTAGACTTAAGGTAGCTGGTGGGGTACAACATCTCTTGCATGCCAGGGCCACCTTTAGGGCCTTCATAGCGGATCACCACGACATCGCCTTCCACCACTTCGCCGCCAAGAATGCCAGCCACTGCATCATCTTGGCTCTCATATACTCGAGCGCTACCAACAAACACTAGGTTAGATTCATCTACCCCAGCGGTTTTAACGATACAGCCGTTTTCGGCAATATTGCCCGACAATACCGCAAGGCCGCCCTCTTGACTAAAGGCCTGCTCGCGACGACGAATACAGCCACCATCACGATCTAAATCTAGGCTATCCCAGCGGCAATCTTGGCTAAAGGCTTTAGTGGTTGGAATACCCGCAGGGCCAGCGCTAAAGAAGCGTTTTACCGATTCATCTGTGGTTTGCACCACATCATATTTTGCCAGTACCGCTTGTAGGTTTTCACCTGCCACATGGGGCACCTGATTATGTAGCAAGCCCGCTCTATCTAGCTCACCAAGAATGCCCATTACGCCACCGGCGCGGTGCACATCTTCCATATGATATTCAGGAGTCGAAGGCGCCACCTTACATAGATGAGGCACTTGACGTGACAAGCGATCGATATCATCCATGGTGAAATCGACCTGAGCCTCTTGTGCCGCAGCCAATAGATGCAGCACAGTATTACTTGAGCCACCCATGGCGATATCTAAGGTCATGGCGTTTTCAAAGGCTTTAAAGTTGGCGATATTACGTGGCAGCGCTGTGATATCATCGTCACGATAATAACGTGTCGCCAAGTCCATGATGCGGCGACCCGCTTCCAAAAAGAGTTCACGTCTGTCGGCGTGGGTTGCCAGCATAGAGCCGTTACCCGGCAAAGATAACCCCAAGGCTTCAGTTAAACAGTTCATCGAGTTTGCAGTAAACATACCCGAGCAGGAACCACAGGTTGGGCAGGCACTACGCTCAATCTTATCGCTGTCTTCATCGCTTACACTGTCATCGGCAGCGGCCACCATGGCATCGACCAGATCTAGCTTAATCAGCTTGTCCGACAGCTTAGTTTTACCCGCTTCCATCGGCCCGCCAGACACAAAAATCACAGGAATATTTAATCGCAGCGATGCCATCAGCATGCCAGGGGTGATTTTGTCGCAGTTGGAGATACAGACAATGGCATCGGCGCAGTGGGCATTGACCATATACTCGACGCTATCGGCAATAAGCTCGCGGCTAGGCAAACTATAGAGCATACCACCATGACCCATAGCAATACCGTCATCGACGGCTATAGTGTTGAACTCTTTGGCAATGCCGCCCGCCTCTTCAATGGCTCCAGCAACAAGGGATCCCATATCTTTTAAATGCACATGGCCGGGAACGAATTGAGTAAAAGAGTTAGCTATCGCGATAATAGGCTTACCAAAATCACTGTCTTTTACCCCTGTTGCACGCCATAGTGCACGGGCTCCCGCCATATTACGACCTTGGGTACTGGTTGCTGAACGTAGCTTAGGCATTGCGAAATCCTTATATTTCAGACTGCTGACTATTAGCCAAACAGAGTAATGTTATTCTTGTTAACTATAGTGCTATGACTGCCTTATCAGGCTTGGTGCTGGGCAACTGGCATCGAAGACTGACCCGCTAATACTCTACATTGAGTCACATCCACCAGCTTAGTCAACTGATTACTGAGCAAAGAGATTTCTCTCTCACTGTCGACTTCAAGATCGAGGCGAGTATTGGCGTTATTGCTCGCGCGCATATTCATCATAGTCACCTTAAAACCACGGTGACGAGTAACACGTAAAACACGTTCAAGCACTTCTGGACGCTGTTGCAGTTCAAGCTCTAGGGTATGGATCATGATGTTTTCTCCAAGGTGTCTAACATGTCACTATTACTGGCGCCCGGCGGCACCAACGGCCATACGTTAAAGGCATCATCTATTGCTACATGCAATAGATAAGGCCCCTCACTGTTAAGCATTTCATCGAGCGCAGCATCGACTTGATCGGCTCGATTGATACTTTGCCCGGGAATATCAAAGGCACGGGCAAGCATCAAAAAGTCAGGGTTATCATCTAGGGTGGTTTCGCTATATCTCTCTTCAAAAAACAGGTGTTGCCACTGTTTCACCATCCCCAGTTTTTGGTTATCAAGCAGTAGAATTTTTACCGGTAGACGGCGACGCTTGATGGTAGTCAGCTCTTGAATGTTCATCATGATGGAGCCATCACCAGAAACCGTTACCACTGTAGCATCGGGTCTGGCAACTTGAGCGCCAATGGCCGCAGGTAATCCAAAGCCCATGGTGCCAAGACCTGAGCTTGATAGATGGTCCTCGCTGCGACGGAACCACATATGCTGGGCTACCCACATCTGATGCTGGCCCACATCGCAGGACACGACGCTATCCTGGGGAAGCTTATCCGCTAAGCTGCGTAGCATTTTAGGCGCAAACACTAGCTCACCTGGGTGGTTATAATCGAAAACGTATTCGGCTTTAAGCTCGGCCACCTCTTGCTGCCAAGGCGAGATATTTACCTCGGCTGTCAACATAGGAAGCACTTGGCAAAGGTCGTCTGTGATAGCCACATCAGGCTGACGCAGCTTGCCAATTTCGGCGGCATCGATATCCAGATGAATCACCTTTGCCTTAGGCGCAAAACTATCTAGCCTGCCCGTTACCCTATCGTCGAAGCGCGCGCCCACGACAATAAGTAGATCGCTCTCTTGCACAGCAAAGTTGGCAGCCTTACCACCGTGCATACCTAGCATGCCAAGGTAACCTGCATGGGTATGTTCAACTGAGCCAAGCCCTTTAAGGGTAACCACACTGGGTATTCCCGTCTGAGCGATAAATTGGTTAAGCTGCTCGCTAGCACCGGCAATACTCACTCCGCCGCCCACATACAACATAGGCTTGCTCGCCTGTTTGATAAGGGCATTGGCTTCTTCAAGCTCCTTTGATGACACCTCATCTTGAGTATCTAACGCTTGTAGCGGCGCCTTGTAATGCATCATGGCAAGCTGAATATCTTTAGGAATATCCACCAGCACAGGCCCTGGACGGCCGCTGGCAGCAATCTCAAAGGCTTGATATAGGATTGGCACTAGCTCATCTATGCTAGTCACCATAAAGCTGTGCTTAGTCACGGCCAGAGACATACCCAAAACATCTATCTCTTGAAAGGCATCAGTGCCGATGACAGGGCTGGCGACTTGACCTGTTATCGCGACCACAGGAACAGAGTCGAGCATGGCATCGGCCAGTGAGGTCACAAGGTTAGTCGCACCAGGGCCCGATGTGGCAAAGCAAACGCCGGTTTTACCGCTGGCTCTGGCATACCCCACTGCGGCAAATGCCGCGCCTTGCTCATGTCGACTGAGCAGATGTTCAACTTCACTCTCATATAGCGCATCGTAAATCGGCATGATGGCACCACCTGGATAGCCAAATACTGTGGTGGCACCATGGGCGGCTAATACCTTGATTACCGCGTCTGCCCCTCTGATCATCTGCCCTTGTTCCATACTTCTCTCACTACTTGGTCGCTACTGGTTTTAGTGAAGCCATTCTAGGTATCGATTTTCTTTAGCCCTATAAAACAAAACCCCCCGGTCCTTTCGGAGCGGGGGGTTTTGTTTGCAATCTTGACTGAACTATGTCTGTCTATTTGCCATGCGAATCCCCCGCTGTGATCTAATAATCACGACGCTAATAATCACGAGAATCAGCTTGGCAGCTAGGTTAAACATGGTAATAACTCGGTTCCTAAAATAACGAATATCAATTCTTGCTATACAAATTCGGTGTCATTCTTTTCGATGACCCTATAAGGTGTACCATAGACTTGTTCAAAAACACAACAAAAAACTTCGTCTATAAATTTTATTCACCATAAATGCAAAACAAGTCAAATTATTCAAATCCCAGCTTACCCGTCTTGCTGTCTCGTTTTATCACGCTATAGGTGAAAATAAAAAACCTTATCCCATTAACTTGTTAGTTGATAACCATAAAAAAACGGCTTGCCGATATGATTCGACAAGCCGTTGATTAGTATTAAGACTGTTCAACAATACGTTTCATATCAGTCATATAACCACGAAGCTCAGCTCCTATGTACTCTACATCTGTATTGCGAATCGCTTCATTGACTTCAATAAGGCGCTGGTTGTCAACTTGATTTGAATCGACTGCCAAGCCTGCACCTAGCACTTCTGGAGACAATGCATTGACATAGTCTTTCAGTAGAGGCAATGCTGCATGATTAAACAGGTAGCAACCGTATTCTGCGGTGTCAGAGATCACAATATTCATCTCGTAGAGACGCTTACGGGCAATGGTATTAGCAATCAATGGAGTTTCATGTAGAGACTCATAGTAGGCTGACTCATCAACAATGCCTGCTGCAACCATGGTATCAAAGGCAAGTTCTACACCCGCTTTTACCATAGCGACTAAGAAGATACCCTTATCAAAATAGGTTTGCTCGTCGATCTCTTCATCGGTATAAGGTGCGTTTTCAAACGCAGTCTCGTTGGTCTCTTGACGCCACTTAAGCAGATTCGCATCGTCATTGGCCCAATCTTCCATCATGGTCTTAGAAAACTCACCACTGATGATGTCATCCATATGCTTTTCAAATAACGGCGTTAGGATCTCTTTTAACTCATCGGCGATTTCAAAAGCTTTAATCTTGGCTGGGTTCGACAGCCTATCCATCATATTGGTGATGCCACCGTGCTTAAGCGCTTCGGTAACTGTCTCCCAACCTTGCTGGATAAGCTTGGCGGCATAACCTGGCTCGACACCATCGGCGACCATTTTCTCATAGCCCAAGATGGCACCAGTTTGCAGCATGCCACAAAGGATAGTTTGCTCGCCCATCAAGTCAGACTTCACTTCAGCGATAAATGATGACAATAAGACACCCGCTCTATCGCCACCGGTTGCACTTGCGTAAGCCTTGGCAATATCTAAACCATCACCATTAGGGTCATTCTCTGGGTGAACAGCAATCAGAGTCGGTACACCAAAACCACGCTTATACTCTTCACGTACCTCAGTGCCTGGGCACTTAGGTGCCACCATAACAACGGTAATGTCAGAACGAACCTGCATACCTTCTTCAACAATGTTGAAGCCATGGGAATAAGAGAGGGTTGAGCCTTCTTTCATCAAAGGCATCACTGTCGATACCACATTGGTATGCTGCTTATCTGGAGTCAGGTTTAATACTAAATCGGCTTCAGGGATCAGCTCTTCAAAGCTACCCACTTTAAAACCATTTTCGCTGGCACGTTGGAACGAAGCACGCTTTTCTGCAATCGCTTCGGCGCGTAGGGCATAGGAGATATTTAGACCAGAATCACGCATATTCAGACCTTGGTTAAGGCCCTGAGCACCACAGCCGAGGATGACGATATTCCAATCTTTAATATAGCTGCAGCCGTCACTAAACTCGCTTGGCTCCATAAAACGACATTGTGATAGTTGTGCTAACTGCTGGCGCAGATTCAAAGAGTTAAAATAGTTAGCCATCTGAAATTCCACCTTTTACTTAAGCGTTTACGATGCAATAGAGAGTCAAACTTGTTGCACAAGTCTGAGTAAATTTCATTCACTATAGCCTAAGTTTTAAATTGCTTAAAATGATATATTTGGGATACTGTATTGCATAAAATGAAATACTGATTTCAATTTCATCTAGGTAAATTCAAGCCTAATACTAAGGGTGAACTTCATGGATATGCGAGCACTGAAACTCTATTTACATCTTTGTGATAGCCTGCACTTTGGTAAGACAGCACAGCAGATGCACGTGAGCCCATCGACCTTGAGTCGAGCGATTCAGCGCCTAGAAGATGAGGTCGACGCTAAGCTGCTGCAAAGGGATAATCGCAGTGTCGCGCTAACCAATGCAGGCACAGAGTTTCAACACTTTGCTCAACAAACCCTGCACCACTGGCAAGGAATGCGGATGCGAATTGACCCTAGGCAAGATTTGCTAAGGGGGAAGCTCAATATCTACTGCTCAGTCACCGCAGCCTATAGCCATTTACCTCGCCTTCTCGATCAATTTAGGCGGGAACACCCTCTGGTTGAAATCGCCCTCAGCACAGGTGATGCAGCCAATGCGGTGGAGCATATCCTTAAAAATGATGCAGATATCGCCATCGCCGCACTGCCAGAAACTTTTCCCAGCAACTTACACTTCACCAAGATTGAGGACATTCCCCTCAGCCTGATAGCTCCCAATATGCCGTGCCAGATACAGGCTCAACTGGCTCAGAATGAGATTCCTTGGCAGGAGCTACCCTTTATTATTCAAGATCATGGCCCAGGACGTCAGCGCGCCGAGCTTTGGTTTAAAAAGATGGGCTTTACTCCTAATATCTATGCCCAAGTCTCAGGCCACGAAGCGATAGTCTCAATGGTTGCACTAGGTTTAGGCTTGAGCATTACGCCGGAGGTCGTCATTAATAACAGCCCAGTGCGTGACAGAATTGAGCTTCTTCCCTCACCAGTAGCGGTCGCACCCTTTGAGTTAGGCTGCTGCTGTAAGAAAAATCGTTTAGACGATGCTGTGCTAAAAGCCTTTTTAGAGCTACTTTAATAAGGATTGATCCAGTTACTACAACAGGCTGTAGATATGGGTTAAGATGAAAAAGTTAGCTTTTAACATTTTTGCATCATATGGAGTCATGTTATTCCCATGGGCAAGTTACTCGGGCTATTTATCACCACTATCACGCTAGTATTCTCTAGCTATGCTTGCCATGCCAGCGCTAAGCTGAGCTTCTGTGTCGAAAATACCGAGTTCCCCCCCTTTAACTATTTTGAACGTATCGACGGCATTAAGCAGAAACAAAGTGCGGGATATGATATTGATATTCTTGCGCTGACCTTTAAGCCGATAGACGTCCCCTACCAAGTCATAGCTTTACCTTGGCGTCGCTGTCTAAAATCGGTCAAACTTGGACTTATCGATGCGGCCATGAGCGCCTCCCTCAATCCAGAAAGGCGTGCAGATTACCTTACCTCAGATGCCTACTACTTTCTCACACCAAGCTTCTTCTATTTAGATCAAACGTTTACCGAGCAGGAAGTCTCCGCCAATATCGAGAATCTAAACAAGCTAGGCGCGGTATGCGGTATTCAAGGTTTCAATTACGTCAACTTTGGTTGGAGCAACTCAGAAGAGCTAAATGAAATAAAGGAACTCAGCTTACTTCCCTCCATGCTGGCGAAAAAACGCTGTAGTTTCTTTCTTGCACGAAAAGAAACCTTAGCGGGCATTCTTGCCTTAAATGATATGAATGCCCTCGAAGACAGCCTGATAGGCAAACCGATTCCCCACGCTTTACCAGAACCCTTTCATATGCTGGTATCAAGACGTTCAAAACACGCCCAATTTATTCTGCAACATTTTAATCAACAGATCGCTAGTCTTAGAACACAGGAACAATTGCAGCCACTACTGGAAAAGCACTTAAAGCAGCTTCAAAAGCGTTAGTTAACAAGCGCTAACCCCATAAATAGACTAAGTTTATATTGAGAAGATAGTTCAATCGTCACTTGGCTATACTTAAACTCATTCCAACTCAGCAGCAGGGCACATGGATTTACTCAATATTATTGCGACCTTGTTAGTCATTATTGGGCTCGTTGGATTGCTACTATCGATTCCTGCAAGTTACCAAATCTGCACACTGCCAGAGTACCAACACTCTGGCTGGTATCTATTGTTTACCATGATAGTGTTATTTATTGTGGGTTATATAGGCTTTCTGTGGTTAATTATCGGCCAAGAAACCAGTAGCTTGGAAGTTGTTGTAGCCGCAGTATTTTGTGGCGGTGGTGGCTTCGTCTTTAGCGTGACAAAAATGAGCCGAACAACCATAGCTCAACTTCAAAGCACCATTGCCGAAAAGCACTATCAAGCTAGGCACGATATGCTAACCACACTGCCAAATCGCACCTATTTTTACGAAACCTTAGACAAGCTGATGAAACATGACCAAGCCGAGTTCAGTTGTCTTATGTTAGATCTCAATGACTTTAAAATTATTAACGACACCTTTGGCCATGCTAAGGGCGATCAAGTACTTCAAGTGATTGCCAAGAGATTAATGCAATCCTTACCCACCCAAGCCACTGCAGCAAGAATCGGTGGTGATGAGCTCGCAGTGGTATTACCCGCAACCAATAGCCAACAGGCAATCGAAGTCGCCAAACAGATTCAACAACTCTTCATGCAAGATATAGACTGTAACCCCCACAAATTAGGCATAGGTGTCTCCATTGGCATAGTTCAATACCCGGAACATGGAGAAGACAGAAGTAGTTTATTAAAACATGCCGATATCGCCATGTATTGCGCCAAGAGCAAAGAGAGCCACTATCAGGTCTACCATAAATTCCTTTAAGGTCTCGCTAGGATTTTACCTGCTACACTCTAATCAAAGCATATAAAACAAAAGGATTTGTTTATGGCTATCGCATGCATTACGACTCGAGCGGGAAAGGGAGTCGAAGCGCCAAAGGTCAGCGTTGAAGTTCATCTTAGTAATGGCTTACCCGCTTTTAATCTCGTCGGCCTGCCGGAAACCTCTGTTCGAGAAGCGAAGGAAAGAGTCCGCAGCGCCATCATCAACGCGGGATTTGAATTTCCAATGCGCAGGATCACAGTCAATTTAGCTCCAGCAGATCTCCCCAAACAAGGGGGACGTTATGATCTTCCCATCGCCGTAGGTATCTTAGCGGCCTCAGAGCAAATTCCTCTCAAGGCAGCATCTCACTGTGAGTTTGTCGGAGAGCTCGCACTATCAGGGGAGATACGTCCCTGCAGCGGCCTACTGCCTGTTTTAATCGCAGCCCAAAAAGCGCACATGGACCTTGTTATGCCCCTAGATAATCGACAAGAAGCTGAAGTCGTAGGCTATACCAAAGTTTACCTGTGCGGTCATCTGCAGCAATTGGCCGCTTTCTTACACGGGCAAAATCAATTACCAAGAATAGACAACAGCTTAGAGTGGATAGTGCCAGCCGAACAACAGGAAAACAAAAGGTGTTTAAGCGAGGTCATAGGTCAATATCAAGCCAAGCAAGCACTCGAGATTGCGGCTGCGGGCGGACACAATCTATTGATGCTAGGCCCTCCAGGTACAGGTAAAACCATGCTCGCCAGCCGTATCATTCAACTGCTACCTCAGCTAAATTATGATGAAGCTCTTGAAGTCGCAGCAATACACTCGATTGCAGGGCTCAATCTCAATATTCAAGATCTCTACAAGCGTCCCTTTCGATCTCCCCATCACACAGCCTCAGCCATTTCTCTGGTCGGTGGAGGAGCAAATCCTAAACCCGGTGAAATCTCTTTAGCTCATAAAGGAATTCTGTTTCTTGATGAAGTTGCTGAATTTCCTCGTCGAGTACTCGATTGCCTGAGGGAGCCAATGGAAACTGGTGAAGTCGTGATTTCAAGAGCGAATGCTAAGCTCACCTTTGCCTGCCAATTTCAATTAATCGCAGCAATGAATCCTAGCCCCTGTGGTGATAACGAACATCAAAGCCGAGCCACACCTGAGCAGATCCTGCGTTACTTATCTCGATTATCCGGCCCCTTTATCGATAGGTTTGATCTCACCATAGATGTGCCTCCCCTACCAAATGGCACTCTAAACCAGCAAAGTGAACAAACAGAAACCAGTACTCAAGTAGCCCATAGGGTTAAACAGGCAAGGGAGCGACAACTCAATCGACAAGACTGTTTAAACAGTCAGCTATCTGGCAAAATGCTGCTGCAACTCGGCGGCTTTAAACAAGCCGAATTGGAATATCTTGAATCCAGCGTCAATAAACTAAGATTGTCAGTAAGGAGCTATCATAGACTTCAACGTGTCGCCCGTACAATCGCAGATCTTCAAGGAGCTGACAGGGTAGAGCGAGGCCACATTTCTCAAGCCTTGGGATATCGAGCTATGGACAGGTTACTCTCTAAATTAACCCACTAACCTATTTCTCGAAGTAAGCTCAACCAAAACGAATAGATGGTTCAAAATTGCTCTTGCGCTTGTTTGGTACATTTAAGCCAAGCACGGTTGATTCTCCATAACCCAAAAGTCCTTCATAAATTTCGTACTTACAGCTCTATTCAATGGCACTTGATCTTTGTTGAACCACTGCTCACTTAGATAAGTAAGCTTCAAGCATTGCCCAATAAAGTGCCAACGGCTATGAACACAAGCTAACGAGTAAATTTCAAAGGATTCTAAGATTTTGTCCATGTTGCATGGGTTATATTTGAGCATAAGCTACGCAAGGAGTAATATAGGCCTCCCAATTTTTCACGGAGACCTAGATGAGTTCACCCCTGTCACTGCTACGAGGCTGCATTGCATTCGCAGCCATGGTACTAAACACCCTATTTTGGGTAGTACCGATTCTGTGTCTTAGCATAGTGAAATTATTGCCATTATCGGCCTTAAGAACTGGGTGCACTTACCTATTGGACGCTTGTGCCAGTGCATGGATTAGTGTTAATGGCTTCATTGGGCAAATTTTTCACCCTATCAAGGTGCACCTTAGCGGTGACACTCAGCTGTCCACTAAAGACTGGTATATGGTGATTGCTAATCATCAATCTTGGGTGGATATTTTAATTCTGCAGAAGGTACTTAACCGTAGAATCCCCTTCTTGAAGTTCTTTCTTAAGCAAGAACTACTCTATGTCCCTGTACTCGGGCTCGCATGGTGGGCACTAGACTTCCCCTTTATGCGCCGCTACTCCACGGCTCAATTAAAGAAAAATCCTAAGCTCAGGGGCAAGGATATTGAGATCACTCGTAAAGCCTGTGAAAAGTTTAAAACCAAACCTGTCAGTATTATGAATTTCGTTGAGGGCACTCGTTTTACTCAAGCGAAATACCAAAAACAGAAACCGCCATTTCAGCATCTATTACGACCTAAAGCGGGCGGGCTCGCTTTTGCACTTTCCGCAATGGGAGAACAGATCCACAAACTTGTTGATATAACGATACATTACCCAGATTCAACTCCTAGTTTCTGGGACTATATTAGCGGTCAACAAAAAGAAGTCTATGTGGATATTAAGGTTCGTGAAATTGAGCCCGCCATGCGTGGCGATTACATCAAGGACAGAGAATTCAAACAAGATTTTCAGGAACAGCTCAATCAACTTTGGCAACACAAGGATCTAACCTATAACCAGCTTGCACAGGTTGCGATTGAAAATAATAAGGCTACATAACAAGATGTTAAATTTTTTACCTGGACCTATATTACTTTTTATCAGCCTATCACTATTGATAATCAACACTAGTTTTTGGGCAACGTTAATCTGCATCGGCGGCATATTGAAGTTAATCATACCGCTTCAAAGCTTTCGTCTTGGATTGAGCAAGCTAATGAACCTTTGCATGTGGGCGTGGGCCAGTTGCAACGGGGGAATACTTTTCCTTCTCGCCGATTTTGAATGGGATATTCAAGGGCTAGAGAACCTGAATAAACAGGGTTGGTATCTGGTCATCAGTAATCACTTAAGTGGATTTGATATCGCAGTACAAACCTATATTTTACGTAACCATATTCCTATGCTTAAGTTCTTTCTCAAAAAAGAACTGCTATACGTGCCACTGATGGGCTTGGGCTGCTGGGCTCTCGACATGCCATTTATGAACCGCACTAGCCCAGCAAAACTCAAAAAGAACCCTAAGCTCAAAGGTAAAGATTTACAGACAACGCGTAAAGCCTGTGAAAAGTTTCGCCACATTCCCACTTCTATCATCAACTATGTTGAAGGTAGCCGCTACACACTTGAGAAGAAACGACGCCAAGGCTCTCCCTATCGTTATCTATTAAGACCCAAAGCAGGGGGAATCGCCTTCACTTTATCGGCAATGGGAGAGCAGTTTACCTCCTTACTCGATATGACATTGGTCTATCCAGATGCTCCTGAAGATATTCTAAAGAGTGTTATGCAAGGCAAGGTAAAAAAGGTGGTTGTACGCTTGCGAGCACTACCTGTTCCAGAAGTCGATGCCGAACAGTACTTTAGCGATAACCAATACCGAGCTGAGTTCCAACGTTGGTTAAATCAGATCTGGGAAGAGAAAGATCAACAAATAGACGAAGTACTCACTCAACATCAAAGTACCACTGCCATCTATAACCGCAGCGAAAACAAGGCTCATTAAGGCACTATCCTGTTTGTTTTTATGCCACCATAGGCATAAAAACAAACAAGTCCATCAAGTTCGCTCTACTCCTCTCTTTAGTTTATATTTTGATATACAAAAGCATAGCCTCTCTACAGTCACAGCTCGGTTGCAAAGCAATTGACACTAGATGTGGCGCTAATGTTACTATTACCAAACTTAGCAATTTGGCTTAAGCAGCACTCAGATTCTGCGCTATAGAGCAAATAGGAAAGCACCTCCTATTAACAATGGCGCAACCTAGGGACGGTTAATCTTTTTAGAGTGCTAAGCAGCAATCAACTTAGGGATAGTGATTAGGTAGACAGTTGAGGTAAAGAAATTTGAAGCTGACCCAAGCACTATGGATCTTACTTTTACTTAGCATTGTTTGCTCTATTCCCGCACACGCCAATTATGCATCTCCTACAACCCATGACGCTCCGGCTTTACGGTTTGAGCATGTCAGCAGTCATCAAGGGTTAAATCAACATACCATCACCCGCTTATTTACAGACAAAGCCGGAATGCTTTGGGTTGGCACTCAAGATGGCTTACATAATTACAATGGCAGGCGCTTTCACCTGTTTAACCATGACGCCAACGACCCAAGGAGTCTTTCTGAAGGCTTTGTTACCGATATCATTCAAGATAAGGAAAGCCATATTTGGGTCGGTACCTTTAGCCAAGGGCTCAATAAACTCAATCTTAAGACGGGTCAATTTACTCGATATGGCCGAGATCAAGGCTTACTCGATTTACGTACTACTAAATTAAGTATTTTAGGTAATACCATCTGGGTTGGCACTCAAACAGGCCTCTATAGCTTATCGCCCAAAAAACATAACCTACAAAAAATTCCTTTGGGAAATAACATTTCCCCCTTCATCACGAGTCTAGCCAGCGTAGGCAATGATTATTTGATTGTCGGAACCAAACATAGTGGCATCTTTGCCATCGGTCCCAATACCATTAGTCGTCTACAACTTCCCCAAACCTTAAGCGTCAATCAAATTAAGGTATTGGATAAAGACACATTAATGGTTGCCCTAGCAAACCAGCTATGGCGTTACAGCATAAGTCAGAGAAAAGGGGAAAAGTTATGGCAGCGTCAAGGCAGTCAAATTGACACTAATGACATCAGGGATTTTGTTCTTTCCAATAACAACCAAGAGGTCTGGCTAGTTGGACCGAACTCTGGCTTGGTACGACTCATTCACCAGCCAGATACGCCAGCTTCCACCCAACAAACAAAATGGCAAGCCTATGCCTATCTCAATGATCCTATTCGTAAATACAGTCTAGGGGATAATAACATTCGTACCCTATTGCTCGACAGCAACGGTATCCTTTGGATAGGCAGCAGCTTTTCTGGCATAGATAAAGTGAATATTAAACGCCAGTTCTTCCATCATATGTTTGAACATCATAGGATGAACCCTAGGCAAAGTAACAATATCACTGCGCTACTAAGAGATACTGAGGGCACTCTTTGGATCGGCACAGAAGGAGCAGGGCCTAAACGTCATGCACCGGGCAATCGCTTCTACCAACATTTTGGTGAACTGTTTAATATCGCCCTTGGCATCAAAGAGCCTTTATCTCTTAGGGTCTCAGATATTAAACAAGACCAACAGAATAATCTCTGGTTTGCCACCAATTATGGCCTAGGAAAGCTCACTGAAGATCAAGATTTTACCTTATACGAACAAGATGATTTACAGGCCAATGCATTAGCTAAGGGCGTAATTGAAGCCTTAGATATTGATAGCTTGAATAGGTTGTGGATCAGTGTCGATAGTCACCTCTATCTTTATCAAACCGATAGCGATAATTTCAAAGAGATATTGCTAAGTGCTATTCCAGGTTTTGATCCTATTCTCAACCAAATTACCGTGCTTAGAAGTCGCAATGATGAACTTTGGATAGGCACCAGTGATGGCCTAATAAAATGGAATATTGCCACTCAAAGGGGAGAAATCTTCCGTCATGGAGAAGCCCAAAATCAAGGACTGATCAACAGTCGTATTCGCGATATTTTGTTTACTGATGACGGCAGCATCTGGTTAGCGACCCACGGCGGGCTCAGTCATATGAAACCCAATGGCGAGCATTACCAGATCACCCATTACAACCAAGATATGGGGCTACCAAGTAGCACTATTTATGCCCTATTAGAAGATCAACAAGGGCAGATCTGGTTTAGCAGTAATTCTGGTATCAGCCGACTATCTCCGACCAATGGAACAGTTATCACCTTTAATGAAGCAGAAGGCCTGCAAGATCTAGAGTTTAACAGCAAGGTCAAAATGAAAGACAGTGACGGCCAGCTCTGGTTTGGCGGTATAAATGGTATTAATCACTTCTTTCCAAGCTCACTCCCTAACACGAGAAGTGAAGCGGCACTGGCGTTAACTGGTTATCGTATCGCAGGTCAATATCATAGGATATTAGACCTACAATCTCCGCCGGACATAGTGATGCACTATGATGATCAAGCCATTAACTTTGAAATCGCATCGCTTGACTACAGCTACTCGGATAAAGACCACTTCGCCTTTATGCTGGAAGGGTTTGACACCAAATGGAACCATGGTTTTAGTACCAGTGATATCACCTACACCAATCTAAGCCCTGGGCAATACACACTAAAAGTTCGCTATGGTTTACAAAACAATCCACTAGGAGAAACTGTACTAACCATCCCTCTTACTGTATTAGCTCCCTTCTATCGTACTAATTTGGCTTATTTTATCTATTTCACCATAGTATTTAGTTTCTTACTCTGGCTGATAACACAGCGACACAGGAAAGCGAAACAACAAAAAGAGTTTGAAACCAGTATTCGTAGCTCGGAAGAGCGCCTTAAACTGGCACTTTGGGCTTCTGGTGACGGCATGTGGGATTGGAATATTAATGAAGATAAAGTCTACCGTACTGATCTCACAGGTAACCGTTCTATCAGCGATGGTGACAATACTCTAATAGACAATATTCACCCTGAAGATAAGCAGAAAGTAAAACAGGCATTAAACGATCACCTAAAAGGTCGCACGCCTTTCTATGAAGCAGAATATAGGGTCGAGCATACTCCAGGAAATTGGATCTGGCTGCTCGACCGCGGCAAGGTGGTTGAATCGAATAATAAAGGTGAGCCCGTGCGTATGACAGGTACGCACAAAGATATCACCAAGCGTAAAAATACCGAAGACAGCCTGCGTCTTTCGGCACAAGTACTTCACAGCATGAACGAAGCAGTGGTGGTTGGCAGCCTAGACTATAAAATTGCCTCGGTGAACCCCGCCTTTACGCTGATTACAGGTTATGCCGCCGAAGATGTCATAGATAAACCGTTTCTCTACCTCACGCGAGGCCGTTATAAGCGTCATTTCTATGAAACCATAGAAAAGCAATTACTCAACAATAAACGTTGGTCTGGTGAAATTAGAATTAGAACGCGAACTGGTCGTAACATTCTTATTTGGCTTGAGATAAACCAAGTCATAGACAGCAAAGAAGAAGCTAGCCACTTTGTTGCTGTATTTACCGATATTACCGACAGAAAGAAAGCTGAAGAAGATCTTCGCGTATTAGCAAGCTACGACACCTTAACAGGCCTGCCCAATCGCACTCTGTTCCATGACAGGCTCACCCATGCGATTCAGCAAGCCCATAGATCTAAAAACATAGTGGCACTGATGTTTTTAGACTTAGATAGATTTAAGCATATTAATGATTCCATGGGTCACCATGTAGGGGATCTGCTATTAAAAGCAGTCGCTAGCCGACTGAAGAACTCTGTTAGAGAAGGCGATACCGTTGCTAGGCTAGGTGGTGATGAATTCACCATCATCATCGAAGGCTCAAGTAAAAACAAAGTGGCCACTATTATTTCAGAAAAACTGATTCGCGCCTTCCAAACGCCGTTTTTACTGGATGATAAGGTACTGACAATTTCACCTTCTATTGGCATTAGCATCTATCCAGAAGATGCCGAAGACTCAGGGTCTCTGATTAAGTATGCTGATACCGCTATGTATCACGCTAAGTCTTTGGGGCGTAATAACTTCCAATTTTATACACCTAAACTCAATGAATATGCCGTCCGTCATGTGGAACTGGAAGCGGGACTTAAACAGGCTATTTCTCGCAACGAGTTTCATCTGGTCTACCAGCCTAAATTCTGCGTAGCAACTGGTAAGCTCACAGGCCTTGAAGCCTTACTGAGATGGGATAGCAAAGAATTAGGCTCTATTTCTCCAGCTGAATTTATTCCGCTGGCGGAAGAAACAGGCATCATTAATCAGATAGGCCACTGGGTGATTAACCATGCCTGTAGCCAAATCGCCAAATGGCATGAACAAGGTTTTACCGATCTCAATGTCGCCATTAATCTCTCGGCCAATCAACTCAAAGCCGACATCATCTCAACCATTGAAGTCGCTTTGGCAGTATCAGGTCTGCCCGCCCATGTGCTTGAGCTTGAACTGACCGAGTCCATGATTATGAAAAACCCTAAAGGCTCGGTTAAAGTGCTCAATCAGCTAAAAGCATTAGGTCTTACTATCGCGGTGGATGACTTTGGTACGGGTTACTCGAGTCTGAGTTACCTAAAACGCTTTCCTATCGATACGCTTAAAATCGACAGGGAATTTGTCGGTGACATTAGTAATGACCCGGAAGATGCTGCTATTACCAGTGCTATTATCGCCCTTGGACACAGCCTAGATTTGCAAGTGGTAGCGGAAGGGGTTGAAACCCAAGAACAACTGAATTTCCTTGCAGAAAATGAATGCGACCAAGTTCAAGGGTATTTACTGAGTAAACCACTATCGGCGGAAGACTGTCAGCAGTTTTTAAAGTTGCAAGGACGTGTCTGTGATGGCACAAGTTCAAGGGTAAAGGCCGACGAACTCGTCGATAGCATTCAAAAATAGCTGTAATTTTTCTGCTGCTTTGCTGGCAATTATTTAAAAATAGCCAGCAAAGAGCAGAAATTCGAGCTTACTATCGATTCAAATCACTAGCGGCTGCGCTTTCTCGCAAATAACCCAAGCATCAAGAGTGACAACCAATGGATAACACCACCAGAGCTGCTACTTTCCTGGGTTTGAGGGTCTGGTGTCACGGTCGTTGGCTCGGTTAATTCTACTGTTTTAGTCACTTGATGAGTCGCACCAGCATCATCTGTCACTGTCAAAGCAACCTGATAACTTCCCCACTGTCCAAAGCTATGGCTGATCTGTAAACCCGACTGACTCGTTGCTGCTAATGACCAAGCATAATGATTTATGCTGCCATCACTATCACTGGAAAGGCTGGCATCAAACTGACAATCAAGGCCATCGCACTGATAACTAAAATCAGCAACAGGGGGAAAGTTTTCTGCCACTTCAGGGGTTACCTGTAAAAATTTTGCCGTCACGGCTCCCCAGACATCATTTGCATCTTTAGCACGAAAATAAAGCGTATGGCGACCTTCACTTAAGCCTGAAACGTCTAATGCATGGCTTACCGTTTCGGTGACTTGATCCAAACTGCCATCACTTGGCGCCATTGTGATAGCCTGGTGACTGCTATCAAAAGGGCCATCGTTGACATAAAGTTCGACTTCCTTAATGTCTTGGGTTGCCTCACTACCTTGGGTTTGATTAAAGGTTGCATCTGACACTGTCACCAACAGGTTCGCGACCTTGTTTTTAGGAACAGAAAGCTGAGCATTACCGTTGACACTGACAGTCAAAATATCTGGACCAGATGGTGTGATATAGGGGGCTGATACTATCTTGGCAGCATAGGTTAACGCCTTTAGATTGTCGGGCTTAATCTTGCTGTTAAATTGACTGCAGGACTGAAAGAACTCAGTGCCCAATTCAAAGGTCATATGAGGAATCCCTAGCTCGCCATAGCTGACACTGTCACTGGTGCCATCGGTAGGATACAAGCCCACACTTTGTATCGGTGTATAGCCATTAAATTTAGCCAGTTTTCGACCTAAGGTTTGCAACTCACTACCATTAGGAGCTGGAGTATCCACATCTCCCCAAGGCCACAACACTAACTCAGAATATGAGTGAAGATCGATATGCATACCTTGAGTATCTAGAGGGGCTGCATCATTAGGGTTAGGGCCTCGATGATCACCAAACAACGCTGTTAAATAAGCTTCGACCGCTTGGGTTTCTGGCTCAGAAGCCGGTGTTGGCCCCCTAAAGATATTGGAACATTCATCGCCGCTCGAACCACCCTCAACCGTTCCCCAACCAAAGCTAAAGTTACGATTAAGATCCACACCTTGAGCTTCAGGGTTGGTGCTACAGTAGGTCTCATTTTGATTTTTACGCCATAGGAGCCCAGATTCAGCCTTTTTTCTACCATCAGGGTTCATATGCAAGAGGATATGGATCTCATGTTGATCGAGGATCCAGTGGCTATCTGCATCGGTCTCATAACTAGAAACGAGCTGCTCCATAAAAGCCAGAGCCAATGGCGAGGTGGCATATTCGCGAGCGTGCATGGCAGCGTGAATAAACAATTTAGGCTTATTATCTGCTTTAACTTGACTGGTTAGCTTAAAGACATTGAGATCATAACCTCCTTTACCCGCCTGTTTTTGCCAACTATCACCAATATCAATCATGGTCACCAGCTGAGGATATTGATCCCTCAATGCCAAGGCCTGTGTCTGGGTCTCTTCTACAGTGGGATAACAGCTAAACCCAGCAATACCTTGCGTCTGATTGTTTACCGCTCGCTCTTTGAAAACTTTAGGTGCAAGTTTGGCTTCATCGATGTTAAGAACAAAAGGCTTCACTCTCATCAGCTCTTTATCAGAAAGTTGCGCCCAAATACGGTTTTGACTCGGATCGCTGCGAACTAAATTGTGATGCAGACTGATACTTGCCTTGAGGTAGGTCTGTTTGTCGGGGAAAGTAAGCTCATACTGTGTTGTTTGCGCCATAACAGGCGTTACCATGAATCCCAAGGCCAACGCCAATGCCAATGCCAATGCCAATGCCAGATACTGTTTTGTTTCTAATACCATTTTTAAATCCATTGCTAAACTGCATTTCCATTGCCTAATCACGACAATTAACTTTTTATTAACAGCCAGACTAAATCTTAGCCATCTCTTAAGCAAGCACTATATAGGGGATGTGAAACGGTAAAAATATGAAAAAAGAGGCATTAAAAAAGGCTCCTAAGAGCCTCTTTTTAGAGATTAATAATTACGTCGTTCAACTCGCTGAACCCAACCTTGGGGTCCCTCAAGTCTACCATTTTGAATGTCGGTAAAGACTTGGTAGATACGCTTAATGTACTTACCCACCTTACCATCACCTACGGACACAATACGTCCATCTTCAAATATGTATGAGCCAACTGGTGATACAACAGCCGCAGTACCAAAGCCACCCGCTTCGATAATTTCACCGGATTCAATATCGGCTATAAACTTATCTAACATCACTGTTTCTTGGCGAATTTCACAGCCTAGTATTTCACCTAACTCCATAATCGATTGAGAGGTGATTGACTTTAAAATGGTATCGGTAAACTTAGGAATGATCACTGTGCCATCTTTTAGCACATGGAAGTGGTTCATTGCGCCCACTTCTTCAATCTGGGTATTGGTCGAATCTAAATAGAGTACCTGAGCCGCGCCATATTCGGCAGCAGCCTTACCCGCTCTTAATGATGCAGCATAGTTACCTGCGGCTTTAGAAGCGCCGGTACCACCAGAGACTGCACGATGGAACTCTTTAGTGATCAACAAGCGAATCGCATTATCGACGCCATCGGCATAATAAGCCCCGCTTGGGCTGATCATGACACAGAAGGTATATTGATTACTTGGACTAACTGAGAGTCTATCTTCGGTCGCAAAGATGAAAGGGCGAATATACATACAAGCACCCTTCTGCATAGGAAACCACAAGCGTTCAACATCGATAAGGGCGTTAATCGCATCAAGCTGAACCTGCTCATCGATATTAGGAATACAAACAATATCGGCACTACGATTCATACGTTCGGCATTCTTATTTAGCCTAAAGGTATAAATTTCACCATCTTGGTGCATAAAAGCCTTAGCACCTTCAAAAATAGACTGGCCATAATGCAGCGACATAGCACCCGGTGCCATTTCAAACGGAGCATAGGGAACAATGCGCGGATCTTGCCACTCGCCATCCTTATAATCCATTAAGAACATATGATCGGTTCTTAGGCTACCAAACCCCACATTACCCTGTGGTTGAAACTGCTCGGTACGGCGCTCAGACGCAGGTTTTAAATTATAGGTTATTTCCATTGCACACCACCTTAAAGACTGAACAAGCAGACTATGAATCAGGCCGCATAAAGTCAAGCTTAGCGAGCGCTATCATAGTTTTTCTCAAGCCCTATGCGAGTGGCAATAAGTTTACATTGGCGCTTGACGTATGGGGATATCACTGCAATTCTTGCTTTTACCTAGATGCATGCAAGTCTCACAGGTACGGGATTGGCTATATTCCTTCTCAAAAAACAGATGAATACGCTCAGCCATATCCTGCATCATCTCAGCAGTGATCGGTGTTTGCCATTTATAGCGATTCATCATACGACTTAAATGGCGATAACATGTATCATTTTTATCCTTTAAATATTTCTCATCCATTAATTGACTTTCGTAAGAAGATACAGCACCACCTAAGAAGAAATAAATTGCTTGCGTTAAGTCTAATACATCTTGTTCAGACGCATTAAGTATATTATTTAGCCTAGCTTCTTCTAAGGGGTTATATATGCGACTCCAAAAGTGATTGACGCGATTCTTTAATATTTCTATTTTTTCAGCACTTGCCAATTTCCAAAACATGCTATTAATAGATACAACTCGCAAAACATTAAATATTGGGCTCTTTTTCACAGCTTCAAATGTAAATAACACAGGCAGTATTGCTTGTTGCTGAATAGTTAAATCAGGATTGCGCTTAATAAATATCGGCATATGACAAGATGTTGTATTTCTTAAAAATAAACAAACAAGCACATCTTCCTTGGTTTCAAAATATTTATATAAAGTGTTGGTTGAACAACCAGCCTGCTTGGCAATCTGCGCAAATCTAAATGATACAACCCCTTGAGAATCAATTAACTCTTCTGCTACATCGAGTAATTGATTACAACGTATTGCTTCTAATGAATTATTGGGGCATTTCATAAATATAGTTCTCAAATACTTATATTAAGCGCATAACAAACACTATATAGATTATGGAGAAAAATTTTCTTGATACCCAACACAAAAACTTTTCTCACCCTAAATTAAACGTGACTTAACGCATATTTAGATATTAATTTCCCGCCTATTGTAATACCCAAGTCAATCGGAGGTAGAGCAATGCAAACTAGACGTTCCTTTTTAAAGTTAGGCGCAGGTGCTGCAGCAATGGGAGCCATGGTTCCATTGTCAGCAAATGCAACTGACAGTAAAAAAATCAAGTGGGATGAGACCCATGAAATCGTCATCGTCGGAAGTGGCTTTGCGGGTTTCGCCGCTGCAGTTGAAGCCGCAAAACTCGGTGCAAAAGACGTTGTCATTTTTGAAAAACTGGGTGTTTATGGCGGTAACAGTACCCTTAATGCGGGCCAAGCCTGTTTCGCCAATACAGACCTACAGAAGAAACTAGGTATTGAAGACAGTGCCGAGTTAATGGTTCAAGACCAATTAAAATCAGGCCGTGGTTATGCCAGTGAAGAACTATTACGCCACAGTGCAGAGCTAGGTCCATATATCTATCAAATGACCAAAGATTGTGGCTGTGTCTATCGCGATCACATCATCAACACTGGTGGTACAAGTGCTACCCGAAGCCACCAAGTCGTAGAGCGTAGTGGCGCAGGCTTTATTCGTCCTATGCTAAAAACTGCTCGTAAGATGGGGGTTAAACCTAAGATCCGCCATAAGTTTGAAGGCCTAATCACGGCCGACGACGGCAGCGTATTAGGTATTAAAGTACGTAAGGGCTATCACTTTGGTCACGAAGACTCTGGTGAAATGATCAATGTACGCGCTAAGCGTGGTGTGATCATCGCAACCGGTGGTTTCGGTGCTAACGTTAGCTTCCGCCAAGCCTTAGATCCTAACTTAGGCTCAGAGGTAGGTTGTACTAATGCTCGTGGTGCAACAGGTGACGGTCTAATTGCCATGTTGTCCGAAGGGGCAATGCCAGTTCACTTAAGCTTTATTCAATCAGGCCCTTGGGCGTCTCCTGACGAAGGTGGGTTTGGTTATGGCGCAGGCTTCTCGCTATACAACTTCCCACACTCAATCGCTATCGACCGTAATACAGGTCAACGTTTCATGAACGAAACCGCTGACCGTAAAACTCGCGCCGACTTAGAAGTTCAGCGTCGTGATAAAGATGGCAACCCTAACCCTGCGCTATTGATTGCCCCTAAGCATGAAGCCCAAAAAGATCCATCAATGGACAACGTGCTGCGCTACAACGTGGCTTGGGAGTTCGACAGTGTCGAAGCGATCGCTAAACACTTCGATGTGCCATTAGCGCCACTTAAACAGCAGATTGAAGATTGGAACAAATACGTTAAAGCCGGGGACGATCCTCAATTTGGTAAGCGCATGAACATGAGCACAGGCATTTACCTCACCGCTCCTTTTATTGTTCAACGTCTCTGGCCAAAGGTGCACTACTGCCAAGGTGGTATTCAAATTAACACTAAAGCCGAAGTGATCGCCGCTAAGACAGGCAAGCCAATTCCTGGTCTATATGCAGCAGGTGAAGTCACAGGTGGCGTGCATGGTGTGAGCCGTTTAGGTGGCTGCTCAACACCAGAATGTATGGCCTTCGGTGTGACTGCCGCTCGCTCAGTAATGAAAGCATAAGGAATAAACATGAAAAAGATCAACACAATACTTGCGCTTGCATTAGGAGCCTGTCTTGCTTTTTCAGTGCAAGCCAAGAACAAACGTGACTATCACGACATGGTTTATGACTCAGGCTGTAAAACGTGTCATGACCAAGGGCTAAAGCGTTTTCCTTCAGATGAGTCCTGTTTGCAATGCCATGATATGGCAGAGCTAGCGGAACAAACCAAGCGTGAAGGACACGATGCGAAGCAAAACCCCCATGACAGCATGCACTATGGACAAGATGCGCCTTGTATGGAATGTCACGGTGAGCATACGCCTAAAAAAGCAATTTGCATGGATTGTCACAACTTTGACTTCCCTAAATTCAAATATGAGCACAACTAGTTAAGACTACGCCGTTCATTATTGAAACCCAAGGGCAGATTTCTCTGGTCGGAACTGCCCTTGAATAAAGCGTTAAAACACACAACACACAAGAAACGAAAGGATAAGATGATGAAAAAACTACTCGCTATGTCCGCAGTACTCGTTGCAGGCTCTGCAGTTGCCGCTGATAAACCCGCTGATAAGCCTTGGCACAATGAAAAGCCAACGCTGTCTACGATCAACGCGCCAACTAAAGTTATGCCTATGGTTTGTAAGCAAGAGCAAGCGCTTAAATACCTAGAAGAACTGCGTTCTGGCAAGAAAGATATCTTCTCTGTTAAGTCAAATGACCATGGCGGTAAAGGTGCAAATGATTCAGGTTGGTTAACTTGGACCATCGCAGATCCTGACACCCTAATCCCATGTCCAGAAGGCGGTGCAGCAGCAACAGAAGTCGGTATGTGCTGGAAAGAGCTAAACGATGAGCCTACGGTAATCGGTCTTGTTCGTGTCGCACCTGGTACAGCGATTCCACACTATCACCGTGAAATGGAGTGTTACTATAACTTAAGCGGTGAGGGTTTAACTTGGGCTCAAGAAAGAATGCAGCCTTTCCGTCCAGGTGATTTCATCGAAATTCCAAGTAAAGCCATCCACTACACGCCAAACGTATATGACGATCAAGACCTGATCTACATGTACTGGTTCCCACTAGATGGCAAGTTCTCTACCTTTAAGTACCAATGGCCAAAAGATGTAGGTCCAGGTGAGCAACTTATGTTTGATTTCGTTCCTTACACTAACTCTAAAGCTGTTCGTTCAGGCAACGGTGGTTATGGTTGGGACGTAGTTAAGTCAAGCAAGAAGTAAATCTCAGTTAAGTTCACTTTCAGGCTAGAGTAAGGGGTCTTCGGGCCCCTTAATATAAATATGAAAAAGTATCTCATTCTTTTTATAGCACTTCTTAGCTCTGGCGCAATTGCAGAAGAGGCCACCTCAATTTTATGGAAAAAATTGGCTCCCGGCCCTGCAGAGCTGCCAGCTGAAGTTAATGTCAATCCAGAACTCGATGGAAAGAAGGTTGTCATTCCAGGATTTGTTATTCCATTAGACGCACAAGATGGTTTAACCAGTAACTTTCTACTGTCTCCAAGACAGGGGGCTTGTATTCATAGGCCACCACCGGCACCAAATCAGCTAATCCATGTGGTTTTTGATAAGCCAATAAAATTACCTGAGATAGAACAACCTATTTATATTTCTGGCACGATTAACTTAAAAACAGAAAAAAATGCCTTCGCACAAACTGGCTATTTTATTCAAGGCGATGAAGCAATTGAATACCCTATAAAGGTAAAACCATCTCAAACGGGTCATTCACACGCTCATTAATTTTTCTTTGAATAAGAATTTAAAGGTAATGATGATGAATTGTTTTAAAATATCCGCTCTTGCTGCTGCAATTGCATTAGTGGGGATTTCTGCTCCTGCTGTGGCAGAAGGTGGAATTAATGTTGGCGGTGCTGTACGCGTCAATTATGCTTATAAAGAATATAGTGAAGCATCTAAAGATACATTAGGTAAATTAGATTTCGATATTTTTGCCATAAAGTTTAATGGTAAAAAAGGTGATTGGGGCTTATCTGCAGAATACCGTTTTGCAAAAGACTCTAACTTCATTAAATATGGTTACGCCTATTATGATGTCAGCCCTGAATGGCAAATTCAGTTTGGTATTAACAAGAAGCCATTTGGTAACCCTGGGTTTATTTCGAATAGTTTCTGGTTCTCAATTCCATATTATTTAGGTTTTGAAGATGACTATGATACAGGTATTAAAGCCAGTTATAAGAATAACGGCTGGAATACTGATATCGCCTTCTACAAAAACCCAGAGTATGGCGCCAGTGAAAACAAGCGTTATGCAACAGATCTATACACAGGAACCATCAACGGTACTAGTTATAAGAATGAAGAAACTAACCAGCTAAACTTACGCCAGACCTATGTCATGGAGTATAAAGGTGGTAGCACTACACTTGGTGGCTCTGTAGAAGTCGGTCAAATCTACAATACAGACACTAAAGATAATGGCGATCGCTACGCTGTTGCCCTCCATATGGACATGAGCTATCACAATTGGAACCTTCAGGCTCAGGCGATGCAGTATGAGTACGATGCAGCAGACAACAATGACCCAAATAAAATTGGCGTCTCTGTTGTTAGCTGGCAGTATGAAATCGCTAGTAAAGGTCAGGCTTATACCGCTAACTTGTCTTACACCATACCTACGAGCTTTGGCAGTGTAAAAGTTTACAACGACTTTAATGTCATGACCCCAGATGTGGCCGACAACTCATACGATAATAGCTACCAGAATGTACTTGGTGCCGCGATTGCAGCTGGCCCAACTTACACTCAAGTGGACTTTATCATGGGCAAAAACATGACGTTCTCAACAGGCAGCGACGACCATGTAGGTTTACCTATGGCCGGCGATGGCTGGGATAAGCGCGTCAATATCAATTTTGGTTACTACTTCTAATGTAAATATCGTACATGTTATTTATGACTTAAGTGGTCACTGAAATACTTAGGTGTTTCGCCCCCCTTTGTGGAGCACCTAAGTCTCATTCCCTTTGGAATGAATTGTTAAACGAGATAGGGGAATAGTCACTATCGACACGGCTCCCGTCGACATCTCATTATTCCCAATCGATTTGTGGGTGGTAGATTTATTCAACGGTGCTTACTTCCTTCTGGCGGTTCAAAAGGAATAAATCAATATCTTAACCCAAGCCTTCAAATAATTATTTGAAGGCTTATTTTTATATTTTTACTGCGATTTATAAGCGAGTGCATAAAAGCATAAAGATAGAAAAATTATTCGTGACCACAATCACTACAAATATCACTAATAACGATAAGAATTCATTAAAAATTGCGTTTTAATGCCACTATTCGGATGGAATCATGCTTAATCGTTTATCCATAGTACAAAGGATATGGGTTCTCCTTATCTTTGTCATATTAATTTTCTCTGCAAGTTCAGCGAGAGACACCTATAAACTAAAAGACCGCATGCTTGAACAAAGACAAGCAGAAATTAGCAGTATTGTTAATTCGGCTATATCACTGTTTGCTCGCGCTCAGCAGGCTGTCGACAATCAAGAACTCACCTTAGAGCAAGCCCAAACTTTAGTTAAAAAAGAGATCACCTCAATGCGCTATCGAGGTAACAACTATCTATGGATATTTGATACCCAAGCGAATCAACTGGCCCATGGTGCAAGTCAAAAAGATGTAGGTAACAACCTAATCAAGTTTACCGATCCTAATGGTAAAAAAGTCTATGTGGAGTTCCTCGATGCCATAAAAGGCGATGGCGAAGGCTATGTGGACTATGTTTGGACCAAAGCAGGCTCTAGCAAGCCAGAGCCAAAAATCACTTTCGTTAAACTCTATCGTCCTTGGGGATGGGTACTAGCTTCTGGCGTTTATACCGATGATATTGAAGCCGAGTTTTCGCAGATTGTACTTGAAAACTTTATCTTTTTTGGCGGAATGTTCACTCTCATATTTGCCGCTTGCATTTTCATTCTTCGCTCTATTACAAGGCCACTCAATAACACCATTGCTGCTATGACTGAAATAGCACAAGGGGATGGCGACCTAACGGTAAGACTAGCTGCAGAAAATAAAGATGAGTTGGCTCAACTGGCTAAGGGATTTAATCAATTTGCCGAAAAAGTTCGCAACATAGTGATTGAAATGCAGCAAAGCCAAGGTGTACTCGATAAAGCAACTGACGAGATGTCAGTGATTACCAGCCGCTCTAGAGAACTGATGACGAATCATCAACATGAGAACCATCAAGTGGCTACAGCCATCCATGAAATGGGCGCAACGATCAGCGATGTAGCACGCAATGCAGCCGATGCAGCCAAATCAGTACAAACCGTGCAAGACAGAGCTCAGAAAGGCAACATTCTCGTCGATGACAATATTCAATTCATCAACGAGCTTTCCGACAGCGTCAATCAAATCGTCAGTGCCATGCAAGGCCTTAAGCAAGAAGCCGCCAATGTCAGTAGCATTTTAGATGTCATCCGCTCAATTGCCGAGCAAACCAACCTGCTGGCACTTAATGCTGCAATTGAGGCCGCTCGTGCTGGTGAGCATGGACGAGGTTTTGCCGTTGTTGCCGATGAAGTGCGCACGCTTGCTGCCCGCACACAACAATCGACCCAAGATATCGAAACTATGATCCAAGGTATGCAAACCCAGGTCGAGGAAGCCGTTCACACCATAGATCAAGGCAAGCAGAAAGCGGACTCAAGTGTCGAACAAGCCAAACTAACGGCCCAAGCTTTTGGCGATATCAGTGCCGATATCGATCAAGTTGCCGATATGAATACTCAAATTGCCTCGGCGACCGAAGAGCAAAGCGTGGTTGTCGAAACCGTGCAATCCAATATCGAAAACATTAAAGAAGCCTTTGATGAGTCAGCGGCTGGCGCTGAGCAAATTGAGGATGCAGGCCAGCGTCTGCAAGAGTTAGCCAGTGAGATATCTCGCTGCTTAGGCCAGTTTAAAGTCTAAGCATAGAAAGTACCTATCAAAGAACAGAGGTTATAAAACTCTGAATAGTTCTGCTTCCGTTTATGCTAAACGGAAGCATTTTTCTATTCTAACAAGTGAAGCTAAATTATTAACCCACCGCCACGACAGATCATCTTAAGTCCATTAAGGGCTGATTGGGGATCCAGGGCACTGTTATCCATTGCTTTACTCAGTACATAACCACTGAGGTAATCACAAATAACATTGGCGAGTAATCTTGGAGCCTGCTCAACATCATTTTGCCAAGCAGTACTAGGCAAGCGCACTAAGCTTTCTTCTACTTCAGCTTGCCACCTTTTAGTCTCAATCACATCCAGCTCGACAAACTCTTTCAGCTCATCGGTAAACTCGCACTTTAATACGCAAACTCGATAGAAATTAAACAGATCAGGAGAAGAGTTAAGTAAGCCTAAAATGGCTTCAAATTGATAAAAAAACTGCTCCACACCATAATCTGCAGCGTTCATATCGATAGCGCTGACACTATCAAATTCCGCCGTAAATTTAATTCGCAGAGCATGTAAGATTTCGAATTTATCTTTAAAGTGCCAGTAAAAGGCGCCCTTAGTGACACCTGCGCCTTTGGCAATGTCCGTTAACGTTGTGCGAGAAACACCTTTTTCACTAAACAGTTTTAACGCCGATGCCATCAGCTCTTGTTTAGTCTTTTCCGCATCTTCTTTGGTTCGACGGGCCATGAAAATGAATCCAAATCAATATCTTTACTCAATAGCCATAGCCTAACAAACCAAGGGCAGAGCAACAATCACTCCAACCCTTTTAAACACAGAGAAACCCAACTATGAGCCTTGAGTACAAGATTTCAACTCAAGTTTATTTGCCAAGGCATTACAGGATTCACAGGTCATTTTCGAACGATAATGCTTAGAAAAATACTCCTGAGTCATAGCTTCTAGCTCATCATAAACCTGCTGATTAAGTGGCGCTTTCCATCTGTATTGCGCCATTAGCCGCGAAAGATGGCGATAGCAAGTCTCACGCCGATTGGATAAATACTCAGGGGCAATCAGCTGACTCTCGAACTGAGTGAGCGAGCCCGTCAGATAAAATACAATTCCCTGCACCAACTCTTTAACCTGCAGCGGCGTTGCTTCAAGTTCACCATTGGCCACAGCTTCATTTAACGACTCAGTAAACCAGCACCAAAAGGCATTGATGCGTTTTCTAAAGCGATCCACTTTCTCTGCACTGGCGAGTTGCCACACCATGGTATTGACAGAGACAGATCTTAAGGTAGAAAAACTTTTACTGCGTGCAATCACTTCAAAGGTAAATAAAATGGGCAACAAGGTTTTCTGCTGAGCCGTCATTTTAGGGTACTGCTCAACGAACACAGACAGCTGATTGGAGGTCGCAGCTCGCAAAAACAGACACACCAAAATGTCTTCCTTGCCTTCAAAAAATTTATACAAGGTACCTGTCGAACACCCCACCTCTTTGGCTAGCTGAGAAAACTTAAACGAGACTATTCCCTGAGATTCAATCAGTATCTCTGCAGCATCCAATATTTGATTACACCTGAGTGTTGGTAACACTTCTGTTGGACAACGCATATTATTTCCCCCCTTCGCCCTAGCCATAGTATCGCTGGCAACTAAGACTCCAGAATAGCCAACAAACAACTATTCGCGAGCTAACTCACGTTAACAACTGGTTAAGTAAACAGAATGTGAATCACCTCTCGGAATCGCTTCCAAGACAGCTTTTTCCCTTCCTATAGCCAGAGAAAATTTATTCGAGAGCTGACTCACGAATAAATTTGTCACTGAAAATCTGCCGTGACCCACTTCACCTTTCACACTCCCCTATCCCTTTATCGTATTTACAAGACGAAAGAGAGGATGCAGCAATGCAAGATAGAAGACATTTCTTAAAATTCAGTGCTAGCGCTGCACTGGGCGGTATAGCCGCTTCAATACCTTCAGCTCAGGCTAGCCAATGCCAGCTGCCCAAGTGGGATGATGAGAGCGACTATATAGTTGTTGGCTCTGGCTTCGCAGGCCTATCGGCCGCGCTTAATACCCGTAGAAAAACTGGCGATAATGTCCTTGTACTTGAAAAGATGCAGGTCATCGGCGGTAACTCGGCCATCAATGGTGGCTGGTTAGCCATTCCTAAAAATCCTGTGCAACTCGCTCAAGGGGTGAAAGATGACTCTCCTGCAGAGCTAGTTAAAGATCAGATGATCTCTGGTCGTGGCATGGCCGATGAAGCAGCACTCACACAAATTGCTGAACATGCCCTTGAAGCCTACCAGCTATGTATCGACAGCGGTGTGAAATTTAAAAAAGATTTCAATATTCAGGTCGGCGGTCACAACAAGGCTCGTGCCATTCGTACTCTTCACGGCACTGGCGGTGATATCACCACAAAATTGTATGAAGTCGGGCTAAAGGAAGGAATCGAGTATCGCCTGCAAAATTGCATCGAAGATCTGATTATGGACGGTGACAAGGTTATCGGACTTAAGGTTCGCCAAAACTACCGATTCCCAGATATGAAAACCGGCAAAAACATCTATATCAAAGCCAACAAAGGAGTCATTCTCGCCTCCGGTGGATTTGCCCGCAACATGTTATTACGTGCGGCCGTAGACCCATCTTTAGACCCAACCTTAGATTGCACCAATGCACTAGGGGCAACGGGTGAAGTCATGTTATCGGCAATGGCCCATGGCGCACTGCCAGTGCACCTAAATATGATTCAAACCGGTCACTGGGGCTCTCCAGATGAAGGCGGATTTGGCTGGTCCAATGCTCTGTTGTCTATCGGCTGGCACCAAGGTATGTCTGTCAGCGTGCTCAGTGGCAAGCGCTATATGGATGAGCGAGCCGACAGAAAAACCTGTTCAGAAGCCATCATGAAGAATCGCTACAGTGATGGTTCCCCTGCCTACCCACTGGTTTTCTTTAACTATAAAGACCATGCAACCGATGAACGCGTGACCCGCTCTCTTAGAGACGAGATGGCATGGAAGGTAAATAGCCTAGATGAGCTTGCCGCCAAGTTTAATGTACCGCTTGCGCCACTCGAAGCATCTGTCATGCGCTTTAACCAACAAGTGAAAGCACGCAAAGACCAAGACTTCGGTCGCAAGATGGATACTGCCGTCGAGCTTAAACCGCCATTTGTCGTGTCGCGTATCTGGCCTAAGGTCCACTACTGCATGGGTGGCCTAAAAACTGATCTTGGAGGTCGCGTTATCGATGCTCGCAGCATGTCTCCCATAACCAACCTCTATGCCCTAGGTGAAATTACCGGTGGCGTTCATGGCGAAGCTCGCCTTAGCTCAACCTCCTGTCTCGAATGCCTGACCATGGGCATAGTCGTTTCCGACACAGTTAAAGCCGATCACGCCTAAGGAGCAAGATAATGAACAAGTTAATGATGACCTTACTCCTTTGCTTGAGCGTTATAGCAACGGCTCAAGGGGGAGAGTTAGTCAAAATCAAAGGCAATACCAAAGGCCGCAGCCAGCACGAATTTATCTATGACGATGGTTGTCAAAGCTGCCACCAAGGCTCTGGCCGCAAAAATGCGACAGATGAAGCCTGTGTTGAATGCCATGGCGAGATCAACAGCATCGAAATCGATGAACATGAATTAGCAATAGAGGAAGCTAACCCTCACAAATCTTTCCACTACAACAAGGGAGCAAGTTGCCTCGCCTGCCATGGTGAGCATGAGAAGAAGCCTCCCGTCTGTGCCGAATGCCACAGAACTTGGTTCCACGAAATGTAAGTAAGCCCCAACACATTAAGAACACACAAGAAGACCTAAGAGTAGCGCGACACATTAAGCCGCGCTCACTTAGGACAACAATAGGAAAATGATGATGAAGAAAACAACCCAATTTATGCTATCGGCTGTTGCAGCCGCTATGGCTATGGCCAGCGTGAGCACCCAAGCTGTTGCTGAAGACGGTATCAGCATAGGTGGTGCGGTACGTGTCAACTATAGCTACAAAGATTACAGCGATGCATCGAAAGACAAGAAAGGCGACCTGACTTTCGATATGGCTGCCATCAAATTCAATGGCAAGAAAGGTGATTGGGGACTAGCGAGCGAATACCGTTTCACTTCTAGTACCGACTATATCAAGTATGGTTATGCCTACTATGATGCGATTCCAGACTGGCAAATTCAGTTCGGTATCAACAAGGTGCCATTTGGTAATCGTGACTTTATCTCCAACTCTTGGTGGTTTGGTATTCCATACTACTTAGGCTTCGAAGACGACCATGATGTGGGTATCAAGGCCGTTTATGAAAAGAATGGCTGGCACACTGATTTAGCCTTCTACAAAAACCCTGAGTATGGTGCCTACGAAAACAAGCGTTATGCTACCGATCTATACACAGGTACCATCAATGGTACGACTTACAGCAATGAAGAAACCAACCAGGTCAACATTCGCCAAACCTACACCATGGAACATGAGGGCGGCTCTACAACCTTTGGTGGTTCGGTGGAAGTCGGTCAAATCTATAATAGCGCCACAGGTAATACTGGCGACCGTTATGGCTTTGCCCTTCACCTAAACACTAAATACCAAGGTTGGGACATTCAAGCTCAAGCCATGCAATATGAATATGATGCCGCTGATAGTGCCGATCCCAACAAGATTGGTGTTTCAGTTGTAAGCTGGCAGTATGAAATTGCTTCTAAAGGCCAAGCCTATACAGTCAACATCGCGAAAACCCTGCCAACGAGCTTTGGTAGTGTAAAGATCTACAACGACTTTAACGTGATGACCCCAGATGTTGCCGATAGCAGCTATGACAACAGCTATCAAAACGTATTGGGCGCCGCTATCTCATATGGCCCTACTTACACCATGGTCGATTTCATTATGGGTAAAAATATGACTTTCTCTACCGCTGCGGATGACCACGTAGGTTTACCTATGGCGGGCGACGGTTGGGATAAGCGTATTAACATCAACTTTGGTTACTACTTCTAAGCAACTTATCGATGATGTGTGCTCTACACCTTCGCAGTGGTGTAGAGCCGTTCCTCCCATAATTTAGGCTCTTCCTACTGTTACCTGCTAACAGCACTAGGTATTCGCCAGGCTCTTTTTTAAAGAGCCTTTTTTTGATTATAGATCCCTCTCTTAAATGCTATGAACAAAACTTTGCCTCTGGCCATGATGATTGGCCTTATCTACTGTACTTCCTGTCAAGGAACAGACTTAACCCTAGGAGGTTTTCTAAAGACAAATGCACGCTTAGTACAGGGCGATCTTGCCTACCAACATAGTTGGACAGGCTCTGCAACACCTGAGCCTGACACCAAACGTAGCCAGTTTAGCGCTCAAGAAAGTCGACTGAATCTGACAATCACACAGGACAATGCCACTCCCAAAGTGGCTAAAGGTTTTATCGAAATCGACTTTTCCTCTTCAGAACAGGGGAATGCTCACTTCTCTAACTCATACAGTCCCAGGCTAAGACACGCCTATATTGAGTATCAAGGACTCACCTTTGGCCAGAACTGGACCACCTTAATCAATACCCACACCTTTGCCGAGACAGTGAACTTAGGCGGGCCACTGATAGGCCAAGCTATGGTGCGCCAAAGTTTAATTCGTTATCACTGGCAATCTGAGCAATGGGGCGACTGGCGCTTTGCCTTAGAAAACCCAGATTCCTATGGCACCGATATCCAAGGTAATCCCATCAAGACCAAACAAGACCTGTTACCTGATCTGATAATCCGCTACGACCAGCAAACAACTTGGGGCTGCTTTTCTATTGCCAGCCTTACGCGCCAGCTCAGCCTTGGAGAGAATGCCAATGGCAACACAGACAAAGCGCTCGCATTTGGAGGCTCCTTTGCCAGCAGAATCTCACTAAGCGGCAAAGATGATTTGCGTCTGCAACTTCACTATGGCGAGCTTGGGCGCTATGTGACCACCAGCGCGGCCAGTGATGTGTATATAGGAGAAATTGAAACCACTACTGCCGCCATGATTGCCTACCGCCATTTTTGGACTCCTCAAAGTCGTAGTTCATTTTTCTATGGCTGGGCTTCAACTAAACAAAGTGATGCTAATCGTTATCACCTAGGAGTGAATCTATTCCATCAGCTGAGTCAACATCTCATCCTTGGATTTGAACTAGGCCAATTTAGCCAAGAAGCAAGCACGAGCTCAAATACTCGGCTCTCCTCTGCCTATGGCCAACTTAGCTTGCAGTTATTGCTATAAAACTCAGACGAATTCGGTGTAAAAGTAAACTTATTCGTGATCCTGCTCGCGAATAAGTTTGCTACTGAAAACTAGCCGTGATCCATTTCAACTTTACCTAAGCCAATCCCCCCTATTGTTAGTTCAGAGCCCAAAAGCACGGCAAAATAGCACCCGCTTTCGGGCATCCAACACCAACACAGGATGAGAATGATGAAACTAAAAATAATGATCACCGCGGCTGCCCTAGCATCAGCAACCGCAATGGCGGCCGGTCCTCAATGTAATCATGCGCAATTGCCATATCAGCAAATGACGCCAGTACCTATGGATAGCACACCTTATGTGCCTCAGGACACTATGCCAGAGCAGTGTCGAGATCCACAGGTAGAAGCTTACATTGCCGACTGGGAAGCGGGTAAAGTAGACTTCAACACCATCAAGTCAAACGACAGCATCGCGCCAGATCAGCGTTTTTGTAAAACAATGGATGACGATGGCAACATCATGGAAGCAGAAAACTGCGACCTTAAAAATGCCCCTGTTGGCTACCTATGGAAAGAGCTTTCCGATAGCCCAGTGGTTATCGGTATCACCAATGGCGGTAAGTCAGATCACGCACCACACTTCCATGGCCAGCCAGAGTGTTACTATGTGGTAACGGGTGAAAGTAAAACTCTAGCGAACAATGAGTTCCGCCCGCTTAAGCTCGGCCAATACTTCTATATTCCTGGTACGGCGATCCACAATACACCGATTCTGACCGATAAGGGTCTAGGGGTTATGTACTGGTATCCTAAAAATGCACACTTCGACGGCTTCAAATATTACTGGCGTAAAGATGTTAAAAATCTACGTGTTGCAGAAGAAGCTTTCGATCGCGTAGATGAGATCCGTAAACGTGACCTAAACTTAGGTCCATACGGCACTAACGAGGCTTTCTTTAAGAAATAAGCTTTATCCAATTAGGCGGCGTAGGCCGCCTAATTTATCTTTACCAAAGTTTTTCAAAACAGTTACAAATTCAAACATATTACTGATTTATGTATAAAAATGTAAATTGACAGAATAAATTCAGGACATGTTCAGCTTATTCATTATAATTTCACCCCATGAACAGATAAGTTTGTTCCCTCATTTGAGGCGATATCTGCTTCAGAACTGGCCCTGACAATTTATATTTTGTGGCTAAATTCGTCAGGGCTTTCTGCTGTCTAGCACTCTACTTTGCACCATCTAGCAAACGCTTAACCCTAGGATTGCTCTAGCCAGCTTGCTACCGCTTGCAGAGGTTTACCGTCAACTTCAGCCCAAATAACTAGAGCAAGCTTAGGCGCTAATGTTTCTGCATCAAGGATTTCTGCCATTGGGCCAGAGTAACTAGCAAAATTGTCATTTACTTGTGGCTGAAAAACTTGGTGATTCAATACAGTAAAATCATGCTTTAGCTGCTTATTGCGGTTCTCTCCCCGCGTCACTCGAGTCAATAAATCGGCGCCCAATAATGCTAGGTGCAAAGTCACCTTAGTATCATCAAGGGAACGGATACTTGAAAAGGACAAATCGAGTTGGCCATCGACTAACTTGGTACTTAAGCTACCCACCTTAGTTTTCGGCTGCTCAAAGGTGTTGCCAAAAATGCGTTTAAACCATCCCTTCCACTCTTTACCATTAACCACAAATTGTGGCGTATAGACTTGGCGAATATTAAGTAGGTTAAGGTGATCATATTGACGCTGACTAAAACGACGGGAAGCATAGGGATCTTTCCAACCTATGTAATCCCAATAACTAACATGAAAAGCGATAGGAAAATACTCCTGCCACAGGCCTTTCTCTTGGGTAAACTCTGATAACCAAGCATCGGCTGGTGGACAAGAACTACAGCCTTGAGAAGTAAAAAGTTCGATAAAGTAAGGGCGAAATTCATCACTTACTTTCTCAAATCGACTCAGACTCTGAGCCTGAGCTTGTGCCCCTATAACAGAGAGAAAAACAAGGCAAAGAGCTAGCAAGTTGCTTCTCAACAAGCCTGTTTTGATCGGAGAAAAGGACAAAACTCGAAAAACGTTAACCAGCATATTGATGTTCCTAACAGCAAGATCATGCTTACTAAGACCCGATAAGTCAGGTTAACTATTCATGAGTCACAACCTCATTCACCTCTACTCAGGATAATGAATGCTGTAACAAATTGATATTTATATTACTTCATATATTCAATTCTCAAATTGCTACTTTCAGTGCTAATCATGGCTGTTTACGCGTCAATAGCTGGCCTATTGCAAGTCAAACTAACGCAGAGAAGCACAAAAATAGCGGTTTTGAGCCGTGCAGCTTATCTCGTGCTGAGGTTCATTAGCTGACTATGAAGGCGAAACCTGCATAGTATTTCTCCTTTGCGAGCGTGTTTTGATAGAAAAAAGCAGCAGTGCACAGCCTAATGTTACCAACCAAGCCAGCCAAATTGACGCTCCCACATTTAGTAGTCCGTATCCTGAAGCGGCCGCCACAGCTGCCATCAAGGCAAAAGGTAACTGAGTGACAACATGATCATGGGGCTCACACCCACTGCTAATGGCACTTAGCACACTAGTATCAGAGATAGGTGAGCAATGATCGCCAAATACAGAGCCAGCCATCACAGCACTCAGTGCAGGGATCAAGAGACTCACATCAACTGCCTGAGCGATAGCACTACCGATTGGGATCATAATGGCAAAGGTGCCCCAGCTCGAGCCCGTGGTAAAGGCCATTAACGCACACAACAAAAACATTCCCGGCAATAAAAAATGGCTCGACAGATACTGCTCTGCCCAACTTGCCAGCATCTTAGCAATACCCAGATCTTGAATGACACCACCTATCATCCAAGTAAATAATAAAATGCCAACGGCTAAGGCAATTGTCTGCAATCCAAACAGCATATCTTTACCTAATGCTAACAAGCTTCTACCAGAGCGCTTTAGCATGATAAAAGTGACAAGCGTCGCCACAAAACAGGCATTACGCATAGAGGCACCAATATCGGCATTAGCTAGCCAAGCAGTAAGACTCATTTCCTGAGCTTGATGACCGCCAGAATAAAGAATGAACACTATAGACAACACCAATAGACTGAGCATAGGTAGTCCCAGTAGCCAAGGCGTGCCCAAAGGCTTTTCCACTGTGGCCGAAGTCACTGGTGTCACCTTAAGCTCTTTAAACCCAGTGCCGTACCAAGCAACCAGTAACGACAACACTATGGTAGTGATCGCATAAAAATTTACTTGCGCCATCTGTAATAAGGCTTCAACCGGTGTTAATGGTAAAAAAGCGATGCCCGCCAATAACGCCATCACATAGGGCCCCCAGCTAGAAAACGGCAGAACAGCACATAAGGGAGAGGCGTTGGAGTCGACTAAATAGGCAAGCTGCTCTGAGCGCACACCATATTTTCGTCCTAAAGGCTTACAAACATTACCCACTGCCAGACAACTAAAGATGCCATCGATAAACACCACCCAACCCAAGAAAATAGCGCCTAATCTGGCTTGTCTATGGCTACGCACCTTTGTACCTAGCCAGAGGCCAAATACTTCGACCGCACCACCTCGAGAAAGAAGCTTGGTCATCATCCCCAGCAGGGCCATAGCCGCAAGCACATCTAGATGCCATTGCTGCCATTGGCCATCGGCATAAACTTGGCTAACGGCACTTTGGAGAAGGTAGTCTAAAGTCGCTATAGGGCGATACTGAGCAATCAATAGTGCGCCAGAGACTATGCCTGCACCTAGCGCTATCAAGGTACGCTTCACTGTTAAGGCTAAAAAAAGCGTCAAAATGAGAGGGAAAAGCGCCTCTAAACCAAACTGCATGCCAACTATCCAAGGAGAAAATAGGTTACTAGCATACTCATAGCCAAAATAAAGTACAAAAAAACTGCACAAAGGTATAATTTACTGAACATTTTATTAGCAGATTACAAGATTCACTGTTCTTTAGCCCAAGGTCACTGCTAAAATCGAACTCCAAATCCAGAAACTATAGGGACCTTCCCATGAGCCTTGAATTACTGTCCAAACTGGAAACCAAAATCCAGGCAGCACTAGAAACCATCGAATTGCTGAAAATGGAACTTGAAGAAGAGAAACAGAAAGGTGCTCAATTGAGCGAGCAAAACCAACAGCTGCAACAAGAGCTAAACTCTTGGAACGATAAAGTCAACGGATTGGTTGGTTTGCTCAATAGTGAAATCAACTAATTTAAGCTGATTGGGCCTCGTTAGTTTGAGCCTCAATTAGCTCATTTAGCTCAAGAACGACCTGCTTAATCTCGGGCAGGCTCTTTCTTGGTAGCAAAAACTTACCTTTCTCGAACTCTAAACGCCCTAAATCTTTTACCCAGATAACCCCTGTCAGAAAAATGCGCGCATGTTTTACTATCAGTTTTGGTGCGTAAACAGGAAAAACTCTCACATGACCTCCCAATAACGACACTAATTGTTATTACCCAAGTTCGACAACAGTTTTACCATGAGAGTTTCATGGTTCAGAGAGTTTTTTTGCGATAAATTGCCTTCAGTCTCATAAGCAACTGATTTATTAAATAGTGGTGAGATCTTGAGCTCAAATCCATCAAGCTTAGTTTCAAGCGCTCAATTTTGGCATTAAGTTTGTCTAGCTTGCGATAACTTACAAGATTTACAAATTTTAGACAGCAAACAAGGTAAATTGGCATTGATAAACAGCAGCACATCATTACCCTGCTTAGGGCGTGTTGTTCTTCAAACTCATTTTGCTGCAGATTGCTAAGTGCTAAAAAATGACAAAGTCTGAGTCCAGTCGTTGTACGATATCAACAGACGAAAACGCCACAGCAAAACTCAGCCAAAATCAACACACCTAAGTGTTAACCTAAGTTTACCGAGAGCCCGATTATGATCTCTGAAACGCCTATGTCAGCCCACAAGCATAAAGTCCTTATCATTGAAGATGATCGCACGCTTAGTGAATTAGTGTGTAATCACTTAAGAGAACAGGGCTACCTCACTCGCCAATGCTACGATGGCGCAACCGGCTTAAAGTTGGCGTTGAGCGAAAGCTTTAGTCTGATCCTACTAGATATCATGCTGCCTGAATTAAACGGCCTAGAAGTGCTCAAACGTATTCGAGAAGTGAACAATACTCCAATCATTATGTTGACCGCAAAAGGAGCGGAACAGGACAGGTTATTAGGCTTTAGAACCGGAGCCGATGACTACCTACCTAAGCCTTTTAATATCGATGAGCTCTATCTGCGTATGGAAGCTATTTTGAGACGCACCAGCTTTACCATTCCAATGCGCTCCCATCAGGCTTCTACCCTGGAACTTGAAGGGCTATTACTCGATACAGAACACTCTGAAGCCAGTTATCAACAGCAAGCAATTCCTCTCACCAAAACAGAATTTAAATTGCTCGCTCTGCTGATAATGAACCAACGAAAGGTTCTCAGTAAACCCTATCTGTACCACGAGGTCATGCAAAGACCCTATAGCAGAGAAGAGCGCAGTCTAGATATGCATATTAGTAAAATCAGACGTAAGCTTTCGAGCGTTGGTTTTAAATCTCACCATATACATACAGTTCATGGGCAAGGGTATTGCTTCAAATGAATCATAAACTGTTTTGGAAACTCTTCTTAAGCATCACTATCGTTAGCATCTTGCTCTTTTATTTCGTCAAGATAATTGACGATTATGTGGAGTCTGAAATGGCGTCGATAAGTGAGCCCCATAGGAGCAAGTTACTCACATATCGACAGCAGGCTGACACCCTTATCAAACAAGGGGATAAAGCTGCAACCAATCGTTGGCTGGCGGAGCTACAGCAAGCAGAAAGTACATTTGCGGCCATAGTGCACACGACAGAAACTCTATTAGTCGACAATAGCCCGATGGAGCTTCCCTATGGTTATATCAACACACTCGACTCAAAGATCGACTGGACCATTCATCCCGATCATAGCAATAGAGTGCTTAAACTCCCCTTAAGCCAGCCCAACACAGCTTTACTTATCCGCTTGCCAACTTATATGCTGCCGGGAAAATACTGGCAAGAAGCACACGTGTTGCTGCACTTTTTGTTTCCTCTGGTACTCATGACCTTAGTCACCTTCACTCTCTATCGACAATTGATGACACCAATCAAGTTACTTGAGGCCGCAACTCAGCAGTTCTCTGAAGGGAAACTCGACTACAGAATTAAGCCCTTACTTGGAAAGCGTGATGATGAACTTGGACGCTTAGCGGGCAATTTCGACAATATGGCTGAACGTATCAATAGCTTAATCCAAGATCAGAGATACTTAATCAATGCCCTGTCCCATGAGTTAAGAACACCATTACAAAGAATTGAATTAAGCATCAGTCAAGATCAAGCAGATCTCGACCGAATAAGACGTGAGACAGAGGTAATCAAAGAGTTGGTGGAAGATACGCTGAGCTTAGCTTGGCTCGAAAATGAAAACCCGAATCTACGCACTGAAACCTTAGATATCATAGCGCTACTCGATGCCATTATTGACGATGCCAGATTTGAATACCCAGATAATCCTATCGAGCTGGATAGCCCAAACGAACTCATACTAGAAAACTCAAGCGAACGAGCGCTCAATCTCGCATTAGAAAATATTCTGCGTAATGCACTTAGACACTCTCCAGCCCATGGAAGTGTCGCGCTAGAGGTCTCAACCACACAGGAGTTGATAAAAATAACCGTCTCAGATCAAGGTCAAGGTGTGGCCGAAGAATATCTAGAGATGATCTTTCAACCTTTTTTCCGTATCGACAGTTCAAGGGAGCGCAGCTCTGGCGGTGTTGGCTTAGGTTTAGCGTTAACTAAGCGTCAAATAGAAAAGATGGGAGGCACTATCAAGGCCAGTCAACGCCTGCCCCGAGGGTTAGTCATGACAATATTTTTGCCGATACGTTAATTTTTGCTTTAGTCAAAACAATAATGCCAGTCGAGTGACTGGCATTATCAAATAGCATAATCGGTTAAGTTTACTTCATCTTAGTCAGATACATAGCAATCGCTAGTAGCTCATCATAAGACTTAATCGCACCTGTTTCGACGCGGTACTTACCATTTACCACTAAAGCAGGAACACCGCTCAATTGCGCGTTTTCAGTATCACGCTTCATGTTAGACATTTGAGCATTAACCATGAAAGAGTTAGCTGCAGCATCGAAGTCTTTACCAGATACACCATTAGCAATAAATAACTTACGGATATCATCACGGTTAGTGAAACGCTGACGCTTATCATGAATCGCAGAGAATAGCGCATGCTCAATCTTCTTCTCTACGTTTAGCTGATGCGCAACTGCAAATGCACGTGACATTTCTGGTCCCATTTCACGGCCGATAAAGTCTACGTGCTTTTGAGTAAACTTCACCCCGTCAGGTAAGTTAGCTTCAATCTTTGGCACGACAGACTTGGCAAAACTGTAGCAATGGGGGCAATAAAAAGAGAAGAATTCGGCGATTTCTGGCTTAGCAGTACCAGGGCCTTTATTGATAACAGTGTAGTGCACACCTTCTTTATACTCGGCTGCAATACTTGCCATTGGTAGCATGATTAGGGCAAACGCCATTAACATTAATTTTTTCATGAATCTTCCTTTGAGTAATTCAGAGCATATCTATGATAGCAATCATACTAGCTCACTATTTTTGAAGCTTAGCGACAATCCCCCAACAGCCACCAAGACTCCCTATAACTAGGCATGAAGCCTAGCATACCCAGCTTTTGAGTGTAACCCTAGTTTAAAGTTCACTTCTGCTTGTAAACAGTTATTACAGAAATAAGCGTAAAAGTGAGAAGATTATCAATAGGGAACCAGACTTAACACAGGTTCATCTAAGATAGCCAACTGCTCCTTAAAGGCTAAAATTTGCTGCTCCCAATATTTATCCTCAGCAAACCAAGGAAAGTGCATTGGAAAAGCAGGATCATCCCAGCGACGGCTCAACCAAGCATTGTAATTAAGCATACGCAGCGCCCGCAGTGGCTCAATCAACGCTAGCTGGCGAGTATCAAACTCACTAAATTCCTCATAGCCTTCGAGCAACACTTCAAGTTGCATCAGCTTTTGCGCTCTATCACCCGTTAACATCATCCAAATATCTTGGATTGCGGGGCCTGTCTTAGCATCATCTAAATCGACAAAACTTGGGCCGTCAGGCGTCCATAGAATGTTACCTGGATGCAGATCACCGTGAAGCCTGATACATGGAAATGATGAATGCCATTGCTCCTTCACCTTGCTGTAAAGCTGCTCAACAATGGTAAAGTAAGCCAGCTCTATTCCTTGGGGGACATGACCGGATTGCTTTAACCAATCAATAGAGGTTTGCCCCAATAACTCGGGGGTTAAGGCCTCTCGATATTGAAAAGGCTTTTGAGCAGCAAATTGATGTATACGACCGATAAAGCGTCCTGTCGCTTCTAGTTGCTCAAGATTATCAACCTCAAAGGAACGACCACCTATTGAAGGAAACAGCGCAAAACGATACCCCTGATAGTCAAATAACGACTGCCCATCTATCTTTATAGGCGCAGCAATTGGTACTTCGGCAGCCAACAACTCTGTAGCATAGTCATGCTCTTCTTGAATCTGTTCATTAGTCCAACGCTGTGGGCGGTAGAACTTGACCACATAACGCTGGCCACGGTCACAGCGAAATTGATATACGCGGTTCTCATAGCTATTAAGGGCTAATAGACCTGTTTCGGGATAAATTCCTCTATCTTCAATCGCATCTAAAATCAGATCCGGTGTTAAAGCCTGATAGTGAAATTCTGCACTGGTTTGCTCTAGCTGTGAGCTAATATCCTGACTCATGAATAACTCCTAGCTCTGAGCCATAAATGGCTTGAGTAAAGTCGCTAGATATTGCAACACAGGCACATCCTGCTCACTATCGACACTCAACCAACATATATCACCGTAGAATTCATAATGCAGTTCAATGCGAGTGGCTTCAAAATCTAATATCCATTGATGACGATCGGCGCCCCACTGACGCTCAATCACACGACAATCCATCGCCTTAGTCAGTGGCTCAGCAAATAACGCAAACTGTTCAAAATCAATATCGGCTTTAAGAGATAGACTCTTAGCCTGAGGATCTAACTGCAAACTCTGCAAGATCATGGTTTTTCTCTTTATTTTGTTAACTACTACAAGATAATTGAATACCTTGAGCCCAATCAGGTGGACGCTTGGCATACTCTTGCTTATCTGGCTGCTCATCAAAAGGGCGGCGCAGTAATTGGTATAACTCTCTCAACGGGCCTGTATCACCAGCCTCAACAGCAATAATCGCTTCCTGAGCAAGGTAATTACGCAGAATATATTTGGGATTGACTCGATTGCGTCTTTGTTGCCATTCATCAAGGGCTAAGAGGTTTCCCACTCGAGCTTGGTAGGCTTGATACCAAGTATCAAAGCTATGGGTGTCGACAAAATCATCCCGCAAGCTCGAAAATGGACTCCTAGGGTCTAACTCGCCAAAACGGCGCCAGCTATTGGTATGGTCAAGCTGATTCACCTCAAGTAATCCGGTAAAACCACCTATTAGTGCGAGATCTGAGTCATTGTCATCCTGAGTGCTTGACTCTATTCCCAGCTTATCTCGCATCAACAATAAATAATGGCTGACCAACGTCGGCTGATAGGTCTCCAAAGCTGCCACTAAGTCATTCGATGAAATTAAAGGCGATAGCGCCTGAGCGAGACACTGCAAATTCCATAACCCAATACCCGGTTGACGATTAAACCCATAACGTCCATAGGTATCAGAATGATTACAGATATATTCCTCATCAAAGGTATCTAAAAATGCAAACGGCCCAAAATCGAAACTGTCTCCAAGTATCGACATATTATCTGTATTCATCACTCCATGAGCAAAGCCTATTGCCTGCCAGTGGGCTATCATCACGGCAGTATCATGCACCACTTGGGTAAACCAAGCTTTATAGCCTGAAGCGTCACAGCTTAAGTGAGGATAGTGTTGCTTAATAGTGAAGTTGACCAACTGAATCAGCTTATCCTTGCCACCAGATTCACTGTAACTGAAATACTCGAAGTGGCCAAAGCGAATATGGCTTCGCGCCATACGCACTGTAATGGCTGCGGTTTCTTGGGACTCACGCCAAACAGGCAGATCGGAGCCAATCACTGCGAGAGCTCGTGTAGTAGGTACACCTAAATGATGTAAAGCTTCTGAAATCAGAAACTCTCTGACAGAGGAGCGCATCACTGCACGGCCGTCACCACCGCGTGAATAAGGTGTTGGGCCAGCCCCCTTTAACACCATATCCCAGGCCCCTTCTGGACCAATGGCTTCACCTAAAAAAATCGCCCTGCCATCACCTAATCTAGGAGTGTAGCCACCAAACTGATGACCACTGTATACTTGAGAATAATAATTGGCGCCAGCTATGGGCTGATTACCCGAGAAGCCTGCCAGTAGTTGCTCATTGGGTTCATTTAATCCCACTAGCTCGGCTGCATCTTGACTCCACACCAACCAATGAGGATGACTTAGTCCCAAAGGCGTGACCTGTGAGTAACAACCTTGGAGCTGTTCAAAAAAGTCCTGCTTAAATTGGATCACTCGCCTTCCTCGAATTCGACTATTGCGTCAGCTTTCTACAAGCTAATAAACCATCTGTCACCTGGCACAGGTGACCACACTGATAACTACCTTTGTTGCCAGCCAATTTTTGCATGCCCTTAGCCTTAATCCGGCATACCTCAAGGCTATCATAGTAGCCATGAATCGAATCAAAGGCCGTTGACTGCTCAATTTGCACCTGGGTTCCTACTGGAGCATCTGGGTAAAAAAACAATGTCCATTCAGGCGTTCTGCTACACCCACTTATCGTTAATAATAGCGCGCATAGTGTTGGGAAGATTAATCTCATTACCATCCCCTTGATCAATATAAACAAAAAGGACGAACTTAAGTTCGCCCCTTACTAACTATACTACCCTAAAACCTATTTATTGGCTTTCTCTTTAGCTTTTTCAATTCTCTGTATCCGGCCAGTAAAGCCTGTCACAGTTCCATCCTCCAGCTCATATCCTTGGGCTTGATGGCAAAAGCCTATAGCTCTATCGAACTCACCATTATCAGTAAAGAGTGTTGCCAACTGCATATAGCCCACCCCTTTATACTCTGCATCAGGCTCAGCCTTGATCAATTGAGCAAATAGCTGAGAATAACCATCTCCAAGGCTAACACCATAGTGCAGAAACTCTTGCTGCTTACGCTTTTTATAACACTCCGCAATCATAGCCAGTAATGCTTGATGTTTAACCGCCAACTCAGTCGAACCATCAAACTCTGCCTTAGCCTTAAGTAAGGCTGGTGATGCCCATGCTAATGTCTCAGATTCTGGTTCTGGCTCTGGCTCTGGCTCTGGCTCTGGCTCTGGCTCTGGCTCTGGCTCTGGCTCTGGCTCTGGCTCTGGCTCTGGCTCTGG
>CANNEE010000020.1 GCA_947503555.1 uncultured Shewanella sp.
TAAAGAGCATCCTGACAACCAGTTGGTTCATCAGGTCAGGGCTGCGTATTCTACGCTTTCCTGTTGTTTCGTCAAGTGCTTTTTGCAAACTTTTTTAAAGTTTTTAGCTCTACCTGACTAAGACTATCTTATCGATAATCTTGCCACTGCAAACTCAATTGTTCTCGTCTGCCGTGTCAGTGGGAGCGCATTATAGGGAAGTTTTTAAAGCGCGCAAGGGCTTTTTAAAATAAATAGTCATCTCTTGCTTCAAGTGCTCATATATCAAACTAAAAGCGTAAAAAAGGAGCTTTAAAGCTCCTTTTTAGGGTAAAACAGGTAAAAGTAACCTTTATTTATTGCATTACTAAGGTTTAATTACCAAAGAACCTCGACTCTTGACTCGCAGATTCTAACTGCCCATCAATATCAGTCGACACTTTAAACTCAATATCCATCATAGGTTTTGACAGCTCAACAGGATCAACTGCGACACTTATAGGCAAGGTTAATACTTCACCGCCAGCAATCGTAACTTTCTGCGGACCTATCCATTGATAGTTATTTAAGCCTTCTACATTGAGTTGATACTCATGTGCCTGCTCGGTTTTATTCAAAATCTTTAGAGTAAAGGTATTCTCTATTAAGCCTTGATCGTTTTCTCTAAATAGTGCGTTTCTATCTCGAATGATATCCATACGAATCGGTGCAATATTGGCACTGGCAATAATAAAGACAATGATCATCACACCAAGAGCAATACCGTAACCAACTAGTTTAGGACGTAATACCTTCTGCTTAATTCCTTCAAGCTTATTCTCTGTAGTGTAGCTAATTAGCCCCTTAGCATATCCCATTCGCTCCATGGTCTGGTCACAAGCATCGATACAGGCACCACAGTTAATGCATTCATACTGAAGACCATTACGAATATCGATACCCGTTGGGCAAACCTGCACGCAAAGGTCACAATCGATACAGTCACCCAACCCCATCTCTTTAGGATCGGCTTTACGCGACCTTGGGCCTCTTGCTTCACCACGTTTTGCATCATAACCAACGATAAAGGTGTTTTTATCGAACATGGCAGACTGGAAGCGCGCATAAGGACACATGTGAAGACACATAATCTCGCGCATCCAACCCGCATTACCATAGGTAGCGAGAGTAAAGAAAACGACCCAGAAATAGATGCCTGCATCGGCATTAAGGGTAAAGACATCGATGTAGACTTCTCTCGTTGGTATAAAATACGAGACAAATGTCATTGCAGTAATAAAAGCAATAAACAACCAAGAGGCGTGCTTGGCAGTTTTACGCCAAATTTTGTCAAAGGTCCAAGGCATCTGGTCTAGCTTCATACGCTTATTACGCGCACCCTCAAGCTTTTCTTCAAACCAGATAAAAATAAATGTCCAAACTGTTTGTGGGCAAGTATAACCACACCAAACTCGACCAAGATAAGTCGTAATAAAGAACAAACCAAAAGCCGCAATCATAAAAAAAGCTGCTAATAAGGTGAGATCTTGAGGCCAAATTGTTAACCCAAAAATATGAAACTTCTGCTCACCTAAGTTAAACCAAACTGCTTGTCTATCTCCCCAAGGTATCCATGGCAGCAATAAAAAGAATAGCATTGCCACCCAGCCCATTTTACGGCGAACCTGAGTCCATAACCCATCGATAGCTCTTACATAAATACGATTACGGGGATTGAATCTATCAGCCTTAGCGGCATCTGGTTGGTGTATTTTTATTCGCTTGGCTTTCGAATAGTCCTTTTTGTTCGATTCTGAATTCATTTTTCAGCCTTTACTGCTTTATGGTACTGTAGTGGTGTTCGAAAATTGACTTATTATACCCTTTAAATGTAAGGGAATTAACCTAATTGGACTAAATGATGAAAGGTTGGATTTTAATCGCCATAGTTGCTGGAATTATCTATTACTTGGCAACAGAAACCAATAAGCTAGATAAACCTATTGCCGATGCTGATAAATTGCTTACGGATGTCGAGCGAAAACTAGACTCTATGACAGGCACGCAAATCATTAAAGCCGACAATAAGATAAAGCAGATTAAGGCTCAAATAGCTGATCGCCTATCAAGCCATGAACTAGACGAATTCAACCGTATTTTTAAATCAGCCAATGATATTGAAGATTTTAAGAGTGACTTTTGCTCTTCAGCTAATGCAAAACACAATGTATTTAGTCGAGATAATTTAGCCTATATTTGCGACTCACTCTAAAACACGGGCTGTCATCTATAGCACAGCTTTGCGCTTTGATTATTGACCTCATAGATGATTCCACCTAGCCTTTTAGCACTATTGCATAAAAGGCTAGTTAACAATGACATCAGAGAAAACCACCACAGTTTCCGATATTTTTGACCCTACTTTATGGGACCAAGTCCCAGGCTTCGACTTTGAAGATATCACCTACCACAGAGCTAAAGAGCAGGGCACAGTCCGTATCGCAATCAACCGTCCTGACTGCTTAAACTCTTTTCGCCCAAAAACCGTCGATGAACTCTACACTGCTTTAGATCATGCTCGTCAATGGTCAGATGTGGGCTGCGTATTACTAACAGGCAACGGTCCTTCGGCGAAGGGCCAGTGGTCTTTCAGTGCTGGCGGCGATCAGCGTATTCGTGGCAAAGATGGCTACAAATATGAAGGTGAAGAAGCGGGGAAAGCCGATGTTGCCCGTATGGGGCGTCTGCATATCCTTGAAGTCCAACGCCTTATTCGCTTTATGCCTAAAGTCGTCATCGCTGTGGTACCTGGATGGGCCGTTGGCGGCGGACATAGTCTGCACGTAGTCTGTGATTTGAGCTTGGCTTCAAAAGAGCATGCCATCTTTAAACAAACAGACCCTGATGTCGCAAGCTTTGATTCGGGCTATGGCAGTGCTTATCTCGCTAAGATGATAGGCCAGAAACGAGCACGTGAAATCTTCTTCTGCGGTTTTAACTATAGTGCCGATGAAGCCTTTGCCATGGGTATGGTGAACAAATCGGTTCCCCACGCAGAACTTGAACTTGAGGCACTGAAATGGGCTAAAGAGATCAACTCTAAATCACCAACGGCGATGCGTATGCTTAAGTATGGCTTTAATATGGCTGACGACGGCATGGTTGGACAGCAACTATTTGCAGGTGAAGCCACTCGCTTAGCTTATGGTACAGCTGAAGCTCAAGAGGGAAGAGATGCTTTCCTAGAGAAACGAGATCAAGACTTCTCAGAGTTTCCTTGGCATTACTAGGATTGTGAATAGGCTATTTATCAAGCCTAAATCAAACTTCCTTTCATCTTGTTTTGAAAGGAAGTTTGGCAATAAAAGCTTACAAGTCATTAATATTCTGAAAAAGAATATCCAATCGATTTAATCTATGAAACTTATCTAATAAGCTCGCTTTAATCGATTAATGATAATTATTATCATTAACTCAGTTCTAGAGGAGACTTATTATGCTTAAGACTATTACTTTCGCCATTCTGCACTTTAGTGTCGCATTTAGCGTTACCTATTTACTGACAGGCAGTATAGTCATAGGTGGTGCCATAGCCCTACTTGAGCCAGCCATTAATACTGTAGTGTTCTATTTCCATGAAAAGCTATGGCAACGCCTAGGAACGACTGAACTAAATCTTGCCGTTTAGGCTCAGTCTAGTTGCTGTATTAATGCCAACCTTATGGCATTAACTAAACACGTTAACTGTTCATTATTAATGATATAGGGCGGCATAATATAGATAAGCTTGCCAAAGGGACGTATCCATACGCCTTGGCTAATGAAAATCCTTTGCAGCTCGGCCACATCATAGCTTTCGGTAGCTTCGACAACCCCTATAGCCCCAAGAACGCGAGTGTCGGCTACATTTCGTAACTCCTGCAAAGGGGTCAGTAAAGTTTTTAACTGAGACTCGATCTGACTGACTCTTTGCTGCCAAGGGCTAGCTAGCAACAAATCTAGATTGGCATTGGCTACGGCACAGGCGAGTGGGTTGCCCATAAAAGTAGGTCCATGCATAAAGACGCCGGCTTCTCCACTGCATACCACTTCAGCCACATGGGTTGTGGTTAACGTTGCCGCTAGGCTCATATAGCCACCAGTCAGTGCTTTGCCTAAACACAGAATATCAGGTTGAATCTCAGCATGCTCACACGCAAATAGCTTGCCTGTTCGACCAAAACCTGTGGCAATCTCATCGGCAATCAATAGCAGTTGATATTCATCAGCTAGCGCTCGTAAACCCTTAAGGTAATTTGGGTGATAGATCCGCATGCCACCAGCACCTTGCACTATAGGCTCGATAATAATGGCAGCTATTTGCTGATGCTTATCGGCTAATAAAGCTCTGATCTCGTCCAGTTCGCTCTCGTCCCACTCTTGATAGAAGCCTGTTTTCGGCGCGGAAACAAAGAAATGTTTAGGTAAAAAATCACTATAGAGCTGATGCATGGAATTAGCAGGATCTGTCACTCCCATGGCACCGAAGGTATCGCCGTGGTAACCATTACGTACCGTCAGGAATTTGGATCTCGGCTGCTGCTTGGCATGCCAGTATTGCATTGCCATCTTTAGTGCGACTTCGACCGCGACACTGCCAGAGTCAGAGATAAACACCTTCTCAAGTGAAGATGGGGTGATATCCACCAACTTTTTACACAAATCCACCGCTGGCTGATGGGTGATACCGCCAAACATCACATGGGACATTTTAGCTAACTGCTCGGTTGCAGCTTGGTTAAGCTCGGGCACGTTATAACCATGGATACAGGCCCACCACGAAGACATGCCATCGATCAACTGCTCGCCTGACTCTAAAGTTAGATAAACACCCTGCGCACTTTCAACTGGGTAACAAGGAAGCGGCTTCAGCATCGAAGTGTAGGGATGCCACACATGTTGGAGATCAAAAGAGGAATCAACGCTCATAAAACAAACACTCGTAAACCATGGTAATGCAATTTGATTTACAGCTTATCTAAGCCGATATAGAGATACAAGTTAATCACTTAACGCTGCAGCTATTTTTAATCATTCAAACGTAAATCGATGGGTGTCTTACTTCTTTCTCCACCAATCTCCCTAACCAGCTTAGGAACTAAAAACCCAGGCAACTCCAACAGTAAGGTTTTAATGAGCTCTCTTGCTTGTGACTCATCAATATCAAAGTGACTAGCACCTTCCACTTTATCAAGTAGATGCAAGTAGTAGGGAATGATACCAGCTGAAAATAAGGCTTCACTTAGCTCACACAATACGTTGGCATCGTCATTGACATTTTTAAGCAAGACACTTTGATTTAATAGCGTGACACCTGCCTGTTTAAGCTCGGCAAACTTATTTGCAAGATAACTGTCTATCTCATTGCCATGGTTGATATGAGTCACCATCACTACTTGCAGTGACGATGACTTGAAACGCTGACACAGCTCAGAGGTAATGCGATTAGGGATCACTACTGGCAACCTAGTATGAATACGCATACGCTTAATTTGCGGTAAAGCCTCTAGCTTATCCATCAACCAACTAATGGTGTCATCTCCGGCCATTAATGGGTCACCACCACTAAGGATCACTTCATTGATTTGATTATCAGCAGCAATGTAGTCAACAGCTTGCTCCAAAGCTCGCTTATTTAGATGATTGTCTTGATAAGGAAAGTGACGCCTAAAACAGTAGCGACAATTCACAGCACAGCCACCACGCAGCATTAACAGTACGCGACTCTTATACTTATGCAGTACACCTGGCTGCTGATTATTTTGCTCTAGCAGCGGGTCTTTGCTGAACTGAGCATGCTCAAGATACTCACTCACACTCGGCATCACCTGCAAAAGTAGCGGATCATTAGGGTTACCCAGCTCCATCTTTTGAATAAAAGGTAAAGGAACCTTCATTGGAAAGAGTTTTCTTGCCTTAAAATCCTTCTCACCATAATAAGTTGAGTCAATCGACAATATTTTTAGCAAGTTTTCAGGGTCACTCACAGCCATAGCCAATTCTTTTTGCCAACTGGTCTGCAAATTTGTGTCGATTCTTTGTATCATTAGGGCAGATTACTCAAAATTTTTAAGATAGAGGAAAAGATGGCGAATTATAGCACTAACGACTTCAGGGGAGGCCTAAAAATTATGTTGGACGGCGAACCTTGTAACATCATCGAAAATGAAGTGGTTAAGCCAGGTAAAGGTCAAGCATTCAACCGCGTAAAACTGCGTAAGATGATCTCAGGTAAGGTGTTAGAAAAAACCTTTAAGTCAGGTGAAACTGTCGAAGCCGCCGATATCTTAGACCCAGAACTAGTATACCTATATACAGATGGAGAGTTCTGGCACTTTATGAATAATGAAACCTATGAGCAGATCGCCGCTGACGAGAAAGCTATGGGTGACAGTGTTAAATGGTTAGTTGAGAACAATCCTCACACTCTAACTCTTTGGAACAACACTCCAATTATGGTGACTCCACCAAACTTTGTTGACTTAGAAGTCACTGATACCGATCCAGGCCTTAAAGGTGATACAGCAGGTACAGGTGGCAAGCCAGCGACTCTATCTACAGGTGCAGTTGTACGTGTACCGCTATTTATCCAAATTGGTGACATGATTACTGTAGATACACGTAGTGCAGAATACGTAGGCCGAGTGAAGAAGTAATCACTCACCTACTCAAATTGAATCCCAGCATAATACGATTATGCTGGGATTTTTTATTTTATCCCTTGAGAGTTTGCCGTCATGAATCAAGCCCAGTGGCAGCCAAGTGCTAGTATAGAAAACCTTAAGCTAAGAGCTTCTATTATCAGAAAAATCAGACATTTTTTTGAACAAAGAGAAGTGTTAGAAGTCGATACCCCTAGCTTGTCCCAAGCCAGTGTGACAGATGTACACCTTGCCAGCTTTCAAACTCGTTTTGTTGGCCCTGGTTACTCCCAAGGTATCCCTCTTTATCTGCAAACCTCGCCAGAATATGCCATGAAGCGCCTATTGGCGGCGGGAAGCGGCGCAATTTTCCAGATGAGCAAAGCTTTTCGTAATGAAGAGTCAGGCAGACACCATAACCCTGAATTCACCATGCTCGAATGGTATAGACCCGGTTTTGATCATTTCCAGTTAATGGATGAAATCGATGCCCTAATGCAAACAGTCTTGAACTGTCAAAGCGCTGAGCGTCTCACCTATCAACAAGCCTTTACCACTCATCTAGGCCTTGACCCACTTACCGCTAGCTTAGAAGAGTTAAAGCAGCTTTGTAGTCAACATGGTTTTGCCAATATCAGTGATGATGAAACCGATAAAGATACTCTGTTACAGCTACTATTTAGTATGAAGGTAGAAACTCAGATAGGGCAGAAGACACCGTGTTTTGTCTACGACTTCCCTGCATCCCAAGCGGCACTGGCCAAAATAAACAAAAGCGATCCTAGAGTGGCCGAACGCTTTGAACTGTATTATCAGAATATGGAACTGGCCAACGGCTTTAATGAACTGACCAATGCCAAAGAGCAGGCCAAACGTTTTGAGCAAGATAACCAAAAACGCCAGCTTATGGGGCTTCCCAAGGTCGATATCGATAAACACCTGATTGCAGCATTAGAACATAGCTTACCAGAGTGCTCTGGAGTCGCGCTAGGTATAGACAGGTTAATCATGCTAGCACTTAATGCTAAGGCGATTAAAGAAGTGATCGCCTTTGATGTTGAGCGCGCATAGACTTCAAGCAGAGCGCTAGTGAAGCAAACTTGATGAGCTAGGTATCCATTTTTTAAAAACACTAAATGATACTTGGCTCATTATACCCATTTTACAAACTCACATATCTGGTTTTACCTCACCTCAAAACCCGGCGAATCCTTCGCTAGCGCTATACTTGCCCCCATCAAAATTGATAGAATATTCGCCCGATTCAATATCGGAATAGGAACATCACGCATGACTAACCCGCTCTATCAGAAGCACATAGTCTCGATTCCTGATTTATCTCGTCAAGAATTGGAACTTATCGTCTCCACCGCGGCTCAACTAAAACAATACCCTCGTCCTGATCTACTAAAAAATAAAGTCATTGCTAGCTGTTTCTTTGAAGCTTCAACCCGTACTCGTCTCTCTTTTGAAACGGCAGTACAAAGGTTAGGTGGCAGTATCATTGGCTTTCCTGATGCAGGAAACACCTCACTCAGTAAAAAAGGCGAGACCTTAGCTGATTCGATTCAAGTCATCTCTTCCTATGTGGATGCCTTCTTTATGCGCCATCCACAAGAAGGTGCCGCTCGCTTAGCCAGTGAATTTTCTAGTGTACCTGTGATTAACGGTGGCGATGGTTCAAATCAGCACCCAACTCAAACGCTGTTAGATCTTTACAGTATCTATGAAACCCAAGGCAGCCTAGAAAAACTCAAAGTGGCCTTCGTGGGCGATCTAAAATATGGCCGCACTGTGCATTCGCTAACCCAAGCCCTGTCGCTATTTGATTGTGAATTCCACTTTATCTCTCCACCAGCTCTTGCGATGCCTGACTACATTACCGAGGAGCTAACGGAGAAGGGTGTTATCATTCATCAACACGACAAACTAGAATCTGTCATTCAAGAGCTAGATATTCTCTATATTACTCGTGTCCAAAAAGAACGATTTGACGAAACTGAGTATAAGCATATGAAGTCGAGCTTTATTCTGAGTGCCGATCTGCTTACCAATGTCAAAGATAACCTCAAGGTGCTACACCCACTGCCACGTATCGATGAGATCACCACAGACGTAGATAGCACCCCCTATGCCTATTACTTCCAGCAGGCTGAAAATGGTATATACGCCAGACAAGCCTTGCTTGCCCTAGTGATGACTAACGAGTTTGGAGTTAAATAATGAAAAAGCAACTGCAAGTCGAAGCTATCGCCCATGGCACTGTGATTGACCATATTCCAGCAGGACGAGGCATTCAGATCCTCAAGTTTTTTAAACTCTCCTCGGGTTCACAACGCATCACAGTAGGATTAAACCTGCCTAGTGGCGACGATACTCAAAAAGATCTCATCAAAATTGAGAATGTCATTTTTGACGAAAACCAAGCGAACCAGCTAGCACTATTTGCTCCTCAAGCCACCATCAATGCCATTGAAGATTTCGAAGTCATTCGTAAATTTAAAGTCGCAATACCTGAAGAGATCAAAGGTGTGTTTGCTTGCCCCAATAGCAACTGTATTAGCCATAATGAACCAGTAAGTAGTCGCTTTCATATCAAACAAAAGCATGATGCGGTTAAACTCAAATGCCACTACTGTGAAAAACTATTTGCTCGCGAGTTGTTTGCAGAACTTAATTAGGGCTCAATTCAAAATCACTAGTTCAGGTTGTCCTACACCTGTTACTCCATAGGGGCTTAGGCCCCTATTTCTATCTCTACTCTCGTCTTTACTACTTTACCTCTCTAACACTATCTACAAATTGACAAATAAACCAATAAAGTCTAACTTACATAAACGATAATAATTCTCATTAAGATTTAAATGCAAATGGAATTGCCCCAAGGAGTGAATCTATGTATCGACTAGGCATACTTATACTAACCAGTTTAATTTCGAGTTTTACCTTAGCTCACCCAGGCCATGATCATGATTCTATCACTTCAGGCTTAGTGCACTTTTTCTGGGTTTTACCCGCAATCGTCGCAGTCGGTTTATTTGTTTACTACAAACGTAAAGTCGCTCTCATGTCAAAAGAAAAAAGCCAAAAGTAAAAGAGAAAAAACATGTCCACAGCCACTTGGTTTAAGGTTAGCAGCAAGCTAAAACAAATTTTTATTCCTAGGTATTTTAGGCTTGTTCTGCCCTTAATCGTCATCTTGTTAGCTTCACAAAGTGCTACTCAAGCGCTCGTCATTAACACCTTAGCCGATGTATTTTGGCAAGCGGGCGTTTTTGTTGCTTTCACACTAAGCATCTATCACCTCTATGCCAGCAGGTTAAGACAATTAAGCTGGATATCTGATTACACAACTAACCCATATTGGCAGATAGTTTTTGCCAGCTTGCTGGGAACGCTTCCCGGCTGCGGTGGCGCAATCATAGTCATGACGCAATACACTCGCGGCAATATTAGCTTTGCAGCAGTTGTTGCAGTACTAACAGCAACTATGGGCGACGCAGCTTTCCTACTTATCGCAAGTCAGCCAGATATTGGAGCCCTAGTGCTAGGTATTTGCATGGTAACAGGCATCATGTCGGGCTTAATAGTGCAACAACTATCAATGAAAGGCTGGCTCAACACACCGACGCCAACCCAGAAACCATGTCAGTGCCACCAAGAGGTCAAGGGCAAAACATCAATACTGACTAGGGTATTAGCCAAAACTTGGCAACTCTCACTCGTACCTTTCACCTTAATCGCTCTCATGATGGCCTTTCAGCTATCACCGAGTGATCTAACAGGGATACCAGAACAGGTATTGACCGTTGTTGGCGCTGCAATGCTGTTACTCTCTTTGCTCAGCTGGGCAATCACCAGTGAAGTGGAGAGCTTTGAGAGCCTAGTTGCCGAAGATAAAAAGCGTCGTCACACTCTGCTGTTTCAAAAAGTCACCCTAGATACGAACTTTATTGTCACTTGGGTGGCCTTGGCGTTACTCATATTTGAACTATTACTCATTCATACTCAACTCGATCTACAGACACTTTTTGCACAATGGCATGGAATGATGCCTTTAATGGGCGTATTGATAGGTTTGATTCCAGGCTGTGGGCCTCAGATGATGACAACAAGTTTTTATCTATCAGGCAGTATTCCACTCTCGGCTCAACTCGGTAACGCCATCAGTAATGATGGCGATGCACTGTTTCCAGCCATAGCACTCGACCCAAGGGCCGCCATAGTTGCCACGCTATATTCGAGTTTACCTGCGCTAATAGTAGCCTATGGTTACTATTATCTTTTTGAGTATTAATGCCTTGTCGCAAGTAATGAAACAGATAATAAAAATGGCAGCTAAATAACTTAGCTGCCATTGTGCTTAACTCAAAGTATCAAGAAAGCCGATTATGGCTTAACTACAAATTTGCCTTTCATCATGAAAGAGTGGCCAGGGAAAGAGCAGTAATAAGTGTAATCACCACCAGCTTTCAATCCCTTAGTATCAAAAGTCACGCTCGTTGACTCGCCGCCACCAATAAGTGGAGTAAAGGCCAACACTCGAGCATCACCAGGCTTAATATAGTGATTGTCGGCTCCTGCACCTATGCCATCGGCAGCTGCCGCAGCTTGATCAGCAGTGGTAGTTAATACCCAGTTATGACCCATAGCCGTTTTAGGTAACTTACCTGTGTGTTTTAGGTTAACTGTCACCTTGTCACACTTAGCTAGAGAGATCTCTAAGCTGGTTTTGTCATAAACCATGGCGTCTTGAACTTGCATATCTAACTGACAAGTTTCAGCAAATACTCCAAATGACATCGCCGTCAGTGCCAATCCAAATAGCGTTCTTGTAATCATTTCTTGTCCCTTATTAAACGTCAAACAGTTATTGATAACGATTATCATTATTGATCGTTTGTTATATGTGAGCAATAGCAATAAGTAGAATTTACCTAAGCAGAATAGTTTCTAGTTGCTGAAAAGGGAGTGTTGATTAGCCTAAAGAAATTCCATAAATGATATAACAAGATCAAATTAAATTAGCTAAAGAGCATAAAAAACAGAGAGCTTCACTATCCAAGCCATAAACAATCCCACTTTTGGAATTGTCTTATCCCAAATTGCGAATTTTTTCTCTTAGTTCATATCACTAAACTGCCTTTCATACCGCACAAGTCAATTTACCAAAGGGTAAACAGGAGATAGCAATGAAAGCGATTGTATTAGCACAAACAGGTGGCAGCGATAAGCTTAATTATCAAGAGATTGATAAGCCTGAACTGCAACCAGGCCAAGTTCTAGTTCAAATCAAAGCCGCACCAATCAACTTTATCGATACTATTATTCGCAAAGGCAATATGCCTCCAGGCATGATGCCAGCTCTACCGTTCATTCCCGGTGTTGAAGGCAGTGGTGTGATCGCCGATGCCAATGGCACTGAACTAAAACAGGGGCAAAAGGTCGCATTTCTTGGTCAAATTGGTGCTTCAACCTACGCAGAATATACCGCCGTCGATGCAGATAAGCTGATACTGTTATCTGATTCGGCTAATCTGCTTGAGGCAGGGGCCATGCCAGTCACCTACTTCACCGCATACCATATGCTGCACAATGTCGCTCGTGCTCAAAAAGATAAATTTGCTTTGATTTACGCATCAACCGGTGGTGTAGGTACTGCGCTTATTCAGCTTGCCAAAATCGCGGGAGTCAAGGTGATAGCCCTTGACCGTAAAGATGACAAAGTAGAACAAGCACTCAAACTCGGTGCCGACTACGCATTCAACTCTACAGGAAACTGGGCAGAAAAAGTTAAAGAAGTCACTACTGGTAAAGGAGTTAACTATATCTTTAACCCTGTCGCTGGCGACACCATTAAGCAGGATTTAGACGTGCTGGCGACCTTGGGTCATATCATCATCTTTGGCTTCCTAGCAGGAGTTGGTGAAACCAACCTACAGGCTGAGGCGGTACAACACTTTGGTAAAGCACCGACTATCACCTATTCAGAGATCTATGCCACCTTCTCTAGTAATTTTCCACTGGTTAAACAATCCATGGATGCGATTTACCAGTTACTCGATGAAGGCAAGCTCAAGCCTGTTTACTCTAGCATGCCTTTGAGCGATGCCCATAAGGCCCATGATCTGATTGAGAGCGGTCAAATCATGGGCAAGATGTTGCTCACCCCAGAAGGCCTAGACGCCTAATCACCGATTTATATAGGACTTCAAACGCTTCATGAGGCAGATGGTCTAACTTGGAATTGCGCAGAAATGAGCTAGCCACAGCTGCTAGCTCAGTATGAGATAAAAGCGCGTTAGATTTAATGTTCTAATTGAGCTGACAAACCTCTTCCTAAAGTACAGGTAACGCTTGAAGAAGAGGTACAGTTTACTGCGTCTCGCTTACTCGGCTTATTACATTATTTAATTGGCTATTGTGTAGTCTTGATAAGACAAGCAGTGAAGATATTGCACCAAGCAAAGCTAGCGCCATGTCTGATTGAGTGTCCCAAACGTAACCTTGAGTGCCGAGAAAAGCTTCTGCATTTTCGCCAGTAGCTAATGCAACCCACCATTCAATAAGCTCATAGAATGCACTAAAGGCTAGACAAATAGAAACAATAATAATACTACGCCAAAGATTACCATTCACCACTTCTTTACGTATTAGTATTTCTCTGGCCAATAGTGCAGGGACAAAACCTTGAAAAAAATGACCTACTTTGTCGTAATTATTTCTTTCAGCCCCAAACAGACCATCAAATAATGGCACTTCCGCATATGTATAGTGGCCACCAACCATAAGCACCACGCAGTGCACTAGAATAAAAAAGTAGAGAACTGGAGTAAGCCGAAATGAGTTATAGGTAACAGCCAACAAAACGCCACCAATCATGGCCGGTGCAACCTCCAAAAACCAAGTAAATTGATCTTTTGGATTGATACCAGACCAAATCAAAACTATTCCATATATCAATATCCAAAGGTATTTAATTTGCAGGTACTCCTTAATAAATGTAACACCAAGCTAAGCGGCACACGTTAGTGTATCCATAAGATCATAAACCATTTTTAGATCATCACACTTCATACACGCATCTCTAGCAAAGACACTAGTCTCTCTAATCATTTCTAAATGAACGCTGATCTTCCCCTAAAACTCTAACTCATTTTTGGACAGAAATGCGTTAACACAAACACTCTAAAGGTAGACTGAAGGATTAGAAAAAGTATTGGTAACGCCGCGCTCTGCGGAAAATTTGTCCGACAGCGGCGCCTTGTTAGTTTTTCTTTGGCTTGCATTTTTTAGTCTTTAACCAATTTTGGTCAATATCTATTTTAGATAGAGAAATATTGTAATTTAGCGCCCTTAGTGTTTTTAAAGAATTCTTTAATGTCACCTTTGAAAAGAATGGGAGCTCTTTCGGTATATCTTTGGTTGTAGCAATTGCATAAACAACCCTATATTTACTTGGATCTGGTCTTGGTTTTGGATCGGCCAATTTGATTGATGCAGGCAATTTGGGGTTCAATTTTTCTCTGTATTCAAAGTCTTTTATAAACGCTTCCGCAGCCACAAAGCCTTGGGAGAATAGGTGACTGAGTGTGCTAGAGCTTCTGTATAACTTGACATGAACAAATTCATTTCCACCTTTTATCAAATCACAGTGCTCTAGCTTGTCATAAGGGCCACCTATCTGGATATTCTTTTTATCCATCAAGCAAAAAACGCTATTGGTCTTAGCAACTAGCTCGTTATAGTCGCCCTCATCATCATGAGAATATTTGGGAAATGAGAATGGATGAATATCAATATCGCTGAGGTAGTCATCAACTGCTGACACAAAATCACAGTTTATTTTGTACCATACTCCATTTCTTAAAATGTAATGATCGTTTCCAAATTTAATTTCAGCATACAAACAGCGGTAAACAGACCAACTTTTTACAGACTGATACTCATTGTTGTTTACGTGAACAACGTTGCTCTTCATTAACTCAACCGTAGGAGTAACCCCACCAAGGTATGTTATATAGTCATCGAAAGATAAAACCACATGACGAAGTGTTTTCTGGTACATATCAAATGAATAGCCGATTTGACCTTCCCAGTCTACTATTTCCGGTTCTCCTAACCAGAAATTAGAAACATTGTTATAGGTTAAGTATTGATCTAGTTCCAAATCTAGTATTTCAATTTCGTCATAGTCCCGAACCCTATTGATATTTTCTACCCAGCTAAATTTGTCCGGAAGATTAGATCGATATTGCTTCATTGACTTTGAAAGAATCGCGGGTATATCTGAAAGGTTGGCTTCTACTGCTATTGTAAGAGCATCTCTGCCAGTTACATGACTACCAAACTCTTTTACTAATGATGCACCTGTTACTGCGTAAAGCATCTCCATCTCAGAATCTAAATGGAGATTAAATATATCTACATCCCGAGTGCTTTGAGTTCTTGAATTCAATGGATTGTGATCATAGCTGGCTTTATCCAAACTTCTCAGTTTGTCAGGATCTACCGAGTTCAGCGTTACCTTTAGGCCGAAGTCACGCTCGATAGACTCTTGCTTTAAAAGATGAAAACCAGTACCAAAAGACAGTACAAATGTAGCTCCTGATACCCTTACGATAAATACAGCCCCTACATTTGAAGAGGTGCCAAATTCAGAAACATCAACTTGGCTATCTTTTGTAAACAATCTTGTCCAAGGAGGAGTATTTTTAGGTGGTTGCTTTTTTATGTAAAGACGGGCTGACTCTGCTTCTGGCAGGTCCATTTCAATAGGTTGCTTAGCATTTTCTAGCTTTATAACATCAGAATCTGGCTTGCTCCCATCTCTCGCCAAATAGATAGATAGCTTTTCTTTTCTGATTTTCTTTACTTTTGCCATAAATCCCTTCTCGGCTCAGCGCTGTAAAACTAACGCCGCATTAAGCGGACGTAAACAGTTGGCTAAAATGTGTAGCGAAGCGGAACTCAGCCAACTGTTGGAGTTCAGACTTGAATGCCTTGTTAGGGCTTTTCTCTCAAGCGTTCCAGTTGTTTTTTTAATTTTGCCTCTACAGCTTCGTAATGAGTAACGCTGCGACAAACACGATAGGTATTGCCTGCAATATTACCAATAGTGAAAGAGGCCAAACCGCCAAGTACTAAATTGTAAATAGACGACTCATTAGCATGTGGAATAGCAATACCAAAAACATACGATAAAAAGAAAATAGTGATCATTAGAAATAACTTTTGGAGGGTATATGCAATAAAGTAATTGGATTGATCATTTAACTTTTTTAGCTCAGTTAACTGTTTTTCTTTTATAGCTATTTTTTTATCGTTGCTTCTCATGGCCCAGTTGGAATAGATTGCACAGATTTTATCCCATGCACTGATTACAGCAAGTATAAAGCTCAGAACCGCTATAACAAATCCTATAATGTCTAAGTTACTTTCTAATATGTCCATTAATATTTATCCAATTTAAATTGAGCCCTAACTCTTATTAGGGGGAGTGCCGGATATGTAAATCAAAAACATCTAATATGCCTCCCCATCATTCAACCTTAATTGACTGAATTTTATACCAATAATCCACTCCTTTTGGCAAGGTTTCTGTGATCTTCGTAGAATAATGCGAGACCTGATTTACCACCCCTGACAGTGCTTCCTATTAAACTGATTCGACAACGCAGTAAATGGATGAAAATCAGCCTGTTACACTTCTGCGTAAAACAAAACGAGAGTGTTCAATTTACATAGTAGGAAGCGGAATTTTGCCTTTTTCACGATCTTTCATTATAACTGTATAAATACACAGCCACCTATTGCGATAGTCTCAGATGAGTAAGTCACCTTTCATTGGTGCTATAAGCCCTATGGATACAGTGCATTCATAAAATTAGTCTGGACTCACAAAAATCTCGCATTACTAAATTTAGGCCAAACCTGAACTCCCACTATCACACAATGGGGCAAAAATGAGTTAAGGTTAGAACACACTATGTTATGTTCTAACCTTATGGTGGATGATAGATTTTATTATTTCTAAGCTTATTGTTTTGAAGGAAAAGCAATTCAAGCCCTTTGAGTAATAAGAATAGCCACCAAAATAAAAAAGTCCTTCTGCACTAAATACAAAAGGACTTTCCAACTTTATTTGTCACTTTCCAACTAAGTTTAGATATGACAACTTTTTTCTATGATTCTATCTGTTTACTCAACAGTGACTGACTTAGCAAGATTTCGAGGCTGATCCACATCAGTACCTTTAATCAGTGCCACATGGTATGAAAGCAGCTGCAGTGGAATGGTGTAGATAAGCGGCGCCATAAAGTCATCACAATGAGGCACTGGAATCACCTTCATAGTGTCATCTGATTCAAATTCAGCATCTTTATCGGCAAAGACATACATCAAGCCACCACGAGCTCGCACTTCTTCAACATTCGATTTCAGCTTTTCAAGCAATTCGTTATTCGGTGCAACAACAATCACAGGCATATCGGCATCGATAAGCGCTAGCGGACCGTGCTTTAACTCACCCGACGCATAAGCTTCAGCATGAATATAAGAGATCTCTTTTAGCTTAAGCGCACCTTCCATTGCGATAGGATATTGATCGCCACGGCCTAGGAATAGTGAGTGATGCTTATCGGCAAAATCTTCAGCTAACGCAGCAATGGCATCATCCAAACCTAATGCTTGCTCAACCTTAGCAGGCATAGATTGTAAGCTAGTACAGATATTCTCCTGCATCTGCTCAGACATACCGTTATAACGACCAAGCACACCTGTTAACATCAACAGACCCGCTAGCTGTACCGTAAAGGCTTTGGTTGAAGCCACACCAATTTCGGCGCCAGCTTTCATCATATAAGCCATATCGGATTCACGTACCAAAGAAGAACCTGGCGCATTACAGATAGTGAGCGTTGACTTATAGCCCATCTCTTTTGCTAGACGCAGCGCCGCTAAAGTATCAGCAGTTTCACCAGACTGAGAAATCGTCACTAACAAGCTGTTAGGGAACATATGAGATTTGCGATAGCGGAACTCAGATGCGATCTCGACATTACAAGATACGCCAGCCCAATCTTCTAGCCAGTAACGAGCCGTCATAGCAGCATGGTAACTTGTACCACAAGCAATGATCTGCACATGCTTAATATCTTTCAGGTGCTGCTCAGCATTTTCACCAAAGGCAGAATCTAATACCGTCTTATTAGCAATACGACCTTCAATCGTGCGTGCTAGTGCCATTGGCTGCTCATAGATCTCTTTAAGCATATAGTGGCGATATTCGCCTTTATCGCCCGCATCATGGGTCACTTCAGATTCTTTAATTTCACGCTCAACCTGATGACCTAATACATCATAGATAGTGACTTCACGACGGGTAATTTCTGCTACATCACCTTCTTCTAAAAAGGCAAAAGAGCGAGTAACAGGTAATAGGGCTAGTTGATCTGAAGCAACGAAATTCTCACCTAGACCATAGCCAATCACTAGTGGGCTACCACTACGAGCCACAATCATACGCTCGCTGTCACGGCGATCGATAACCACAGTGCCATAGGCACCTTCTAATTGCTTAACGGCAGCTTGCACAGCTGCAAGTAATGAGTCATGGCTTTTCAGTTCATGGTGAACAAGGTGGCAAATCACCTCTGTATCAGTATCAGAAGCAAACTGATAACCTTCAGCCTGTAACATTTCACGCAGCTTATTATGATTTTCAATAATGCCATTGTGCACTACCGCAATATCATCTTGAGAGATATGTGGATGTGCATTGCGCTCACTTGGCTCACCATGGGTCGCCCAACGAGTGTGAGCAATACCAGTTCCGCCATTTAAAGGCTGTGTTTCTAGTGCCGAAGCTAACTCTTGTACCTTACCGAGGCGACGAGTACGGTTAAGTTCACTGTTATTAATTACAGCGACGCCTGCTGAGTCATACCCACGGTACTCGAGACGACGTAATCCCTCGACTAATATTTCTGCTACATCCCTTTGTGCTACTGCACCAACAATTCCACACATATTAAAAACCTAAAGTTGATGTTTCTTAAATTGAGTAAGGTGCCAAAATCACTCGCACCCCATGATTAGAAATAGATTCAATGGCTTCCTTTGGCATTCTATCATCTGTGACTAATACACTAACTTGACTCCAAGGAAGCTCTAAATTGGGAATTCGACGCCCCAACTTATCAGACTCAAGCATAACGATAACCTCACGAGAAACCTCGGCCATTACCTTGCTTAACCCTGTTAATTCATTAAATGTTGTTGTCCCGCGTTGTAAATCCACACCATCGGCTCCTATAAACAACTGATCAAAGTTATAGGAACGCAATACTTGCTCAGCGACTTGCCCCTGAAACGAGCCAGAATGAGGATCCCAAGTACCACCTGTCATTAACAAGGTCGGCTCATGTTCTAGTTCATGGATAGCATTGGCTAACGACAATGAGTTAGTCATCACCACCAGCCCTGGCTTATTGTTTAACTCTTTAATAAGCCCCGCCGTAGTAGTACCACTATCTATAATGATGCGATTATGATCCAAGATAAGCTTGGATGCAGCCTTAGCAATAGCAAGCTTATTTGCCGACACGCGTAAACTTGATACTTGAGTCATCTCTTGAGGAATAGTGATAGCACCACCATAGCGGCGTAATAACAAACCACTTTCTTCTAATGCTGCGAGATCTTTACGAATGGTCACTTCAGAAGTTTCGAAACGTAAGGCTAAGCTATCCACGCTGACTTCACCTTGCTCATTTAGGAGCGCAATGATGGCGTGTCTTCGCTGCTGAGTATTACGTTTATTCATGATAACTTTCATTTAAGTTTCGATTCGAAAGGCGAATTATAATCAAATGAAAGTGATTTACCAGCGATTTGAATAAAAAAACAGCCCATTTTGGCAATTTTCTAGGTAGAAATGGTTACTGGTTTAACCTAATGTGACATGTATATCATACGGTTACTTGAATTTAGGCTGTAAACGTTCCGCTCAGATTTATGTCAATATAGCGTTCGCAACTGTAAGTTCGAACTATAAAAATTGAAACCACCTATGTTAAACAAAAAAGCCCCTAATAAGGGGCTTTCATTACTGAGCTGACTATTTAGCTATTATGACTTTTTAACCGGACGTTTCCATCCAGATAGATTACGCTGCTTTGCGCGAGCCACTGACAGCTGACCTTCTTCTACTTTAGTGGTTATCACTGAGCCGGCACCAGTTGTGGCTTGATTACCTATGCTAACAGGTGCAACTAAAGATGAATTAGAACCAATAAAGGCGCCATCACCAATCTGGGTAACCGACTTATTAACACCATCATAGTTGCAGGTAATAGTGCCAGCACCAATATTAGCCTTTTCACCGACTATGGCATCACCCAAGTAAGTTAAGTGCCCAGCTTTAGAGCCTTTACCTAACACAGATTTTTTCATTTCAACAAAGTTACCCACGTGGGCATCTTGCTTAAGCTCAGCACCGGGACGAAGTCGAGCAAATGGTCCTGCGCTAGCATCCTCGCCAACAATAGCATTCTCAATAATAGAGTAAGGCTTGATCACGGCATTATCGGCAATCTCGCAATCGATAAGAATAGCACCTGCACCAATAGTGACATTATTGCCAAGGGTCACCGTGCCTTCAAATACCACATTCACATCGATCATCACATCCATACCGACAGCGACGTCACCGCGAATATCGATGCGACTAGGATCCCTTAAGTTAGCCCCTTCCAACATTAATTTTTCGGCTGCTCGAGCTTGATAAGCACGTTCTAGCTGTGCCAGCTGTACTCGGTTGTTCGCGCCTTCCACTTCTATCGCCGACTCTGGCTGAGCAGTAGTAATCTCAACACCATCTGCATTGGCCATAGCAATAATATCTGTCAGGTAATATTCACCTTGAGCATTATCGGAAGAAAGCTGACTTAACCAGTGCTTTAACTGCTTACCCGGCACAGCCATGATGCCAGTATTCACTTCCTGAATAAGTAGCTGCTCAGCATTCGCATCTTTCTGTTCAACGATACCAACAACAGCACCATTGTCTCGAACGATACGACCGTAACCCATAGGGTTATCAAGATTAACGGTTAAAATAGCAAGACCATTTGCAGGTTTAGCTTCCAATAAGGCATTCAGAGTTGCAGCCTGAATAAGTGGCACGTCGCCATAGAGAATCAATACCGTATCATCGTCTTGAATATTGTCATTGGCTTGAGCAACAGCATGACCAGTACCTAACTGCTCTGCCTGTAATACCCAATTGAGCTCTTGCTCACCTAATGCTGCTTGCAACTTTTGCGCACCGTAGCCATAAACAAGCTGAATAGCATCACTACCTACAGCATGGGCCGTATCTATAACGTGTTGAACCATAGATTTATGGGCGATAGGGTGCAAAACTTTAGGAAGATCTGAGCGCATGCGAGTTCCTTTGCCTGCAGCCAGAATAACAACATTAAGTGCCATGAAATATCCTTGAAAAAGGTGTGAGACCTAAAACATCTAAATAAAAAGTGGCACTAATTTTAACGGAATTAATAGAGAAAAGCTAAATCCAGAAGGGGAATAAAATCGCAAATAATGCACTATAAGCAATTTTAATTACCGATCAGCTAAATGCTAGATTATGCCACTGACTTAAACTTCCAATGAAAGCAAAACAGCGCATTAATTTGTAACAGAGTCGGGGCTGAAAGTAGAGAAACCCTGAACACAGTGATCGATGGAATATTTGTGGCTGAATACAAATCCTCTCCTTAAACTGTCCACGCTATACAGGGATAAGTACTTTGACTTCCATGGATGGAGGGAATGTCGATAAATGTATGGAACATTTTCGACCTGTACAAAAAAGGCGAGCACAAAGCTCGCCTTTTATCCAACAATAACCTTTATCTGGCAATGTTCTTCTTGATGGTGTCGACAACACGCAACTGAGCAACGGCTTGAGCCAGCTCGATTGCAGCTGCAGCATAATTGAAGTCAGCACCTGCGTTAGCCATTTCGGCTTCTGCACGACGCTTAGCTTCAGTAGCGGCTTGTTCATCAATGTCTTCGGCACGCAAAGCAACATCAGCCAAGACAGACACTGAAGTAGGTTGTACTTCGAGTAAACCACCCGAAAGATAGAACACTTCTTCGTGACCATGTTGTTTGACGATGCGCACCATGCCAGGTTTGATATTAGTTAGCAAAGGCGCGTGACCAGGCATAATACCTAGCTCACCATCAATACCAGTCACTTGTAGATGCTCTACAAGACCTGTAAAGATGTTGCTCTCTGCACTTACTATATCAAGATGTACTGTCATGCCTGCCATCCCGTTCTCCTTACCAAACTAAGTATAATACTTAGTTACTTCTTATTGGCTTTTTCGACAGCTTCGTCGATAGAGCCAACCATGTAGAACGCTTGCTCTGGAAGATGATCATACTCACCTTCTAGAATGCCTTTAAAGCCACGGATAGTGTCTTTAAGAGAAACGTACTTACCTGGAGAACCAGTGAATACTTCAGCTACGAAGAAAGGCTGTGACAAGAAACGCTCAATCTTACGAGCACGAGCAACGGTAGTCTTATCTTCATCAGATAATTCATCCATACCCAGAATCGCAATAATGTCTTTCAGCTCTTTATAACGTTGTAGCTGGTTTTGTACACCACTTGCTACGTCATAGTGCTCTTGGCCAACAACCTGTGGATCTAGCTGACGTGAAGTCGAATCCAATGGGTCAACCGCTGGGTAAATACCCAAAGATGCAATTTGACGAGACAGTACAACAGTCGCATCCAAATGCGCGAAGGTTGTTGCTGGTGATGGGTCAGTCAAGTCATCCGCAGGTACGTATACCGCTTGAACAGAGGTAATAGACCCTGTCTTAGTCGATGTAATACGCTCCTGAAGTACACCCATCTCCTCAGCTAGTGTAGGCTGATAACCTACCGCAGAAGGCATACGACCTAGAAGTGCTGATACCTCAGTACCTGCTAGGGTATAACGATAGATGTTATCTACGAATAGTAGTACGTCTTTACCTTCATCACGGAATTTCTCCGCCATGGTTAGGCCAGTTAGTGCTACACGTAGACGGTTTCCTGGTGGCTCGTTCATCTGACCATATACCATGGCCACTTTATCGAGTACGCCAGATTCTTCCATCTCGTAGTAGAAATCGTTACCCTCACGAGTACGCTCACCTACACCGGCGAATACTGACAAACCAGAGTGTGCTTTTGCGATGTTGTTAATCAGTTCCATCATGTTAACTGTCTTACCAACACCCGCACCACCAAACAGACCTACTTTACCACCCTTAGCAAACGGACATACAAGGTCGATTACCTTGATACCAGTTTCTAAAAGCTCAGTAGTGCTTGACTGATCTTCATATGAAGGAGCTTCACGGTGAATTTCATAACGCTCTTCTTCACCAATTTCACCCGCTTCATCAACAGGCTCACCCAATACGTTCATGATACGGCCAAGGGTCTTTTCCCCTACCGGAACCATGATAGGTGCACCTGAGTTTTCCACCTCGATACCACGACGCAGACCATCAGAAGAACCCATAGCGATGGTACGAACTACACCACCACCAAGCTGCTGCTGAACTTCCAGCACCAGGCCTTTACAGGCGCCTTCACCGATGATTGTTAGAGCGTCATATACCTGAGGTACGGCATCTTGTGGAAACTCTACGTCCACAACCGCGCCAATCACTTGGACAACAGTACCTGTGCTCATGATTAATCCTCTAAAACTTGTATTCGTTACCTAGCCTAAACCGCTGCAGCACCAGAAACAATTTCCGACAATTCCTGCGTAATCGCAGCCTGACGGGCCTTGTTATAGACTAACTGCAAGCCGTCAATCAGCTCACCTGCGTTGTCGGTTGCCGCCTTCATCGCTACCATACGGGCAGCCTGCTCAGAGGCAATATTTTCAACAACACCTTGATATACTTGAGACTCTACATAACGAACCAATAATTGATCCAAAAGTGCTTTCGGATCTGGCTCATAGATATAGTCCCAACGATGACTGATTTCATCGTCTTCTGACTTAGGCAAAGGTAGCAGCTGTTCGATCACTGGGGTTTGCGACATGGTATTAACGAATTTGTTAAATACCACATACAAACGATCCAGCTTGCCTTCGTTGTAAGCTTCAAGCATGACACGCACAGTACCAATCAAATCAGTCAATGCTGGAGCATCGCCTAAACCTGATGCCTGAGCGGGAACATCCCCACCAAAGCTTTTGAAGAACTGTACGCTTCGAGCACCAACTGGGCAGAATTGAACTTCTGCACCTTGCTCTTGCCACTTCTTCACGTCTGCGACAACCTTCTTGAAAAGGTTAACGTTCAGACCACCACAAAGACCACGGTCGGTTGACACAACAATGTAACCAACGCGCTTAGCTTCTCTCACTTCCAAATATGGATGCTTATATTCGAGAGAACCTTGTGCTACGTGACCGATCACCTTACGCATATTTTCCGCATATGGACGGCTTGCAGCCATGCGATCCTGCGCTTTGCGCATTTTACTGGCTGCCACCATTTCCATGGCGGACGTGATCTTCTGAGTGTTTTGTACACTCGCGATCTTGGTTTTAATCTCTTTAGCGCCGGCCATCTTTACTCTCCAATCTGGACCTGAGGTGCCTTAAGACACCTCTTAAATTACTACCAGGTTTGGGTTTCTACGAACTTGTCGAGGCCTGCTTTTAATTCAGCTTCGATATCAGCGTTATAGTCGCCAGTATCGTTAATACGCTTCATTAGATCAGCATGCTCGCTGTTCATGAAAGAGAGCAAAGACGCTTCGAAATCACCAATCTTGTTTAGCTCAACAGTCTTTAGATAACCTTTTTCAGCTGCGAAAATAGACACAGACTGATCGGCTACGCTCATAGGAGCATACTGCTTTTGCTTCATAAGTTCGGTAACACGCTCACCATGCTCAAGTTGAGCACGAGTTGCATCATCTAAGTCAGATGCAAACTGTGAGAACGCTGCAAGCTCTCGATACTGTGCAAGTGCAGTACGGATACCGCCTGACAGTTTCTTGATGATCTTAGTCTGAGCCGCACCACCAACACGAGAAACCGAGATACCTGGGTTAACAGCAGGACGTAAGCCTGAGTTAAACAGATCTGTTTCTAGGAAGATCTGACCATCGGTAATAGAAATTACGTTGGTCGGTACGAATGCAGATACGTCACCAGCTTGGGTTTCAATAATAGGTAGAGCAGTTAAAGAACCAGTCTGACCTTTTACTTCACCGTTAGTGAACTTCTCTACATACTCTTCGTTTACACGAGACGCACGCTCTAGTAGACGAGAGTGAAGATAGAATACATCACCTGGGTATGCTTCACGTCCTGGTGGACGCTTAAGTAGCAATGAAATCTGACGGTAAGCAACAGCCTGCTTAGACAGATCATCATAGATGATTAGTGAGTCTTCACCGCGGTCACGGAAGTACTCGCCCATAGAACAACCAGAATATGGTGCTAGGAATTGTAGTGCAGCCGCTTCAGAAGCAGTAGCAACAACAACAACCGTGTTCTCTAGAGCGCCGTGCTCTTCAAGCTTACGTACTACGTTTGCAATAGTAGAAGCTTTTTGACCAACAGCTACGTAGACACACTTAATGCCAGAATCTTTCTGATTGATGATGGCATCGATCGCCATAGCTGTTTTACCAGTCTGACGGTCACCAATAATCAATTCACGCTGACCACGACCGATTGGGATCATAGAGTCAACAGCTTTATAACCAGTTTGTACTGGCTCAGAAACTGACTTACGTTCAATAACGCCAGGAGCGATTACCTCAACAGGAGAGAAACCATCGTTTTCGATAGGTCCTTTACCGTCGATAGGCTCACCCAAGGTGTTAACAACGCGGCCTAGTAGACCACGACCTACTGGAACTTCCAGAATACGGCCAGTGGTTTTTACTTTTACGCCCTCTGCCAAATCGGCATAAGGACCCATTACTACGGCACCGACAGAATCACGTTCAAGGTTCAACGCGATTGCATAACGGTTACCCGGCAGCTCGATCATCTCACCCTGCATAACATCGGCTAGGCCATGTACGCGAATGATGCCGTCACTTACCGCAACGATAGTACCTTCGTTACGAGATTCGCTAACGACTTCGAACTGCTCGATCCGCTGCTTAATCAGATCGCTGATTTCAGTGGAATTCAGTTGCATGCTCAAACTCCCAATTACGACTGCAGCTTATCTGACAGACGCGATAACTTACCGCGGATCGAGCCATCAATGACCAGATCACCTGCTTTGATAATTACACCGGCGATTAGCTCGGCGTCGATGCTGCAATTCAGCTTAACTTTGCGTGCGAGACGTTTCTCTAAAGAAGCGCTAATTTCCTGTTGTTGCTCTGCAGTTAGCTCAGACGCAGAAACTACTTCAGCTTCTACTTCTTTTGCCCACTCCAAGCGATACTCAGCAAATTGCTCTGCTACTGCAGGTAGCACTTCCAAGCGACCGTTTTCAGCCATTACCTTGATCAGGTTTTGACCATGCTCGTTGATTTGCTCACCACAAACACTGTTAAACAGCTCGGCAAGTTGGGCGCTAGCTAGAGAGCCCTTTAACAGTGGTTGCATGGTTTCGTTTTCACTTACCATAGCGGCGAAGCTCAGCATTTCTGCCCAACTATCCACTGCACTATTCTCAACGGCAAAATCAAAAGCTGCCTTTGCGTAAGGGCGAGCAATGGTGGTTAACTCAGCCATAACTCAAACTCCCTTATCAAATTTCAGCGACTAGTTTATTAACTATGTCACTATGGGCGGCTTCATCGATCGAACGCTCAAGGATCTTCTCTGCGCCAGTGATGGCTAGAGTAGCAACTTGCTTACGCAAGTCTTCTTTCACGCGATTACGTTCAGCTTCAATTTCTGCTTTACCCTGAGCGATAATTTTAGCGCGCTCAGCGTCTGCTTCGGCTTTTGCTTCATCGACAATCTGAGCTTTACGCTTGTTAGCTTGCTCAATGATTTCGTTGGCCGCAGCCTTAGCTTCTTTTAGTTGATCAGTCGCTTTAGACTGAGCCAACTCTAGGTCTTTTGCCGCACGGTCAGCGTCAGCAAGACCATCAGCAATCCTTTTTTGGCGCTCTTCGATAGCATTCATCAAAGGGGGCCAAACAAACTTCATGCAGAACCACACGAAGATAATAAAGGCGACCGTCTGACCGATTAGGGTAGCGTTGAAATTCACAACAGCCTCCTATTTAGAGTTAAGACAGAAGCGTTTATTACAGCATTGCACCCAGAGGGTTGGTAAACAACATAAATAGCGCAATACCTACACCGATCATAGTTACAGCATCCAATAGACCAGCAACGATGAACATTTTAACTTGTAGCATAGGAGCCATCTCTGGTTGACGCGCAGCGCCTTCCAAGAACTTGCCACCTAAAAGGCCGAAACCGATAGCGGTACCTAGAGCACCCATACCAATCAGTAGAGCAACGGCGATTGCCGTCATGCCTAGAACTGTTTCCATCTCTATCTCCAAAAATTCTAAATCTAGTTAGTTAATGATTTAGTTAAAAATTTCTTCAGCAATCCTTAATGATCTTCATGCGCCATGCTTAAGTAAACGATAGTTAGCATCATGAAGATAAACGCTTGCAGCGTGATAACCAAAATATGGAAGATTAACCAACCTAGTTGTAATGAAACACCTAGAGCAGATAACGCCATATTGGCACCATACATCAGCGCAATAAGGATGAAGATCAATTCACCAGCGTATAAGTTACCGAATAGACGCAGAGCCAATGAGATAGGCTTAGCGATTAGGGTAACTGATTCAAGTAGTAAATTGACGGGTATCATTGCCCAATGGTTAAACGGATTTAACGTCAGCTCTTTCACAAAACCTGACACGCCTTTGACTTTAATGCTGTAGTAAATGATCAGCACAAACACACCAATACCTAAGCTAAAGGTGATGTTTACGTCAGTAGTAGGAACTACTTTCAAATAGCCGACGCCCATTAATGAAGCTAACCAAGGTAGCCAATCAACAGGAACCATATCCATGAAGTTCATCATGAATACCCATACGAAAATAGTTAAAGCTAACGGCGCGATAAGAGGATTGCGACCATGGAAAGTTTCCTTCACGCTGCCATCAACAAACTCGATGATCATCTCGATAAAACATTGAAGCTTACCGGGAACACCTGTTGTTGCTTTCTTGCCAACGCTACGGAATAACCATAGGAACAGAACGCCAAGACCAACCGAAAAGAGCAACGAATCAACGTGCCACGTCCAGAACCCTTCACCAACTTGTAGGTTGGTAAGGTGATGCTGGATATAGCCCTGCGGTGTTAAAGCTTCACCAGTTGCAGCCATGATTCATCCCACTTAACTTTGCTTGAAGTATAAAGGAGCTGTCCAGTGCACGATTAGCGCTAATGTGTAACAAACAAAAAGTGGCATAAACACGACTTTAAGGTTAATAAACACTAGTGAAAACAATGCCATGGTTAACAGCAACTTTACCGCTTCCCCCCAGTAAAAGCTTTTCAATACTTTTGCTGATGATCTTGCTCCCGTGTGAGAGAAGGCGAGGGTTGCGAATACAAAATTAGGAAGAACAGCAATGAGACCTCCTGCCAAGGCAGATTGACCATATTGATCTCCCCACGCAACGAAGAAGATGATTGAAGTTACTAGCGCGGCAACCGCCTGCATTAGGACTAGTTTATAAGCAGCCCAACGGCCTTTACGTGCTAAAACTTTACTCAATATTACCTTCTCCGCATCCTTACTTTTTAATTTCGATGACCGAGATCAATAAATCTCGAAATTCATCAAGAATAAAAAGCATGCGAAAGTATACTCGCTCAAGTTTTCAATGCAACTTTGTCAGAAAGGAAAAAAAAACTATTTTTAAGTGATATGAGAGCGAATTAATTAAAAATTAAACTATTCGCTCATCACAAATTGGCATGAACGGCAAAAGCGGATCAAATTTTTACTAAAGTCGAACTAGATAATTTTTCCTAAAATGCCATCTAATTCAGCCAAGTCTCGGTAGTTGATCACAAGTTTACCTTTTCCTTTCTTATTATGGGAAATTGATACTTTTGTGCCCAACTTCTCAATTAATTGGTTCTCTAGACGGCAAACATCGTTATCTTTGGCTACTTTTTCTACGTCTTTAGATGGATTTAGCGCTTTATTCACTAATCGTTCAGTTTCTCGAACTGTCAGTTCTTTAGCAGCGACTAATCTAGCCATGGTGGTTTGCTCTTCTCCTTCTAGAGAAAGCAGGGCTCTAGCATGGCCCATTTCAATATCGCCATACTCTAATAACCGCTTAACCGGCTCATTGAGATTATTTAAACGTAAAAGATTCGATACACTTGTTCGAGATTTTCCTAACGCATCGGCAACCTGCTGATGTGTTAATTCGAATTCGTCAATTAGACCATTTAATGCAATAGCTTCTTCCATTGCATTCAAATCTTCACGCTGAATATTCTCAATTAAGGCAATTGCCACTGCCGATTCATCGGCAACTTGTTTCACTAAACAAGGCACTTTATTTAAATTTGCTAACTGAGATGCGCGCCAACGACGTTCACCAGCGATAATTTCATACCGGGTATCATTAATCTTGCGTACTACTATAGGTTGAATAACACCTTGTACTCGAATTGACTCAGCCAACTCTTCTAATGCATCGGCAGACATATCTTTACGAGGCTGATATTTACCAGGTTGAAGTAAATCCAAATCAAGATGGATGAGCTCGCCATCTCTATTCGATTCAGCTTGCTCTGTGACTGGTTGTTCAGTCAGCTTCTTGCTCGCAGCCGCGTGGCTGGTACTGAGTAAAGCGTCTAGGCCTTTACCTAAACCTCGTTTTTTCGGTGTCATGGTCATTCCTTAAGCGCAATTCGCCGCTTGTAAGTCATACCTACAAGCGGCGCGTTACTTTAAAACTTGTCTCTACGCCTGCAGCGCTTCGGGCGTTTGCTCTGCTCGGCGGATAATCTCACCAGCTAAGGCTAAATAGGCTTTAGCTCCAGCGCTGGTCTTATCGTAATACATGGCTGGCGCGCCAAAACTCGGAGCCTCGGCTAAACGCACATTTCTAGGGATCACAGTGCGATAAACTTTCTCACCAAAGTGCTGTTTAAGCTGATCAGAAACATCATTGGCTAAACGGTTTCTAGGATCATACATGGTACGTAAGATCCCTTCGATGGTGAGATCTTGATTTACCATAGCGCCCAATTTAGTAATGGTATCCATCAATGCAGTGAGTCCTTCCAAGGCATAGTACTCACATTGCATAGGCACCAATACAGAATCTGCAGCAGACATAGCGTTAACGGTCAGCATATTGAGTGAGGGTGGGCAATCGATAAAGATAAAATCATATTCCCCCCTAACCGATGCTAATGCATTACGTAGGCGAATCTCACGTGCAAAAAATTCCATCAACTTAATCTCAGCGGCAGTCACATCACCATTCGCCGCCACAAGATCATATTTGCCCGCTGTATTCTGAATCACCACCTCAGAAAAAGGCTTTTCTTCAACCAGTAATTCGTAGGCAGTATTCTCGACATCATACTTGTCGATACCACTCCCCATAGTGGCATTGCCCTGAGGATCGAGATCGATAAGCAAAACTCTGCGCTTAGTTGCAGCGAGAGACGCAGCCAAATTTACACAAGTTGTTGTTTTCCCTACGCCACCTTTCTGGTTGGCTACGGCAATGATTTTAGCCACGTGATCACCCTGTAAATACTAAGTTTATCTAAATCCCAAAAGCCACTGCTTATCTTCAATAACGCTACAACATTAAACTTGCTTGGTTATTTTGACTAAATGACGCTGTTCGTCCAATGTAGGTACTGTTAACGCAATTATCTCATCAACTTTAAAGCCTTGAGGGATCTGCGCCATCTCATCATCGGTCAATTGGCCTTTTAGCGCATAAAATTTACCCGCTTCCTTTGGCAGATGATGACACCAAGTTAACATATCCTCAATAGAGGCAAATGCTCGGCTTAGCACGCCATCAAATTTGTCCTCGGGCTGATACGCTTCAACTCTGCTTTCTACTGAGCTGATGTTTTTTATGCCTAGCTCAAACTGAACTTGCTTTTGAAAGCGGATCCTTTTACCTAGACTATCCAGTAATACAAACTCTTTATCTGGATTCATTATCGCCAGCGGGATCCCTGGAAGACCAGGCCCTGTGCCGACATCGATAAAACGTTGCCCTTTTAAATAAGGAGAAACCACTAAGCTGTCGACGATATGCCTAACTAGCATTTGTGCAGGATCGCGCACCGATGTCAGGTTATAGGCCTTATTCCACTTGTTGAGCATACCGACAAAATCGACTAGCTGCTGCTTCTGTTTATCAGTCGCATCTAGACTTATTTCGGTTAAATAGGCTTCTAATTGTTCCGCTAACACTCACACACCTTTTAAGACATCAGTAAATAATAAAACTTGGCTATTATGAAGGGCGACAAACACGAAGGGAAGCCCGAAAGCTTCCCTTAAGCAAACATCATGTTTCAGCAGTTGTGATCAAGCGCGCTTTTTAAGCAATCCACGCTTTTTCAAATGCACGAGCAAAATAGAGATCGCCGCGGGTGTGATGCCAGAAATTCTCGATGCTTGGCCTATTGTCTCAGGCTTATGGGTATTAAGTTTGGCAATCACTTCATTGGATAAACCTGGTACTTCTTGATAATCCAAATCTAACGGTAACCCCGTAGTTTCATGGCGAACCGCTTTTTCAATCTCTTCTTGCTGACGGCGAATATACCCAGAATACTTAACTTGAATCTGAACTTGCTCAGCCGCTCGAGGATCTTCTACTGCTGGACCAAAACCATCGATCTGCATCAACTTGTCATAATCAAGTTCTGGACGACGCAGTAATTCTTCAAAGGTTGCTTCACGGGCAATGGGTGTTTTTAAGTGCGGATTAAGCTCATTAACCAAAGGTGAGTTGGGGTGAATCCATTGACCACGTAATCTTTGTAGTTCAGTTTCAATAGTTTCCATCTTTTCACTGAACTTAGTCCAACGTTCATCATCCACTAAACCTAACTCACGACCTTTTTCGGTCAAACGCAGATCGGCATTATCTTCACGAAGAAGCAAACGATATTCTGCACGGCTGGTAAACATGCGGTAAGGTTCTTTAGTTCCTAAAGTTGAAAGATCATCAACAAGAACCCCAAGATAAGCCTGATCACGACGAGGACACCAAGACTCTTTACCTTGAACTTGCAAGGACGCATTCATACCCGCTAATAAACCTTGGGCGCCAGCTTCTTCATAACCAGTCGTACCATTGATTTGACCAGCAAAGAACAAACCAGATATCGCTTTGGTTTCTAAGGAATTTTTCAAGTCTCTAGGATCGAAATAATCATATTCAATAGCATAACCTGGACGAATAATCTCAGCATTTTCAAGGCCTTGAATCGATCTCACTAGATTTAGTTGAACATCGAACGGCAAGCTGGTTGAAATGCCATTCGGATAGATCTCATTAGTCGTTAAGCCTTCAGGCTCAATAAAGATCTGGTGCGACGATTTGTCTGCAAAACGGTTAATTTTATCTTCAATCGACGGACAATATCTGGGTCCAATTCCTTCGATGACTCCGGAATACATAGGGCTTCTATCTAAACCACCACGGATTATGTCGTGAGTACGCTCGTTGGTATGTGTGACATAGCATGAGATTTGCTCAGGATGATCACTGACATCACCGATAAAGGACATAACTGGTAAAGGTGAATCACCTTTTTGTTCAGTCATCTTTGAAAAATCAAGGGTATTAGCATCTAAACGAGGAGGCGTACCTGTTTTTAAACGTCCAACACGAATAGGTAACTCACGTAATCTATGGGCTAAGGCAATGGCTGGTGGATCGCCAGCACGTCCGCCACTGTAGTTTTCTAACCCTATATGGATTTGACCACTCAAAAAAGTACCTGTTGTTAATACAACACTTGGGGCTTCAAAAGCTAATCCCATTTGGGTAACAACACCGATAACTTTTTCATTTTCAACAATAAGATCATCAACAGCCTGTTGAAAAATACGTAGGTTTGCTTGATGTTGCAAAATCTCTTGAATTTTTAGTCTATAGAGATTGCGATCGGCTTGAGCACGTGTTGCTCTTACAGCAGGTCCTTTGCTTGAATTTAAGGTTCTGAACTGAATACCTGCAAAGTCAGTGGCTGTTGCCATAGCCCCACCAAGAGCATCGATCTCTTTGACTAAATGTCCTTTACCTATGCCACCAATAGCAGGGTTACATGACATTTGCCCTAAGGTATCTATGTTATGGGTAAGTAGAAGGGTTTTAGAGCCCATTCTGGCTGCTGCTAATGCGGCTTCTGTTCCGGCATGACCACCGCCAACAACAATCACATCAAACCGCTCATGAAAATGCATTGGTAGACCTTAAATTGAGAAAAAATGGTATTCGAGCAGATCATTTTACCATCTGCTTAAGCCAAGGTGAATGATCTATTTGCATTGAATTGATCAAGAGGATCCGCTTAATAGATCTTAAGATCTTTATATAGATCTCTTTATTATGTTTACTATTAAGATCGCTGTTTTCTGTTAGTAACGCTATTTATTCTTTAAATTCATATAGTAAGGCCATTACGATCCTGTGATCTATTAAAGATCTAATTGACCTGAACTTGTTGATAGATCGCTATGTTATCCACAAGGGTGATCTTTGAGCAGATCCGATGTTGATTAATACAGAGTTAGATCAGAAAAAAATAATAGTTTATCCACACTTTTACTAAAAATGATCTTTTCGTGTGGATAAACTAGATCTAAATTGTGAGTTATTTTATCTTGTCTACGTTAAAGGATCAGTTTATGCGATCTTGCCAATCCGTTAACCATGCTAAAGCTGGCTCTTCTGGTACTGGATCTTGCTGAACATCGATTTCGATCTTATCCACAATTTGATTTGCACCTGCTGTGAGTAAGGCATTTTCAACCTTTTTCGCGCCTAAGCAGAAAGTGTCATAACTTGAGTCGCCAATGGCACAAACTGCGATCTTTAGTGATGAGAAGTTAGGTTTTTCAGACTCAATAGCCTGCAAGACTGGGACGATATTATCGGGAGGATCGCCAGCCCCATGGGTGGAACATACCAATACTAAATAGTCACTTTCTTGAAGCTCATTAAGTTGTGGTGCAAGTAACACATAGGTTTGGTGGCCTAGGGCTTCTAGTTGGGCTGCCATTTCATCGGCAACATACTCTGAATTGCCTAAGGTGCTGCCCACTAGAAAGTTAACTTTTGCCATATATAGATCCTAATAGTGATAAGTGTGAATTGCGCTTAAATATGGCCACATCATATCTTGTTTGGCTAAATTGAAAAATCAAATCCGGTTTGATTGGGCTTGATTCTACAGATTCATATTTGCATAACAGAACAGTGGGCGGATGGACTTAACGCTAAGTCAACTTGTGAAATATTTGCGATTCAAATGTTAGATTTTGTGCTTTTTGCTGTGTTGATCGACTTATTTGTGTTCTGACTCAAAATAAATAATTGATATACATCTTGTTATGAGTTGATTTTGTGATTGATGTTTGTGTCGCTTTGGTTAACAGGTGAATATGGCGAACAAATGGTCGCTGTTATTTGGCACTCACCACAGAGTCGAAACAATCGTGCATGATTGTTTCGAATATCCTATTAAAAAGGCGCATAGTATAGTTCGCCGATTTATCTTTTCGGTTCATTATTTTTGATGACCGAGTCTTACATGGCGCATGGCGCCAAATTAAAGTCGGTTAGGTAGGTTATAGCCTATTGAGTGTGAATAATTATTCGCCATTTATGGGCTTTTAATTTGGCAAGTGCTTTTGCTGTCAATGGCTGGTTAAGCTGTTGTTTTTTGACCTACCTCAGATGTTGTACCAGTTGATTGGTATCTCGATGCCAATGAGCATACTCTCTTTGCATGTAGCAGCCGTGGGGTTTCTACATCAGCCTAGGCTATGTGTGAGTGTCGAAATATATCGGCAGTATTAGAAGAGCTCGAATCAATAAATCGAAGCTGAATAAACCATAGCTAGGAAATGAACTTAGGGTAGTCAAATACCTAGGTGATGACACAAATGATGATGCATTTTCTGGTCAATATGCAAATCATCTTTGAAATGGGGGTCAGCGCTTGCTGGCTAGTGGTTTAACAATATTTGTCTTAATGTTTTTGGAGTATATTTAATGAAAAATATAAAAGTATTAGGCATGGGCTGTTCAGGATGTCGCGCAACCACAAAACTGATCGCTCAGATTGCTGAAGAAAAAGATGTCGCTATCGAGCTGCAAAATTTAGAAGAAGTGAGCGATATTCTTGAATATGGTTTAAGAGCAACACCAGCTGTTGTGATTAATGAGCAAATAGTACATATGGGAGGAACACCTGTTAGGGAACAGGTTAGCGAGTGGTTCTAAGATTTTAAAGCCGAGAAAGTGACTTCTGGCTGATATAAGCAGATATAAAGATCAACAATAAGATCCTGCTTAAAATCAAAATAGCACGTAACCAAAAGATCGTATAGAAAACCGAGAATGTCAGGATTCTCGGTTTTTTGTTGCCTGTAAGTTTTCATTTTTATCACTCTAAAAACAAGAGTCATTGGTTTTCCAGTACAATAGCCTTTCTTATTGCACTATTTCTGGTATCGATAAATGCTTCCTATAGACACCATTAAAGCGAGCTTTTTTGAGTCAATAAAGACTAATCACTTAGTGGTTGAATCCGATACAGGCTCAGGGAAGTCGACCCGTTTACCTATTTGGTGTGCACATGGATGGAACTGTGAGGGTAAGAAGCGAGTCTTGGTTATTGAGCCAAGGCGAGTTGCTTGCTTGGCTCTGTCAGACTTTGTAAGTCAACTAGCTCAACAAGAACCTGGGAGCCTACAGGTTGGCCATGCGATCCGCTTTGAATCGACTGTTACCGCTACAACTGATATCGCATTTGTTACTCCTGGTGTTGCACTTCGCTGGTTGTCCGCTAAAGCGGGAGAAGAGGCTGGTTTGCAGCAGTTTGATCTTGTGATGATCGATGAGTTTCATGAACGCCGCTGGGATACTGATCTTTTATTAGCATTGTTAAAGAACAAAGCGAAAGAGTTGCCCAACTTTCGCCTAGTATTAACTTCTGCCACTATCGATGGTGAGCGATTGAGCTATTATCTGGCACGTGATGCTGCCATGAATCTCGGTTGTAAGCGTCTAGTTAGTGAAGGAAAAAGGTTTCACGTGGAACTAAAGTACCTTGCTAAGGAAAGTCATCATCTACCCGATATTCAAAATTTAGAACAAGCGGTAACTCAGGCTGTCGAACAGGTGCTATCGCATTCAAATCCAAAGATAGCCAAGGGCGATATTTTGGTGTTTCTACCGGGTAAGCGAGAAATCAGTTTATGTCAGCAAATGTTAGCAAGCCGGTATCAAGCTAACGGAATCATATGTTTAGCATTGCATGGCGGTATCGATGCTCAAGGACAAAAACAGGTGCTAATTGAGTCTTCTGGGCAACGTATTATTTTAGCCACTAATGTTGCTGAAACCTCGCTAACAATTCCAGGTGTTGTTAGTGTGATTGACTCAGGTCTCGAGCGTCGAACTCATCAGCGTAATGGTCGAAGCGTTTTATCTTTACATCGAATCTCTAAGGCCAGCGCTGAGCAACGAAAAGGGCGAGCAGGGCGTATTACTGAAGGACTTTGTATTCGACTATGGGGCCAATATGCACCATTGGAAGGATTGACGCCACCAGAATTACAAAGAGAGGAGCTAGTTGAGCCTATGCTAGCGGCTGCTTGTAGTTTGTTGCCTCTAAGTCAATTGGACTTTATTGATTCGTTGCCAAAAAAAAGTCTTATCAATGCGCAGCAAAAATTGATCGCTATGGGGGCGATTAATGAGCAAGGCATAGCGACGGCCCATGGTGAGCGGTTATTTCCTTTACCTATAGATACGCAATTCGCTCACCTGATTAGTGCTATGCCGGATCTGGAAACTCAAGCATTGATGATTGACCTTGCGGCGGTCTTAACTCTGCCAAAAACCTTATATGTACCGCCAAAGAGTGAATGGGATAAACAGTTATTTCAAGAATGGGAGCCTTTAGGTTGTGATGCCAGTTGTTTGGTAAAGCTGATTCGTGAACCTTTGCCAGATTTTCTTGAGGTGGATAAAGCACTACTTGATGAAGCGATTGCATTAGCTAATCAAATTCGTGAAGTTTTAGCCTTACCTTTATTGACTAAGGAGCCTAGAGCTACTTCTGAGATAGAAGGGAGCAAATGGTTTGCGCTACGCCAACGATGGCTAATGGCAGTGATGAAAGCCTTACCCGAACTTGTCTTTATTCGCAGAGTAAAACGAGAACAGGCTTTGGGAAATGGCTTTAGTGAGGTACAAGTCGCGAGGGATAGTCGTTTTGGATTGATACCTGCCGATACTCAATATATTAAACCAAAAGCTGCCGTGGTATTTGACCAGTTCTCCACTTCTGCATCAAACACGCGATCTGCTTTGAGCCTAGCTGTTTGTCTCGCTCCGGTTGAAATAAAAGATCTCGTGACAGCTAAGCTTGGTGAAGAGCGTATGCTCGATAATGATGAAGTCAATGCTGAGCAATTAGCTGCTGGTCAGATTAAGCTGGCTCGCTATTATGCTGGTCAGGTGATAGATACTCGTTTACAGCAAGCCTCAGGTGAACAGGTTATAGCGTCTATTATCGCGGGCATTATAGCTGGTAAGTTGATGCCTGGTGTTGCTGAGCAACTAACATTGGATCTGCAAGCTTGGGATATCTGGTTAGCCTTAGGTATGAATAAGCAGGTTGATGAAGGCTTTATGCCAAACAACCCGCTAGCGTTGCAGTCCTATTCAGTTGAGCACTATTTAACGCTAGTGTTAGGTAAGTTAGGAGTTGAGTCGGTTGAAGATCTTGAGTTGATAGAGGCTGAAGATCTTACCTTTGATGCGATACCCGAGTGGCTAAGAGCTGAGTTCGATCAAAAGTTTCCTCTGTCGGTACATTTGTCAGAGTTACAAATGCGAGTGGAATACAGAGTTAAGGCCAAAACCATAGTGCTTCATCACCAATCTGGAAGCCGTAAAGCTGGCCCTAAACGCTGGGAACTCCCCAGCTGGCAGGGATGGAAAATCAAATATCAAAAGGCCAGTAAGATTGTTGATTTGAACTAAATAAAAAAGACGAGCCTTTTGCTCGTCTTTTTAATCTTTCTGCTTTGGGTTATTTACCAATACAGAAAGAGCTAAATATCTTGCCGAGCAGATCGTCTGAGGTAAATTGGCCTGTGATCTCTGATAGGGCTAATTGCGTCATACGCAGCTCTTCAGCGAGTAACTCACCTGCCATATAAACTTCGAGTTGCTCTTTACCTAGCAACAGATGACTTGAGGCTAGCTCTAGGGCTTCTAAATGGCGTCGTCTAGCGATAAAGCCACCTTCTAGATTGCCTTGGTATCCCATTAAGGATTTAAGGTGTTGTTGCAGTTCATCGACACCTAGACCTGTTTTTGCTGAGATGCGGTACACGTCATAACCTTGCTCATTGGTGGTCGCTAAAGTTTCGCCTGTTAAGTCGGCCTTGTTGCGCACCACTGTGACGCCTAAATTTTCAGGCAGACGGTCAATAAAGTCTGGCCAGATATCATGGGGGTCAACGGCCTGCGTAGTTGTGCCATCAACCATAAATAGCACTCTATCGGCAGTAGCTATTTCATCCCACGCGCGCTCAATGCCGATTTTCTCAACCGTATCTGAAGTATCACGCAGACCTGCGGTATCGATAATATGCAGCGGCATACCATCAAGATGGATATGCTCTCTTAGTACGTCACGAGTGGTACCAGCTATTTCGGTAACAATGGCAGACTCTTTACCTGCTAATGCATTGAGTAAACTCGATTTACCAGCATTAGGTCGACCCGCAATGACCACTTTCATGCCTTCACGAATAATGGCGCCTTGTTTGGCGCTGGCTTGAACCGTATCTAGCTTGGTAATGATGTTATAGAGCGAGTTAGCTATCTTTCCGTCGGAGAGAAAGTCCACCTCTTCATCGGGGAAGTCGATAGCGGCTTCGACATACAGACGCAGATTAGTGACCTGTTCCACCAGCTCATGAACTTGGGTGGAAAACTCCCCCTGAAGCGAGTTTAGTGCACTCTTAGCGGCTTGCTCACTGGTTGCATCGATAAGGTCGGCAATGGCTTCAGCCTGAGTTAAATCAAGCTTATCGTTCATAAAGGCTTGTTCACTAAACTCACCGGGCTTAGCGATACGTACACCTGGTACTTGCATGACACGTTTGATGAGCATATCCAGTACTATCTGGCCGCCGTGACCTTGAAGCTCAAGTACATCTTCACCGGTAAAGGAGTTTGGCCCCTGAAAAAACAGTGCGATACCCTGATCTATGACCTGACCATCTTCGGCCTTAAAGTCACAGTAATCAGCATAACGTGTTTTAGGTAGGTGGCCTAAGACGGCCTGAGCCACTTGCTTGGCTTGGTCACCCGATACGCGAATGATGCCAACACCACCTCTACCCGGTGCGGTAGCCTGAGCTACGATAGTATCTGTTGTCACGATATAAACCTTTTAAACGATTAAAAATAAAGGCGGCTAATCAGCCGCCTTTATTCATATAGCTAATTTTAGCGATACGACTCGCTTATTTTAACCCTTTCTTCTCTAGGCCAGCATAGATAATTTTCTGCTGGATAATGGCCACTATGTTACCCACTAACCAGTAAAGTACTAGACCTGCTGGGAACCATAGGAAGAAGACAGTAAAGATAACTGGCATCCACTGCATCATCTTAACTTGCATAGGATCCATAGTCGGTGCCATTGGCTGCATCTTCTGCATTAGATACATGGAGACACCCATCAGTAATGGCAGGATATAGTATGGATCTTGAACCGATAAGTCATGGATCCATAGCATAAATGGTGCATGACGTAGTTCAACACTTTCCATAAGCACCCAGTAAAGTGCAATGAAGATTGGCATCTGTAGCAGAATCGGTAGACAGCCACCCATAGGGTTTACTTTCTCTTTCTTGTACAGTTCCATCATGGCTGGGCCCATCTTCTGACGGTCATCACCATACTTATCTTTAAGAGCTTGTAACTTAGGCTGTAGATTACGCATCTTAGCCATAGAAGTGTACTGAGCCTTAGTTAAAGGATACAGAGCACCACGTACAGTTAGCGTGATCAGAATAATTGCGACACCCCAGTTACCAACAAGAGACTGGAAGAACATCAACAATTTGCTAATAGGTACTGCTAACCACCATAGGAAGCCATAATCGACTACTAGGTTTAGCGAGTCAGATAGCGCCGATAGTGCAGGCTGATCTTTAGGGCCAACATAAAACTCAGCTTTTACATTACCTGTTGTGCCTGCTGGAATATCGTATACCGCGCCTTTAAAGCCGATGTTAGCTAGGCCGCCAGAAGTTAAACGAGTGAAAATGGTATTCTTGTCGTTGGCAGGTGGTACCCAAGCTGATACAAAGTAGTGCTGTAACATAGCCGCCCAACCACCTAAGGTTGACTCGTCTAGGTTGTTATCTACCATATCTTCAAAGGTGTACTTCTCATAACGTACATCTTGGGTGGAGAAAGCACCACCACGATAGGTAGGCATCATCATGCTACCTTCGTCCTGCTGAATACTTTGCTTGATTTGGCCGTACATCTGAACTTGAAGGTTAGATGAGCTGGTGTTCGCTATTTTATAGTCGATACCAACATTGAACTTACCACGATGGAAAGTGAAGATTTTGGTATAAGTCACACCATTATCTGCCACATAAGTTAGCGGTACTTCAAGAGTATCTTGGCCATCAGCTAAGGTATAGCTGTTAGCTTTAGCGCTAAATACCGCACGGCCTTTACTAGAGTCGATGCCATTTGGACCGATAAGACCACTTTGCGCGATATAAGTGAACCCTGGTTTCTGCTCCAGTAGAACGAAAGGTTCGCCTGAGTCTAGTTCCTTATCGTGATTAAGTAGTGCGGCGTAGACGATATCACCACCAACAGGATTGATTTTTAGATCAAACTCGTCAGTTTTTACTGTGATTAAGTCTTTCGATACCACTAATGCTTCCGATACTTGGGAGTCGGACTGTGGAACATCAGCACTGTTTGCGTTTTGAGATTGAGCTTGAGTCGCGACTGTTGTTTCAGTTGCGATGGGTTTAGGTGCCTTGTCGAGCTGCCACTGATTAAACAGTAGGTAACTGACAAACAGCAGTCCTAAAAGCAATATATTGCGTTGAGATTCCATAGCCTTATTTATTACACCTATCGTTTTTAGGGGGGACGGGATCACTACCGCCATCATGTAAAGGGTGACATTTTATAATGCGTTTCATCGCAAGCCAACACCCTTTGATGGTTCCGTGAACCATAATTGCCTCTATTGCATAGTGTGAGCAAGTCGGAGTAAAGCGGCAGCGAGGACCCAACATGGGGCTGATAAGCAACTGATAGCCACGAATTAACGTGATTGTTAGCCATTGTAACGGCGACTTAGTTTGCGCCATAGCTTTTCTACCAGTTTTTTGAGTTCAGGGTTTTCCATCTCTAGCACGCCGCCTCTTACCAACACAACTATATCCAATGGAGGCAAATTATGTTGATTTAAACGGAAACTGTTTCTGATAACACGTTTAATACGATTGCGTTGATTAGCTCGTTTAACAAAACGTTTAGCTACAGTAAGCCCTAGACGTGGATGGTTATCCTCGTTAGGTATCGCAAGAAGGGTTATTTCAGCAGAAGATGCTTTGATGGGGTTATTAAATACTGATTTAAATTGAGCGGGAGTTAACAAGCGTAACTCCCGCGCAAAGGTGTAACTAGTCACCTGACGTCGACCTGCTTAAATTAAGCAGAAAGACTTGCACGACCTTTGGCACGACGACGAGCCAAAATCTTACGGCCGTTTGCAGTCGCCATACGAGCGCGGAAGCCGTGAGAACGCTTGCGCTTCAGGTTGCTAGGTTGAAAAGTACGTTTACTCATGATGGCAATCCGTCTTTGTTAGTGAATATTGCTTATCTCTGAAAATCAGAGGTAAGGGCAAAAAAGAGGCCGAATTGTAATCACTTTAAGTTTTGCCGTCAATAAGCAATCACTCTGAGTGAGTAAATTCTACCAATAAAAAATCTGATTAACTCGACTAAATACACCACAGGATGTGGATAACTCTGTGTACGGCTACTACATCTTGTGGATCATAGGATCAAAAAGCTGATCAAATTTTGCTGATTATAGATCAAAGCCGATCCCTTAACCAAGGGGGGCTTGAAGATCATTCAGGCTAAAAGGATCGTTTTTGATCTTTAATGATCTGTCAAGCAAAATATTAACGATCTTGCTGGGGATAAATGCATTTTAAGGATAGCGATCAGCGGCGGCTCATTATAGAATACTCCTCTTTTGTAATGATGTTTGGGGATAAGTCCGTGGCGGTTTCACTTTGGCAACAATGTATCGGTAGGCTGCAAGACGAGCTTTCAGCTCAGCAGTTCAGTATGTGGATAAGACCGTTACAAGCCGAAATGGATGGTGATACGTTAGTGCTATACGCACCTAACCGTTTTGTATTGGACTGGGTACGAGATAAATATATCAACATCATTAACCAATTCTTTGTCGAGCAGATGGGCAGTGATGCGCCTAAGCTACGCTTTGATATTGGTAGTCGTCCTTCTGCTGTAAAACCCCAAGCCAAGGCCAGTGCGACTAAAGCCACGACACAAAAAACCAATACTGCCAGTTTAAGTGATTCCTTTAGTGGTAATAATGAGCCTAAAGTGAATGCTAACTACCGTAGCAACATCAATCCTACATATCAGTTCGATAACTTTGTTGAAGGTAAATCTAACCAGCTAGGTAAGGCAGCTGCGTTGCAGGTAGCAGAGAATCCAGGTGGTGCCTATAACCCACTGTTCCTTTATGGTGGAACTGGCCTAGGTAAAACTCATCTATTGCACGCTGTAGGTAATGGCATTATTAAGAATAAGCCAGATGCTAAAGTCGTGTACATGCACTCTGAACGCTTCGTTCAGGATATGGTTAAAGCATTGCAAAACAATGCTATTGAAGACTTTAAGCGCTACTATCGCGGTGTCGATGCACTCTTTATCGATGATATTCAGTTCTTTGCTAATAAAGACAGATCCCAAGAAGAGTTTTTCCATACCTTTAATGCACTGCTTGAAGGTAATCATCAGATCATTCTTACTTCAGATCGCTATCCAAAAGAGATAGATGGTGTTGAAGATAGATTAAAGTCTCGCTTTGGTTGGGGGTTAACCGTTGCCATTGAGCCACCAGAGCTAGAAACCCGTGTTGCTATTTTAATGCGCAAAGCCCAAGAGAGCGGTATTAATCTTGCCGATGAGGTGGCTTTCTTTATCGCCAAGCGTCTACGTTCAAATGTTCGTGAGCTTGAAGGGGCATTAAACCGCGTTATTGCCAATGCTAACTTTACTGGTCGACCTATTACTATCGACTTTGTTCGCGAAGCATTGCGAGATCTATTAGCACTACAAGAGAAGCTAGTGACAATAGATAATATTCAAAAGACGGTTGCCGAGTATTACAAAATTAAGATGGCTGACATGCTATCTAAACGTCGTTCTCGTAGTGTTGCTAGACCTAGACAGATGGCGATGGCATTATCAAAAGAATTAACGAACCAAAGTCTGCCTGAAATTGGCGACGCTTTTGGTGGTCGTGACCATACGACAGTGCTTCATGCCTGTCGTAAGATTGCCCAGCTTAGGGAAGAGAGTCACGATATTAAAGAAGATTACGCAAACTTGATTCGAACTTTATCTTCTTAATCAGGGATATAGGAATATGAAATTTTCAATTGATAGGGACGCCCTATTAAAGCCGCTTCAACTCGTATGTGGCGCGGTCGAAAGACGACATAACTTACCTATTTTGGCCAACCTCCTTGTGGAAGTAAGTGGTCACTCACTGAAGTTGACTGGTACAGATTTAGAAGTAGAGTTGGTAGGACAAGCCGAGCTTCAAGGTGAGATCCAAGAAGGCCGTACAACAGTACCGGCTAAGAAGTTACTGGATATTGTTAAATCACTGCCTGATCAAACCGAATTAAAAATAGAGCAGCAAGAAAACCGTTGGTTGCTGCGTTGCGGTCGTAGTCGCTTTACCTTAGCCACTCTACCCGCCGAAGAATATCCAAACGTAGAAGCCTTCCAAGCCGAAATCGAATTTAGCCTTAAACAGGGTACGATGAAGTCGATTATCGATGCGACCCAGTTTTCTATGGCTAACCAAGATGTGCGTTATTACCTAAATGGCTTACTGCTTGAAACCGAAGGTAATGTGTTGCGCTCTATCGCGACGGACGGCCATAGATTGGCGCTGAGTCATAGAATGATCGAGGCTAATCTACCTGAGAAGCAAGTTATTGTGCCGCGCAAAGGTGTGATGGAGCTGGTTCGCCTTATGGATAGCGATGAACAGGACATCATGATTGCTATCGGTGAAAATGCGATTCGTGCTACAACGGCGAATGCAGTCTTTACCAGTAAGCTAGTTGATGGTCGCTTCCCTGATTATCGTCGAGTACTGCCAAAAGGCGGTGACAAGGTAGTGATTGCCAGTCGTAACCAGTTGAAACAAGCATTGACCCGGGCATCAATATTATCCAATGAGAAGTTCCGTGGTGTTCGAGTATTGTTAGAGAACAATCTGCTTAAGATTACGGCTAACAACCCTGAGCAGGAAGAAGCGGAAGAGATTATCGACGTCGAATATGAAAATGACTCCTTGGAGATGGGCTTTAACGTGAGCTATCTGCTCGATGTGCTTAATAGCCTTAAGTCCGATGATGTGCGTATTACCCTAATAGATAGTAACTCCAGTGCCTTGATAGAAAATCATGCCGAAGAAGACTCTATGTATGTGGTAATGCCGATGCGTTTGTAGTGGTTGTAGCAAGGAGTCATTCCTTGCTAACTCTGCTTTACAGTCAAAGACATTATGAGTCTGACACGCTTACAAATTGGTACCTTCCGTAATATTCATTCAGCCCAACTGCTTCCAGGTAGTGGGCTGAATCTTATTTATGGCCAAAATGGCAGTGGCAAAACCAGTGTGCTTGAAGCTATCTACTTTTTGGGGATGGGGCGATCGTTTCGCAGTCATCTTTCTCAAAGAGTGATTAATCGTGAGGCCGACGATCTGACGCTTTTTGCCGAGCTGCAAAAGGCTGAAGGTGATCTAAAGCTTGGCTTAAGACGGCTACGCAGTGGTGAGACTCAAGTTAAAATGAATGGGGATAAGGTCAAACGCTTATCTGTTTTGGCCGATACATTACCCATTCAGGTTATTACGCCAGAAAGTTTTTCTCTGCTTTTTGAGGGACCAAAGGCCCGTAGACAGTTTATCGATTGGGGCGCCTTTCATGCTGATCAACAGTTCTATACAGCGTGGACCAATGTTAAGCGTATTTTAAAACAAAGAAATCAGCTACTTAGGGATGAAGCTGATTATCAAACGATTCATTTTTGGGATAAAGATTTTGTGCGCTATGGGGAACTAGTCACAAATATACGAAACCAATATGTAGACTCGTTAAATGCGTTACTTAAGGGTATAATCGGAGAGTTTTTACCTCAGGTTGATGTCAAAGTCTCATTTACTCGAGGTTGGGATAGTAAAACTGATTTTGCTCAGTTACTTGAGAATCAGTATTCCCGAGATTTAGCCACGGGTTATACCAACGGCGGACCCCATAAAGCAGATTTAAGATTGAGGGTGGGTAACTTACCCGCTCAGGACGCTTTGTCCCGTGGACAATTAAAGTTATTAGTCTGTGCATTACGTATTGCACAGGGAAAGTTGCTCAAACAGCAAATAGATAAAAATAGTATCTATCTGGTGGATGACCTTCCATCTGAGTTGGACGCTCAGCACAGGCAGCTATTGCTTCAGCAGTTAACCGATACCGGCGCGCAAGTGTTTGTGACCGCGATTGAACCTGCAGCAATAGTCGATTCGTTACCTAAGCCGCCTTCTAAGGTGTTCCATGTGGAGCAAGGGCGGGTAACGTTAGTTGAATAAACGACGAGAGAATAATATGTCAGAGAATAGTTACGATTCTTCGAGTATTAAGGTACTAAAAGGCCTTGATGCGGTACGTAAGAGACCAGGGATGTACATTGGTGATACTGATGATGGTACCGGTCTACATCACATGGTATTCGAAGTTGTCGATAACTCTATCGATGAAGCCCTAGCTGGCCATTGTAATGACGTTATCATCACTATTCACGCCGATGGTTCTGTATCGGTAAAAGATGATGGTCGTGGTATTCCAGTTGCTATTCACCCAGAAGAAGGTGTTTCAGCGGCTCAAGTTATTATGACGGTACTTCACGCTGGTGGTAAGTTCGACGACAACTCTTATAAGGTTTCTGGCGGTTTGCACGGTGTAGGTGTTTCAGTGGTAAACGCGCTGTCTGAAAAGCTGCAATTGACTATTCGTCGTGACGGTAAGCTGTATGAACAGTTCTACACCATGGGTGAACCTAACGAAGAGATTAAGGTCATAGGTGAAGCGACCAATACAGGTACCGAAATCCGTTTCTGGCCAAGTGGTGAAACCTTCTCTGATACAGAGTTCCATTACGATATTCTAGCAAAGCGTGTTCGTGAATTATCTTTCCTTAACTCTGGAGTGGGTATTCGTCTTGTTGATGAGCGTGATAATCGTGATGAGTTCTTTAAATATGAAGGTGGTATCAGTTCATTCGTTGATTATTTGAATGTGAATAAAACGCCTGTTAACAAAGATATCTTCCACTTCATTCAAGAGCGTGAAGACGGTATTACCGTAGAAGTTGCGATGCAATGGAATGATGGCTTCCAAGAAAACATCTTCTGTTTCACCAACAACATTCCACAGCGCGATGGTGGTACTCACCTTGCGGGTTTCCGCAGCGCGCTAACACGTAACTTAAACAGTTACATGGAAAGAGAAGGTTTTAACAAGAAAGGCAAAACCAGCGCCACCGGTGATGATGCCCGTGAAGGTCTAACTGCGGTTATTTCGGTGAAGGTGCCAGATCCTAAGTTCAGCTCGCAAACTAAAGATAAGCTAGTATCGAGCGAAGTGAAATCTGCGGTAGAGCAGACCATGGGTGAAAAGTTAGGTGATTACCTAATGGAGCATCCAAATGAAGCGAAAGCGATTGTGGGCAAAATTATCGATGCTGCTCGCGCCCGTGAAGCGGCTCGTAAAGCGCGTGAAATGACACGTCGTAAAGGTGCTTTAGATTTAGGTGGTTTGCCAGGTAAGCTTGCCGACTGCCAAGAGAAAGATCCAGGTCTTTCTGAAATATACATAGTGGAGGGTGACTCTGCGGGCGGTAGTGCTAAGCAGGGACGTAACCGTAAGAATCAGGCGATTCTGCCACTAAAAGGTAAGATTCTAAACGTAGAGAAAGCGCGTTTCGATAAGATGCTTTCATCTGCAGAAGTCGCGACCCTAATTACTGCGCTAGGTTGCGGTATTGGTCGTGATGAATACGATCCAGATAAAACCCGTTACCACAATATCGTTATCATGACCGATGCTGATGTGGATGGTTCACACATTCGTACTCTGCTATTGACCTTCTTCTTCCGTCAAATGCCTGAGTTGATTGAGCGTGGATATGTATATATCGCTCAGCCACCGCTATATAAGGTGAAAAAAGGTAAGCAAGAGCAGTATATCAAAGACGATCCTGCCTTAACTGAATACCTAACTACCTTGGCGTTAGATGGTGGTAGCGTTTATCCATCGCAAAGTGCACCACCTATGGCGGGTGCTCCGTTAGAAGCTTTGGTTAATCAATATCGCGAAGTTGAAGCCATTATCGACCGTTTAGATATGCGTTATCCAAGCGTGTTAACCGAGCGTATGCTTTATCAGTCTAAGCTGACTAATGAGCAGCTTGCTGACGAAGCTAAAGTAAAAGCTTGGTGTGATGCCCTCGTTGCCGACTTAGAAAACCGTGAAACTGGCGGCGTACTCTATAGTGCTGAACCAGTAATGGATGCAGAACGTCATGTTTATCTACCTAAGTTGACTCTGCGTAAGCATGGTATCGATAACTGCTATCTGTTTACCTATGAGTTCTTCCAATCTTCTGATTACCAAGCTATGGGCCAATTGGCTGAAGCTTTAGATGGTCTAATCGAAGAGGGTGGCTATGTTAAACGTGGTGAGCGTGTTAAAGAGGTTTCTAGCTTTGTTGAAGCCCTAGATTGGTTAATGAGCGAATCTAAGCGTGGTTTGTATATCCAGCGCTATAAGGGATTGGGTGAGATGAACCCAGAGCAGCTGTGGGAAACCACCATGGATCCTGAGTCTCGTCGTATGCTTCAGGTGACTATTGAAGATGCGGTAGCTGCAGATCAGCTGTTTACTACGCTAATGGGCGACCAAGTTGAGCCTCGTCGTGACTTCATCGAGTCTAATGCATTGAATGTGGCTAACTTAGACGTTTAAGCCTACTGAGCTTTACGATAAAAAACCGAGCATTTTGCTCGGTTTTTTGTTTTTTGATGTTAATAAAAATTAGCCGTCTGAATGCGTTAATACGTTTGCGATCGCTTTAGCAAAGATGAGGGCTTGGGGGCCATCACCATGGATACAGATACTTTCCGTGTTGATAATCAGGTGGTCGCCTTCTAGGGTTTGGATAGCTTGATGAGAATTCAGTTGCTTCACTTGAGCTATCACTAGCTCCAAGTCTTCTATCATAGCGCCGGGCAGAGTTCGCGGGCAGAGTATGGCTTTGCTGGTTTGAGACTTTATATAACGTCTGTCGGCAAATGCCTCATTAATGATTTCAATTCCCGCTTCTTTTGCCCAGCTGCAGCAGCTTGATTCTGCCAACATCATCAATTTGAGATTGTGATTAATACCTGTGATTTGGTTTGATAGGGCTTCGGCCTTGAGTCTAGTGATTAACTTGATAATCAAGTCGGCTAAGGTCTTATCTTCTGCAGCTAAGTTATATAGGGCGCCATGGGGCTTGATATAGTCAATTTTTAACGCTTGCTGGTGGCACAGCTCGGCTAATAGCGTTATTTGCTGGTACAGGCTTTGGTATAGCGTGTCAGAGGGGATATCCATACTCTTGCGGCCAAAGTTTTCTCTATCAGGAAAGCTAGGATGAGCACCTATGCGTATTTGATTGTGCTTGGCAGCAAGAATTGTTCTTTTCATGGTTTCACTATCACCAGCGTGGGCACCACAGGCTATGTTAGCACTGGTTATGAGCTGTAATAACTCGGCATCATATAGGCCACCTTCCCCTAAATCAGCATTAAGATCTAAGGTCAGTATTTGATTGACTCGAGTGGAATTAACCATGGTTGATTTTAGTTCCTGTTTTATTTTATCTGTCTAGTCTTTGGCGCTAGACCAGTTTCAATCTGATTAAGATAGGCTTTAAGTTTAGCATTGGCTTTGTTGGCTTTATCGATATTGATTAGTTGTAGAGTGAATTTATCACCGGCTCTTAGCTGGGCAAGTTTATGAATATCTGCCTGAATAACTTGGGCGACTCTTGGGTAGCCGCCTGTCGTTTGTGCATCGGCAAGCAACACAATAGGTAACCCAGATGGGGGTAATTGAATCGTGCCCGGTATTACTCCGTGGGAGTACATCTCTAGTGACTCTTTAAATTGCAGTGCTTGCCCTTCAAGTCTGAGTCCCATTCTGTTGCTGCTGGGAGTGACTTGCCAAGTTTGTTCTATTAACGCTTGCTGTGATTGTGCTGTTAAGTTTGTAAAATTGGGTCCTGCAATGATTCTGATACGCTTATCTATCTTAGGTAGAATGACAGCCACAGGTGGTTTGTTTAGGGGTTCTGCTTGATGCTGTTGGCCTAAGCTTAGACTGTCGCCTTGTTGTAAGGAACGCCCATGGTGGCCGCCTATTCCTGAATTGAGATCTGTGGCCATACTTTGCATGATAGCCTTTACTTGAATGCCGCCTTCGATAGCGATGTAGGCTCTAGCCCCCAATTTTGCGTGGGTTAATCTAAGTTTTTGGCTAGGTTTCACGTGAAACATCCAACCAGGATAGACAGGTCGGTTATCAAGTGTGGCGTTAAAGTCGGCTCCAGTTAAGGCCACTTTTCTATGGTCGTTAAAAGCCATTTCTAAAGGGCCTAAACTGACTTCGATGACCGCTGCGCTGTTTAGGTTACCGACTAGCTGATTGGCGATTGTCATTGCAGGTTTATCTAATGCGCCTGTTAGGCTTACACCGAAATGTTTATAGTGAGCGCGGCCAAAATCTTGAACCGTGTTGAAAAAGCCTGCCTTGAGAATATTAAGCATACTGAGTTACCGCTTTGAATCTGACTTTATCACCACTTTTTAATAGGCAGGGTGAATCATGGGAGTCAAAATCAAATAGCTGAATTTGGCTGTGACCTATTATCTGCCAACCGCCCGGAGAATCATTAGGATAGATGCCAGTTTGCTCCCCGCCTATGGCAACTGAGCCTTTAGGGATGCACTTTCTCGGTTGCTTTTTCCTTGGCGTATAAAGTTGAGGCGTCAGCCCACCAAGATAGGCAAAGCCGGGCTGAAAGCCAATAAAGTAGACTTGATATATTGCTTGGCTATGAAGTGCTACAACTTGCTCTGGTGATAGTCCATTATGTTTAGCGACAATTCCAAGGTCTGGCCCTAAGTGCTGATGACTCCCAAGTCCATAAATGGTGGGGATGATAATTTCCCTATTCGTTTGATGACTTATAGAGTCAGTTGCCCCTTGAGCAACAAGCTGTTCCCATAGTGAGATTAAGGCTTGTTCTAGCAAGTCTAGCTTGAGGTGATTTTCACAATATAGGGTGAGATTGAACATGCCTGGAACAGCATCGACAACCGAGTTGGTTAGTTTGAAGCTTGGATGAAAAGCATCTGCTTTATTATTTAGAGCCGATTTTTCTAGCTGAAGAATCAAGTGTTGAAGCTGATCATCGTTAATCTCGCTTTTGTAGCGAGATGCATCCACAAATAGTGCATTTTCGCTAATTTGAAAGATGAACAGTGAGGCGCTCACGTAGTTGCTCCTAAGCTAAATTTTATAGTTACCATATTCTGAATTGTTAATTTTCGCTAGCTGATTTTATTCAGGATTATTTTGTCTAGGCTTACATATTACTAATTTACATTTTTGACCTTGAGTTTGTGGTGTATCGCATGATCTTAAATTAGCCGAAGGTGTAGAATTTAAGGATTGGAATGTGCTTGGTCATTCAACCTAGTGATAGTAGGTACCGAGTTAAATTGTGTTTAATCAAAGTGATTTCTTTTAGTGAAGCGAATTTTTAATAAACTGTTTAACGTTAGGGATAACAAGGCTGTCGAAAGGCCTCAAGCTTTCAGTCAACCCCAAGTCTTAGCGAAAACCCAGGTAAAAAAAGCGAATATTGTGGCGCAGCCCTCTATCGAGCCTCCCCTTGGCACAGCAAGGGTCGAAGTGGATGTTACCGCTATGTTTTATAGTCTATTGTTTCCCAGTCGAGCCAGAGATAATGGCGGAGCGGCGAATAGCCTAGAGCAAAAGGTAATGAAACAAGTTGAGCTGGCTTTAGCGTCACCACAAGCGATAGCAGATAAGGTGTTAAAGCTGCCAACACGAGCTTTAGAGTTAGATGAAAAGTTAGGTAACGAAGCGTTCGACACTAAGGATGTACTTAAGCTGATTCAGCAGGACCCTGTGTTAAGTGCTGAAGTATTAAAGCTTTGTAATTCACCTCTGTTTAAGCGCAGTGATAAAGATATTACCAACTTACAACAGGCTGTAGTACAGCTTGGAAGAGAGCAATTGCGGCGTTTGATTACCTCTTGTGTAGTTAAAGAGATGATAGATGTTAAGCCTATCTATTTTCGCCGCTTTGGTGCTGAAATCTGGCGTCACTCAATGCAGGTTGCTTTTCTCGTTGGTGAATTGATTGAAGAAGATCAGGATACTGGCTTTATGCTTGGTCTATTGCATGACGTAGGTAAAATTGCCATCTTTAAAATTCTACTCGATGCCTTTATCGATGCCGATGTTAGTGAGCAACCCTGCTCATCGCTATTTCGTCAAGTAATGACATCCAAGTCGCTTATTTTAAGTGCCTTGTTAGTGCGTTGTTGGCAGCTTCCTCAAAGCTTTGTTGGTCACTTAACTCAGCTTGCCAATAGCAGCAGCCAACCAAATAGTGATATCGCTAAGGCGATTTGGCGAGCCAATATTATTAGTGAATGTTCTATGCTGAGAAAGGCAGATAAGCTCAGTGATGAGCAGTTAGATAATTTACTGATTAAGGTGTCACTCGATAGGCCGACGTTTGACCAATTGCATGAAAAGTTAATTCTTTTTTAGTCATTCCTTCTACCCCTAATACAAAAAAGCCCCGTTTGTTAACGGGGCTTTTTAGGTTATTTCATATCAGCTTATTGAAGCAGTGAAATATCCGCAGCGTGTAGGAATTGGCCTCGCAGAGTGGAAAGTAGGGCTAAACGATTGCGTTTTAGCGCTTCATCGTCTGCCATAACCATCACATCTTCAAAGAACTGATCGACACTTTCTCTTAGGCTGGCCAATAGCGCTAATGCTTGCTGGTAGTCACCGTTAGCAAAGAGTGGCGCTAATTGAGGTTCAAGCTCAGCTAGCTTAGCTGCTAAGGCTTGTTCCGCCGGCTCAACTAACTTGCCTGTATCTACGTTAGTTTCAATTTCACCTTCAACCTTAGCAAGAATGTTAGATACACGCTTGTTGGCCGCAGCTAGTGCAGCGGCTTGCTCTAGGGTTCTAAAGTGAGCTACTGCATTGATACGGCTATCAAAGTCAGCTGGCTTAGTTGGGCGGCGAGCAAGTACTGCAAGAATCACATCGACTTCGATGCCTTTATCTTGGTACCAAGCACGGAAACGACCCATTAGGAACTCAAGTACTTGTTCAGCACACTTGTCGTTACTTAGGTTATCACCATGTAGAGCCTGTGCTTTGGCAATCAGGTCTACAAGATCTAATGACAGCTTGTTTTCAACTATGATGCGCAAAATACCGATAGCGGCACGACGCAGAGCAAAGGGATCCGCAGCGCCCTTAGGTGCTTGGCCGATACCGAAAATACCCACTAGGGTATCTAGTTTTTCTGCGAGTGCGACACACATAGAGATAGGCGCAGTCGGTACAGTATCACCAGAGAACTTAGGCTTATATTGCTGCTGTAGTGCTTGCGCAACCGCTTCAGTCTCACCATCTAGGCGAGCATAGTGCATACCCATGGTGCCTTGAAGATCGGTAAATTCCATCACCATATTGGTCATCAAGTCTGACTTTGAAAGCAAGCCTGCACGGCTAGCTTCTTCGCTATTGGCGCCAATGCTGTCAGCGATAAAACCAGAAATAGCCGAGATACGCTCAACACGTTGCTTGATGGTGCCCAGTTGCTTCTGGAAGATAACTGTCTCTAGGCTAGCCAGACGAGACTCAAGGCTGTGCTTCTTATCGGTTTCAAAGAAGAACTCGGCATCGGCTAGGCGAGGGCGAACCACTTTCTCGTTACCTGAGATAATCTGCTGAGGATCTTTAGACTCAATGTTAGTGACAAAGATAAAGTGAGGTAGCAATTGTCCTGACTTATCAAAAACAGGGAAGTACTTTTGGTCACCTTTCATGGTGTAAACCAAGGCTTCAGGTGGCACGTCCAAGAATTTATCTTCAAAGTTAGCCGTCAGTACAATTGGCCACTCGACTAAAGAAGCCACTTCTTCTAATAGGTCATCTTCAAGATCGGCTACACCACCGATTTTTTCCGCTGCGACTTGAGCATCGGTCTTGATCATCTGCTTACGCGCTTCGTAATCGGCCAGGACTTTACCTTTCTGCTCAAGTGCCGTTAGGTAGTTGTCAGCATGATCTAATTCAAAGCTAGATTCGCCCATAAAGCGGTGACCGCGAATAATACGATCAGATTTTATACCTAGGATTTCGCCGTCGATAAGCTCGCCACCGAGTAGCATGGTGATGGTATGTACTGGACGAATAAACTGGGTTTTGTTGGCGCCCCAACGCATTGGCTTAGGAATTGGCAGCTTATCCAGTGCGCGCTGAGCCATCTCTGGTACTAAGCTCTTAGTTTCTACACCAACGACTTTTGCTTTGTGCAGTAGCCACTCGCCTTTGTCTGTCTTTAAGCGCTCAGCTTGTTCTACGCTAATACCGTTACCGCGAGCCCAGCCCATCGCAGCCTTGGTTGGCTGACCGTCCGCATCAAAGGCTTGGGCGATAGCGGGTCCGCGCTTTTCAACAACTTTGTCTGCTTGTGCTGTTACTAGCTGCTTAATTTCAATGGCTAGGCGGCGAGGGGCCGCATACCAATTAGCTGCTTCAAATTGCAGCTCTGCTTTTTTTAGTTCTTCGCTGAAGTTTGCAACGAAAGACTCTGCTAGAATACGCAGTGCCTTAGGTGGAAGCTCTTCTGTTCCCACTTCAATGAGTAAGTTTTCACAATTCATTCTTTCTTTCCTCTACTTACACATAGGGAAGCCTAGTGCTTCACGGGCTTGATAATAGGATTCGGCTACGCCTTTGGCCATGGTTCGAACGCGAAGAATATAACGTTGGCGCTCGGTAACAGAGATAGCATGGCGGGCATCAAGCATGTTAAATGCGTGAGAGGCTTTCATCACTTGTTCATAGGCAGCGAGTGGTAATGGCTTTTCTAAAGTTAGTAGGCGCTCACAGGCTTTTTCACAATCTTCAAATTGCTTGAACAGCACATCAACATCGGCATGTTCAAAGTTATAGGTAGATTGCTCAACTTCGTTCTGATGGAAGATATCGCCATACATGACTTTGCCCATAGGGCCATCAGTCCAAACAAGATCGTAAACGCTATCAACTTCTTGAATATACATGGCTAAGCGCTCCAGACCATAGGTGATTTCACCTGTCACTGGACTACACTCTAGGCCACCTACCTGTTGGAAATAGGTAAACTGAGAGACTTCCATACCGTTTAGCCATACTTCCCAACCAAGACCCCAAGCACCAAGAGTTGGAGATTCCCAGTTATCTTCGACAAAGCGCACATCATGCACATTCATATCTATGCCAAGGGCTTCTAATGAGCCAAGATACAGCTCTTGAATGTTGCTTGGTGATGGCTTTAATACAACTTGATACTGGTAGTAGTGTTGTAGGCGGTTAGGGTTTTCACCATAACGGCCATCGGTTGGGCGACGACAAGGTTGTACGTAAGCACTGCTCAACGGCTCTGGGCCTAAAGAGCGCAGGAAGGTCATTGGGTGGAATGTACCTGCACCTACTTCCATGTCTAAAGGTTGAACAATGGCGCAACCTTGCTGCGCCCAGTATTCCTGCAGGGTCATGATAAAACCCTGGAATGTTTTTACGTCATGTTTGGTCGTCATGTTCACTTGTCTGTGTTGTCGAGTCTAATATAGAAAATGGTTTCGATTATACCTTGTCGCAGTGCGCAAATGTAGGTTATTTTTTATCTGATTAATCAAATTATTGAGGATGAAGGCTATGGAAATCAGTCGTTGTGGATGGGTAAGTGATGATCCGCTTTATCAAGAGTACCATGATAAGGTTTGGGGCAGGCCCGTTTATGATGCCAAGGAGCTGTTTGCTAAGCTATGCCTCGATGGTCAGCAGGCGGGCTTATCTTGGATTACAATCCTCAAGAAACAGCAAAATTACGAACAGGCCTTTGCCAACTTTGAACCAGAGGTGATAGCCTCCTTTGATGAAAGCAAGGTCGAAGAGTTGTTGCAAAATCCCGGCATAGTGCGTAACCGCCTTAAAGTAAACTCGATCATCAAAAACGCTAAGGCCTATATGGCATTTACTCAAGAAGGTGGTGATTTTTCTGAGTTCCTTTGGAGTTTTGTTGGTGGCGAGCCAATAGTGAATGATTTCGACAGCCTTGCTCAAGTACCAGCCCAGACAGCCGAGTCTGAAGCCATGTCAAAGGCATTGAAAAAACTAGGGTTTAACTTTGTCGGCCCCACTATTTGTTATGCCTTTATGCAGGCGGTCGGTATGGTAAATGACCATACAAAAGATTGTTTTTGTTATGGTTTACTTCAAACCGATTCCGAGGGAAAATAGCTCACCCTTTTGCCTAGTTTTTTCTTGTTACTAGGCTGTTTGCTATTTTGACTTTGGTGTACCTAAATGGCGCAAAATAATTCAGCTTTTATCTGGTGTTCTAATTACGTTTTTCAGTTCTTTTTTTGTTTTGGTATTTTTCTTCCTTTCTATCAGCTCTGGCTAAGTCATTTAGGTATGGGCAGCGAAGCCATAGGTACCATTTTGGCAGTGGGTTTAGTGAGTCGCTGTTTTGCTAGCCTAGGTAGTGCCATGTTGGTGAAACATGAGAGTCAGTATCAAAATGCGTTAAGAGGGATTAGCTTACTTGGCTTGATTACCGCGGTAAGCATGCTGTTCACCGGACCTAGTTTTCTGGTGCTGCTGTTAATCACAGTATTATTTAATGCCGCTATCGCCCCTGGCTTTGGTATCTCAGATGCCATTATCGCCACCTTAGATAAGCGTAATTTACTCAGCTATGGCCCAACGCGAATGTGGGGTTCTTTAGGATTTGTTGGTGCGACCTTTATCGGTGGCTACTGTTTTGATATCTGGTCTATTGCGGCTTTGCCTATCATTCTAATGGTGAGTTGTAGTCTGCTGTTGATGTCGGTAGCTATTGAGTGTCCTGAGATCAAGCATGACAAGGTGCTAGATAAAAAGGCACTGAACATTAAGCAGGAACCTTGGGTGACCAATGACTTGATTATGCTGCTTGTTATTCTGTCACTCTTGCAGGGGAGCCATGGCTTCTTCTACGGTTTTAGTAGTGTGTATTGGCAAGAGATAGGGATCCCTGAAGCGACGATTGGTTCCTTATGGGGCATCTCTATTGTTAGTGAGATACTGGTGTTCATTTTTGCCAAACGTGCCTTGGGGAACTTTACTCCTAAGCTGTTGCTACAATTGGCTGCGGTTGGTGTCATACTGCGCTGGTCTGGCTTAGCCCTAGCAGAGCAGGCAGGTTGGATTGCACTGAGTCAGCTACTGCATGGGGTAACATTTGCCATGACTCATCTGGCGGCAATTAGGGCTATTCAGTTGTATTTGCCCGAGTCGCAAATGGCTAAGTTCCAAGGGCTTTATAATGGTCTGTACATGGGCGTTACAGCATTGGTGACATTTGTTACCGGTTTCTATTATGACACGCTAAAGGCGGACCTCTTCTTTACCATGGCGCTGATGGGGGGATTAGGGGTAGTGTTAACTCTGACCCTAAATTTGAAGCCTAGGGAGAGCCTGTCGGCTCAAGTATAAATTCTATCGCTATTGAGGTATTGGCGACGAGAGGCTGAGTACATAAGTTAGTAAAAAGGGAGTGTTTCACGTGAAACACTCCCTTTTTTATTCCGGTTGCGACTAGCTATTTCTCAAAGAAAAATGGCTTACGTTTGGTTGCTTTGCCATTAAGCAGATCCATAGTCTCAGCATTATAAAGCTTACCATTGACCATGGTGTAACTGACTTTATCCGTATCTCTTATATTCTCAAGTGGATTACCGTCGATAACGATCAAGTCTGCTAGCTTACCTTTTTCAATGGAGCCTATCTGATGATCCATCGCAAAATGTTTAGCTGGGTTAATGGTCGCGGTCTTCAGTGCTTCTAAGTTGGACATACCACCTTGAGCAAACATCCAAATCTCCCAATGTGCGGCTAAACCTTCTCTTTGACCGTGGGCACCAATGTTAGGTTTAATACCTAAGTCGTTCATCTCTTTGGCGACCTTAGCAACATTGAAATGGTTGTAGTGTTCATCAGGTGCTTTAGGGCGACGCATAGATTTAGCCTGTAATAGATCGGCAGGTACGTATTTAGATAGTCTTGGGTGAGCCCAAACATCGGTTTTATCGTACCAGTAGTTCTCGCCTGAGATACCGCCATAGGCCACCACTAAGGTGGGCGTATAGCCGACATCTGTTTGACTCCAGAACTGCTTAATATCATTGTAGATAGCACCTGCAGGTAGCGAGTGTTCAATACCTGTATGGCCATCGGCAATCATAGTCAGATTGTGTTGCAGTAAACTGCCGCCTTCTGGCACCACCATCATCTCTAGTTCACGTGCAGCCGCAATGACCTGTTGCCTTTGATTTCGTCTTGGCTGGTTATAGCTTTTAACACTAAAGGCGCCCACTTTCTTGAGTCGCTCAAGGTGGAACTTGGCATCGTCGACCGAATCGATATGAGAGGTGTAACCCGGTAGGTTAGCGCCATAGAGAATCGTCCCGGTTGAGAAGATTCTTGGGGCGGCAATAAGACCAGCTTTTTGTTGCTCGGCTGCGGCGAACACCTCTGTGGTGTCATTGGATGGGTCATGTATCGCTGTGACCCCTAGAGATAGATTGGAGTATTGCTGCCAGTTTTGCTGGGGAATAATCTCATCTTCGCCTTGAGCGCCATGGGCGTGGGCATCAAATAATCCCGGCATCAGGGTTTTACCACTGATATCTATCACCTGCGCCGAAGCAGGAATATCGACACTTTGCTTATCACCCACTGCGATAATCTTGTTGTTTTTGACTATGACAACACCGTTATCGATAACCTTGTCTTTATCCATAGTGATAACTTGGCCGCCAACAAAGGCGATTGTTCCACGTGGAACATCGGCATCTTGGGTGAAACCAATCTGGGTGATTTTAGGCTGATTACCCTTGGTGTCAGCTTTCTCTTTAGATTTTTGGTAGTTGGTATCAACGGCGACTTGATAAAGCTCTGGACCTAATGTCCAGTAGAGCTGGTTGCTATTCCCGTTCCAACTAATGCTTTCACCTGCACGAGTACTGAGTTGAGTCACTGGGAGGTTATTCGCTTTGGGGCCTATCTCTATGGTTTCGCCATGTTTAGCAAACGGAGTGACCCAAACCTTAAAGCGTTCGGCAAAGGCGAGGTTTTCACCATCAGGCGATAATCTAAATTCGGTAGCATGGGTACTGGTGTAGTGGATACGTTTATCAAAGCCATCTAGCTGAATCGAGGCAAACTCTGGCGTCTTTCCTTGATCCATAAAGTAGACTCTATCAGACGTCGCACCAAATTGAGGCTGAAAGCCCGACGCTGTAATTTTGCTATTGTTTTTACCCTTAATATCGACGACATAGAGGCCAGGATCTTGCGACCAAGTTCTAGGGGTAATATAGCCGCCTTTTGCCTTACGATAGACCACTTGCTTGCCGCTCGGCGAGAAGGTGGGTTCTACATATTTACCTGGCTCTTGGGTTAGGGTTTTAACCTTCTTACTGCGGAGGTTAAACAGCTTGACGCTACCTTGCTGATTATCATCCCAAGTAGTGAATACTAGCTGTTTACCATCCCTTGACCATTGAGGATATAACTCACGCAAGTCTTCATCTAATTTAGTTAAGCGCTTTACTCGTCCGTCGGGTAGTGACTTAAGCCATAGCTTGCCTAACGCCTCATAGACAACCTTTTTACCATCAGGTGACACCTGCGCCATACGCAGCATTTTTACGTTAAATTTGTCTTCATCGAGATTTTGCTGATATCTCACTGCACTCTGTACAGCACGTTCTGCATCGACACTAAATGGAATCACTTCAGCTTGCTTTGATTCAAGGTTAAGCTTATTGATTTTACCCTTAGCCCAGAACAAAATATTTTCGTTATCTTGGGTCCAGCTCATGGTTGGATAAACACCATGAATCGCCCAAGTCTCTTGCATATCTCTATCTAACTCGCCATAAAGCTTGGTTTTCTCGCCAGACTTTAAGTCCAATAGATATAGGGATGACTGAAAACCATCGCGCTTGATGTAAGCGAGCTTAGTGCCATCAGGACTTGGTGTCGGGCGAATAGCGCCGCCTGTACCTTGGACTAATACTTCGATATCACCGCTTTGGGTGTCATAGCGCTTAATCTTATAGATGCCTTTTACTGAATCTTTAGAGTAGTGGAAGGTCTTACCCGGAGTGGCATCTTGGCTAAAGTAGATATAGCGGCCATCGGGTGAGTAAGCGGGTTCGCCAAGGTCTTTCTGTTCATTGGGTCTTTCAGTTAATTTGACGCCTTTGCCGCCAGACTTGTGATAGAGCCAGACTTCACCAGCACCTAAGCTGCGGCTACCCGTAAAGTGCTTGCGGGCGACCAAGTAGTTTGAGTCTGGACTCCAAGCTGGGCTGTTTAACAGTCTGAATGTTTCGTCGGTAACGGGTCTAGAGTTGCTGCCATCGGCATCCATGATCCAGATGTTATCGCCACCATCTTGATCTGAGGTAAAGGCGATATATTTGCCGTCTGGACTATAGCTTGGCTGCATCTGCCAGGCAATGCCTTCTGCTAAGGGCTCAGCTTTACCCCCCTCCATGGGAATACGATAAATATCGCCAAGTAGGTCAAATACTATGTATTTACCGTCTGGACTGACACTCAGATTCATCCAAGTGCCTTCATCGACGTTAATTTTTACCTGATTAAAAGTGGCGTTAGCCGGTGCATTGACCTGCCAGCTAGCAGCTTTATCTTCTGCATAAAGACTGCCGCAGGTAAAGGTCGATAGGCTTAATGCCATAGCGGTATAGAGAGGAGTGAGCTTATGTTTGATCATGAGATATCCAATTTATTGTAGTTATTAACTTGCCTAAGGCAGGCAAGAAAGCTTCCTTCAAAAATTGGTTCTATTTATCGCATAAACATCACTTAAGTAAAACAAGAATTGTGTTTCAAATCACAAACTCTTTGCTTCTATTTTTTGCTTTCATCTTCCTTGACGACTTCAACATCTAAACAGGCACCAGTTTCTTCGTTGTAACCTGTGCATCGCCAGCGCTCATCATTCCAAATGATAGTTTCAGGGTTCCACATTCGCTTGCTGTTAAATGCACAGGTACAGGGTTCATCTACACTGCCTTCACTCCCTGGTTCAATCATTCTGACCTGTGTATTGATATCTTGCTCAAGTTTTGGGTCGGCAATTGTCAAATCTACCAACCTTCCCATTTTAAAGCTCATCATGGGGTCACGTAAGGTGACTCTGACAAAGGTATCGTTGATGATAAATCTAGCTTGATAATGGGTATAGGTGACTTGCATTCGCTTTTCGAAAACCTGAGTCGCAGGGTTAATAGTCGAGCGACATTTATTGGTTTCGCAGTTGAGCCAAGCTTGAATGCGGACAATATCGTTTTCTTGGGTGACAACTAACTTTTTTAGTTGGCTTGATTCATCTTCTTTTGCTGGAACCCAGGTACCAACCATCCAGTCGGTTGTTTTTGCCATAATACTGAAAGGGAGTAAGAAGGCTAAAGTCACAAGAATGAGTCGTATCATAAGAGGCGCTCTTTAGTGAGTTTTTGAATGTGACTTCAATTATAAGTAGGTTGTCTTTTCCTACATTTGAGACAAGTCAAAGCAGATGAATGAAATGAGAATCTAGGTGGGAAGTAAGGTGAGCGTCGCCCACCTTATTGCAGAATTTTTTAGAGGCCTTTCTTGATGAGATACTTATAAGGCGTTGCTTGAGTGTCACTGTCAATTAGAGTGTGATCCATAAACTCACAGAAGCTAGGAATATCTCTTGTCGTCGCTGGATCGTCGGCAATAATCAGTAGCGTTTCACCATCGGCCATACGACGCACAGTTTTGCGGATCATCATGACAGGTTCAGGACAGCGTAAGCCTAGCGCGTCGAGTTGGTGCTGTGCTTGTTCAAAAGTGATTTGGCTTTGGTCGCCCATGATAATTAATCCAGATAACTAAAATAAAAAATTAAAATAGAAAGCTAAAAAATAGCGGAAGAGAGATTTTACGCTAAGGCTGGCAACAAGCCAAGCCATAGGGGAAATGTGAGTCTTAGATTGTGAATTGTATTAGTGTTGGGATATTGTGGAATAGATTGGGTTAGATACTTATTTGGGTTTAATTGCAATGTTTCACGTGAAACATCAATAATCGATAGGAATGCGTGCTGTGCTATACAATTACGAGGCGCAGCAAGTACGTCCCTGTAAGCTCTGCCAAAACATCCATGTTTTGGAAGCTCGTAATTGCATCTGCACATACTCTATACATAGTAATGAACAGAGTGAGACCTTATTAACTAGTGAGTGATATCTTTGATTAGTGATAGTCATAGCAGCAAGCATCTGCTACGGGGATGTGGTGGTTTGAGCCATCAGGGATGATTTTACAGCGTCTTGCTGAAAGGGGGATCTCGGTCGAATAAGATATTTGTTAGTCTGATCTTATGTTGTTATCCATCACCTGCGGTGAGCAATATGTGCAGTTACACCTGTGAGACGCCGTAAACGCTCTGCCCAAATAAACGCTGTCCATATCTAATGGCCTGTTTGAGAGTGTTCAACGTCTAACAAAAACCTTGGCTTTCTGAGCAAAATGGCACTATTGCACTACTTCTGTTGCCTGTTCATCTATGTCAGTATGAAAGCCTAAATTCTAGCAATTGAATACAAGAGTATGAGCATGTATCTTGTTGTTTTATTATAGGATGTCAGTATGTTTCACATCGTTGTTGCTGTAGTGGCATATCAAATTATTTGGAGTCAATGATGCATTCAATACGCTCTTTGTTTAGATATTATATTCGAGGGGTGCATCTTGGAAACCTTGAATCTTGGGGAGAAAAAAAGGCTTATTTTTTTACGGAATTAAATTTAGGCATGTTTCTTTCCTTGTTGGTTGCCCCGGTTTGTGTGGTGATCTCATTGTATGTTTTTAGAACCGTTTATCCTGTTGTGGTTTTAATTCCCTTTTCTGTCTACATAATTGAATATTTTCATAAGAATAAGTTGCTAAAGGATTTGCCGTTAGAATATGACTTTAACTCAGATGAAATCAGAAAGTTAAAACGGATTTCAGATCTAGTGTTTTATATTGTTATGGTTATTAGCATTTACTTAAGTTGGCAAAGTATTTTTTATCTAGTAGAGCGGACTTAGCGTTAAATAAAGGTTGCACCATTTATCGTGGTTTACGATTTAGTGCTGTAGTTACGATGCGTTGAAACTAGCTAAATTAGATTTAAATCTTTAGTACTCTTTAATATCTAAACCTTTTGATGATCTAACTGACAGTAAAAAGGTGTATTCTGCCAGCAAGTAACAAGCTAGTAAAAGCCAAAGCCCCCGCTTTTCTATTGTGAGCTACCACTCCTTTAAAAGCTTTTGCTTTCACGTAAGTCAAAAACTATCTAGTACTGCAAACCTGAACTGAAGAAGTCCACGTTCGGTGTGAACGCAGTATTTAGCTTAAGGATCGTTCTTTGGCGTCCATGCCACCACGGCATTTGTGAACCCATTCACATCAGAATCTGCCGCAGAGCCCACAGGGCCAAAAATGTTCCCTACATTTTGCGGCATTTCCACCGTCCATGGCGGTCAGAGTACTTGCTGCGGCGTGTCACTGAAGCATTTATACATTGAGCGTCTACAGATTGATTCGAAATTTAGTTTTTTCGAGCAAAGCTAAAGAATATGTGGGGTCAGTGTAAACATTATTTGAACACCATCAATTTACTAATCTCACGACAGATCCTTTGCACTAAATGATTAATGTTCATTTTTGAGTTAAGAATACACAGTACTAGTTAATCGAAGAGATAAATCATCAGGTGTGAACACGGCAGTGACCTTCGGCAGAAGGGCCGTTCTTTGGCGTCCATGCCACCACGGCATTTGTGAATCCATTCACATCAGAATCTGTCGCAGAGCCTACATGGACTGTACTTGTGGCGTATCACTGAAGTGTTTGCACATTCAGCGTGGCCGCAGGCTATAGATTGAGTTGAAGTTACGGTGTTCGTTATCGCGTCAAACACTAAAAAAGCCAAAGGCTAAATTAAAGAAAGACTTGAAGATCTCTGTTGTTTCACGTGAAACATCTACGACTTTTTGAGAGAACCGAATTAAAAATGCCACAGCGACAGCTGTGGCATTTTGCTATTCAAACTCTAGCCGAGTTTGAGTTTAAGCTCGTTCAAATACGGTGGCGATACCTTGGCCTAGGCCGATACACATGGTTGCTAGACCCAGTGTGGCATCTTTATTTTCCATTAAGTTAATCAGGGTCGTCGAGATACGAGCGCCTGAGCAGCCTAATGGGTGACCCAGGGCGATGGCACCACCGTTCAGATTCACTTTGTCTTCCACATGATCCATCAAGCCTAAATCTTTCACACAAGGCAGAGACTGTGCGGCAAAGGCTTCGTTCAGCTCAACGAGGTCGATATCTTGCATCGACAGGCCTGCACGGCTTAACGCTTTTTGAGTGGCCGGAACTGGACCATAACCCATGATGGATGGATCGCAGCCAGCTACCGCCATTGACTTAATACGCGCACGTATTGGCAAACCTAGGGCTTTCGCTTTCTCTTCTTCCATCACTAACATGGCGCTGGCACCGTCAGACAGTGCCGAAGAGGTACCAGCTGTGACTGTGCCATTGGCTGGGTCAAATACTGGGCGTAGACCTGCTAATGACTCCATAGAGGTTTCAGGACGAATCACTTCATCTTGACTGACTTTGATAAGTGCACCATTGGCATCATGACCTTCGATAGCCACGATTTCATTGGCAAATCGACCTTCAAGTGTCGCTGCGTGGGCTCGCTGATGTGAACGCACAGCAAAGGCATCCTGTGCTTCACGGCTGATATTGTGCATCTTGCCTAGCATCTCAGCAGTGAGTCCCATCATGCCTGAAGCTTTTGCTACGTTATTGGCAAGGCCTGGGTGGAAGTCGACACCATGGTTCATTGGCACGTGACCCATATGTTCAACACCACCTATGATAAAGGTGTCGCCCATACCTGTCATAATTGCGCGAGCGGCTTGATGAATCGCTTCCATCGATGAGCCACAGAGGCGGTTGACGGTAACTGCACCCACTTGCTTAGGGATACCAGCAAGTAGCGAGGCATTACGCGCGACGTTGAAGCCTTGCTCTAAGGTTTGCTGTACACAGCCCCAGATGACATCTTCGATTTCATTTGGGTCTAGGTTTGGATTACGTACCAGCAGCGCTTTCATTAGCTCGGCTGAAAGGGTTTCGGCTCTGACATTTCTAAATACGCCCGCCTTAGAACGGCCCATGGGAGTACGAATGCAATCTACGATAACGGCTTGTTTCATTATTCTGTTCCTTCCCATTAATTAGGCTTGGTAATAGCTGCCATTGTTTGCAGCAAGTTCACGCATAGCGTCTGTTACCTGATATAGGCCACCTAAGTGTGCATATTTGTCGGCAAGGGCGACAAAGTTAGCGACACCCATGGTATCTAAGTAACGGAATACGCCGCCTCTAAATGGAGGGAAGCCTAAGCCATAGACGAGCCCCATATCAGCTTCGGCCGGAGAGGCGATAATGCCTTCCTCAAGACAGCGCACTGTCTCGATGATCATAGGGATCATAGTGCGAGCGATGATCTCATCTGCGCCAAATTCTTTAAGCTCACCAAACTCAGCTTGGAGTAACTGATAGGACTCGCTATCCACTTCCTTCTTCGGCTTACCGCGACGGTCGAGTGAGTATTGATAGAAGCCTTTGCTATTCTTCTGACCAAAGCGCTCATTAGTAAACATTACATCGATAGCGTCGGTACCGTTTTTAGCCATACGATCAGGGAAGCCTTCAGCCATGACTGCCTGTGCATGATGGCCTGTGTCTAGACCGACCACATCGAGCAGGTAGGCAGGGCCCATAGGCCAGCCAAATTGCTTCTCCATTACCTTGTCTACCGCTGCGAAGTCTGCGCCATCGGCAAGCAAGCCGTTAAAGCCGGCAAAGTAAGGGAAGAGGACACGGTTAACAAAGAAACCTGGGCAGTCGTTGACAACAATTGGTGTCTTGCCCATCTTAGCGGCGTAAGCGACAACAGATGCTATGGTTTCATCTGAACTATGCTGACCACGGATCACTTCAACCAATGGCATCTTGTGCACAGGGTTAAAGAAGTGCATGCCACAGAAGCGCTCAGGCTTTTGTAGGCTTTCTGCCAGCAGGTTAATCGAAATCGTCGAAGTGTTTGAGGTGATAATGGCGCTGTTCGATACATGCTGCTCGACCTCGGCCAATACCTGAGATTTGACCTTAGGGTGCTCAACCACGGCTTCAACCACGACATCTGCGTGTTTTACTGGCGCATAATCTAAAGCAGGTGTGATGTTATTGAGTACGCCAGCCATCTTCTCTGGAGTCGAGCGGCCACGTTTGATTTGAGCGCTCAGTAACTTAGAAGCTTCATTTAGACCCAACTCAAGCGCTGGCTGAGCAATATCTTTCATCACAATCGGCGTACCTTTACTGGCACTTTGGTAGGCGATACCGCCACCCATGATACCAGCGCCCAGAACCGCAGCATTGTCTACATTTTTAGCCAGCTTAGCCGCTTTTTTGGCTTTGCCTTTAACGAACTGGTCGTTGAGGAAAATACCAATTAGAGATTGAGCCACATCGGTTTTAGCGAGTTTTACAAAGGCTTGATGTTCAACTTTTAGGGCATCAGCTCTTTCACATCTTGCCGCTTGCTCTACAACGTCTACTGCAGTCATAGGGGCTGGATAGTGTTTACCAGCGACCTTAAATACCATGCCTTTTGCGGTTGCAAAGGACATCATGGCTTCAAGCTTAGGTAGAGTCAGTGGCGCAAGTTTGCGGGCACGGCGGCTCTGCCAATCTAAGGTTTCAGCTATGGCATCTTTTAGCATCTGAATTGCCGCGCTTTCTAATGCCTCTGGCGCGACGACTGCATCGATTGCGCCCACAGCAAGTGCAGCATCGGGTCTATGCTCTTTGCCTGTAGTGATCCATTCAAGGGCGTTATCGGCACCTATGATGCGAGGCAAACGAACTGTGCCACCAAAGCCGGGGACTAGACCAAGTTTGGTTTCTGGCAAACCTATGCGAGCGCTGGTGTCGGCAATACGCATATCCGACGCCATAACGGTTTCAAAACCACCACCAAGAGCAAAGCCTTTTATCGCCGAGATAGTCGGCATGTTTAAGTCTTCTAATTTATTGAAGATGACATTAGCTTGGGCGATCCAGTCCAGTAATTGCTCTTCTGATTGGGCGAACATGCCTAGAAACTCGGTAATATCAGCGCCAACGATGAAGTTGTCTTTTCCTGTGGTCAGCACTAAGCCGTGGATCTTGCTGTTGTTGGCAATGGCATCGAGTGCTTCGTCAAAGGCGGTTAGCGTTTCTCTGTCGAGTTTGTTGACCGAACCTGATGAATTGAAACAGAGGCGGGCAATATTATCCTCTACAAAATCGACCTCTATGGTAGGGCTTTGGTAAATCATTACTTGCTTCCTTTTTGTTAGAGTCTTTGCTGTTACCAAGCTAAAGCTGGCTTAACAGGCTCTCCATGTCACATCTAAAAGCTTGAACTGAGTATTGATGAGTTTTAACTTAGTGTGAGCTTGATCTATGTTTGACCATTTGTTGCCCAGTTTGAGCCTAAAAAAAGAAAATTTCAACAACCAATTTAAACGATCGTTTAATTGTTGTGTTTTTCATGCGGTTTTTACTCTATGTGATACACTGCACATCATTGATAAAAGACACGATCTTACTGGCACAAAAAACTTAACTGAATGACGATAGGATGATGACGATGGAACATTTGGCAAAGCACTACCATGGACATATTGCTGAACTGAACCATAGGGTTGCTGAGGTTTGTAAAAGAGAACAGATTGCGGGCTTAGTGATCCATTCGGGTCAACCACACCGCCAGTTTTTAGATGATATGAACTACCCGTTTAAGGTGAATCCACACTTTAAGGCTTGGCTGCCTGTGTTGGATAACCCTAATTGCTGGTTAATCGTTAATGGTTTGGATAAGCCACAATTGGTTTTTTATCGTCCTGTGGACTTCTGGCATAAGGTGAGTGACCTACCTGATATGTTTTGGACACAGCATTTCGATATCAAAATGCTGACTAAAGCTGACCAAGTCGCCGAGTTGTTGCCAAAGAACATTGAAAGCTGGGCTTATCTTGGTGAACATCTGGATGTTGCCGATGTACTTGGCTTCAAACAGCGTAACCCAGAAGCTGTACTGAACTATCTGCATTACCATAGGGCCAACAAGACGCAGTATGAACTTGAGTGTTTGCGCCGAGCCAACCAAATCGCTGTCCAGGGGCATTTAGCGGCTAAAAATGCCTTTTATAATGGCGCTAGCGAGTTTGAAATCCAGCGTGCTTATCTTGCTGCTGTGGGGCAAGGGGAGAATGAAGTCCCCTATGACAATATTATTGCCCTTAATGAGAATGCCGCGATCTTGCACTACACAGCCCTAGAGCATCAAAACCCTCTTCATAGGTATTCATTCCTGATAGATGCTGGTGCTAACTACTTTGGTTATGCCTCTGACATCACTCGAACCTATTCATTTGAAAAGAACAACTTCGATGAGTTGATTCAAGCTATGGATAAGGCTCAGCTTGAGATTATCGATATGTTAAGACCGGGCGTGTGTTATACGGATCTACATATTGCTAACCACAGAAAAGTCGCCCAGCTGTTATTGGACTTTAAGCTAGCCAACGGTGATGTCGAGACGTTAATTGAGCAAGGTGTGACGGCTAAGTTTTTCCCCCATGGATTAGGCCATATGCTTGGGCTACAGGTACATGATATGGGCGGTTTTTTGCGTGATGAACGTGGCACACATATCGCACCACCAGAAGCTCACCCATTCTTGCGCTGCACGCGAGTATTAGAAGCTAACCATGTGGTAACCATAGAGCCCGGCTTGTATATCATAGATACCTTGTTGGACGAGCTTAAGCAGGATAAACGTGCTCAGTTGGTGAACTGGGATACGGTCGATACTTTACGCCCATTTGGTGGCATACGTATCGAGGATAATGTTATCGTTCACCAAGATAGAAATGAAAACATGACGCGAGAGTTGGGCTTAGTTGACTGATCAATATTTAGTTCCTAAGGCACAATTAATTATTGAAGAAGAGATAAAGCATAGCCGCTTTATCTCTTTTCTATTTCAGTGCCAGTCGGAACAAGAGTTTAAGTGTGCACTCACTAACATAAAGCAAGAGTATCCCGGGGCAAGTCACTATTGCACTGCATTTGTGCTTGCTGAGCCTTGGAACGATGTGGCGACCGGCTCAAGTGATGACGGTGAACCCGCAGGCAGTGCCGGCAGACCTATGTTAGCCACACTGCAGGGCAGTAATATTGGTGAGATAGGTGCTGTCGTCGTGCGCTACTATGGTGGGACCAAGTTAGGTGTTGGTGGTTTAGTTAGGGCTTATACCTCGGGTCTTAAGCAAGGGTTAAATCAGTTAGAGACGCTGGTGAAGCAAATTCGCCATGCTGGTCACTTGAGCTGTGATTACCACCAGCTAAAGGATGTGGAGCATCTCTTAGGTCAATATGATGCCTTGGTAGAAGATAAAGTCTTTGGCGAGCGTATCGAGATTGCTTTTGCGATTCCTAAGAAACATCAAGCAGACTTGAATAAGGCATTAGCCGCAGTGAGTCAGGGACGCATTCAAGCCAAGTTTGATTAGAGCACGCCCTAAGGTATGTCGGCCTTTGCCGCTAACTTGGACTTAAGTATAGGGTGATTGCACCATGACGCTATCGCTGTGAAGTGTTAAGCTTTTGTGCGAAAATGGCATTTTATTGAAGATGATGCGAAAAGATAAAACAGTTCAATGCAATATAGAACCATAATAAGAATTACAGGCCTGCTAATCGGACTGTTTTCCATCACTATGCTGCCACCAGCCCTCGTCGCTGTTATCTATAAAGATGGTGGTGGTACCGCCTTTATCCAGGCATTTTTCCTCAGCCTATTTATGGGCTTTACCCTTTGGTATCCCAACCGTCACCATAAAGCCGAATTAAGAACCCGTGAAGGTTTTCTTATTGTTGTGATGTTCTGGACGGTACTGGGCTCTATCGGTGCCGTGCCCTTTATTTTCTCTAACCAGCCGGATTTGAGCTGGACGGACAGCTTCTTTGAATCTTTCTCTGCCCTGACTACCACTGGGGCAACAGTAATTGTCGGATTAGACTCACTACCTAAGGCGATATTGTTTTATCGACACCTTTTGCAGTGGTTAGGTGGGATGGGGATCATTGTATTGGCGGTCGCCATTTTGCCTGTGCTAGGTATTGGTGGTATGCAGCTCTATCGCGCCGAAATACCTGGGCCGGTAAAAGACAGTAAGATGACCCCAAGGATTGCCGAGACAGCTAAGGCGTTGTGGTATATCTATCTGGCGCTCACTTTGGCTTGTGCAGCGGCCTATTGGGTGGCTGGAATGACAATATTTGATGCTATCTGTCACTCGTTCTCGACCATTGCTATTGGTGGATTCTCTACCCATGATGCCAGTATGGGCTACTTCGATAGTCCTGCCATTAATATGATCTGCGTATTCTTCCTGTTGGTGGCTGCGATTAACTTTAGCCTGCATTTTGCGGCTTTCACTCGCAAAGGGATTAATTTAAGAATTTACTTTAAAGACGCTGAGTTTAAAGCTTTAGTGGTGATTCAGTTGGTATTAACCGCTATCTGTTTTGGAACCCTGTTACACACGGGGATTTATGACTCAGCGGAAGAAACCTTAGACTATGCGTTGTTCCAAGCGGTTTCCATTTCGACCACCGCAGGCTTTGGTACTGAAAGCTTCCATATGTGGCCGCTGTTTCTCCCTATGCTGCTAATTTTTTCAAGCTTTATTGGTGGCTGTGGTGGTTCTACGGCAGGCGGCATGAAAGTGATTCGCATGGTTCTGCTATTGCTGCAAGGCTCGCGCGAGTTAAAGCGTTTAGTTCATCCAAGGGCCATGTTCTCTATTCGTATTGGCTCTGTTGCACTACCCGATAGGGTTATCGATGCGGTATGGGGATTCTTCTCAGCCTATGCCTTAGTCTTTGTGGTGTGTTTACTGATTCTTATGGCGATGGGAATGGATGACATTACCGCCTTTAGTGCCACTGTGGCTTGTTTAAATAACCTAGGCCCAGGACTTGGTGAAGTTGCCAGTAACTATGCCAGCATAGGTGACCCCGCCAAGTGGGTATTGGTTGTGACCATGTTGTTTGGCCGTCTCGAGGTCTTTACTCTACTTGTTCTCTTTACTCCGACATTCTGGAAAAACTAATTGTGAAAACGCTTATTATCTATTCCACCATAGATGGGCAAACCCATAGAATTTGCCAACGTATTCAGAATGTCTGTGAGCAAGCGGGAGAGCAGGTGACTCTAGTGGAACTTAGCCAAGCTCAGTCTCACAATCTTGCTGAGTTTGATAAGGTGTTGATTGGTGCTAGCATTCGCTATGGCAAACACAGGCCAGAGTTATACCAATATATTAATCGTCACCATGCGGTACTAAGCGCTAAAACCAGCGCGTTTTTCAGTGTGAATGTGGTGGCGCGTAAGCCATTAAAGAATACGCCTGAAACAAACCCTTATATGCAGAAGTTCATGACGCTTTCTATGTGGCAGCCAAAGATAAGAGCGGTATTTGCAGGGATGATCGATTACCCCAGATACAGGTTATTTGATAGGGTGATGATACGTTTCATTATGTGGATTACTAAGGGGCCGACCGATACCAAGGGCACCTTTGAGTTTACGGATTGGGATAAAGTGGACGAGTTTGCTAGCGAGTTTAGCCAAGCTAAATAGAGCGGTGCTAAAGCCTTATACAGAAAAGCCTGCATGATGCAGGCTTTGTTTTATTCGGGTGCTAGATTATTGGTCTGGACAATAGCGGTTGTGCAGAATAGAGATCACCTGACTGACTTCTTCATCTTTTAGTGTGTAATAGACGATTTGCGAGCTTTTGCGGGTCGCCACTAAGTCTTCAGAGCGAAGTACCGCAAGATGCTGTGACAGTGCCGATTGGCTCAGTGGTACAGTTTCATTTAGCTCAGTTACGCTAAGTTCATTGTCGAGTAGCTGACATAAAATCATTAGACGGTAAGGGTTAGCTATGGCTTTTAGCCATTTCGCTGCACTTTCGATGTTGGACAACATGGTTTCTACATCAATATCTTTTCTCATGCCTAGCTCCACCCTTTGTAGCAATAATCTCAGATTCAATTAGATTATTCTAATAACCCAATCTGTCACAGGCAATCATACTCTCAAGCTAGCAGTATCTCAATTTTTGATGTCTATAATATGAGCTGGAGCTAATTTGTGATCTAATAACCTGAATATTTTGGATGTAACTGTAACAATAACGGCGACTTTTTATAAAAACGGCGAATAAGGCGAAGAGATGAAATCGGTTTTAGTACTTTATTATTCACGTGGTGGTCACACTGCTAGGATCAGCCGCGTTATCGCCGAGCAGATTGCAGAACAAGGACATAGCTGCGATTTTATGCACATTAAAGAAGCCGAGGCAGAGGGCTTAGATTGGGACAAGTATGACAGTGTCGTGTTTGGCGCCTGTGTACTTTATGGCAGTTATCATAAATCGGTATTTGAGTTTGTTGCCAAGCATCAGTCTCAGTTAGAAGCTAAACCTAATGCTTTCTTTAGCGTGAACGTTGTTGCACGTAAGCCTGAGAAGCGAAACCCTGATAACAACAAATACCTGCAGAAGTTTATCGAACTTTCTTCTTGGAAGCCGAATCAGGTCAAAGTGATCGCTGGTAAGGTTGATTACCCAGCATGGCCTTGGTATGACAGGTTGATGATTCAGTTGATTATGAAGATGACTGATGGTCCAACGGATCCTAAATCAGTTATCGATTACACCGACTGGGATGATGTTAAGGCTTATGCAAAGCAGATAGTGCAGTAACGTTACAATAATCTTGTTAAATAAAGCCAGCATCTATTGCTGGTTTTTTTGTGTTTGAAAGTTGGCTTTTAGAATACCAAGTCGCTTACCGCCCTTGAGTCTTGTGCTAATTGAATGTAATAACATCAGATGATAAACAACATATTTTCAAATAGTTAATATGGAAGGTTCTCAGAAGGAAGAAGCTATTCTCGTCACCTAATCTTTAGCTGTGAGCACACAAAAATGGAATGAGAGCAATACAGCTTAAGGAGATAGCTATGATTAATAAAAAACGTATTAGTCACACAAATCATGTGAGTGGCACAAGAAAACTGGGTATGAGTGCGTTAGGCGCTCTTATGCTTGGCTTACCTTATGTGGTGGCCGCTGATGGGCGCAATTTGGTTGACAATGCGCGCTTGCCCTCAGATGTGAAACTGACCTGCACCGCAGATATCAAGCCTTGGTTTTTATCTGGAGCCGTTAGCGCTAGCGGCAAGGTCAATCCAGCAGATAGTTTAGATCCTATCTTTGCTAACTTTAAGGATAATAGTCTTTGTGACTTCTATCGCTGGGGAGCGCAGATGTTTTTATGGCTAACTTCTGAGGTAGAAGGGCGCCATGTTTTTAATACCTCTCCAACTTTCTATAATTTGTCGGTCGAATCCCATAAGAATAGAGAGTTTTTGCAGGGGCGAGGGCCTATGGTCTTGACGACCCGCAAAAGCAAAGTCGATGCCGAGATTGAGTTAGGACAGGCTGGTAATAATGATGTGTTGATATCACAGCAGCAGTCGCTGGTTTATTATGGTTTACATGCTAATGATGTATTCGCGCTTTTTACAACAAAGTACAAGAATACTCAGCTTAAGCAGTGCCAGCAGAAGTATCAGCAATGTGCTTCAGAAATTGTAGGCGAGTGTAAAAAAGCATTTAATGCTTGTAAGTCTGCTGAGTTTCCTAATACCCAAAGTCAGCTTGATGAAGTTGAAAGCTTTGCCATGGCCTATGGTTATCCAATTGAATACGATCAAAACGCCTTAGCTATGGAGTTAAAAACCTCTTGGGTTGACGCCGAAACAGTAAAAGATCCGAGTCGCTATATATTGAGTCAAGCTGTCGTCCCTGTTTTTGATCGCAGTGCGAGTCAAGGACCTTGGATTAAAAAGGGAAATGAAGAGAAAACCTTAGCCATGGTTGGTATGCATGTGGTGGGGACGGTAAATAGTCATCCAGAGATGGTGTGGTCGACCTTTGAACATGTCGATAATATGCCTGACAATACCTATGTTTATCAAAGTAGCTCTGGTGATTTTAAGACCCTTAAGTTCGATTCTGACAATCGTGATTGGACCTTCCTACCCAATGGGGCAAGGAAACCTAATAACATAGTCGCCAATGCTCAGGTTCAGACCAGCGAAGGAGGAACAATACCTCTGCAGATTACTAACCAGAATAACTGTGCCATTGGTGCTACCAATGTGGTGAGAGTTGACCCCTGGGGGAATCAGCATGGTAGCAAGGCTGGTAGTGATGAAGTGAAAAATAACACAGACTTAGCATCGATTAATGTTTCTGTGTTATCTCAGTTAGCAAGTAATGATGTGCGAGGTAACTATATTCAAACAGGAGGAATTTGGACGGCCGAAGGGCAAATTCCTGCTGGCGGCACAGATAACAGCTTGCGTGGTTCGCTTAATCTAGCGAATACCACTATGGAAACCTTCTACCAGTTGCCTAATCTTGGCTTTAATCCCAAAAACTGTTTTGGCTGCCATGGGAGTACCTCGCAAGATGCGACGGGTGTTAGTCATATATTTGATGCCATGCAGCCTTTACCTAAATTGAAATAGTAAGCTTGAGCGTTATGCCCTTGGCTTATCGGCTGAGGGCATATTAAAGTCATTTATTCCGTCCATATCATGTCATCATTTCTTTTTATCTCCAATTGCTGCTCGTTGTTCAATTGACTTATCTTGCTTTGCTCACCCGACTTCTTCTTGCTATTTAGATGTATTAAAAATGTGCCTTACGCCTGAATGTTAGACTTTAGTCGAGTAAGTTTGTGAGCCATGTCGACTTTAGTATCTGTTTTATTAAAGCCTGTGCTTCATTGTTCGATATCTTGTTCGAATTATCTCAATATAAAAATAGAAAAGAGCACTTATGTCTGATACCTACAAACCGAGCTGGCAGGAACGCTTGCTTATTGCATTATCACTTAGGGAAAAGTTAGCCCTGTTGGCGATATTCCCACTATTGGGGTTCGTGATTGTTTCTTTTGCTGTTGTGAATAAGGTGCAGGATGAATTGATTCATGCTCATCAAGCTGAACAACGAGTACAAGCTAAACAGCTAAAGCAGATTTTGACTCCATTGCCCCAAGAGCAACGTCAGCAGCTCCTTCAGGGCCTTAATGAAGTTTCTTTAATTACTAAGTCTAGCAACCCACAATTGGCTCAAGCAGCAAGAGAGCAAAGCTCACTTGTGCAAGGGGATGAAGTGCGCACAGCTATAGCTCTAGATGACCAACTGCTGGTTGTGAGTGAACACTATATGGTGAGCGAAGAGTTAATGCGCATCTTTAAGATGCCATTGATGCTAGTGATCTTTATTGCTGTATTTTGCACCCTTTCTGTGGTGGTGATTGGCCGCTTTATTCTGGGCTCTATTGCCTTTATGCGAGAAGTGATGGCTAAGGCGAGTGCTAATGATCTAACAGTAAGGTTGAACTTTGTACCTGGCCGAGATGACTTTAGACCGCTAGCCAACTCGATTGATGCACTCATTAATACTCGACGTACTGTGGTTTTGAGTCTGCGCGATATTTCCGACTCTATTAACCAATCGGCTCATCAGGTACTGAATCAAGTTGAAACTTCTAGCGAGATGGCTGTGGGGCAGCGTCAGCATTTAGATAGTCTAGCGTCGGCCATGGAGCAGATGAGTGCGACTGTGCGTGAAGTGGCTTCCCACGCAGAGCAAGCCAGCGCGGAAACCCATCAAGCTAATGAGCAGTCTCAGCATGGTCATGGAAATTTGCAAAAGAGTATCAGCGCTATTGAGTCATTAGTGGGAGATGTGCATAACGCCTCGGCAGCTGTAAACCAAGTACATAGCAATGCAGCTAAGATTGATGAAGTGGTAACAACCATCAATGCCATTAGTGAACAGACTAATCTGTTAGCGCTGAATGCGGCAATTGAAGCCGCAAGAGCGGGAGAGCAAGGGCGGGGATTTGCTGTTGTCGCCGATGAAGTTCGAAGTCTAGCCGCACGGACCCAAGATGCCACCATAGAAATTAAGAGCATGATTGAGGAGTTGCAAACAGGCACCAAATCTCTAGAGCAGGTGATGGGAAATACAGTTGAGCAAGCTGAAACTGGTCGCTTGTTGGTGAGTCAGGCGGGAGATGACCTGACTAAGATTACCGAGCATGCAGAAACCATTAATAGCATGAGCGCTCAAATTGCCACTGCTGCAGAAGAGCAAACTGCTGTAGCGAATGAGATTGCCGCCAGCTTGACTCAAGTGCGTAATCAGTCCCATGAGGTCGAGATGGCTGCCAATGAGTCGCGTCACGGATGTGACTCTCTGACGCAAACAGCAGATGATCTTAAAGGTAAGTTAGCTAACCTTAAAACTTAATTTTCTTTAGCTGGCTTTGTCATATCAACGCGTTTTCCCTCGATGGTAAAGCGCGTTTTTTATAATGGTTGTGAATGAAATAGGGCGCTGTTACTCATCGCGATGCAATAGGGCAAACTTCCCCTTTACTCGTTGGCCGCGCATTTTTTCACACCAAAGACGATAAATCGGAAAAATAATCACAGAACCCGCTAGTGATAATATAAAGCCTACGAAGCCATACATTAATGAGGCAAACCAAAACATGGTTGATTCTGACTCTACGCTAGAAAACGTTTGAGTAAAGAATATATGTAATATAGACGCGAACGCTATGCTGGCACCAAAGCAGATCCAGATAGCAATTGACATAAAAGAAAAAAGTTCAGTTGTATTCGAGCTTCATTGCCAAGCTGCTCATTAATCATCATAAAGTTCTCGGCTTAGATTAGTACTTCCAAAATGCGGGGTGCAGCAGCACTGCGACTGTGAGGATCTCAAGCCGTCCCAGTAACATGCCTATCGCTAAAGCCCATTTCGCTAATACGGGAAGGGTGGCAAAGTTACCAGCAGGACCGATAACAGGCCCCAAACCAGGACCGACGTTGGTGACTGCCGTAATCGCACCTGTGACACTGGTAATGGGGTCAACGCCTGTGGCGACTAAGAATACTGCCAACATAATGATCACTAGCATAAACAGCAGCATAAAGGTGACGAGGGAGCGTACTATGTCATCGTTGATGCTGCGATTGTTGTACTTCTCTTTAAATACAGCATTGGGGTGAAACTGTTTCTTTAGCTGCTTACGCATAATGGCGCCTGCTACCTGAAAGCGAAATATTTTAATGCCGCCAGAGGTTGAGCCAGAGCAGCTGCCGACAAACATTAAAAATAGAAACGCGACATTGGCAAGTGCGCCCCAAGCGCCATAATCCGTTAATCCATAGCCTGTGGTAGTGACCACGGAGACCACATTAAAGCTGGCTAAACGAAGTGCATCTAATACAGAGATATCTCGGGTTTGAGTCAGCCAAAAGGCAAGGGCGATAGAAACCAAAGTGATAAAGAGTAAAAAGCCTTTTACTTGAGCATCGTTCCACATTTTTACGCTGCGTTGGCGAATAGAATAAACAAACAGCAGTAGTGGCAGGCCGCCAGCTGCCATAAACACCACACCAACCCAGTGGGCTGCTGGAGTAAATGCCGCCATAGAGCTATCAGATGTGGAGTAGCCGCCTGTTGATAGTGTAGTCATGGCGTGGTTTATCGACTCAAACCAGTTCATGCCCGCTAAGTGATAGGCGAGACCACAGCAAAAGGTCAGAAATATATAGACGTAGAACAGGTGTTTGGCCATATGCTGGGTTCGAGGAACCAGCTTATCTCCCCAATCAGAAGACTCGGTTCTAAACAGCCTCATGCCACCGACGTTTAAAAAGGGGAGTACAGCAACTGCCATCACAATAAAGCCGATACCGCCTAGCCATTGCAGTAATGAGCGCCATACAAGAATGGAGTGGTCCATCTCATCTAGGCCTGATAAGACGGTTGAGCCTGTCGTGGTGATCCCTGACATGGTCTCAAAGAAGGCATCGGTATAGCCTATGCCATGGTATAGGGTGAATGGCATAGCGGCACATAAACTAACCACAAACCAAGTAATACTGGTCAGCAGAAACATGTCGCGAATATTGAGATGAAACTGCTTTGTTTGCCCTCTATGCATGCAAAAACTGGCGATAATGCCAGTTGCTAACGCCGATAACATAAAGGCACCCACAGTCTCTTCACCATAGAAGAGGGCAAAGGCCAGAGGAATGAGCATAAAGCCTGTCAGTGTCGACAGGAATACACCCAAAACAAAGAGTAAGGGTTTAATGTTTAACATGGCGTCGCTTAACTTGTTGTGTCGCTTTTATGCTAGCACTGACTTAGAAGAAGAAAGCACTTGGTTGGAATAGCTTTTCAACTTCGCCAATAAACTTCTTATTCACTAAGAAGAGCACCACATGATCACCTTGCTCGATAACTGTCTTATCATGGGCCATCAATACCTCTTCATCTCTTACTATGGCGCCAATTGTGGTGCCAGGTGGTAGCTTGATATCGCCAATCTTCTTACCCACTACCTTAGATGTGCTGGAGTCACCGTGGGCAATGGCTTCGATTGCTTCTGCTGCGCCGCGACGAAGTGAGTAAACATTACAGATATCACCTTGGCGAATATGGGTCAGCAGGGCGGAGATGGTTGCCTGTTGCGGCGAGATGGCAATATCGATATTGGCTTCTTGAACTATGTCGACATAGGCTTCACGCTGGATCAGCACCATCACCTTTTTAGCGCCCATACGCTTGGCAAGTAGTGCCGACATGATATTTGCTTCATCATCGTTGGTGACGGCGATAAAGACATCGGTTTGGTCGATATGCTCTTCAATAAGCAGTTCTTGATCTGAGGCGTCACCACAAAAGACAGTGGTATTTTCTAATTTCTCCGATAGCAGCTCAGCACGCTCTGCTTTATGTTCAATCAATTTAACCGAGTGATTCCGCTCAAGCTGTTTCGCTAGGCCTAGACCGATATTACCGCCGCCAGCGATCATGATATTGCGATAGGAGTTGTCGAGTTTTTGCATCTCACTCATGACAGCACGAACATGGCGGCTATCGGCTACGAAGAAAACTTCATCGTCTGCTTCGATTATCGTCGTTCCCCTTGGCATAATCGGTGTGCCTTGACGGAAAATTGCCGCCACCCGGGTATCAATATTTGGCATATGCTCTCTGAGCGCTGCCAATGCGTTACCGACCAGTGGGCCACCATAATATGCTTTAACAGCCACTAAGCTGAGCTTGCCTTCGGCAAAATTAAGTACCTGCAGCGCGCCTGGGTATTCGACAAGACGCCTGATGTAAGCGGTGACTAACTGCTCAGGCGCAATAAGCTCATCGATAATAAAACCACCACGGGTTTTGTTCTCACTGTTTTTAGTCTCACTATCGATAAAGAGCTTGTCTTGTAGAGCCAGATACTCTTCTGAGCGAATACGAGCAATCTTGGTTGGAGTGCCAAATAGCGAGTAAGCGACCTGACAGGCCGCCATATTAGTTTCATCACTATTGGTTACAGCAATCAACATATCGGCATCTTCGGCGCCAGCATCTTTCAATATGCTGGGGTGAGCGCCATGACCTACGACCACACGCAGATCATACTTATCCTGCAGTGTGTTGAGGGTATCTTTATCTGTATCGACCAGAGTGATGTCATTGTTTTCACCCACTAGGTTTTCGGCCAATGTACCGCCCACTTGGCCAGCACCTAAGATAATAATTTTCATGGCGTTATTTGCCCCTAAATCGACTCGTTGATAGTGTCGTTACGATTGTTTTAAAAGACGAGCATAATAAAAGCCGTCCATATTGTTTTGCCCAGGTAGAATCTGCCAACCTATCGCCTGATTATTGGCTTGTTGTGGTAGCGCATCTAATTTCGCATCTGGCGTTCTCGCTAAAAATGCTGAGATCTGCTCGGCATTTTCTTGAGGCAGTATAGAGCAGGTGGCATACACAAGGGTGCCGCCTGGTTTTAGCCACTGCCAACAATGATCTAATATTTCAGCCTGTAGTTTGGCCAGCTCCTCAATATCGACGGCTTTACGTAGCCACTTAATATCTGGATGGCGGCGAATTACTCCGGTTGCTGAGCAAGGTGCATCTAGCAAAATTCGATCGAATTTATCCCCTTGCCACCAATCTTGAATCTTGGCGGCATCACCGTGAATCACTTTGGCCTTTAGTGAGAGTCTATCGAGATTCTGTTGCACGCGTTCAAGACGCTTAGCATCAAAATCGACGGCTACAAGATCGATTTGAGGTGCAAGCTCCAATAGGTGGCAGGTTTTTCCGCCCGGTGCGGCACAAGCATCTAATACTAACTCACTATCCTTTGGCGCCAATAAGCTTGCAGCCCATTGCGCTGCGCCATCTTGAACCGATACCGCGCCTTGGAAAAAATCAGGCAGCTTGGCAACATCGATAGGCTTATCTAACAAAATGGCGTCTTGGCTTTCACCTGCTGTTGCCCCTATTTCTAGTGCTTCTAGCTGAGCGAGATAGGCTTCTCGTGTTTGTGACAGGCGATTGTTTCTAAGCCACATAGGTGGGCGCTGGTGGCTTTGCTCTATCACTTGTTGCCAATCATCGGGATAAGCCTGTTTGAGGCTTTTGATAATCCATGCTGGCGTGTTATAGCTCAGAGTATCAGCAGCCTTTGATAGTTCAGGCATTTCCCGCTGAATATTGCGTAGAATGCCATTCACGACTTTAACTAAACCCTCAAAGCCGAGTTTGCGACAGCCTTCTGCAGTTTCAGATATCGCTGCATGGCTTGGAATGCGGGTAAAGTAAAGTTGGTAACAGCCAACAAGCAATAACTGGTGAACAATACGTTGCTTGCCTTTAAGGGGCTTGCTCATGCAGTCACTAATGCATTTGTCCAGTTGTGGTAAATAGCGCATCACACCATAGCTAAGCTCGGCGATAAGGGCTTTATCTTTGCCGCTCTCTATCTGCTTTTGCTGCTCTGGAAGCGCTACAGAGAGGGAAACACCTTTCTCTAGCACCTGAAAAATGGCTTTTGCGGCCAGTGCGCGCACATTTTTCATTACTCTTGCTCTCCATTTGTGGACTTGGCAGCGAACACTGTGCCTGGGGTAAACCAGTCGGCGCGAGAGTTAAGTATGTCGGCAACCGCTAATGGCTTCTTACCTGGTAATTGTATATTGAGCAGCTTTAAATGGCCTTCACCAGTTGCGATTTCTATGCCTTGCTTATCTGCGCTGATAATAGTGCCGGGTGCTTGGGTTGCTTTGGTATTGACAACTTGAGTTTGCCAAACCTTAATGCTGGCATCTTGATGTTTGAAGTGGCTTACCGGCCAAGGGTTAAAGGCACGAACTTCCTGCCAAAGGGCTTTAGCTGGTTTACTCCAGTCGATTTCAGCTTCTTCTTTAGATAGCTTCTCGGCGTAGTTAGCGAGTGACTCGTCTTGCTTCTCGGCTTTGAGCGTACCTTGAGCCAGCCCAGCTAGGGCTTCAACTAAGGCTTGTGGACCTTGCTCGGCTAGTTTTTCATATAAGGTGGCTGAGGTGTCTTCATCTTCAATCGGAAGATGGGTTTTTAGCAGCATCTCACCTGTGTCTAGGCCTATATCCATCTGCATTATGGTAACGCCCGTGGCTTCGTCGCCGGCCCATAGTGCCCGCTGAATTGGGGCTGCGCCACGCCAGCGAGGCAGAATGGAGCCGTGAACATTAATACAGCCTAGTTTTGGTGTATCTAAAACTACTTGGGGCAAGATTAAACCATAGGCCACCACAACCATAATGTCGGCATTGAGAGCGGCAAGTTCTTGCTGTGCCTCTTCTTTGCGTAGCGAGGCTGGCTGATAAACCTGGATATTATGTTCCTGTGCTAGCTCTTTTACTGGGCTCGGCTTTAGCTTTTTCCCTCGCCCAGCGGGTCTGTCTGGCTGTGTATAAACACCGATGACATTATGCTCGCTGTTGAGCAATGCTTGTAGATGGCGAGCGGCAAAATCCGGCGTGCCGGCAAAGATAATATTCAATGGTTTCAAGATATTTCCTAACTTACTTAACTGGGCTAATGCTTAGGCTTTAGCTTCTAAACGGGCTGCTTTTAATAGCTTTTGCTTAATTCTTTGGCGCTTTAATGGCGACAAGTAATCGACGAAAAGCTTACCTTGCAGGTGATCCATCTCATGTTGAAGACAGATGGCAAATAGCTCGTCGGCTTCTACGGTAAAGGTTTCACCATGACGATCTTGAGCCTTAATTGTAACAAACTCAGCTCTTTCTACTTTGGCATAGATCCCAGGAACCGATAAGCAACCTTCTTCATTAGTGAAATGGCCTGAGCTAGTCACTATCTCTGGGTTGATAAACACCTTAGGGCGTTCAACCTCATCTTGAAGATCCATTACAATCAATTGCTGATGGAAATCGACTTGAGTTGCCGCTAAGCCTATGCCCTTTTCTTGATACATGGTTTCGAACATGTTATCAATTTGAGTCTGTAGAGTGTCACCGAAGTCGGTAACGGGTTGAGCTATGGTGCGTAACTTCTCATCAGGGAAGCGTAATACTGTTAATAAAGCCATACTAAACTCTTAAGATATCTGTCATTTAGCCGACAGTTAGTTATACTGATTGATGTTATTGGGCTAATTTTAATCGTTAGTGGCTGCCAATAACAGCAAAAGCTTGTTTTAAGCGCTAAACAAACTGGATATTGCCCATGAGAAGGTTAGTCTTTGTAATTTTTGCGATACTAAGTTTCGGCTTTGCTACTGCCGATGAGCTTACCCTGAAGCCAGGGCACCCTGATACCTATATAGTTAAAAAAGGGGATACCCTATGGGATATCTCGGCATTTTTTCTAAAGGATCCTTGGCGCTGGCCAAAGCTTTGGGGGGTGAATCCTCAAATAGCTAACCCTCATTTAATATACCCGGGCGATAGGCTGACCCTAGTGTTTATCGACGGCGAGCCTAGGCTAGTACATAAACCTTCTATTCGTAAAAGTCCTGCTGGGCGTATTAGTCCAAAGGGAGCTGCAATTCCCGTTGTGGACTTAGCTCTTATTAAGCCTTACCTAGTTCAAAATCGTGTGGTCGATCCTGAGTGGTTTGCTCAGCAGCCTATGTTGTTGGGTGGAGAAAGTGAATCTCGCTATCACATCAAAGATGAAGTGATTTATATCAAAGGCAGACTCGATAAGCATAAAAAGTATGGGGTCTATGTTCCAGGACGTATTTTTTATTCCAATGACGGTGAGCTATTAGGGCAAGAGGTGATTTTAACGGCTAGCGGCCGAGTAACCGAGCCTGGTGATGTCTCCAAGATTGAGTTACTCAGCAGTTGGCGTGAAACCAAGGCGGGTTATCGCATTATCGAGATTGAAGATGACTCACTGCTGCCAGCTTATTTCATGCCGAGTGCGGGCCAGTTACAACAGCCTGCTTATGTGCTTGGTACCCAAGGAGATGTGAGAGAGGTTGGTAAGCTTAATGTCGTTTACCTAGATAAAGGTGAGGAGCACGGCGTAGAGTTGGGGCATGTTTTTTCCATCTATCGTAACGGCGATCAAGTGGTGATAAATGGTGATGGTGTACCTGTGCCTTCGTTGGAGCGCTCCAGCTATGATGACTTTCTTGCAGCTATCTTTGATGAGCATAGCATTCAGGTGCCAGATACTTACCGTGGTCAGCTAATGGTGTTTAAGGTGTTTGATAAAACGAGCTTAGCTTTGATTATGGAAGATCAGCGCCCTGTGAGAGTGAATGACAAGATAGTGAATCCAGAAACTCTGTTTAGATTGAGAGGTGAATAGATATCTAAAGCACTGGTCGACTGGCTAGTTGTTAGTGCTGTATTTGGGCTAGGACCGGCTCGAATTCAACAATTACTGCAGAACATGGATGTTTCTGAACTTAGGCAAAGGCTTGAGCATGAGAAAGCGTCTTTGCCTCTGTCTGCTCAAACATTAGCTTCCCTTCGATTGCAGCCCCACAAAGTAGATCAAGCATTAACTTGGCAAGATACTGACGCTGATAATCACCTAATATGCTTTGATGATGTTAGATATCCTAAGCTATTGCAGCAAATATATGACCCTCCTAGTCTGTTGTTTGTAAAAGGTCAGATTTCGAGTCTTCAAGGTTATAATCTTGCCATTGTGGGTAGCCGAGACTTTTCAATTTATGGCGAACAGATAACTTGGCATTTAGCTCACGAGTTGGTCGGTGCTCAGTTGTCTATTGTTAGTGGAATGGCGAATGGCATTGATGGAGTCGCCCATAGAGCTGCACTCGATGCCTGTGGAAAAACGATAGCAGTATTAGGAACAGGTGTTGATTGTATTTACCCTAAGCGTCATCGAAAGCTTTACCACGAGATCTTGGACTCAGGCTGCGTCATTAGTGAGTTTTGGCCTGAGACTAAACCCATTGCTGGAAATTTTCCGAAACGTAATCGCATCATCAGCGGTCTATCTTTAGGTACCTTAGTCACAGAGGCTCGTATACGCAGTGGCTCCTTGATTACTGCTAGATTGGCTATGGAGCAAGGGAGAGAAGTCTTTGCTGTGCCAGGGCCTGTTTTACAAGGTCATAGTCAAGGTTGTCATCAATTATTACGAAATGGGGCAAAATTAGTTGAGACTTCGGCCGATATATTAGAAGAGTTGAGCAGTTTGTATCAATTTCAACTTGAAGATATGCAAGGGAGTCTCCATATAGAGGAAGACGATAATTGCGATTTGCCATTTTCTTCACTGTTAGCTAGTGTAGGTTATGAAACCACATCAATAGATAGCGTGGTTGAGCATAGTGGTAAAAAGATAGATATTGTATTGGAACAGTTAACAGAACTTGAGTTACAAGGTCGGGTGGTTGCTGTACCCGGTGGTTATGTTAGACAAAAGAGGAGATAAGCCATGTTTGATATCCTCATGTACCTATTTGAAAACTATGTTCATAGTGAAGTAGAGCTCTTAGTTGATGAAGATGAACTGACTAAAGAGTTAACTCGAGCGGGTTTCCATCAAGCCGACATTCTTAAGGCGCTTTCTTGGTTAGAGCGTTTGGCCGAGCTACAGGAGAGTGAAAAACCTTATCTGTGTAATCACGATCAGCATTCTTTCCGTATTTATACGAAAGAGGAAGCTGAAAAGTTAGATGTTAGCTGCCGTGGTTTCTTGCTGTTTTTAGAGCAAATTAACGTGTTGAGCGTGATTACTCGTGAAATGGTAATTGATAGGGTAATGGAGCTGGACGAGCCGAGCTTAGTGCTGGAAGATCTAAAGTGGGTGATTCTTATGGTGCTGTTTAATGCACCTGGTAATGAATCTGCCTATGCTCAGATGGAAGATCTTATTTTTGAAGAACCCGATGGCCAGTTGCACTAGACAAATGGGCAGTGAAGAAAGGAGGCGAGGCCTCCTTTTTTGATCTTGGCTAAGCATAAAGATAGGGACTTAACTGATTAACTGGTAAAATGCGTTTATTGAATCAACAGAAATACTATTATGTCCAAGATAGATAACAAACTGTTTAGTGCCCATGAGCATGCATTGGAGAAAGAGTATGAGCTCTGTCCTGAGTGTGGCAGTGAGCTATCTGTGCGTCATAGCAAGCATGGTGGATTTGTTGGTTGTAACAATTATCCTAATTGTGACTATACGCGCCCTCTAGTTCAGCATGAATCTATAGATACTCAAATTATCCAAGGTTCAGAGTGCCCTGAGTGTGGGCATGAGCTTGCAGTAAAATCTGGGCGTTTTGGTATCTTTATCGGTTGTACTAACTACCCTGATTGCCACCATATTGAGAAGCATGATCAGGATGAGGCTACTAATCGAATCACCTGTCCTAAATGCTCCAAAGGCCATATGGAGCATAGAACGAGCCGTTACGGTAAAAGCTTTTATGCCTGTAGCGCTTATCCTAAATGTAAGTTCCTAGTGAATTATCCTCCTGTTGATCATGCCTGTCCCGATTGCGGTTTTCCTATGCTGGTCGAACGCAAAGGGGCTGCCGGAATGAGACTCGAGTGCCCGCAAAAGAGTTGTAAGTTTAAACAAGCCCTATAATTAGTGTGATCTAGCGCATACTGCTTGGTCGCACTAGCGCTTATCTGTATACTTGCCTGCCAATAGTTTTTGTTATTTTTTAAAGAGACTCAGCATGCTGCAATTGCCTGCTTCCCAAGTGAATAATCTCATCTCAGCTGGTGGTGTGATCGCTTACCCTACAGAAGCTGTCTATGGCTTAGGTTGTGATCCCAACAATGATGATGCAATCCAAAAAATCTTAGATATTAAGCAAAGGCCGTGGCAAAAAGGGCTGATACTTATTGCTAGCGACATTAATCAGCTTGAGCCATATGTGGATTTCGATGCATTAACCGAGCAGCAGCTGAATTTTGCAAAAGAGAAATGGCCTGGGCCTTTTACTTTTGTTATGCCAACGAAAGTGGGTGTCTCTAAGTTAATCTCGGGTCAATTTGACTCTGTGGCGGTGAGAATCTCTGCCCATAGCATAGTTAAGGAGCTGTGCGATCAACTTGGACATGCACTTATCTCTACCAGTGCCAATTTAGCAGGCGAAGAGCCAGCACTATCTATAGAAGAAGTGAATCAACACTTAGGTGATAAAGTGGATGCACTGGTATTGGGTGGTTTAGGAGCGCAAAGCCAACCATCAAGCATTATCGATGCTCGCACAGGTAAAGTATTACGCTAGGAATAATAAGGAAATAACATGACCCTACCAGATGCAAATCTAGTTAAAGAGTTTCTATTAGCACTACAGTCTCAAATTTGTGATGGTTTAGAGAAACTTGATGCTAACGCAAAGTTCAAGGCCGATTCTTGGGTTCGTGAAGAAGGCGGTGGTGGAACCAGTAAAGTATTAACTCATGGTGCTGTCTTTGAGCAGGCTGGAGTGAATTTCTCCCATGTTACTGGTAAAGCTATGCCAGCATCGGCTACGGCTCACCGACCTGAACTTGCAGGTCGCAGTTTTGAAGCCATGGGCGTTTCTTTAGTGATACACCCAAAAAACCCTTATATTCCTACAACCCATGCCAATGTTCGCTTTTTTATCGCGCGTAAAGAAGGTGCCGACCCCGTGTGGTGGTTCGGTGGTGGTTTTGATTTAACGCCTTACTATCCTTTCAAAGAGGATGTGGTGGAGTGGCATCAAAAGGCTAAGTCATTATGCGAGCCTTTTGGAGAAGAGGTTTATCCAAAATATAAGAAGTGGTGTGATGAATACTTCTTCCTACCACATCGTAATGAAACCCGTGGTGTAGGTGGATTATTCTTTGATGATCTTAATCAAGACGGTTTTGACACCAGCTTTGCCTTTATGCAAGCGGTAGGTAAGGGCTTTCTCGATGCTTATGCCCCCATTGTTGAAAAGCGTAAAGATACATCTTATGGAGAGCGAGAGCGTGAATTTCAGTTATACAGACGCGGCCGTTACGTCGAGTTTAATCTAGTCTATGATCGCGGCACTTTGTTTGGTTTACAAACTGGCGGGCGTACAGAGTCAATTTTGATGTCTATGCCACCATTGGTGCGCTGGCAATATGCCTATTCACCTGAGGCCGGCACACCAGAAGCTGAGCTCTATCAAGATTACTTAAAGCCAAGAGATTGGTTATCCGAGTAAATATTGATTATCAAGGCTAACCAATTTCTCCATTAATAAGATTATTGGTTACGCATATGCTTGGCTAATGTAGAGATAGCCTGAAATATGGCTTCTCTATGCTGCTCTTCCTTTATTTCAATATTTATGGCGTTGCGCATACATAATAGCCACTGTTCGACCATAGCCTCGTCAACAGCAAAGGGCATATGCCTCGCTCTTAAGGCAGGATGCCCATACTTTTGTTGGTATAGGTTGGGGCCACCTAGCCAGCCACTTAAGAATTCATATAGCTTTTGCTCTGACTCTTCGATTGGCGCTTTATGTATGGCCAACAATCCTTGGGTTTGTTCTAAGCTTTGCATCTGCTGATAAAATTGATGTGCTAGCCCCCTTATAACTTTATCGCCCCCTATCTTATCGTAAGCATTAGACTGCTTAGAGCTAGTTCGATCGCTTTGTGGGTGAGCTTTGCTTGTTGGAGTTAGGATCTTTTTCAGCCAGTTCATGATAAACCCAAGTGTATGCAGTGGAGCGCAGTGTACCAAATTCTTTAGTAATACTCATAAACCCCGTGAATTAAGCTAAAAGCCTTTGCTGGTCAAAAAAAGCTAAGTACACTCAATACATTCAACTTTTATTGTAACCAGCTTATGACAGATAAATATGCGGTATTTGGTAATCCGATAAGCCATAGTAAATCGCCTTTAATTCATGCTCGTTTTGCAAAGGAAACCGAGCAGCATATGAGCTACCAAGCGATATTGTCTGCAACTGATGAGTTTGAAGTATCCATTAAGCAGTTTCATCAACAAGGAGGTAAAGGTGCTAACGTTACAGTGCCTTTTAAGGAAGAAGCCTTTCGTTTATGTGATGAATTAAGTCGAAGAGCTCAACTCGCGGGTGCCGTAAACACGCTGCGATGGGATGAGAATGGACTGCTACATGGTGATAATACCGATGGGTTAGGTTTGGTTGCCGATATTAATCGATGTCTGCGTCAGGTTGGCTCGAGCCTTAAGGGAAAGAGGGTATTACTTATTGGTGCGGGAGGGGCGGCAAAAGGTGTCGCTGGACCTTTGTGTGATGCCGAAATAGCAGAGCTAGTCATCACTAATCGCACATTCTCAAAGGCCCAAGATCTAGCAAATAGCTTGGAAGACGAGTATCCAGTGGTCGCAGTTGCTGAAACCGAGCTTGTAGGAAGCTTTGATATTGTTATTAATTCGACCTCTTCTAGTTTGCATGGAGAGCTGCCTAATGTACCTTCAAGCGTGGTCAATCAAAGTCTTTGCTATGACATGATGTATTCAAAACAAGAAACGCTATTTAATGAGTGGGCCAAGCAGTATGGCGCGAAACAGACTTTAGACGGTGTGGGTATGCTGGTGGGACAAGCCGCTGAAAGTTTCAAATTGTGGCGACACCTCAACTCAAAGCAGGTAGAAGATCTTGAGAAGCTAGTGCCTCAATTAATGCAAGAGCTTAAACTGAAATAAATCTAAGATAGAGACATCAATGAACCAAAGTATATTATTCCCTGATACTCAAAGCTGGGACAGCCAGAAGCAAGCCGTTGTTTTTCCGGTCCAGGTGCAGGGAGCAAACCTAACCTGCTTTATTCCCTTATCTGTATTAACAGATGAACCGAGTAAGTTTAACAATGAGGCAGACATTCTAAGCATGTTTGATAGCTTAAGGTTCGAGTTGGAAGATAGGGTGGAAGAGCTCATCGAAACTTTGGATTATGATGAGCCTTCAGGAGTAATAGAGATACGCTCTTTTTAGTCTTGCTCTGCTAAGTATTCATTTTTTAGTCGAACATAGTTGTTGGCCGACTCAGGTAGAAACTGCATTTCGGCTTCTGTCAGAGGCCTAGCTTGCTTGGCTGGGCTGCCTACATAAAGATATCCACTCTTTAATGTCTTGTTAGGAGGAACTAGAGAGCCCGCGCCGATAATCACATCATCTTCAATCATCGCACCATCTAAAATAATTGCCCCCATTCCAACTAATACACGATTGCCTATCTCGCATCCGTGTAACATAGCTTTATGACCTATGGTGACATCATCACCAATGATAAGTGGGTGGCCAAGGGGCTTGTTGGGTGTTTTTCGCGTGACATGCAGAACAGTTCCGTCTTGAACACTGGTCCTTTTACCTATTCTGATATGATTAACATCTCCTCTTGCTGCGACCATGGGCCAAACATTGGCATCTTCATCTAAAATGATATCGCCGACTAATACTGCGGCCTCATCTATATAGACGTTTGCGCCGAGTTGAGGAGAGATTTCTTTATATGGACGTAAGGTGCGAGACATTGCATTTCCTATTATCTTTTATATTTGGGCGCATTATAGCCTTAAAAATGCTCTAAAAGTCGGCTTTTAGATTGAATTCTCACCAAACAGCAAGAAATCTTAACTTTTCGAGTGAAAAGCCCTTGCGCGGTTTAAAATCTTCCCTATAATGCGCACCCACTGACACGGCAGACGGCGCAAGCTGATTTGAAGTGAAAAGTTTACCGAAAGGTAATCGTCAAAAAGTTTTTAAAAACTACTTGACGAAACAACAGGAAAGCGTAGAATACGCAGCCCTGACCTGATGAACCAACTGGTTGTCAGGATGCTCTTTA
>CANNEE010000021.1 GCA_947503555.1 uncultured Shewanella sp.
ACATTAGCTCAGTTGGTAGAGCGATACCTTGCCAAGGTATAGGTCATCGGTTCGAACCCGATATGTCGCTCCAAATTTTCCCGCAATTTTTCTTTTATTTCGTTCCAACATTTTCATCTATCAGCGTAAGTTGAGTGTGCACCGCTATTGCAGTCGTCAAGCATTTTTTAGTTGCTTGAAACCTTACTGCTAACATTTCTCCGTTAAAGCTTACCTAAGAATAATTTGAATCATGCTATTTCTGCTGCTTGATGCCTTTTTTGTGATGAAGGCGTTGTTTTCATGCTTTTGCCTAAAGTAGCTTTCCCTGTATTAATCAAATTATGACCTTGTTCAAATAATCTATTGTGTATTGATCTCATAATGCGGGATAGAAAATGTTAACCATGTTGGGTTTCGGCTTAAAATTTGGAGAAAAGCATATGCGTATTCAGCAGTTAAGAGAGTTATTGGACTATTTGGCTAAGTGTCGCTTAGCAATGGGGCAGTTGTACCAAAGAATGCACTCAAATGCAGATTCTTCAAGAGTAAAGCTGATGTTGGAGTACTACAATAAGCATCAGCAACACGTTGCAGAGACGCTGGAAAATTACATAGATGAAGCTCCTAAAAGTGTTTTGGATACTTGGTATAAAGATATTGTTTTCGAGGACTTTGAAAAGCGGTGTCGAGAGTCGAGCCTGCCCGCGAATATGAGTGAAGACGATGTATTGAACCTACACCTTGATCTTGAAAATCGCTTAATTGAGTTACTCAATAAAACAGCTGAATCATCAGCCACAGGCGAGACCAAAGATGCCCTTCTAGATTTGGTCAGAGTTGAGAAAATTCAGCAGCAAAGGCTGGTTCACAGCACAATCCGTATGGATGACCTCTAGTTTAAATTTCATATGTGATTAATAAGCCAGTGCCCTCGCACTGGCTTAATATTGATACTCACCTTAGTTTTTATCTTACCTCTCATCCATTGACTGTGGTTTTTCTGACTCAGGTCATCATTCTTTTACGAGTGTTCTGCTACTTTTTGTGATGGGCGCTATCGTCATCTTTATCTTGCATAGGTTGGTTTATGGCCTTGTATAGGCTTGCACAGACTAAGAGCAAGCAAATAACGAGTAGTGCCTGAATCAATATATTGGAATATAGGGGTAAGCTGAGCAGAATGGCACTTATTGCAAGAATAAGTAATGTAATCAGCATCATCCTTATGCGTCCATTTTGTCATATATGAGTTTAGTCTAGTGTAACTCTAGCTGTTTTTTCCAGTAACGCTATTTGATAGGTCAAATTTAGAGTGACCAAATTACTGGAGAAATTGGAGTTTAAGGAGAGTGTTATGCCGCAGGATTTATCGCAAATGCCCCAAGCTTTATATTTGAGCCAACAAATAAGAGAAGCTGAACTGCTAGCCGTAGAGTCTGGGCAGGTAACGCTTTATGAGCTGGTAGAGCGTGCAGGTGACGCGGCGTTTCGTATCTTGAAAAAACTATATCGCATCACGTCTCCTATTCTCGTGGTGCCAGGTTCGGGTAATAACGGTGCCGATGGATATGTATGTGGCCGTTTGTTGTTAGAGGCTGGCTGTGACGTCGTAATGATGCCGTTGAACGATTCTTTAAAGACAGAAGAAGTCACGCTAGCTAAACAATCTTTTCTCGATGCTGGTGGAAATATTACTGACTGGAACCCTGAGTTAATGCAAGGGGCTAAAGTGATTATTGATGGTCTTTTGGGGACTGGGTTAAGCGGCAACCTAAAAGAAGAGTATGTACAAGCGATCGAGCAGATAAACCTTAGCTCTGCTTGGGTGCTAAGCCTAGATGTTCCCTCTGGAATTAATGCTGATACCGGCAGCGCCAACCATGTTGCCGTCGAGGCCGATGCGACGATCACTTTTGGCGCTCTCAAGCAAGGGTTATTTACTGCTAGAGCAAGACACTGCTGTGGTCACCTTGAATATGCAGACGTAGGGTTCAGTGACTTTTTACCTGCACCAGTTGCATTGCGAGTTAATAGTGAGTACTTGGTTAATCTGCCAGATAGTCGTGCTAGAGATAGCCATAAGGGGATGTCGGGCAAGGTCACTGTAATCGGTGGTGATACAGGAATGGCAGGCGCAGTGAGATTGGCGGGAGAAGCCTGTTTACGCTCTGGAGCTGGCCTAGTGACCGTGGTGAGTCGGCCTGAGCATCAATTAACGGTTAATGCTAATCGTCCCGAATTGATGTTCTGGGGTTGTGAATTGGTGGATATGGAGGTTTATCTTCGTTTAGGATGGGCGAGTGTATTAGTGCTCGGCCCTGGGCTTGGTAAGCATGACTGGGGATATAACCTGTTTAAAGCGACTTGCTTAAGCGATAAACCTTGTGTGTTAGATGCCGATGCACTCAATCTGTTGGCTATTGAACCTAAGCGGCAAGACAATTGGGTGCTGACTCCACACTCAGGAGAGGCGGCGAGATTACTAGATTGCGATATTGCAGAAGTCGAAGCTGATAGGTTTGCAGCCGTTAAGGCGTTGCAGCAGAAATATGGTGGTGTGGTACTGCTCAAAGGTGCTGGAACCTTGATTTATGATGGCAAACAATTATGGGTTGCCCCCGTGGGTAACCCTGGTTTGGCAAGTGGTGGTTGCGGCGATGTGCTATCTGGCATTATAGGCGCCTTGATGGCCCAAGGGTTAGATAACGCGACCGCGACGGCAACTGGTGTTATTATTCACGGTAATGCCGCCGATTTAGCGGCTAAAGATGGGGAGCGAGGTATGCTTGCGAGCGATCTTATGCCCTATATTCGCCAATTAGTTAATCGAGAATTGAGTTAAGCTGTCAGTAGCAAGGCGGTTTAGCGAGCATTTTGAGTAATAGAAGTTACATGAGTTCACAAGTATTAGTTAAAACAGCCTTACTAGAAGATGAAGCTGCTACCGTTGCCTTAGGTCAAAGGTTAGCTCAAGTGTTGGTGGCTCCTATCGTCATCTACCTGACGGGGGATTTAGGAGCGGGTAAAACAACCTTTAGTCGAGGCTTGATTCAAGGGTTAGGTCACAATGGAGCGGTGAAAAGCCCGACTTATACCTTGGTTGAACCCTATGAGCTTGAGGATATTGAGGTGTTTCATTTTGACCTCTATCGCTTGAGCGATCCAGAAGAGCTTGAATTTATGGGGATTAGGGATTACTTCACTGACAAGAGTGTTTGTATAGTGGAGTGGCCTGAGCGTGGGGAAGGCTTATTACCTGCTGCCGATATACATTTGCATCTAAAATATGATAATACTGGACGAGAAATAGAAATTGAGGCCAGAACTCATGCTGGTCGAGCACTGATTGAAAAAATATAATAACGATGCAAATAGCCAACACTATGCTTAGGAGTGGCATTTTACTCCTCTGCTGTTTAATCCCACTGACTGCATTTGGGGCAAATAAGCTAAATGGTGTGCGTATATGGGCCGCGCCAGAGTCGACTCGAGTGGTTTTTGATTTACGCAATAAACCAGACTATAGCCATTTTTCTCTTACTAGTCCCTATCGTCTCGTCGTTGACTTAAAGAATGCTTCCACCGGATTAAAGCTTTCAAAGATTGCTAACAATAGTAAGCTGGTTAAGCGTGTGCGGATAAGTAAGCCGCCGGCTAAAGGTGTGCTTAGGATAGTGTTAGACTTAACAAAACCCGTCAAAGCCAATCTGTTTTCTCTGCCCCCAACCGCGCCCTATGGTAACAGGCTTGTCGTTGATCTCGATGATAACTTAGCGACCAAAGCCTCGGCCAAAAAAAATGCGGTAAAGCCTAAGCAAAGCCTACGTGACATAGTGGTTGCGATTGATGCAGGCCATGGTGGTGAAGATCCTGGTTCTATCGGGCCTAAAGGCACTTACGAGAAAAAGGTCGTCCTTGAAATTGCCAATCGAGTAGCGAAAAAAATTGATGCGACTCCAGGGCTACGTGCAATGCGTACGCGAAAAGGCGATTACTCAGTTAATTTGCATAAGCGATCCGAGTTGGCCCGAGATAGTAAGGCCGATCTACTGATCTCTATTCACGCTGACGCTTTTACCTCACCGGGTCCTAACGGCGCATCTGTTTGGGTGCTGTCAATGCGACGGGCTAACAGTGAAATTGGTCGCTGGTTGGAGCAAAAGGAAAAGCATTCCGAGCTGCTAGGTGGAGCAGGAGAGATAATTCAGAACGCAGATAATGAACAATACTTAGCCATGACCTTGCTAGATATGTCTATGGATAGGTCTATGGCTGTGAGTCATAGTATTGCGTCAGAGGTTTTAGGGGATTTAGCTAAAGTCACCAAGTTACATAAGCATCAACCCGAATCTGCCAGCTTTGCTGTGCTTAAGTCTCCAGATATTCCATCCATTTTGGTTGAAACAGGTTTTATTTCTAATCCCAAAGAAGAGCAAAAGTTACTCAATTGGCGTCATCAAGAAAAGTTGGCCAAGGCTATTCACAAAGGTGTACTTAGTTACTTTAAAGCGAATCCTCCCGAAGGAACCCTGATGGCGAAAACCGGCGTGATAAAGCATAAAGTTAAAAGAGGCGAATCATTGTCTGTTATTGCTCATCGATATCAGGTGTCAGTTGCCAGTATCAAGAAAACCAATAAATTAAAGTCTGATGTACTGCGTATAGGCCAGAAGCTGGTTATACCTAGAGCCTAAGGATATAGAGATGGCGATTGAAATTCTGCCGCCGCAGTTGGCTAACCAGATAGCTGCAGGTGAAGTGGTTGAAAGGCCCGCTTCTGTGATTAAAGAGTTGGTTGAAAACAGCTTAGATGCAGGGGCTACCCGTGTTGATATTGATATCGAAAAGGGTGGCAGTAAACTCATTCGTATTAGAGATAATGGCGCTGGGATTGCTAAAGACCAGCTGGCGCTAGCACTGTCTCGCCATGCGACGTCCAAGCTGCACTCTCTCGATGATCTCGAAGCGATAATGAGCTTTGGTTTTCGCGGGGAAGCACTCGCCAGTATCAGTTCAGTTTCTCGCTTAACCTTAACATCTCGCACAGCAGAGCAGAGCGAGGCTTGGCAAGCCTATGCGGAAGGCAGCGATATGGCCGTTAAGGTTAACCCTGCCGCTCATCCCGTTGGTACAACAATCGAAGCCGTCGATCTATTTTTCAACACACCAGCTAGGCGTCGTTTTTTAAAAAGTGATAAAACTGAGTTTACTCATATAGATGAATGGCTTAAGCGTATTGCGATAGTGAAGCCAAATATTCATTTTACATTACAGCATAATGGTAAAACTGTCCGAAACTATCGGCCTGCTAATACTGAGATTCAGTATCTTCAACGTTTAGGGCAAGTCAGTAGCCGAAACTTTGCCGAAAATGCAATTAAGGTTGAGTGTGAGCACGATGACCTTAAGCTCAGTGGCTACCTTCAGTCGCCTCATCAGATGGACGTTAGCGCCAACTATTTAGATGTACATTACTTCTATGTTAATGGAAGACTAGTTCGTGATAAGTTGGTTAACCACGCAGTTAGACAAGCCTTCGCTAATCTCGGACATTCGGCGCTCCCAGGCTTTGTATTAATGTTGGAGCTAGACCCTCATCAAGTGGATGTGAATGTGCATCCCGCAAAGCATGAAGTGAGATTTCATCAGGCAAGATTTGTGCACGATTTTATCTTGCAGGCATTGCAATCAGCCCTTATACAGGTTGAAAGTCTCGCTGTTGAACCAAGCCATGACAATGATGAATTTGAGCAGGTCGCTCAAAAGCAAGAATATACTCATAGGCCATTGGAGAGGTCATCAGCCGATCAGCCTGAGCCTTTAGCATTCAGCTCTGAACAGACAGTGGGAAGAGAAAATGCACGCGGCTCAGTAACGGGCCAACATACCACGAGTTATCTACGTCGAGAAAGTTCACCAGCGGTGGCTGAAGTAAGCGAAGGGCACAGCCGAAATAGCGAGTTTAGAAGCTCTGAGTATCGTGGGACGCAGAGAGACCCACTGGCGAAGACTCATTTGCCGTCTAAACAAGCCATATCTGCTTATGGTGAGTTATTGACTACGCCCGAATTTACACCTGATTCTAGTGTGATAAATGCCGATATTGAGCCTATGCCAGAGATATTGGCGGGTAAATACTGGGTGATAGTTGAAGATGATACTTTGTCTTTGTTAGCCATAGATATGGTTGGTAATAAAGTTAAAACAGTGGAGATTAACGCTAAACTTGGCCAAGGCTTAGTGGGTCAGCCGTTACTCATGCCCGTCTCCGTTGCCGCCGATGATGATTGGCAGCACACCCTAGATGAGCGAGATCTCTTATTACGTAAGCTAGGGATTGAGCTGACAATTCGTTATCAACAGTTGATTATCAAAAAAGTACCCCCATATCTTAGGGAAGCAAAGCTTGCGACAGTCATTCCTGAGTTGTTGCAATGGCTTAGGTTTGAGCTACCAAGTGATGCTGCTTTGGCGGCTTGGTTGCTGAGCCAGTCGAATACAGGTTTTATGAGTCCGCAGCAGGTGTGGCAAGGTTATTGTTTACTTGATGACACAGATAAAAATCATCTTCGCGACAATATGTGCCAAGTGCCTTGGCAGGCAAGTGTCGAAATGGATGAGCTCGATACGTAATAGGGCACATAGCCTTGAATAGAAAATTTAATTAGGTGAGTGAGTGACGCAGACTAGTCAACAATCCAGCATTATTACCCTGATGGGCCCAACGGCATCGGGTAAGACCGCGCTCGCGATAGCGTTAGCGGAGGAACACAATTGTGAAATTATTTCAGTTGACTCAGCACTCATTTACAAAGGTATGGATATTGGGACTGCCAAGCCGAATGCTGAAGAGTTAGCGCGAGCGCCCCATAGATTGATTGATATTATCGACCCAGTTGAAAGTTATTCTGCAGCCGACTTTCGCCGGGATGCATTAACTGAAATTGAAGCGATTTTAGCAAGGGGTAAGACTCCGTTACTGGTTGGCGGCACCATGATGTATTTTAAGGCATTGCTAGAAGGGCTATCTCCTTTGCCCAGTGCCGATGAAAATATTCGTCAACAAATTGCGCAAGAAGCCGATGAATTAGGTTGGCAGGTGATGCATGGTCAGTTAGCTGAAGTTGATCCAGTTTCTGCTGCTCGTATTCATCCTAATGATCCTCAGCGATTATCCAGAGCGCTTGAGGTATACAGAATTAGTGGTAAATCCTTGACGGAATTGACAGAAACTAAAGCTCCTGCGCTACCTTATAAGGTAAATCAGTTTGCGATTGCGCCTAAGGAGCGTAGTCAATTGCATGAATTGATTGCGCTAAGGTTCAAGTTAATGTTAGAACAGGGTTTTGTGGAAGAAGTTAACGCGCTTAAGCAGCGAGGGGACTTAACCATAGATATGCCATCTATGCGCTGTGTGGGTTATCGTCAGTGTTGGCAATACCTAGATGGTGAATATGGCCATGATACTATGGTCGAAAAAGCAACAGCTGCTACTAGGCAATTGGCGAAACGTCAATTAACATGGTTGAGGGGATGGCCAGAATTAAACTGGCTAGAAAGTGGCAAGCAAGATAATTTAGTCACACTTATGCGACAATGCCGCTAGCTTATTAGCCCTTGCTGTATAATACTAAAACTAAACAAGAAAGCTTTACTTTAAAAAAGATAAATTTTTTAAAATTAAAAAAGGAAAAAATAATGGCTAAGGGGCAATCTTTACAAGACCCATTTTTGAACGCGTTACGTCGTGAACGTGTTCCCGTATCAATTTATTTGGTTAACGGTATTAAGCTTCAAGGACAGGTTGAGTCTTTTGACCAGTTCGTGATCCTTCTAAAGAACACTGTAAGCCAGATGGTTTACAAGCACGCAATTTCTACTGTTGTGCCTGCTCGTCCTTTTAACGTGAGCGCGCATCAGAATAATCACCAAGGTCAACAAGACGACGCTTCTGGCGAATAAAATAAAGATTGAGAGGTTTGCTTCTTGTTTGATCGCTATGAGGCAGGAGAAACTGCAGTTCTTGTCCATATCGACTTTCCCGATGAGAATACACGGGAAGATTTAGTCGAACTGCAATTGTTAGTAGATTCGGCTGGTGCCCGTTCTGTTGGAGTGATAACAGGAAGTCGCCGAATTCCGGATCGTAAGTTTTTTATTGGTACCGGAAAAGCGGAAGAGTTGGCAGCCATGGTGGCTGCAACCGAAGCTAATGTGGTGATTTTTAACCATGCATTGAGTCCTGCCCAAGAGCGAAATCTTGAGCAGGTATGTAAATGCAGGGTACTAGACCGTACTACGTTAATTTTAGATATTTTTGCTCAACGAGCTCGAACCCACGAAGGTAAGTTACAGGTGGAGCTAGCGCAATTGCGCCACATGTCGACACGCCTTATTCGAGGGTGGACTCACCTTGAGCGGCAAAAAGGTGGTATTGGCTTAAGGGGGCCTGGCGAAAGTCAGCTCGAAACCGATAGGCGTTTGCTTCGAGGCCGTATTAAGACGATTAACCGTCGTCTTGAAAAGGTGGATAAGCAAAGGGAGCAGAGCCGTCGTGCCCGTATGCGCAGTGATTTGGCTACTGTCTCTTTGGTTGGTTATACCAATGCAGGTAAATCGACACTGTTTAATGCCTTAACTGAGTCTGAGGTTTATGCGGCGGATCAGTTATTTGCCACATTGGACCCTACTTTAAGAAAATTAAGCATCCCCGATGGTGCAGTCATCTTAGCTGATACTGTCGGTTTTATTAGGCATCTACCCCATGACTTGGTTGCCGCCTTTAAAGCAACCTTGCAAGAGACACGGGAAGCAGATCTACTTCTGCATGTTGTTGATTGTGTCGATGAAAACATGGGAGAGAATTTTGAGCAGGTTCAGGCTGTATTAAAAGAGCTGGAAGCTGAAGAAATTCCTCAATTGATAGTTTGTAACAAAATCGACCTTTTAGAAGAGGTTGAGCCTAAGATAGATTATAACGATGAAGGTGTGCCTATCAGAGTTTGGGTATCGGCACAGCAGAAAATCGGTTTTGAACTGTTGCTCAAGGCAGTGACAGAGTTGATTGGCGAAACAATAGTATCGTTAGATTTAAAGATTCCAGCCCATGCTGGACATTATCTTGGTCAGTTTTACAAGTTGGATGTAATACAAGCGAAGGATTATGACGACTTAGGCAATTGTATTGTCTCGATTCGATTATCTGAAGCTGATTGGCATCGATTAGTAAAACAGAGTCAAGGTGAGATTGAATCCTTCGTGATTGATACGCTTGACGAAGTAATTAGTTAATTCATTTATTTCATCCACTTATGGAGTGTTAAATGGCTTGGAATGAGCCCGGTAACAAGGGTAATGATCCTTGGGGAAATAAAGGCGGAAACGGCAACGATAAAGGTCCACCGGATCTGGATGACGTATTTCGTAATTTAAAAAAACGTTTTGGTGGCAATGGTGGTGGCTCTTCAGGGAGCCCGTTTAGCTCAGTAAGCCTAATTATTATTTTAGCACTAGCGCTAGTCACATGGGGACTTTCAGGGGTTTATACCGTGAAAGAAGCTGAACGAGGCGTGAAATTACGTTTTGGTGAGTATGTCGGTGAAATTGAACCTGGTTTAAGCTGGAAGGCGACCTTTGTGGAGCAAGTTTTCCCTGTCGATATCCAGACGGTGCGCTCGATTCCTGCATCTGGCAGTATGCTAACAGCCGATGAAAACTTGGTGCGAGTAGAGCTCGATGTTCAGTACCGTGTGACTAATCCATATGAGTTTCTCTTTAGTGCTGTAGATGCTAACGAGAGTTTACGTGAAGCGACAGATAGTGCCCTGCGCTATGTCGTAGGTCACAACACTATGGATGATATTTTGACCACAGGTCGTGATCGCATCCGTACCGATACTTGGAATGAACTAGAACGTATTATCAAACCATACAAGTTAGGTATCTCAATTGATGACGTAAACTTCTTGCCTGCTCGTCCTCCGGAAGAAGTCAAAGCAGCCTTCGATGACGCGATTTCAGCGCAAGAAGATGAGCAACGTTTCATTCGTGAAGCAGAAGCCTATGCAAGAGAGGTTGAACCTAAGGCGCGTGGTCAAGTACAGCGTATGGCACAGCAAGCAGAAGCTTATAAGCAAAGAGAGATTCTTGAAGCTGAAGGTAAGGTAGCAAGATTTGAAAAGCTATTACCTGAATATGAGCTTGCGCCTGAAGTGACTCGTAAGCGTATGTATATCGATGCGATGCAAGAGGTTCTGTCTGAATCGAACAAGGTACTTATCGATGCAGAGAACAACGGTAACCTAATGTATCTACCGCTTGATAAGTTGATGCAAAAGTCAGCACCAGCAGCGAACAACAATAACGCGATTAAGCCAAGTGTGAATTCATCGAACGTGATCAGCCGTAGCAGTATACCTATGAACTCTAGGCCAAGCCGTTCAGATCGTTCACGTCAGGGGAGGGAATAATCCATGGGTAAGTTAACTGCGATTATTGCCGCTATCTTGGTGATGATAGGTTTGTCTTCACTATTAGTTGTGAATGAAGGTGAGCGCGCGATTGTATCCCGTTTCGGTAAGGTACTTAAAGATGAAGGCGTAACGCGTGTTTATGTGCCAGGTCTTCATGTTAAGATTCCTGTGATTGATAAGATCCGTTATCTTGACTCGCGTATTCAAACCTTAGATGGTGCGCCAGACCGTTTTGTTACCTCAGAAAAGAAAGATTTGATGGTCGATTCCTATGTGAAGTGGCGCATTAAAGACTTTGAGAAATACTATCTATCGACTAATGGTGGTATCAAAGCCAATGCTGAAACCTTGCTCCAGCGTAAAATCAACAACGATTTACGTACTGAGTTTGGTCAGCGCACCATTAAAGAGATCGTATCGGGTAAGCGCGATGAGTTGCAAATAGCTGCGCTATCTAATGCAACTGAAAGTGCTAGAGATCTTGGTATTGAAGTTGTTGATGTACGTGTTAAGCAGATTAATCTGCCAGAGAACGTCAGTAGCAGTATTTACCAGCGTATGCGTGCCGAGCGATTAGCAGTTGCTAAAGAACATAGAGCACAAGGTAAAGAGCAGGCTGAAATTATTCGCGCAACAATTGATGCCGATGTCACCATTAAGATTGCAGAAGCTGAGCGTAAGGCGTTAACCGTTCGTGGTGAGGGTGATGCACAGGCGGCTAAAATCTATGCTGATGCTTATAATAAAGATCCTGAGTTCTTTGCATTCACTCGAAGCTTAGAGGCCTATAAAGAAAGCTTTAAAGGCCAAGGTAACGTGATGGTGCTTGAGCCTGATAGTGAGTTCTTTAACTATATGAAGCAAGCTGACACCAAGAAGTAAGCATGCAGAATTAAAAATGACTGAACTTTAGTCTAAAAAGCAGGAAAGCGAGTAAGCTGACCTGCTTTTTTTATTTTTAAAGAATTGAAATCACATTTTTTAAGTTAACTTGCTAATTTAGAAGGTAAGAATAAAAACTGGATTTGTGACACATGGCAATAAAAACTCCACCAAATTGTACAAAATACGGGCATTTTTCTTACTTTTTTTTAAAAAGTTGCAATATCCTCATCTAAGTTGCGTGTTTTCACTATGATCTGCTTCTAATTTTTCGTTATAATGAGCCCCGCCTCAAAGTTCAATTTTGGACAAATGTTAAAAATATTTGGCTAAAGTTTTGAAAAAACAAAAATTCCAACACCCTCTGGGAGATAAGTGGATGAGCAATGCGCCAGTCGATACCGGACGTCGCAGATTCCTGACAGCCGCAACCGCCGTAGTTGGTGGTGCTGGTGCCGTCGCTGTAGCGGTTCCCTTCATAAAGTCATGGAATCCGAGTGCCAAAGCGAAAGCTGCAGGTGCGCCGGTAGAAGTAAATATTAGTAAAGTAGAGCCAGGTCAATTGATCCGTGTGGAATGGCGAGGAAAACCCGTTTGGGTTGTTCGTCGTACGGAAGAAGTGCTAAATCAGCTACCTTCTAACGATCCGCAGCTGAGAGATCCTGACTCGCTAGAGCCACAACAGCCTGAATATGCACAAAACCCAGTGCGAGCTATTAAGCCTGAGTTTTTTATCGCTGTTGGTATCTGTACCCACCTAGGTTGTTCGCCTACCTACTTGCCTGATAGCTTTGGTGAGCAAGTAGAAGGTGTCACTTCAGGTTTCTTCTGTCCATGTCATGGTTCTAAGTTTGATATGGCAGGTCGAGTATTCCAAGGTGTACCTGCACCATTGAACTTGGTGATTCCGCCACATCAATACGTTGATGAAGGCACCGTATTAATCGGTGTTGATTCGGGAGAAGCATAATGGTCAAGAATATTGTCGACTGGATTGATGCGCGTATTCCTATGACGGCTACCTACAACCGTCATGTGGGTCAATACGCAACACCTACTAACTTTAACTTTTGGTACTTTTTTGGCTCGTTAGCCATGTTAGTACTGGTTAACCAACTGCTAACAGGTATTTGGCTAACCATGAACTATGTACCAACAGCCGAAGGCGCTTTTGCGTCTATCGAATACATCATGCGTGATGTTGAGTATGGTTGGTTGCTACGTTATATGCACTCAACAGGGGCATCAGCCTTCTTCGTTGTGATCTATTTGCATATGTTCCGCGGCCTACTATATGGCTCATATCAGAAACCGAGAGAGCTACTTTGGCTATTCGGTATGTTGATCTTCTTAGTGCTAATGGCTGAAGCCTTTATGGGTTATCTACTGCCTTGGGGACAGATGTCTTACTGGGGTGCTCAGGTAATTATCTCACTATTTGGTGCAATTCCAGTTATCGGTGACGATTTAACCCTGTGGATTCGTGGTGACTTCGTTGTTTCTGGTGCGACCCTAAACCGCTTCTTTGCGCTGCACGTTATCGCATTGCCTTTGGTATTAGTTGTCTTAGTATTCCTGCACTTGATTGCACTACACGAAGTGGGTTCAAACAACCCTGATGGTATCGAAATCAAGCAAAATAAAGATGAGAACGGCTGGCCGAAAGATGGTATCCCATTCCACCCTTATTACACGGTGAAGGATATCGTTGGTGTAGCAGGTTTCTTAATCGTGTTCTGTTATGTGCTCTTCTTTATGCCAGAAGGTGGTGGTTACTTCCTAGAGAAGCCAAACTTTGAAGCGGCTAACCCGATGAAGACCCCTGAGCATATTGCACCTGTTTGGTACTTTACACCTTTCTACGCTATTTTGCGTGCAATTCCTGATAAGTTATTGGGTGTTGTTGGCATGGGTCTAGCGATTGGTGTGCTATTTATCCTACCTTGGTTAGATAGATGTAAAGTGAAGTCTATGCGCTATCGCAGCATGACACATAAGCTGAATATTGCTCAGTTTGCTGTGTCGTTTATCGTCCTAGGTTATCTAGGTGCGGTGCCTGCGACGCCTGCACTAACTATTGCTGCACGTATCTTCACTGTGACTTACTTTGGCTTCTTCCTGTTCCTATTTATTTACAGTAAGAATGAGAAAACTAAGCCTGTACCAGAGAGGTTGACACACTAATGAAAAAATTACTGATTGCGTTAGTAAGTTTAGTGCCTGTTCTAGCCTTCGCTGCTGGCTCTAATGTGCACTTAGATAAGGCCAATATTGACCTGCATGATACTGAGTCGCTACAACGTGGTTTAGGCTTGTTCCAAAACTATTGTTCTGGCTGTCACAGTACTCAATACCAGAGATACAACCGAGTGGCTGAAGATCTTGATATCTCAATCGATGATATGAAGGCTAAATATAAGTTTACCGAAGGTAAAATTGGTAGCTTAATGCACAATGCTATTCCACAAGCCGATGCGGCTAAGTGGTTTGGTGCTGCGCCACCGGATTTGACACTGGTTGCACGTGTTCGTGGTGAAGACTGGGTATATTCATACCTGAAAGGTTTTTATCAAGACCCAAGTCGTCCATTTGGCGTAAATAACACGGTATTCCCACTTGTGGGTATGCCACATGTATTGCAGGAACTACAAGGTACTCCTGTATTACAAGAAGATGGAACCACGGTATCTACGGGTGGTTCTATGAATGCGGAAGAGTATGACGAAGCTGTACGTGATATTACTGGTTTCTTGGTGTATTCGGCAGAACCTATCAGACTAGAGCGTGAAAGACTCGGTTGGTGGGTGATGGGCTTCCTATTTATCTTCTTTATTGTGGCCTACCTCTTAAAGAAAGAGTACTGGAAGGATGTACATTAGGTAGCAATACCGAGTAAAATGTAAAAATCCGCATAATGTAAACGGGGGGCTTAGCCCCTCGTTTACGTTTGTTTTTTTTGATACTGGAGGGTACCAATGGCTGTAGCTGCCAATAAACGCTCTATCATGAGCTTGTTCTCAGGTGCTGATGATCTTTATAGCCATCAAGTGCGCATTGTACTGGCTGAGAAAGGGGTAACTGTAGACGTACTGCAGGTGAATCCAAGCGATATGCCTGAAAACTTACTGGAAGTGAATCCATATAACTCAGTACCTACTTTGGTCGATCGTGAGTTGGTGTTGTATGAGTCTCGCATCATTATGGAATACCTAGATGAGCGTTTCCCACATCCGCCGCTAATGCCAGTTTACCCTGTGTCTCGTGGTAAGACGCGTTTGATGATGCATCGTATTGAGAACGACTGGTACACCTTAGTTGAACGTATTCGTAACGGTGACCGTGCCGATGCCGCTCGTCGTGAGCTACAGGAAAGCTTAACGTCCATCGCGCCTATCTTCGCAGAAATGCCTTATTTCATGAGTGAAGAGTTCGGCTTAGCCGATTGTTACCTTGGTCCACTATTATGGCGTCTACCAGTACTGGGTATTCAGCTTGATAGCCGAGTGACTAAAGACATTAAAGCTTATATGACACGTATTTTTGAGCGTGAGTCATTCAAAGCATCGCTAACTGAGGCCGAGCGCGAAATGCGCATGGGTATCTAATGGAAGGCTTAACACCAAGTCGTCCTTATTTGCTAAGGGCCTATTACGACTGGTTAATGGACAACCAATTAACGCCACATGTTGTGGTTGATGCCTTTGTACCTGGTACTCAGGTTCCTCAGCAGTATGTTAAAGATGGTCAGATAGTACTGAATATCACGGCTAGTGCTGTTGGTAATCTGCAGATCGGCAATGAGTTTATTGAATTCAGTGCACGGTTCGGCGGGGTGCCTCAGCAAGTGGTGTTACCTATGGCCTCTATCGTTGCCATTTATGCGAGAGAAAATGGTGCGGGAACTGTGTTTGATGTGGAAGAAGCCTATTCAACGCCTTCTGAGCCAGAGCCTGAGAGCCCATTTGGACTATCTGCAGTCAAAACCGAGGAGCGCGCTTCTATCGCAGATGCCTCTTTGAGTCGTGATGGGCCATCGTCTAAGCCACAAGAGAGTGCGCCAAAGCGTGCAAGTCATTTAACTCTGGTTAAATAAGCTTTTTGTCGCTGAGCAATATGTATTGAAAGCCAACCTTAAGGTTGGCTTTTTTGTGCCCTAAGCTTCATTTTAGCAATCTACATCACATTTGTGGTAGCATCGCCAGCCATTGGCTAATTAGGGCATGCCCAAAGCGTATCGGAATTAATAGATGTTACTTGTGATAGATAATTACGACTCTTTTACCTTCAATCTAGTGCAATACTTTCAGCAGCTAGGTCAAGAGGTGATGGTGAAGCGTAATGATGAAGTAACGATTACTGATATCGAAGCGTTAGCACCGACACATCTAGTTATCTCTCCCGGTCCTTGTACGCCAAATGAAGCAGGGATCTCGCTACAAGCGATTAAACACTTTGCGGGTAAATTGCCGATTTTGGGAGTTTGCCTTGGTCATCAAGCCATTGCTCAAGTCTATGGTGTTGATGTGATTCGAGCTAAACGCTTAATGCATGGTAAGGTCAGTGCCATTGAGCATAATGGTGTCGGCTTATTTAAAGATTTGAACCAACCTCTTAGTGTTACCCGTTATCACTCGCTTATAATTGAAACTGTTCCTGAAGGCTTTCAGTTAGACGCTTGGTTAGATACCCCTGAGTATGGTCGGGAAATTATGGCGATGAGTCATAAAACCTTGCCGATCTGGAGTGTACAGTTCCATCCAGAATCAATATTGACCGAACAGGGATTGGAGCTACTTAATAACTTCATTCAGTATCAAGACTGATTTTCTGTTACATAAAAGTTTGCTTAACTGAGAACTTCCCGCTGTTTCTGTGGTATAACAAGCCGCAAATAATAAAGCACAAAAGGGAAGCAAGATGAATTTAGTCTCTGCACATTCAGGACTTAAGCAAGCGGCGTTTAGCGTGCTTGCACTAGCCATACTCTCAGGCTGTACTTCAACCTCTCTCGATAAAGTTACTTCAAAGACGACTGAGGCAAATGTCAATTTGACAGAGCCTGTAACAGCCGATACGCCGCTCACGCTAAAGCAAATTATGGCCGATCCCGATTGGATGGGAATTTTAGCCAAAGGTGCATATTGGAGTGATGACAGCAAAGATATTTACTTCGTTCGTCAGCCCTATTCTTCTCCTATTAAGGACTATTACAGACAGGCTGTCGCTCAAGGTGATGCGGTTAAGCTGTCGTTAGCAGAGTATCATCAAGCCGATCAACGCAAGGGGCAGCTTAGCCCAGATAGAACCGAGAAAGCCTATCTATACCAAGGTAATTTATTCGTTAAAAACCTGAGCACGGGTAAGGTTTCCCAATTAACTAAGCTTAATACCGCCATTGATGGTATTCGCTTTCTCACCAATGGCAATTTAGCCTATTGGCAGGGCAATAGTGTTTTCACTATCCATAGGGACACGGGATTAGTAGAGCAGATTGCCGATATCAAAATGGCTAAGGCACCAAAGAAGATTAATGAGCCACAAAGCTATTTAGCCAAACAGCAGCAAAGACTGATCAAGTATGTGGCGAAGCAATATCAAGATGCTAAAGCTAAAGTCGAGCATAAGAAAGCGCGAGAAGAACAAGACCTAAGCATGGCGTCTAAAGCCTTCTATCTAGGAGATGACGAGCGCATAAGTGAGCTAAGCGTATCGCCATCGGGTCGTTATATTCTGCTCTCTTTGATTGATAAGAATTATAGCTGGCGCAGTGAGCATGACATCATGCCTAATTACCTTGGTAAAGAGGGGTATGTCGATGCGGTGAATGCGAGAGCGAGAGTGGCCGAAGATAATCCTCCGGGAGAGCGTTTTGTCTTATTGGATTTGGCTGAGCATAAACAGTTGCCTGTGACCATTGAAGGTTTAACTGGCTATGATCAAGATGTGTTTGCTCAAGTAAAGCTGGAAAATGCTAAGGCTAAAGGTGAGAATTACCATTCGGTAAAGGCTCCAAGAAAGATTCAATTGATGCAGGATTGGGGCTGGGGGCAAAGTGCGATTCAGTGGAGCCCTAATGGTCAAGCCCTTGCTGTGATGCTAGAAGCTGTCGATAACAAAGACCGATGGATAGCCAGTGTGAATCTCGATTCGGGTAAATTGACGACCCAGCATAGACTTCATGATGATGCGTGGATTAACTATACCCACAATCAGTATGGCTGGTTGCCAAATAATAAGGCTTTGTATTATTTATCGGAAGAGTCAGGCTATTCTCAGTTATATACTCAGACTATCAATGGTAAAGCTAAGGCGTTAACGCAAGGGCAGTTTGTTGTTAGTAATGTCACCTTAGGTCCTAAGGGGGAATATCTCTATTACAAGGCAAATAAACAGCATCCTGGCATCGAGAATGTGTATCGGGTCGAACTAGCAACAGGTCTGAATCAGCAGCTTACTGATTGGCAAGGTAAGCTAGATTATGTATTAAGCCCAAATGGTCATAAGTTGCTGCTGAGCGCTTCTAAACGCACTCAGCCTGCTGAGCTATATGTGCAGGCCATTGGCGGTAAACTTAAGCAGTTAACCCATTATACAAGTGAGGCGTTTAAGTCTTATCCTTGGCAGGCACCTGAGGTCGTAGCCGTACCTTCTAGTCATGGTGTTGGCGAAATCTATGCTCGGGTCTATCTGCCACAGGGCTTTGATAAAAGCCGTGCCGATAAATATCCTGCGGTGATCTTTAACCATGGTGCAGGCTATCTGCAAAATGCCCATTACGGTTTTTCTGGTTACTTCCGTGAATTTATGTTCCACAACCTGCTTGCACAACAAGGCTATGTGGTGATGGATATGGACTATCGTGGTTCTAAAGGGTACGGTCGAGACTGGCGCACAGCCATATATCGTAATATGGGACACTCAGAGGTAGAAGATTTAGCCGATGGTGTGACTTGGATGGCTCAGCACGCGAATATCGATACAAAGCGTGTAGGCACCTATGGTGGCTCATACGGCGGCTTCTTAACCTTTATGGCATTATTTACTGAGCCAGATCTTTTCCAAGCGGGAGCTGCATTGCGTCCGGTAACAGATTGGGCTCACTATAACGCGCCTTATACTTCTAATATTCTTAATACTCCAGATATCGATGCTATCGCCTTTGAGCGTAGTTCGCCGATTGAATTTGCCCAAGGGTTAGAGAAGCCATTGCTGATTATGACGGGGGTGCTTGATGACAATGTGTTTTTCCAAGATAGCGTGCGTCTAGTACAGCGTTTAATTGAATTGGAGAAGCCGATGTTTGAAACTGCTATCTATCCGGTTGAACCCCATGGGTTCCGTCAGCCTTCGAGTTGGTTAGACGAGTACCGTCGCATTTATAAGCTTTTCGACCAAGAGCTAAAAAAATAACCCATACTATTAATATCAGAAATGTATAAAAGGCCTCATATTGAGGCCTTTTTATTGCATGTAATACGCTAGTATAATGAAATGACATTAATTGTACTTTTTATATAAGTTTAAAGAGTTCAGATAGCGCTAAATAGTTGTGGAGGTTGAAACGGTAGTGATATCGATTGCTGGTAGTGTTAAAAGTGGCGAAATTTTGGCGATAGAGCGTCGGCTTTATCAGCAGCTGATCGTGGGTAAACAGAAAACTCGCAGTATGTTTGACGAGTTCGATGCCGATCTTGAGCCAGATGCCAATAAGCTCGATGTCGAGCGTGATGCTATCTATGATCGTATGACCAAACAGATCCAAGCGAGAGAGCTGTTTGAAGCTGTATCTACCCAACTGACTAATACAGTTTGTAGCAGTATGGAGAATCAACTCGCCAGTCCTGCTCAAGCTCTTGAGTTCTCCCAAGTTAATGAGCAACAGATCTTAATGCTGGATTTGTTGCAATCAAAGAGCCTTGATTTAAATCGCCTTAGGCCTTTGATTAGCAATCAGAGCTGGCTCGCTCGCGATCTGCTCAATATGGTCAATAGCCCGTCATTTAGAAATAAGGCGCCTCAAGGATCAGATGTTAAGGTTACTGATATTAAGTTAGTGTTGAACTATATTGGCGTTGAAAACCTTCGAAAAGTGATCCCCTATTTTTGTCTGCGCAACTGGCTTCCAGGTGGGCATGCTAATTTGCTGTGGACCAACAGAAAGCTGTGGCGTTATTCCATAGTGTCGGCTATTGCGGTATTAGCACTCGCTCGATTGCATGGTCGTAATCCTAGTTTTTTGTATACGGCAACCTTGTTGAATCAATTAGGCACTTCGGTGATCTTAAGTAACAGTGCTAGATTATTTGAAAAGACTTGGGGTACTTGGCTCAGGGAAGCGAGCAGCACTCGTGATAAAGAGGTCTACGACGCTGTAATGGCCAGTGAGTATCCGGCTAGTGAAGTCTTGGAGCAAGTCCTAGCCCATGGTGAAACGCTAAATTGGAAGTTACTTCATCTATTGGATTTCAATAAAAGTAAGCTGGCACGACTACAGTTCGAGTTAGATCAAACTATGGCGTTTAATGATCTTTCTTTTGATGCCAAGTTAATTGCAAAAGCACGTTGCTATGCCAAGGTGTTGCTACTCGAGGAGATGCGACAAATTGAGCCCCAAGAGAAGAAGCGAATGTTTGATTACTATGAGTTTAGTGAACAAGAGCTGTTACGCTTAAAAGGACAGAATTACCGAAAGCTAGATCTGGTTTAGTCATCTCCCTATTCACTGTATTGAATTTATATCTAGCTTTTCCTTGAATACAACTTAGTTAAATATGCACAATTGGCGATTATTTATTGTTAATTGTGTTAAATAAGTTTTTTTATGACTAAATATGCGGCAATTCCTGCTTTTAAGCGGTTTCTTACCTTATTCTTTCCAATCTTTATGCAAGCAGCCTACCTCAAATACCTAAGTTAGTTGCGAAAAACTGGTATTTTGATCACAATTTCGTTATTAATGTCATTCCAATAAAATAAATACCCGTGCTATCAATACAAGAATATAAAGATAAGCCGCGGTTAGCAGCGGGTTTTCACCCGTAAGCAAGATGAAAGGAAGAGAAGCAATGAGCGTAAACATGAATCTTACAAGAGCCCAGTTTGATGAAGTGATGGTGCCTAATTATGCGCCTTCAGCGGTAATCCCTGTTCGCGGTGAAGGGAGTAGAGTATGGGATCAAGAAGGTAAAGAGTTTATCGATTTCGCTGGTGGTATTGCTGTGAACTGCTTGGGACATTGTCACCCTGCGCTAGTGGGCGCACTAAAGGAGCAAGGCGATAAGCTTTGGCACCTATCGAATGTGATGACCAATGAGCCAGCCCTTGCTCTAGCAACTAAGCTAGTTGAGAATACTTTTGCTGAGCGTGTTTATTTTGCTAACTCTGGTGCCGAAGCGAATGAAGCTGCTCTTAAGCTTGTTCGTCGTTATGCTCAAGATAAATTTGGCCCAGAGAAAGATCAGATTATCGCCTTTGACAAGGCTTTCCACGGTCGCACTTTCTTTACCGTTAGCGTAGGTGGTCAAGCGGCTTACTCAGATGGTTTTGGCCCTAAGCCACAGAGCATTACCCATATTCCATTTAATGACGTTGCTGCACTAGAAGCTACAATTTCAGACAAGACCTGTGCCATTATGCTGGAGCCACTTCAAGGTGAAGGCGGTATTATCGATGCTGATCCTGAGTTTTTAAAAGCAGTGCGTGCATTAGCTGATAAGCACAATGCACTCGTAGTATTTGATGAAGTCCAAACAGGTGTTGGTCGTACTGGTGAGCTATATGCTTATATGGGCACAGATATCGTGCCTGATGTGTTGACTACGGCTAAAGCCCTAGGTGGTGGTTTCCCTATCGCAGCTATGTTAACCACAGCTGACATTGCTCAACATCTTAAGATTGGTACCCATGGTTCAACCTATGGTGGTAACCCTCTAGCGTGTGCCGTTGGTAATGCAGTACTTGACGTAGTCAATACTCAAGAGGTGTTAGCAGGTGTCAAACATCGCGAGCAGTTGCTACGTGATGGTCTAAACAAGATCAATGAAAAATACAAGGTCTTCAGTGAAGTTCGCGGCAAAGGCCTGTTGATTGGTGCCGTGTTAAATGAAGATTATCACGGTCGTGCGAAAGAGTTCTTAGTGGCTTCTGTTGCAGAAGGTCTAATGAGCTTAGTCGCGGGCGCTAACGTCGTTCGTTTTACTCCTTCTCTAGTTATTCCTGAAGCTGATATCGCAGAAGGCCTATCACGCTTTGAGCGTGCTGTAGCTAAGGTAGTTGCAGGCTAAATTTGATGAGGTAATGCCCAAATGGGCGTTCCTCATTAAGTGATTAGAGTGACTGGGACTAAGCTGCATTTGCGTAGGTCCCAGTGGCTCTTGTTTATGCTAGGAGATAGTGATGTTTGTTATACGTCCAATTCGTGCCAGCGATTACGATGCCCTTTACCAGATAGCGGTAGAGTCAGGCCATGGTTTTACCTCTCTGCCCGTTAACGAAGAGTTACTGAGAAGCAAGATCGCACGCACTGAAGCATCGTTTGCTAAGAATGTGGATAAGCCTTTTGATGAAGGCTACCTAATGGTGCTAGAGAACACTGAAACCGGTGAAGTCGTTGGTACCTGTGGTCTTGAGGCCGCTGTTGGTATGGAAGATGCTTTTTACCATTATCGTCGTGGTACTGAGGTCTATCATTCGGAGCAGATAGATGTGCGCAACGAAGTTGAAACCCTGACTCTCTGCCATGACTATACGGGTGCTGCCGAGCTTTGTACTCTGTTCCTGCGTGCCGATTTTCGTAAGAATAATAATGGCCGCTTGCTTTCCCGTAGCCGTTTTCTGTTTTTAGCCCAGCATAAAGCGCGTTTCGGCCAAACCGTTATTGCAGAAATGCGTGGTGTCAGCAACGAGATGGGTGAATCGCCTTTCTATGGCTGGTTGCAAGACAACTTTATCGGCATCGACTTTGCGCGTGCCGACTACTTGTCTGGCTTAGGGCAGAAGTCCTTTATGGCTGAGATGATGCCTAGAGGCCCTGTGTATGTGTGTATGCTGCCTAAAGAGGCTCAGGCTGTTATTGGTGAAGTTCACGAAAACACTCGCCCGGCACTGAAACTGCTGGAAGCAGAAGGTTTCCGTTGTCGTGGCTATGTTGATATTTTTGACGGTGGCCCAACGGTTGAGTGCAACCTTGAAGATATTCGCGCCGTGCGTAAGAGCCGCCTGCTAACAGTAGAGGTTGGCAAGCCTGCCCAGAGTCAAACCCATCATATTATGGCTAATACCAAGGTTGCCGATTTTAGAGCTATGGCTGTTGACCTTGATATTAACCCTGAACAATCCTCCGTCGTGTTAAGCCAAGAAACCGCAGATGCTTTGCTTGTAAAAGCAGGTGAGCAAGTGCGTGTATTGCCAATGTAGGAATCAATGAAATGACACAGTTTATTAATGGCCAGTGGCTAGCTGGTGAAGGCCATGAAGTTAAGTCGACTAACCCTGCAAATCAGGAAGTGATTTGGCAATCAAAAACCGCTACTCCAGCTCAAGTGGATACTGCCGTGAATGCTGCAAGGGATGCCCAGTTTGACTGGTTTATGCTTGGATTTGAGAAGCGTTTGGCTATCGTTGAAGCCTATAAGGCGCAGCTTGAAGCCAACAAAGCAGAGATTGGCGAAACAATTGCTCAAGAAACCGGTAAGCCACAGTGGGAAACGGCTACCGAAGCCGCTGCCATGATAGGTAAAATTGGTTTGTCGGTGACGGCTTACCATAAGCGTACCGGTCATAGTGAGAATGATACCCCAGCAGGGCGTGCGGTATTGCGTCATAAGCCTCACGGTGTGGTTGCAGTATTTGGTCCATATAACTTCCCAGGCCACTTGCCAAATGGCCATATAGTGCCAGCACTGCTTGCTGGTAATACAGTGGTATTTAAGCCATCTGAGCTGACGCCTAAGGTTGCTGAGTTAATGCTTAAGCTTTGGGAAAAAGCGGGTCTGCCAAAAGGCGTCATCAACCTAGTGCAAGGTGAAGTTGAGACTGGTAAAGCGTTAGCGTCACATCCGCAAATCGATGGTTTGTTCTTTACTGGAAGCTCTCGTACTGGTCATATTTTGCATCAGCAGTATGCCGGTGACCCTGGTAAGATTCTGGCACTCGAAATGGGTGGCAATAATCCACTTATCGTTAAAGGTGTGGCAGATACTAAAGCTGCAGTTCACGATATCATTCAGTCGGCTTATATCTCTACGGGTCAGCGTTGTACCTGTGCTCGTCGTTTATATATCGAAAAAGGCGAGGCTGGTGACCGTCTGCTTAATGAGTTAGTCGATGCTGTTAAGCAGATTAAAGTTGGTCCTTGGAATGCTCAACCCCAGCCATTTATGGGGTCTATGATCTCAGAAACTGCCGCTAAAGGTATGGTAGAAGCCCAGCGTAACCTACAGAACCTTGGCGGTAATTCACTGGTTGAGTTGACTCACTTAGAAGCAGGTACTGGCTTAGTGTCACCAGGTCTTATCGATGTGACTCAAGTTATTGAGTTGCCTGATGAAGAGTACTTTGGTCCATTGTTACAAGTCGTGCGTTACACTGACTTTGATGAAGCGATTAAGCTTGCTAACAACACCCGTTACGGCTTATCAGCAGGCATTCTTGCCGATAGCCGAGATGACTATGAGTATTTCCTTGCTCGCATTCGTGCCGGCATAGTTAACTGGAACAAGCAGATAACAGGTGCTTCAGGTTCTGCACCATTTGGCGGTGTTGGTGCATCGGGTAACCATAGAGCTAGTGCCTTCTATGCTGCTGATTATTGTGCTTACCCTGTGGCTTCGGTTGAAGCCGATGCCGTTAGCCTACCAGCGAATTTGAGTCCAGGCTTAAGCTTGTAATATTAATATTAAGGGGAGGCATATTTGGCTTCCCCTTTTTATAACAATAAGTAGTACACGAAGTTAACTTCTCGTCGTACTTATACTGAGCCAAAAGCATCATGCAGCTTGCTCAGTGTCGTTAAGGAGAACCCTATGCATACAGATGTAAACGCTCTGTTTGATGCCCTATGGCAAGACTATATTGAAATGACCCCATCGGCGGCTAAAGTACACCAGCTACTTGCCCAAGGTGAGGAGATCATTAACGATCATATCGCTCTACGTACCTTTAACTTAGATAAGGTTAACTTGAGTGTGCTGGCTAAACACTTTGAGTCTATTGGTTATGTGGCCAGTGGTGACTATCACTTTGAGGCTAAGAAGCTTAAAGCTAAGCACTTTGAGCATCCAGATCCTAACCAACCTAAGGTGTTTATCTCTGAGCTGTTAGTTGAAGAGTTTAGTCCTGAATTACAGCAAAAGGTGAAAGCCTTAGTTGAGCAGGTCAAAGTGGAAGATACATTAGCCGATAACTTCCTCTACTCAGGTCGTCACTGGAACCTAGACTTTGATACTTATCAAGCGCTACTGGCTGAGAGTGAGTACGCGGCTTGGGTTGCAGCCTTTGGTTATCGTGCTAACCATTTCACAGTATCCATTAACCACCTACCTGGTTATAGCTCGATCCGTGAAGTTAACGAGACCCTTAAGCAAGGTGACTTTGTGCTCAACAGTGTAGGCGGTGAAGTAAAAGGTTCTCCTGAAGTGCTACTTGAGCAATCTTCGACTATGGCTGATAAGATCTCTGTGAGTTTTGCTGATCAAACTGCTGAGATCCCTAGCTGTTTCTATGAGTTTGCGCTGCGTTATCCTAAAGCCGATGGCGAGCTGTATACTGGCTTTGTTGCTGCTTCTGCCGATAAGATCTTTGAAAGCACCAATAACGGTTAACCAGATTTCAACTCGTTGTTAGTAAAAAAGCCTTCATCATAGTGAAGGCTTTTTTGTTTAGGGCTTAAGATTACTTAGCGGGCATGGTTAAGGTAATGCTTAAGCCACCTAAGGATGGATGGTTCGCAAAGCTGAGAGAAAATTCATATTGCTCGGCAATGTCCTTCACGATTGATAAGCCTAAGCCGTGACCACTGACGCTTTCATCTAGGCGTTTTCCCCTTTGAGTGAGTTCAGTAAGCTGATCATCGCTAACTCCTGGGCCATTGTCGCTGACGCTGATATTGAACGTGGCATCTTCTTGATAGATATCGACTTGCACTTGGCTATCGGCCCACTTAAAGGCATTGTCGAGCAAGTTGCCGATGAGCTCCATACCATCTTCTCTATGTATCGGTAGGCGTACTATCTCGTCTTGAATATCGATTTCATAGTTAAGTTGCTTATGCATATGGATCTTGTTCAAGGTGTCACAAAGACTTTGTATATCTTTAGGTACCGCCATCTGTGCTGCTGGCAACAGCTCGCCAGTCACTCTCGCTGCCGCGAGCTTTCGCTCTATCATCTTGTGGATCATATCTAGCTGTTGCTGCATGGCGATTGCTGCATCGGGATCTTTGAGCCCTAAGGCCTCTACCTGCTGCTGCATTACTGCCAGAGGGGTTTTAAGTCCATGGCTAAGGTTGCCAAGATTATTACGGCTACGGGCCACCTGAGCCGTGGTGTAATCGAGTAGCTCATTGTAGGTGTTGGCTAGAGGACGAATTTCAGGGGGGATAGTACTAACATCCAATGAGTTGATTTCTCCCTCTCTGAGCTTAGCCAGTGAGTCTTGGACTTGAGTAATAGGTTTAAATGACTGCCTTAGAACCAAAAAGATACCCGTGACTACAGCGATAAGCAGCAAAATGTTGACTATGAGCTTGGTACCATAGACTTCGGTAAACAGCTGGCGGCCGATACTGAGATCTTGAGCAACAGTTAAGGTGCCCTTGATTTGCGCTGTTTCAGATTCTAGGCCGATGGAAAGTAGCTGCATATCATGATTCAACGGCCCTTTGGCTTGCCAGGCGCGAGTTTGCCCTAGTTTTAATGGTTTAACCTTAAGCTGCCTGTCCCAAAGTGAAGGGGATCTAAGGGTATCTCCGTCTAAATTCAGCTGATAATAACGTCCCGAATAGGTAGGGTTATAGAAATCAGATAACTGACTTGGATCGATACTCACCTCTCCTTTATGCAGGTGGGTCGAGTGAACGATTTGCTGTAAGTCCTCTTCAAGACGGTTGATGATAGAGTCATGGAAAGCCATTCTCAGTAGCGACTCAAAAATCAATAGTCCAATTAAGGTACTGGCGATAACCAGTCCAGATATCCAAAGGCTGAGTTTAGTACGAATCGAAATCATCTAGTTATTACCATCTAGACCATGGAAGATATAACCTTGGCCTCTGCGGGTTTCTATGGCAGCTTTGCCTAGTTTCTTGCGTAGGTGAGTGACATAGACTTCTACTACGTTACTCTCTTTTTCATCATCAAATTGATATAATTTGTCGGTGAGTTGCGACTTTGACATGAGCTTTTTCGGTGACATTAAAAAGATGCGGAGTAAACGAAACTCCATGGCAGTGAGTTCATATTGAGTCCCTTCCACTGTCAATGTCTGCTGCTCTTCATCTAAGGTGACACCACCATAGCTCAGCTCATGACTCGCTTGATTGGCGCGGCCGTGGGCGCGAATGATCAATGCATGAATACGAGCCAGCAGCTCTTGAGTATGGAAGGGTTTTGCCAGGTAATCGTCGGCTCCGGCGTTAAAGCCTTCAACCTTTTCATGCCACTGCCCTCGTGCGGTTAGCATAATAACAGGCATATCGAGCCCTTTTTTACGCCATTCCTGTAAGAGCTCTAGGCCGTTACCATCGGGCAGACCAATATCCAGTACGACACAGTCATACTTGGTTTCTTGTACAAGATAATCGGCTTCAACCGCGCCATGGGTTATATCCACCACATAACCGGCTTGCTTAAGCTGTTTTTGCAGTTCTTTGACTAGGAGTTGATTATCTTCAACGAGCAGTAATTTCATTTTATCTTATCCCTCTACCCATTCTTCATCTCGATAAATAGGTGATTAGCGCTGAGAAGTTGAGTCTTGATTGAATTCTACCACCAGTTTGCCAAATAGGTTTAGTTTGCTTGTAGCAATATTGGGTAATACTTGAGTTAAACTGAAGTGTGCTGCAGAAATTGGTGTAAGCCAAGTGAGTACAGTTCCCTGCCTAGTGGAAGGAGGATGTTGAGTATAAGCAGCGGCAGAAGCCGCTAAATGAAAGCGAAAAGGCCGATAAGGCACTATATATTACCCAATAAAAAAGTGGCTCAAGATTGCTCTTAAACCACTTTAATCAATAAGTCTTAACTAAGACTGAATTCGGACTGAATTCGCTATGGGTTAGCGAGTACCATAGACCACGATAGTTTTACCGTGTGCTTGAATAAGGTTTTGCTCTTCAAGCATTTTTAGAATGCGGCCAACGGTTTCACGAGAACAGCCAACAATCTGACCTATCTCTTGGCGAGTGATCTTAATCTGCATTCCGTCTGGGTGAGTCATCGCATCAGGTTGCTTCGCTAGGTGCAGCAAGGTTTGTGCAATACGACCCGCAACGTCTAGGAAAGCAAGGTTACCCACTTTCTGACTGGTGCTTTGTAGACGATAAGCCATCTGCGAAGAAAGCTTCATTAAGATTTCTGGGTTAACTTGAATTAACTGCTTGAACTTCTTGTAAGAAATTTCTGCAATTTCACAAGCTTGCTTAGCGCGTACCCAAGCAGTACGTTCAGCTTGCTCTTCAAATAAACCTAGCTCACCAATAAAGTCACCTTGATTCAGGTAAGAGAGGATCATCTCTTTGCCTTCTTCGTCCTTAATCAATACGGCGACTGAGCCCTTGACGATATAGTATAGCGTGTCAGAGTCTTCGCCAGCATGGATCAAAGTGCTCTTGGCTGGGTACTTGTGAATGTGACAGTGTGATAAAAACCATTCCAAGGTTGGGTCCGGTTTTGGCTTGCCAATCAGTGCCATGCCTATGTTCCTCGATTGATTAAAACGAAAGTAAGAATATGCTAAATAAGCATTATAGGTCAATCAGTCATTCTATACCTTGATACAGGTCGTACTTTAGACTAAGTGAATAAATGCAATTAAGTATATTAAATTAGGGTTATTTTCATTCTTTAGTGATATATGTCAACAACAAGTATGCAAAATTGACGCTCTTAAGTTAACAATGTAGGTCATATCACACCTTATAGGGTTATGAGTTGCGGATTATGTCCCGCTTTCGCTAAAAGGTGAGCTAACACACATAACTTAATATATGCCAATAATGGTTTTTTCTCGACTTATGGCCATATTTCTGGCTAACTTCATGGCTAGATTAGGTATATAGGAGCCGTTAGTGAACAGAGGATACCTTAGGCATGGCCTGCTTTGTTGGCTATTTTCCATTTTTTCATTTGGCGCACACGCATTCTCTATTCCACAAACTGAAGAGGCGATAGCTGCAAGTAAACTTGCTCACATTCAGCTAAACGCCACCGCAGGGGATCCTGATACTCAGTACTTATTGGGGCTGATGCGCCTTTCTGGTCGTTTCGTAGAGGAAGATATCGCTAAAGGCTTGTATTGGTTGAGGCTTGCGGCAGAATCTGGACATGGCAAGGCTCAGCAAGCACTTGCCGATCTTTATTTTGAAGGCAAGCTGATGCAGCGGGATCTTGCTAAATCAGAACATTGGTATCTCTCCCTTGCGAAGGAAGGTAATTCTTGGGCTCAATTTCGCTTAGGATTTATCTATGCCTCTGGTGGTTACGGTGTCGAGCGCCACTGCGGTAAGGCGGTGAATCAATTTAAGCTGGTGGGGGATGAGGTCTCACTTGGTAATGTCGCGTGGATTCTAGCGACTTGTCCTGAAGCCCAATACCGTGATGGCGTACAAGCACTAGAATTGGCAAAGCAATTGTTGGCGACGAATGCAGAGGATCCTACAAACTTAGATAATCTTGCTGCCGCCTATGCTGAGTTAGGGCAATTTTCACAGGCGATAGAGGTGCAGCAAAAAGCGCTGAATATATTGAGTCAGCAGAGTGCTAATTTTGATAATAAGGCACTAAAAATTGAAACTGGTTCTAGGAAAACTAAAGAGCTACAAAAACCTAAATTAGATGAATTTAAAGCGAGGTTAAAAAAATATCAGGAGCATAAGGCGTATCGAGAAATCGTACCGCTCCTGACCGAATGAGATGAGAAATTAACTCACTAGCAAATGGAGATGTAAGCTAGCGTAACGCAATGTTCGCAACAGATTGAGTGTTAAATAACGCTAGCCTGCTACAAAAATTCTAGGGTCTGAACCAGTTTAGATTTTGGCAGAAATAGAGGGTTATTGAGCATCACCGCTTTATTTCTTGGGGGACCTAGTCTAAATCATCAGACCATCTGAAATCGACCTTAGGGTTGATATCAGATGGTCTTAGCATAGAAGGCCTGTATTAAACTAAGCTTAAGTAAGCAAAAAAGCGCAGAAAAGATATTTAGCCTTCCATAGTTTGCAGTTGTTTTCTCTTATCCATCAAGCCTTTAATTAATGGTGTTAGAATTAACTCCATTGCTAGTGACATCTTTCCTCCCGGAACTACCATGGTATTAATGCGCGACATAAAGGCACCATCAATCATTTTAAGGTAGTAGGGAAAGTCCACATCTGTGGCATCGCGAAAACGGATCACAACAAAGCTTTCATCCAAACTTGGTATGCCCTTGGCACTAAATGGATTTGAGGTATCAACAGTGGGAACTCGTTGAAAGTTAATATGAGTTCGCGAAAATTGTGGCGTCATATGGTTGATATAATCGTCCATACTACGCACGATTGAGCCCATCACCTTTTCTCGAGTGTGACCTCTGTCCGAAGTGTCGCGAATGATTTTTTGAATCCACTCTAAGTTCACTATTGGCACCATACCTATCAGTAGGTCGACATGTTTAGCGACGTCATGCTCCTCAGTGACTACACCACCATGAAGCCCTTCATAATAGAGCATATCTGTATTTTCTGGCAGAGGTTGCCACTGGGTGAAGGTGCCAGGCATTTGGTTAAAGGGTACCGCTTCATCAAAGGTGTGCAAATAGCTGCGAGTTTCGCCCTGTCCTGTGGCACTGTAATCGGAAAAGCATTTTTCTAAACGTGCAAAGTCATTAGCTTGGGGGCCAAAGTAGCTAATATTGCTGTTTTCGCTTTGTGCTTTGCGGATCATCACTTCCATTTCGGCGCGGGTATAGTGGTGGAAGCTATCACCTTCAACAAAAGCTGCATTGATATTCAGCTGACGAAAAATGTGAGTAAAGGCAGTAGTTGTCGTAGTGGTTCCTGCGCCAGAGGAGCCTGTTACTGCAATGATGGGATGTTTGGCAGACATTGATATACCTAACTCATATAAGAATATTGTAATGCATGGGATCTTTTATACTGAGATGTCGACACAAGGTCAAATATTCACCTCTTGAATTCGTTTCAAGGTAAATGATTCATCATCTTCGCTGAACTCCACAAGCAACTCACCAGACTTTAACTCCTGTTTACATTGATTAATGGCCTGACTTAGTCCCTCTTCGGAGGCTTGGCTAAAGCTGCCATCATCAATTTGGGTGAGCAGATATTCTTTAATAAGATTATTAAGCGTTTCTGTTGGTAATGTTTCTAATGCAGAATAGGGAACAAGCATCTTTACTCCTGCTCTGTTTGAGTTAAAAAATCGATGGCGCGGCGTTCAAGATAATATTTGGGCTTGAAAGGACTGCCCCCTTCAATAAAGCCAACATGTCCCCCTTTATGGTGCAGCTCGTACTCAATATGTGACGACAAATGGTTTGCACTTGGAATCACATCATGGGTCATAAAGGGGTCATCGGCAGCATGAATTATTAATGTCGGTCTAGCGATAGCATTGAGAAATTGCAGCCCACTGGCTCTGGAGTAGTAATCTTGAACATTCGTAAAGCCATGCAAAGGTGCTGTGACTTGATCATCGAATTGATAAAAGGTATTGAGCTTAGCGAGTGAAGCTTCATCGACTGGCATATGTTTGGCCTGTGACTGGTTCGCTAATTTATCACGGGTTTTCTGTTGCAGCTGCTTGATGAGATGACGTTGATAGATTTTTGAAAAGCCACTTTCTAATCGTTTAGCGCAAGCGCCTAGGGCAAGTGGTGCTGAAACCACAACAGCTCGTGCGACTAAACTATTCTCGCCCATCTCTCCTTGGTATTTCGCTAGTACATTGCCGCCTAAGCTATAGCCTACAGCGAACAGAGGAGAGTCTGGATAATTCTGTTTTAATCGGCTGAGGTTAGCACTGAGATCGCCAATATCTCCACTATGGTAGCTGCGGGCTAGGCGATTGTTTTCCCCTGAGCAGCTTCTGTGATGGTGCACTAGAGCTGCCAGTCCTTGCTGCTGACAAGTATAAAGCATTCGGCGAATGTAATGGGACTCAGCACTGCCCTCTAGACCATGGATCAGCACGACCAATGGTTGCCCTTTTTTCGGCTTTGCTAGCCAATCAAGATCGATAAAGTCACCATCGTCTAGCTCCAGTCGCTCACGCATGAGTTCAGGTTTAGGTACCTTAGTGAAGACTGGCAGAATAGTCTGCACATGGGGGCTTTTTGCCCACCAAGGTGTGCTAAAACGGGCAGAGTACTTATTTTTCATTATTTTATAGCTTGATGATTATTTAAACATGTGATTAATTGGTCAAACGTTTGTCGTCGTTTTGGCCATTGTAACACACGAGTTGAATGAGAGTTTCTCAATGAAAAGAAGGACTTTTTTAACTGCTTCCTTGGTTGGGACAGCGAGCTTAGCGCTTGGGGTGAATTTAGTGCTTCCCGAGCAGGTTCCTGTAATGTCTCAGGATAAGCATAGAGTGATTTTTAGTGTGTTAATTCCTGTGTTTATGGATGGTGCTTTGCCTGAAATGGATAGTCAAAAGCAGCTGGCTATCGATAGAACCATAGCGGCAATCCATGACACCATGTCTGTGTTACCTCAGGCTCAATATCAGGAGCTGCTACAGCTAATTGAATTACTTGAGTCTCAGCTTGGATTATTGATTTTAACCGGCAGTATGACACCGCTATTGATGCGCTCCCCTGCTCACTTAGTGGAGATGTTGGACGGCTGGCGCGATAGTGCTTTGAGTTTGTTTCAACAGGCTTATTTAGGTTTAAGAGAGTTAGTGATGGCCAGCTATTATGCGTGTCCCGAGCATTGGACCGAGCTTAATTATGCCAAGCCTATTTTGTTTAAAGAGGTTAATTAGGGCGAGTTGATCTTTCAAGGTTGTTTTTGCAGCCGTTTACAGCGTGCTTAAACAAGGCTGAGCTTGTGCTGTGTAGTGACTCTACATAAACAAGCGAGAACGTAGTAGAAGTGCACCGTAAACGCTGCCCTGCGGGCGCGATTCAATGGCATTTTCTCATTGTTGAACGAGAATTTACTTAGATTGCTAAGCTTCACCTCGTTCGCCGCGATAAAATGCCATTGACTGAGCGCAAAAACTAATCAGCAAAGAATAACGCGCCCTAGCTTTGTTAGCACTTTCTTGGTTTGCCGATAAGTAGGAATTCAGAATATGAGTATTGTTGATCCTATCGTTAATGGATTAGCTGCTGGGTGGCAGCATATTAATGCGAGTCAACTAAAACCAAATCAGCAGTTTGAGGTCGATGTGGTTATCGTCGGCACGGGTGCTGGTGGTGGAACCTCTGCTGAGATTTTAACCCAAGGTGGGCTTAAGGTATTGTTGATAGAAGCGGGGGCCCTGAAATCTTCCAAAGATTTTAATATGGAGGAGCGACGAGCCTACCCAGACTTATATCAGCAATCGGGAGCGTTAAAAACCAGTGATAAAGCCATAGGTATATTTCAAGGTCGTGCCGTAGGTGGCTCGACAACAGTGAATTGGACCACATCCATTCGCACGCCTAAACCGACGCTAGAATATTGGGCGGCAGAAAAGTTTGTGGCAGGGCTTAGTGAAGCGGAGCTAGCGCCTTGGTTTAACAAAATGGAGAGTCGGCTTAACATTCATGAATGGCAGTTGGAGCCGAATCGCAATAATCTGGCTTTGCGTCAGGGCTGCAGTAAGCTTGGATGGCAATATACTGTGATTAAGCGCAATGTTGCCGCCTGTTGGAATACTGGCTATTGCGGCATGGGCTGTCCTATCAATGCCAAACAATCTATGTTGGTGACCACGATTCCTAGTGCGCTCAATGCGGGTGCGAGCCTGATTAGCCAAGCGAGAGTGACACGGCTTGTTCACAGCAAAGATAAGATTACTGGTTTAGAAGCTGTGGCTCAGGATACCTATGGCCACCCTTTGCCCATCACATTTACCGTGAAAGCCAAGCATTATCTGTTGGCGGCAGGAGCGATTCACACGCCAAGGCTGATGATGGCCTCGGGATTGACCGATCCCTATCAGCTTTTAGGTAAGCGTACTTTTTTGCATCCGACTCTGCTGTCAGGTGCTGTGTTTAATAAACCTATCTATGCCCATGCTGGTGCGCCTCAGTCCATCTATAGTGATGAGTTTGTGTGGAAACATGGGGTCACGGGTAAGCTTGGGTATAAGTTAGAGGTGCCGCCTGTTCACCCTGTACTGTTTGCTTCTAAATCCATGGGTTATGGCCAAAGCCATGCTCAGCTGATGTCTGACTTTAACAATCTGCAGGTCACCATAGCCCTGATAAGAGATGGTTTTCATGCAGATAGTCAGGGAGGGGAGGTTAAGCTGACAGATTCAGGTTATCAGCTCGATTACCCCTTAACATCGACTTTTTGGCAGGCGGCGAAAGAAGCCTTTCTGTCTATGGCTGAGCTTCAGTTTGCTGCCGGGGCGCGTAAAGTACTGCCGATTAGCCAAGGAATGGATTATTTAACCTCTTGGCGCGAGGCTAAACTGGCTATCGAAAATATGGAGCTGGCGCCATTAAAAACTGTAGTAGCATCGGCTCATGTGATGGGTGGGTGCGCCATGGGAGAAGATAAAAAAATCGCTATGGTGAACAGTCAGGGAGAGGCTCACTATTATGAGAATCTCTCTGTGATGGACGGGTCGATATTTCCCACCAGCTTGGGAGCCAATCCTCAGCTTTCTATCTATGGCATAGTGGCAAAAAATGCCACTATGCTGGCTCAGCGACTACAGGGTGAGAATACTAAACAGCCTCAGCTTGGGGAGTAAAAGCATTTGCTTCTAGGTTAAAGAAGGCGAGGTAGTGCTTAAGGTTATCTCCAATCGATTGCGGAGCGAGTTTATTCATACGATGCAGAATAAGCTTTTGCGCCTTGCGTTCCATCATTAGCTCGACATCTAGCATTTTTTGATATTCTTCTTGGGAAAAACTGCTCTTAGCTAACTTTCTTAGACTGCGATAGGGCTTTAGTATGTTGTTTTCCCAGTCTTTGATCTCTTTTGTGAGTGACATCCATTGCTCTGCAGTAATCCCTATACCTTGGCAGTCCAGCTCTTCAGCTAATAAGAGTAGGTTAACATTGACGCCATATTGCTCTTGCATTGTGAGATAGGTCTGAGGCTGGCTAAGATACCTTTGTTCGCAAATTTGCCATATGCTAGGGCATATTAGATTTTCTTGAGTCATGGTATCTATGTCCTTAAGTTCGCGTTATTGAGCCGCTTGGGCTTCAATTTCTTCTATCTGCTCTTGCAGTTCAAGCCACTGCATTTCACTCTCTTCCAATGCCTGTGTCAACTCGGTTCGCTCTTTTAACACCTGTGTTAACTGAGGTTTGTTATCTGCCTCATATAAACTGGTGTCAGCGAGGAGGGTTTCAAGTTCACCTAGTCTCTGGTTGGCTTTGTCTTGCTGTTTTTCTAGTTTAGTCTGCTCTTTTTTGAACGGGGCGAGTTTTTGTCTTAGTTCAGCTTCAAGGCGTTTTTGCTGCTTCTTATCAACACTGGGTTTGCTAACATTGGTGCTAGCGGCTTGCTCTTTATCAGCCTTGGCACCATCGAGTAACCACTGATGATAATCTTCTAGGTCGCCACTAAAGCTGGCAACTTTACCTTGATCGACCAGGTAGTAATCGCTACAGCTGAGCCTAAGTAGGTGGCGGTCGTGAGATACAATCACCATGGCGCCTTCAAAACCTTGCAGCGCCATAGTGAGCGCATGACGCATCTCTAAGTCTAAATGGTTTGTTGGTTCGTCGAGTAGGAGTAGATTCGGCTTTTGCCATACCAGTAATGCGAGCACTAATCTTGCTTTTTCGCCGCCAGAGAAAGGCGCGACTTTACTTAATGCCATATCGCCATTAAAGCCAAAGCCGCCAAGGAAGTCCCTGAGCTCTTGTTCTCTTGCATTAGGTGCAAGCCTAGTTAGGTGCTCCAAAGGGGTATCCTCTAGACGCAGAAACTCAATTTGATGCTGAGCAAAGTAACCTATATTCAGCCCAGGATTGGCTTCATAATGACCTTGAATAGGCGTTAACTGTTCGGCTAATAATTTAATCAGTGTTGACTTACCTGCGCCATTACGGCCGAGTAGACCAATCCTCGCACCTGGTACTAGATTCAGCTGTACTTGATCTAAGACAGGCTTGTCATCATAACCAACGGCAACTTTTTCCATGGTAACCAGTGGGTTGGGTAGGGCTTCAGGCTTACGAAACTCCATATAAAATGGATTGTCCGCTTTAGAAGGCAGTAACTCTGTCATTCTTTCTAATGCTTTGAGTCTACTTTGAGCTTGTTTGGCTTTACTAGCCTTATATCTAAATCTGTCGACAAAGGACTGCATATGAGCCCGCTCTTTTTGCTGGCGCTCATAGGCAACCTGCTGCTGGGCCATACGTTCGGCTCGTACGCGCTCAAAGCTAGTGTAGTTACCTTTGTAGTAATTGAGTTTGTGATTTTCTACATGAACAATCTCATCGACGATGGCGTCGATAAAGTCCCTGTCGTGACTGATTAGAATCAGTGTCCCCTGATAGGCTTTTATCCAACCTTCCAGCCAGTACATGGTATCGAGATCTAAGTGGTTGGTAGGTTCATCGAGTAGCAGAAGATCGCTGCGGCACAATAGTGCTTGGGCGAGATTAAGTCTCATGCGCCAACCACCAGAGAAATGCTTAACAGGCTTGCTTTGCTCAGCCTCACTGAATCCCAGTCCGGCTAGCAGAGTGCCGGCTCTAGCTCTAATCGCATAACCACCAATAGCATCGAGTTGGCCATGGAGGCGAGCGATTGCGTTGCCGTCATTATCGTTTTGTGCTTTGGTCAGTTTGGCTTCGAGCTGTCGAAACTCCCTGTCACCATCTAACACATATTCCAGTGCCGAGACATCAAGTGCAGGCGTCTCTTGCGCTACTGTGGCGATTTGCCATCCAGAAGGCAGGCTGAAGTCGCCCTTATCTAAACTCAATTGACCAAGAATCAAGGCAAGTAGTGATGACTTTCCCGTTCCATTGGCTCCCACTAGGCCCACTTTGTGGCCTGGGTAGATGGTCAGATCCGCTTCATCGAGAAGAGTCTTACTGCCGCGGATAAGTTGCGCTGAGTTTAAGGTAATCATGAAATGGGAACTTTGAATAGAGCCGAAAAATAAGGGTTGGAATGATAACTTAGTCTGAATGCCCTGTTAACGAAAATCCCACTCTTTTGCTGTAAATATGGCAAAATGCCGCTCAGTTTATTTATTTGGGAAGGTTTTACACATGGTCAAAATCAAAAAGCGATTTGTTGCCGGCGCTAAATGCCCCAAGTGTCAGGCTTTGGACTCTATCATTCTGTTTAAAGAGCATGATGTGGAAACCATAGAATGCGTTGAGTGTGGATATCGAGAGCAACAGCCTGAAGCTGAGGTGGCCAGTAAGGCCAGTGGTGATGTGATAGGCGTTTTTAAACAGTAGACCAAAGGGATTAAATGTAAGCACATATAACATGAGCTGGGTAATTCATGTTTATTATCTAATAGTTAATATATAAACGTATGAAAAATATGGTTTAAAGCTTAGGCGAAAACTACCTTTTTTTAAAAGCTGGCTATAATTAAGGTCAGGAGTTTAAGGAGATAATCATGCCTAGCTTTACTATTATGTCCGGTGCTGAATTTGAGCAGCGTTACCCTGATATTCATGAGCAGGTTTGTGAGGAATTAGGGTTAGGTTTTGTGCCGAATATCTTTCGTTGTTTAGTGAATGCCAATCCGCAATTAGCACTTGCTTCGTGGCAGATGGTTCGTACTAACCTCTGTCGTGGTGTAGTGCCACGCATGGTTAAGGAGCTATTATTTTCCTTTATTGCCTACAAACGTCAATGTAATTATTGCTATATAGCCCACCATGCTCTTGCGCTTAATTATGGCTGTGAACATAAGCAGGTTCATTCACTGTTTGATAATCTTGAGTCTATAGATAACCCCACTCTAAGTGCGGTGCTCCTACTTGCCGACGAGGCGACCAATGCCAGTTTTCCTGAGCCCTTATTATCTTATCGAAGACTCGAGAAACTAGGCTTTGAAATTGAGGAGATAACTGAACTGTTAGGAATGATCTCCTGTGCCTTATATATGGTGAATATTGCCGATGGGCTGAGAATGCCTGTGGATGAGCGCTTTATTGATGTCGTTGATAGTGAGTTGGCCTAGATGGATTCTGATAGAGAGGTCAAGGCCAAAGTATTCCAATGCCAAGTTAAGCATAGTCCGATCAGCTCCTCTAAACCTGACTTCTTAAAGCTGTTCGATGGCATTGATGTTGACTTTTCATCGGCCTCACAAATCGTGAGATCTTCCCTACGTTCAGAAAGTTTGCTTGAACTCAGCAGTTTGATTCGCGTTGATTACCAGTTAATGGCCGATCTGCTACATATTTATCGTAACCTCAGGTTTGCCGTTGATTTAGAGAATTGCTTATTGGTTCGCAGTACTCAACATGGTTGCTGGGAGTATCTGCATTTTGTTAAGGAGTATAAATTTAATAAGCATGCGACTTGGGTGGAGATAGAAGCTAGTGAATATAACAATATCGACTATTTATTGAATACACCTAAAGAGGTGTTAAATCGCTTCGATAACTCAGAGTTTGGTGCTCGCATTTTAGAGCAGTTGCTGTTTAAGAAATCCTCCTATTTTGAGCACTTTGTTCACAATAAAGGCGGTATTATTTTTAGTGCCTCCCAAAGTCATAGTTATTCAGGCTGTGATATTTGCTATTTGAGTCATGCCGCTTCCATTGTTTCTTATTGCGCAGAGAAGGATGTCTCAAACCGTTTTCTCTCAAATGTATATCAGAATTTAGGTTGCTCGGTAGCCTTGAATTATCAAGCTAAAGAACAGGTTGAAGAGCAAGCCTTGATCCCCGCTATTTATATGGATCCTCTCAGTGGCTTGCCCAATCAAAGAGGGTTTCTTCGAATACTGCGTCATGCGATAGAAACTGGTGTGAAAGAGATCTATGTAGTGGTGTTGTCGATAGAGAACTTTAACTATTTTTGCGGCATGTTTGATGATGCCGTGCAGCTACTCTTTATCAAGAAAATTATCTCGGTATTACAAAGCCATAGTGCTAATCAAACCTTGTCTTATTTGGGGGGCAGTGAGTTTGCTTATTTCGTTTCATCCCTGTCTGAGGCGCAAGTCAGATTAAATTTGCAGAGTTTGCTCGATGAGTTTTCCAACGAAATTAGTATTGAAGATCATAGGATCAAAATCGATTTCAATGCGGGTTATTCTTTCTATTTTTCTGAAGAGGATAAAGGTGAGGTGGCGATCGCTCAGTTGCCGGACTTTTTGCTTAATTTAGCAGAAATCGCGCTCTTTCAGGCAGATCAAAATAAGCAGATCCAAGTGATGGGATATAGGCCTGGTATGGATGATGAGCTTAAGCTGCAAATCGATCTTATGCGTAATCTGCGTGCTGGCGTTCAGAACCAAGAGTTTGTCGTGTATTTTCAGCCTATTGTTTCATCAAGTGATGCTAAATCCTTTGCTTACTTTGAAGCCCTAATCCGTTGGCAGCACCCCAAGTATGGGCTAGTGGGACCTATGAGCTTTATCCAATTAGCCGAAAAAAGTGGTGAGATTATTCCTCTAGGTTATTGGATGATAGAGAAGACATTTCAATATCTAAACCAATATCAAATTGACGACAGTGTACGTATATCGATTAACCTTTCTCCCGTGCAGCTGAAAGATCCCGCATTAGTCAGTAAAATTAAGCAGTTAACCCATCAGTATACTGTGCCAGCTCAACGGGTTGTGTTTGAAATTACAGAGACAGCGGCAATGCAAGATGTGGCCTTGGCTCGAAGGCGATTTAAACAGCTGCAAGATCTTGGTTTTAGCTTAGCAATAGATGACTTTGGGACAGGGCATTCTGCGTTAAGTTATCTGTTGGATTTCTCATTGGAAATCTTAAAAATTGATAAGAGCTTTCTAGACAATACCATGAGTAATCAGCGTTATGCCGTGATTGCGCAGTCTATTATTCGTCTTGCCCACGACTTGTCGATGACGGTGGTTTGTGAAGGCGTTGAAACCCAAGAGCAATTTAAGATGGTTAAAGCTTGGGGAGCAGATCATATTCAAGGGTATTATGTTAGCAAGCCCCAAAGCATTAGTGCATTTTTTCCTCAAAAATAAGCTATCGCCCATTGATTAAGTGTGTATAATTCCCCGCTCTTTCGCTCATCTCACCTTATCTGTGTTGTAGCAGCCCAGTAAGTTTAACCATAGTAGGATATCTCTTGTGACTCTCTCTTGTTCAAATAACGACTCCTCTTTCTCTCGTTTAGCCTTAAAAGATGAGTTACTCGCGAATCTGCAAACCATGGGCTTCAAAAGTATGACTCCAATTCAGGCTCAGAGCTTGCCTACGATTATCCAAGGTGGAGATGTGATAGGTCAGGCTAAAACGGGTTCGGGTAAAACCGCCGCATTTGGTTTGGGCATACTTAACAAGTTAAGGGTGAAGCGTTTTCGTATTCAGTCTTTGGTGTTATGTCCAACCAGAGAGCTTGCCGATCAAGTGGCCAAAGAGATACGTACCCTTGGGCGAGGGATTCATAACATTAAAGTGCTGACGCTGTGTGGTGGCGTGCCCATGGGGCCACAAATTGGCTCCCTTGAGCATGGCGCTCATATAATTGTAGGTACTCCTGGACGTATTTTAGATCACTTAGAGAGAGGGAGGCTAAACCTCGCCGAAGTTGACACTCTGGTGCTTGATGAGGCCGATCGTATGTTGGAGATGGGTTTTTCCGATACTATTGATGCAGTACTTGACCATGTGCCAAACCATCGCCAGACGCTGCTTTTTAGTGCCACTTATCCTGAGCAGATCCAATCTATGGCAGCGGCGATAATGAACAAACCTAAAATGGTTAAGGTCGCCAGCACCCATGAGAGCAGCAGTATTGCTCAATATTTCTATCACACAGAAAATAACAATGATCGCTTAAATGCGCTGAGTTCTCTGCTATTAGCTCAGCAACCTGAAAGCGCCGTTGTGTTTTGCAACACTAAGCGAGAAACCAAGGATGTGGCAGCTAAGCTTGCCAACCTAGGTTTTAGTGTGGTGGCACTTCATGGTGATTTAGAACAAAGGGATAGAGACAAGACTTTATTGCAGTTCGCTAACAAGAGCGTGACTGTCATGGTCGCCACAGATGTGGCGGCCCGAGGCTTAGATATTGAAGCGGTCGACGCGGTATTTAACTACCACCTAGCCTATGATACTGAAGTACATATTCATCGCATTGGCCGCACAGGACGCGCAGGCACGCAAGGTGCCGCTTACTCTTTTTATAACGAGCAAGACAGTTACAAGATGGCGATACTGGAAGAGTATCTAGATCAAGAGATAGTGAGCCAAGCATTGCCTGAACAGAGTCAGTTAGGGCTCAATCCGCCGCAGCCTAGCATGGTGACGCTGCAGATAGATGCTGGTAAGAAGCAGAAGATCCGCCCCGGCGATATTTTGGGAGCATTGACTGGAGAAAATGGTATCGAAGGCAAGCAGGTGGGTAAGATTAAGATTACCGATTTTCGCTCCTATGTCGCGGTGAATAGAAAAGTAAAAGGTAAGGCGTTAAACAAGCTGACCCAGGGCAAGCTAAAGGGTAAGACAGTGCGAGCCTGGCAACTGACCTAGTTGTTGATATCAAAGGGAAGCTAAGCTTCCCTTTTTTATTATCTTCAGCCCTATAGAATTTTCTATTTGTGACTTGTAGTTACTCGAAACTTGAGTATCTTGATGTTATAGAGGTTATTTTATCGGCTTGAGGGAGAAGTATATGTCGGCAAAAGCATTAGAATATATCGATTCCCTCGCACGAATGAGAAGCGAGCGCGCCCGTAGCATTATTAGAAATATTCTGGCGATGGCCAATGTACCTTTGGCTTTGCTGCAAGCATTTGAGGACAAGTTGCTGTCCCATGCTCGCGTGTCCTTACATTTTCACCCAGATAGAATCGATGCTAGAGGTTTGAGTGTGGCCCAAGGGCTGTTACACGATGGTGAATATCGCAGTCAGTTTGAAACCCATATCTCCAATGGCTTGTTGTCACCTATGGTGGGCGGCCCAAGGGATCATTGGGAGAATCAACTCTTTGGCAATAGTTATTGTGGTGCCCATGGCAGACCTAAATATGGTGCCCTAGATTTCAATTTAAGTCCTAATGGTCCTGCCAGTCGTTTTGGTAGTTGCTATTTGCTGTGTCGGCGTGAACTCACCACTAAAGCTAGCTTCTGCTATCTCGACTCCTACCGTAGCCCTTTGGAGCAGGGCAGTTTAAAGCAGTTTGACGATATTCTTGCTGCCATGCTCAGTGAGGCGTTTGAGCGTCATTATGGGCTAGGTATCTCTCAACTTGAGGGGCAGGTAGTAAAGCCTAAGGCTTTACTTACGCATCTCAATACTTGTCTTGGTGCGCCTGTAGAACAAAGGCTGTCGCGTCCTTGGTTAGCTAACTTAGATCATTACATTGAAGCGCAAATTCATGGTGATGTTTCCCTGTATCAGGATGTGGATTATCTGATTGCTGATCCCAGCTTTAAGGCTAGCGAGATTGAGACGCAGCTACGAGCCTTGTGCGATAAGTATCAAATCACCTTGTTATGGCATTGTGGTCGAGAATTAACGGCAGAATCCGTTCCCGATGATTTTCGTGGGCCTGCAATGCCTTCACTTGCTGAGCGCGTTGCAGTAAAGGGTATCATTAACGCTCACATAATTGGGCAGGCGGTTGCCAGTCTTTTTAGTACTCCTCAACTATGGCGAGATAGAGGCAACAAGGCCCATGTGCTGCAAGAGCTCAAATATCTTTGGCATCTGGTGGTGAAGTTTGGTCAGCCTAGGGTGTGTTGATTTTTTTGATCTAGCTCAATTTTTGTGAGTCAGTTGGCAAATTGGTTTTAACACAATATCTTCCCTTTTGACGGCTTGAGATACTCTTGAGCTGTTTGTTTTCCCACGACTTTAGTGCAGGGCTCAGAAGGGCGTTTGTTGGAGCGTTATGGATAAGTCTCAAGAGAAATTACTCGTTCGTTGGTTAAAAGCGCAAAAATATGCCTGTGGCCGCTTCTTAGCCCTATCTATCATCTTAGGTTTAGCGACAGGCATCGCAACCATTGCTCAAGCTTGGGTTATCGCAAGTGTGCTCCATAGCGTTATTATTGAGTCAGCATCTGCTAATAGCTTTACCTATTACTACATGGCTTTTGCTGGCCTGATTGGGCTTCGCTCCTTATTAAGCTACGCCAGAGAGATGACCAGTTTTGAAGCTGGTGCTCAGCTTAGACAGCATATTCGAAAACTTGTGATGGATAAGTTAACTAGGCTTGGGCCCGCCTACATTAAAGGGAAACCCGCCGGTAGCTGGGCTAGCATTGTGCTGGAGCAGGTGGAAGATCTTCATGATTTTTATGCCCGCTATCTGCCTCAAATGAGCCTAGCGGCGGTGATACCTCTACTTATTCTTGTTGTCGTCTTTCCCATTAACTGGGCGGGCGGCTTAATTTTGTTGGCCACAGCGCCATTGATTCCACTGTTTATGGTGTTAGTGGGCATGGGCGCTGCCGATGCCAACCGTAAGAACTTTGATGCACTGGCCAGACTCAGCGGTCACTTTATGGATAGGCTTAAAGGGATGGCGACTATCAAGCTATTTCATCGAGGAGAAGCTGAGACTAAGCAGATAGCCAAAGCTTCCGATGAGTTTAGAGAGCGAACCATGACTGTGCTTAGACTGGCATTTTTAAGCTCTGCGGTATTAGAGTTTTTCGCCGCTGTCTCAATTGCAGTATTGGCCGTTTATTTTGGCTTTAGCTATTTAGATCATCTGGACTTTGGCCATTATGGCGTCAAGGTCAGTCTGTTTACCGGTTTATTTGTGCTGATTTTAGCCCCAGAGTTTTTCCAGCCCTTGAGAGACATGGGCACTCACTATCATGCTAAAGCGCAAGCGGTAGGCGCAGCTGAGGCCTTAAGTGAATTACTCGCACACCCTGAGCCATCGCAAGATGCTGAGCAAAGACCTGCACAAGAGAGTGATAAGCGTCTATCTTCTCCCTTGCTGCCAATTAGAGAGATTCAAGCCAAAGACTTTTGCGTCCAAAGCCTTGATGGTCAAACACTTGTTGGTCCGCTTAATTTTAGCCTAGATTGGCAACAGAAGCTGGCGATTATCGGCCCGAGTGGCGCGGGAAAAACCAGTTTGCTTAACGGTCTGCTTGGCTTTTTACCCTACCAAGGTAGTTTGGCGCTGATTGATGAGCAGGGTAATAGTCATGAATTGAAGCTGGTGGATATTGCTCAGTGGCGTGCTCAGCTGGCTTGGCTAGGGCAAAACCCTGAACTGTTTCATGCCAGTATTGGTGACAATGTGCGAATGGGTCGTGACTATCTTGGCGATGATCAGGTAATGGAACTGCTCAAGAGGGCGAAAGCCGATCACTTTGTGATGAATCTGCCGAAGCAGCTTGAGACTCTGGTGGGCGAGCAAGGCTCTAATCTCTCTGTTGGGCAAGCGCAACGTATCGCATTGGCAAGAGCCTATGCCCAGCAGGCGAATTTTTATATTCTCGATGAGCCTAGCGCTAGTTTAGATGCCGATAGCGAAAGACTGGTCACGGCAAGTTTGCACCAAGCTATGACACATGCAACGGGAATTATGGTCACCCACAGGTTAGATCAGCTTGAGCGAATGGGTAAAGTCATGGTGCTGCAAAGGGGAAGTATCAGCCAAATGGGAAGCTATCAAGAGTTACTCGAGCAAAAAGAGGGTTGGTTAGTCCAGGCGCTGTTGGCTAACTCAAGTGTCAGTGGGCAGAAGGCTTTGGCAGGCAGCTTGGATCGTTTGCCAAATACAGAAGATAGCGAACGTGAGTCTGTGGATAGAAGCAGTGTTAACCCTTTTGCGCACAATGATAAGGAGAATAACGCATGAAGGCCTTATTCCCCTTTATCAAATTATTTAAACGCCAATGGTTTATGATGCTATTGGGGCTGATTTTGGCCATCACGACTCTGGCTGCTGGCATAGGCTTGTTGTCATTATCGGGCTGGTTTTTATCGGCGGCTGGTGTGGCGGGGTTAACAGCGGCTACGGCTCAGGCATTTAACTTTTTTACGCCAGCAGGTGGCGTGCGCTTCTTATCTATTGCCCGTACAGCCAGTCGTTATGGCGAGCGTCTTGCCACCCATGAGGCGACCTTTAGGTTATTAACCCGTTTGCGCCTATGGTGTTGGCAAGGGATTTTGCCATTGAGTGAGAAAAACCTAAGGGGAATGCGACAAGGAGATCTGCTCAACAGGTTAGTGGCGGATATCGATACCTTAGATCATCTGTATCTTAGACTTATCACTCCTATGTTGGCGTCCTTGGTGATTCTCCTTGGCTTATATGGTTTTATCGCTTGGTTTGATACTGATATCGCCTTGGTGCTTGCGGGAGTGTTGCTGTTGTTCTGGTTGATGATGCCTGTGATTTTTTACCATTTAGGTAAAGCGCCAGGCATGGCACAGCTAGAGGCTAAGCGTCAGTTTAGAGTGCAATTACTGGAATATTTACAGGGCTTTGCCGAGTTGAGTCTGTTTGGCGCCTTGGACAGCTATCGAAATAAAGTCAACCAAGTCGAGCAGAGCTTTATCTGTAGCCAGAGGGCGATGGCGAGAGTCAATGCCTTGAGTCAGGCAGCTCTCGTGCTAGTCCATGGTGTTGTGGTGACCTTAGCTCTGATCATGACAGCTAATGGCGTTGGGGATGCGGTGCCACCAGGCCCTTTGATGGCATTAATCGTGTTTGCTGCCTTGGCAAGTTTAGAGATGCTGATGCCTATCGCAGGCGCATTTTCCCATCTTTCGGCCTGTAGCCTAGCCGCGAATAGAGTTAATCAAGTGGTGAATCAAACTCCAGATATCGATTTTGACAACCACAGTGAGTTGGTGCCAACCGATGCCAGTATCAAACTTTCAGGTATAGACTTTGGTTACTATAGCGACCAGAGCGTATTGACTGAACTGTCTCTAAATATTGGCTCGGGAGAGCATGTTGCCTTGCTAGGTAAGACTGGCTGCGGCAAATCGAGTTTGTTAGCGCTACTGACCCGTCAGTGGCAACCAAGACGAGGGAAGATTCTATTAGGCGATTGTGCGCTAACAGAGCTAAGCGAGACCAGACTGCGCAACCATATGAGTGTGTTAAGTCAGAGAGTGTATCTCTTTAGCGCAAGTTTACGGGATAACTTGGCGTTGGCGCTCCCTCAGGGGGAAAAGGTGGACGATCTTGTGCTACTCAACACCCTCAAACAGGTTGGACTGGGTGCACTACTTGAAGAGGAAAAGCCGCTGGATATGCTCATAGGTGAAGGTGGGCGAGCACTCTCTGGCGGTGAGCAGCGACGTATCGGAGTAGCTCGAGTGTTACTGCGTAATGCTCCTGTGCTGCTGCTCGATGAGCCGACAGAAGGCTTAGATAAGAAAACAGAAGGTGAAATCCTCTCACTACTGCTTCATTTTGCTCAGGGGAAAACCCTGCTGATGATAAGTCATAGACTGACAGCCATGGAGCAAATGGACTGCATACATATGATGGAAAAGGGCAAGATACGTATCTCAGGTACCCATCAAACACTGCTCGACAAGGATGAGCAATACCAAAGTCTGCACCGAATGCTTAACTGATTGAGTCTAAATAGATTAATGCCCTCTGGATACTTGCGATTCAGAGGGCATTCTTGTTCTGATTACTTGATAAAGAACTGCTGTGCGTCATGGACGCCTTGGATCAGCATCTGCATACCTATCACGGTAAGGATCAATCCCATCAAGCGAGTAATAATGCCAATGCCGCTTTCACCGATTTTCTCTACGATTTTTGGGCCATAGAGAAAACAGACATAGGTGATAGCACATAGACAAGCAAAGGCACCTATGGTGACGCCTATATGCAGTAAGCTGCCCGATGCTGAATAGTTCATAGCCGTGGCTATGGTGCCAGGTCCTGCCAAAATCGGTAGCGCGAGGGGCGAGATGGCGACGTCTGCGCTTTGGTTTTCTTCTGGTTCTGATTCAGATTTGGGCTTAGGCTGGTGGGAGTGCATTTTTGATGGTGTGCCCTGAAGCATATGGTAACCCACAACAAAGACTAAAATACCTCCTGCTAGTCGCAGAGCAGGCAGTGTGATGCCAAATAACTGAAAGATAGCTTTGCCCAATATGCTAAACGCCAGAATCATAATAAAGGCCGTCATCAAGGCTTTAAGCGCTGTTTTCTTGCGCTCTACTGGACTTTGATTGCTGGTTAACCCCACAAACACTGCCGTGTTGGCTATGGGATTCATTATGGCAAAAAAGCCCATAAAGACAGAGACGACTAAGGTGCTGATATCATGCATGGATATTTTCCTAATAGCTGAATGATGAAAGAGTTAGGTCATGATCTGATTGCTAGAACGTTTATGCTGAGCCCATCCAAAGGCGATCAACGACAGGCCATTGGAGATAAGCTCAAATGCAAAGATAAGCCCTAATAGCGCCTGTGCTGAATTTGGGAAACTGCTGATCACTAAGGCTGCTAAGGAGATTGAGATAATGCCTGAGAACAGCATAGGCAAAAACAGTGGTGTCTTGCGCTGCTTTAGCGCCATGGTGACTTGTACTACTCCAGAGCCGATTAGCATCATGGTGATAACCAGAGCAAGGGAGAGTATGGTTTCCATTGGCAAGCGAATGAAAAAGAAACCAAAGAGTAAAGTGATGACCGCCATTACGACAGATAGCCCCCACTGGGCTTGTCGATTAGTGATGGCGCTGATCAGATTAAAACTACCGGAAACGATAAAAGTCCAACCTAATAGCTGCTCAAGAGTAATCGAGGTTACGACTGGGTGATATAGGGAAAGTGTGCCACCGACTAGGGCGATAAAGCCCGCCAGCATCATAAATTTCCAAGATTTCATTTTGTTCTCCAAAGTAAAGCTGAGTGAGGCAAACACCTTCAAGACTGACCCCATACATAGTTCTGTTAGGTGTTTGCTCACTCAAAAACGATTAATGGGTGGGGTATAAAGGGGGCAGAACCTGATGAGTCGGTTGTGCTTCTAGCTCGGCTTTTATCTCTGTCAGCACCGCAAGCAGTGTCTTATTACTCCATTGAGCTGGACTTTGCTGCTTGGCATATAACACTTGCTCTAACTGTTTAAGTTCGGCTGCCAATTTGGGATGCTGGTTCATGCTTTGCTCGCTCCTTAACCAAGCTGAGAGCAGCTCATAGCTTTGCTCTGCATTAGCAGATTTTAATTGCTTGATTAATAGAGTTAATTGCTCAGCAGGCTTTGTACTCTCCGCTTGAGACTCAACCCCTGTTGTGCCTTGTTTTTTATTCACGGCTTTTGAGTTTTGAGTAAAGGTTTCGGGAGCTTGGCTGTCGACCTCTTCCAATGAAGGGGCTTGGCGAGTACGCCATAGCCAGATAAGGAAGGCCGCCAACATTGCACTAAACATCACATAGAGTTGCCAAGATGCCGATGCTTCACTTTGGGTGGTGGTTTCACTTTGAGCGACTGCTTTAGGCTCGCTGAGAGTCTGTGATGCTTGATTTCGCTGCTCGGTAGAGTCTTTAGCAGCTGTTAATGAGGCGTTGCTGCCTATGACGTTAATTTCGGTGGCAGGAATTACTGCGGTTTCGGTTTCACCTTTGGTGGTGTTAAACCAGTTAAGGCGTATTTCTGGCAAGCTTAGGTTACCCGCCTTGAGTGGTACAACAGAGACCAGCAGCTCTTTACTGGCCACATTGCCTTGGTCTGTTTGCATAAGTGCGGCGGAGCTGTCATCTAGGTAGATTTTTACATCCTCATTGGAGTCGAGTTTGAGCTCGGGGATCTGCTCTGGTTTGGCTCCAAGGGCCAGAATGCTGATCCTGCGGGTGATTGGTTTTTCTTTTTTGAACACAGGATCTTTATCTACCCAACTAGACTTCAGCTCCACCGCTTTGGCTGGTAAGAACCATAGGTTATTTTTACTTGATGCCTTGCCTTGTACCTTTAGTTGATGGGCATCGGAGCGAACCCTGAAAGGTTTGCCTCGGTTAAACATGCTATCCATGCCAAAGCCATCAAAAAATGAGTCATCTATGCCAAATTGTGAAAAGAAAGGATCGCGGCTTTGGCTGCCATCTATCACGCTGCCCTCAAGCACAAAAGGTGGCAGAGTGAGGGTGCCGCTAACTTGAGGAGAGAGGGTATAGGAGCGCTCTATTACATTGACAGGTACACCATTGCGAGTCATTTGGCTGACCTTATCTTCACCCAGTTGACTGAGTTCAAACTCGCTGCTTTGGGGCTCGATTAACTGGGCCGATTTGAGTCGAGCCGAGGTTTCAATGCGTACCTTGATCGGGATCTCTTGAAACAGATAATAGTCTTCGGCTTTGATATCCACAGACAGCTTGATGCCGCTGGCTCCCATGGCCTTTGGTGTTTGACTGACATCAGTGACATTCACTTCAAGTGCATGACTGCTTAGAGCGCCAGCATGTATGGCTGGAATGGTTAATTTACCCTGCCTTTTGGGAGCTAAGGTTAAAATCCAGCTTAAGGTGTCACTGCGCTTGCCATTGATAATGCGAGTTTGGCTAGAGCGGGATGTGCCCAAAATTTGAAAGTCCTTCTGCAAGGGAGTCAAGTCAGGTGTCGATGTCACGCCCGCTTGCGTGGTTAGGGTAAGCTGGAAACTATCCCCTTGGGCTAGGTGTTGGCTATTTATCCTCGCCGTTAACCCATCAGCCCAGACATTAAAGGAGAGACTCGCCGCTACGAGCGCCGTCAGTGTTGTCAGTTTTAATTGGGTCAATGTCATTCTCTCCTCCTATTGATTGTGTGTGAGTGAATTTAAGTAGTGTTGGCGAATTCGAGCTCTTAGCAGGCCTGTTGGATCATCCGGTACTCGCTTAAGTTGCTGCTCTGAGGCTTGGTCTAAGGCCTTAGGACTCGCGGGAAGCTGTGAAGCGGCTGGCTCTTGCCTCTGTTCTTGCTCTTGATTCCCCTTAAGGGCGGCAGACACTAAGCGAGATAGCAGATCTTTATCTTGCTTATCTTCTTGTGTGGCTTGGCCTTGCTGACTGGCACCAGTAGGCTGATTTGGGTTTTGTTTATTCTGCTGGCCTTGCTGGTTTTGTTTATCCTGTTGGCCTTGCTGGTTCTGTTTATCCTGCTGGCCTTGCTGGTTCTGCTTATCCTGCTGACCTTGCTGGTTCTGTTTGTCCTGTTGGCCTTGCTGGCTCTGTTTGTCCTGCTGGCCTTGCTGGTTCTGTTTGTCCTGCTGGCCTTGCTGGTTCTGTTTGTCCTGCTGGCCTTGCTGGTTCTGTTTATCCTGCTGGCCTTGCTGGTTCTGTTTATCCTGCAGGCCTTGCTGATTCTGTTTATCCTGCTGATTCTTCTGCTCTTGTTGTTTTAAGAGCTTGGCTATCAAGTCTCGATTAAAGCGAGCGTCCTCATCTTCTGGATGGTTGGCGAGATATTGATCATAGGTTTCAAGTGCGCCTTTAAGATCCCCTGAGCGAGCCTTGGCATTGGCAAGGTTATAGTCTTGGTTTAACTTGGCGTACTCGTTAGCTGCTTGCTGGTATTGTTTTGATTTGTATAGTGAAGCGGCCTTCCAAGCGGGGTTATCAAATTGCTTGGCGGCCTGCTTGTACGCTTGCTTTTCAAAGGCGGCTTGACCGAGCTGGTTGGGTGTTTGCCATAGTTGTTGCCACTGGCTTGTTGGCGTTTGCTGCTCGGCTGCCTGCACATCAGTTGGCCATAATAAGCTTGAGTTTAGTGAAAGCACTAAGGCAAATAACAAGCCGCGTCTAAAGGCAAATAGACAGATGATGATAGGGATAATGAGTAGGTAATATCCCATATCTATCCAGCTATCGGTTTGAAACTCTTGCGCTGAAAGCTTGGCTGCTTTGGATGATTTCTCCTTAGGAAGTAGTTGATTAAGGTCACCGTCGCTGGCGGTGAGCTTAGCAATCTTGCCGCCACCAGCTTTAGCAAGGGCGCGTAGTGATAAGGCTCCAGCTTGCGATGCATCTTTACCTATGGCGAGCACAGAGACCTTATAACCCACTGCTTTTGCCCTAGCAGCTGCATCAATACTGGCTTTGGGGTTTTGGCCTATGCTGTCGGTAAGCAGCAAGATAGTTCCTTTAGTGCCATGGGCTCGCTCAAGCAGGCCAGTGGCTTCTTCTATGGCAAGATCTAATCGATTACCTAATACCGGCATAAGCGATGTCGACAACTCCGGGAGCATCTGCGCGATCACCTTAGGATCTGATGTCAGTGGTGCCGCGATAAAAGGAGTATCCGAATAGATAACTAACCCATGTTGATCGCCCTTCGTTTGCTCAAGAATATCCCTAAGCTTGTGGCTTGCTCTTTTGAGCCTATTTGGCGATACATCTTGGCTATTCATCGACTGAGCTAGGCTTAGCACAGTGACGATAGGCTCATTAGCCTCATAGCTAGGCATTTCTCTTTGCTGCCAACTTGGCCCTGAGATGGCAAAAATCAGGCTGGCCCCTAGGATGAAGAAAGCGAGTGGCAGCCAAGGAGATATACGCTGCTGCTTTGCTGAAACCGCGAGATGTTTTAGCAGATGGGGATCGACATATTTACCCCAGTTATCCTGCACTTTGCTGATATTGGTTTTTGCCAGTAACAGAGTTAAGCCTACTACTGGTAGCAGCGCCCACAGCATAGCAGGGCGCAGTAGATGGAAATTATCGATTATTGTGCTCATCAAGATTCCTCTATTGGCCAGTAATGTGTTGAGTACGGGGTTGGCTGAGTCTATTCATAGCGCGGAAAAAGATCAGCAGAGTGATAATGAGTAGTGCTAATCCTGCAGGCCAGAAAAACAGAGCTACCTCGGGACGTACGAAAATCGGCTCTCCTGAAACAGGCTCTAGCTGATTAATTTTGTCGTAGATGTTGGCCAGTCCTTGCACGTCCTTGGCACGAAAGTAATCCCCTCCAGTAAGTGTGGCTATCTCTTGCAGTGTGCCTTCATCGAGATCGGCGGCGGGGTTAAGCATTTGCAGCCCAAAAGGCGTTTGCACAGCTTGGTTATCAGCACCTATGCCTATGGTGTAAATACGAATACCGAGCTTTTTTGCTATCTGCGCCGCTTTAAGTGGTGCCAGTACCCCTTGGTTATTGGCACCGTCTGTCATCAACACCAGCACTCGTCCCTCTTCAGGGCGATCCTTGAGGCGTTTTACCGAGATAGCTATGGCATCACCGATGGCGGTTCTTTGCCCTGTTAAGCCAACTTGAGCTTGCTCTAATAACTTAGCGACAACCTGTAAATCAAAGGTTAGTGGCGCTTGAAGGTAGGCTCTATCTGAGAAGAGCACTAGACCGACTCTGTCCCCTTGGCGCCTTTCGATAAAGTCGCTGGCCGCTTGTTTGATAACGTTAAGGCGAGTGGTCTTATGGCCATTGAGGCTAAAGTCTTGCTCCTGCATTGAGCCTGAGAGATCAATCGCCATCATGATATCTCTGCCCTGTGCAGGTAACGGTACCTTATCACCCACTAAAGCGGGGCGAGCTAAGGCGCTGATTAATAATGTCCAAGCGATAAATGCCATTAACCCAGTTAACCAGTGGCGCTTGCTTACTGGCTTACCTAGGCTTTGTCCCTGAACTAGCTTGTTGAAAAAAGGCACTTTTAGTGCGCCAGCTGGGCTTGAGGCTACGGGCTTGAGAATGCGGCGAGCAATAAAAGGCAGCGGCAGCAGAATAAAGGCCAATGGCCATAGAAAGGTGATCATGCATGCCTCCTTATCCAGTCTTTAGTGGCCTCAATGAGTTGCTCATTCTTAGGAGCAACTGCTGGTGCGCTGGCAAGGTAGGGTGCTTGACTAATAAAGTTCGCCACCTCTTGTTGCATGCCGAATTTTCCTTGGGTGAGGTAACTAAGCCAGTTGTCTTGGGTTTTACTTGCCATGCTTTGGCCTTGAGTCGCGATAGTGACGCGGCGTAGCAATACCGATAGCTCGGCAGCTAAGGACAGCAGAGCTTGCGGCTGATTTTCATATTGCTGTGAAAGCTGATTTAGCTCACAAAGCGCGGCATATTTGAGTGAGGCTTGACGGCGCAGATAGATCACCCAAAGAGTAATGGCGAGGCCAATAATTAAGGCTGCCACGAGCCACCAGCCCATGGCCAGTGGCCAAAAGGAGATGGGCTGTGGCAGGTGTATATCTTTTAAAGCATCTAGCTGGGCATAGATTTCCGGAGACAGGGGCGTACTCATGCTTTTCTCCTTCTGGCAGCAAGCTTGGTCTGATTAAAGAGTATGTTTGGGTCATCACTTGTGCTGATCTGGTGCAGTACCATGGCGTGTTGGCGGCATAACTGATTTAGCCTGTGTTGTCTTTGGGTGAAAGCATTAAAGTAGGCTTGAACTGACTGAGAGTCTGCGCGCTCAAGCGATAGGGTTTGCTTGCCATCGGAGAGACGACTTGCCGATATCGGCAGCTGCTTATCGAACGGGTCTATGACATGAATGAGAGTCACATGGGCTCTATAGCTGAGCTTCTTAAGTTCTTGTTCAGACTCAGGGTCAAGATCGTTAAAATCACTGATAATAAAGACCAAACCCGTCGTTTTCAGATGTTGTCTTAAACGGCGAATTGAGGCCGCTAGACTGACTTCTTCAACGGCTTGCTCTGCTCGCGATTGCGTCTGTTTGGCAATGGCATCGATAAACCTTAGCAGTGCTTGACGGGAGCGGGCGGGCTTGAAATCGCTGATTCCAGCACTATGGCTGATTTGTCCACCGACACGGTCGCCGCCATCGTGACCTATCCAAGCAAGCTTGGCGCTGATTTCGGCGGCTAGGTGGGATTTAAAGCGAACTTTAGTACCAAAGTGCATCATTTGGCGAAGGTCCAATAGGATCTGTACTGGTCGTTCCCGCTCTTCTTGAAACAGCTTAGTATGGGTTTGCCCCGTTCTAGCCGATACGCGCCAATCGATATTTTTTACATCATCCCCTGCCTGGTAGATTCGGGATTCGGCGTACTCCATACCTAGGCCAAGAAACACTGAAGGTTTGTTTCCCCATTGGTGAGTATTGATTTTTCCTGAAGGTGCAAATCCGGTGACGTTTTTACTAGGGCGAGCTTTGACTAGCTCACCCTTAGTGATCTCAATTCCCGGCTTGGATGATTCGCTATATGTCATAGTCTCTCCTTCAGTGTTTAGCTGACAGGTACCTTGTTGAGCAGGCTGGTGATCAATTCATCAGAGGTATAGCCTTCTGCTTCAGCGTCATAGCTCAGAATGATGCGATGGCGCAGCACATCATGGGCAACAGATTGCACATCAAAGGGAGTGACGAACTCAGAGCCTCTCATCCAGGCGTGGACTCTTGCGCAGCGATCTAGGGCTATGGTGCTGCGGGGGCTGGCACCATAGGCAAGTACATTGGCCAGTGTTTCATCGTATTTAGCAGGATCTCGAGTTGCCTGAATTAACTCTATGATGTAAGTGATTAAGGCTTCAGAGCTGTGGGTGCTTAGCGCCGCTTGCCTTGCTGCAAAGATGCTTGCTGGGGTAATAAGCTGCTTAGGTTGATTAACGCTACCTTGGGCCTCGTTGTGAACGATGCGTAATATCTCGCGCTCGGCTGTGGCACTCGGATAGTCGATATTGACATGGAGTAGAAACCTGTCGAGCTGAGCCTCGGGCAGTGGATAGGTGCCTTCCTGCTCGATAGGGTTTTGGGTGGCTAAAACCATAAATAGTTCGGGAAGCTGATAGGTTTTGCCCGCCACTGTGATTTGACGTTCAGCCATGGCTTCTAACAGGGCTGCTTGGACTTTTGCTGGTGCGCGGTTGATCTCGTCGGCGAGTACTAGATTGTGAAATAGCGGGCCTTGCTGAAAGGTAAAGCTGCCATCTTGGGGCCTAAAAATTTCTGTGCCAGTAAGATCGCTGGGTAACAGATCCGGCGTAAACTGAATACGTCTGGCATCACAGTCGATTATTTTAGAGAGGGCGTTAACCGCCTTGGTTTTTGCAAGACCTGGCGCCCCTTCAAGCAGAATATGACCGTCGGCAAATAGCGCCAACAATAGGCGTTCGACAAAGGCTTCTTGCCCGACGATTTGGCTATTCATATAGCTGCGAAGGTAGTCGACTATCTCTTCGACTTGCATGTTAGGTGCTTTATGTTGAGGAAATTGCACCGTAGCTTGAGATAATGTGGGATCTAAATGATTCATTGGGTCAGCTTCCTATTATTGGCAACTTGAAAACGTGAAACGTCAGTGATTCGCCTTGGGTAACTTGTACTTGGTTTCAGTGAACCGAATTTGAATGGCATAGTGGCTTTAGGAGAGGCAGTAGCCTCTCCTAATTGGGCTTATTTCACTTCTTTGAGTGGGTAGCCCTGTTGAGGAACCTCTTCGATATTGAGCTCTTCAAGTTCGATCGAGGTTTCGATCGCTTTAAGCTTCATGTTGGCTTCATAAAACTTCTTGTTTTCAATATCTGAGATCGCAGAATCTAGGTTGGTGATGTTTTTCAATACAGGTAGCAGTACAAAACGAATATCGAGATCTATGCCTGCATCTGCCATCAACTTAATGGCATCGCTTTCATTGCCTTGTTGAGCGAGTTCACCCGCTTTTTTCAGTACTTTTTCGCTCTCTTTGGTCGGCTTAAAGTCTTCAGCAAGGGTGATGGAGCGATCCAGTGGAATAACAAAGTCGCCAGCGGCATCGATTTTCATTGCATAGTTAAGAATGGCGCTATCAAATACGCTACGCGCCTTTTTTACTAGCTCTAGTGCTGCGTCGGTTTGACCATCAAATAGTGCAAAGCGAGCACTGCGAACATCTGTGACGACGGCTTTAGCGTTGCCGGAAATCTTAATGGTGTCGGCAATAACCACATCTTGATTGTCTGTTGCAGCTTGTACGCTAAATAGTGGCGCACTGGCCATAAGTCCAGCTAGCGTTAACATGGCGAGTTTAGAAGGTAATTTCATGATTTTCTCCTGACGGTATAGTTTTGTTTTACCTCACAGCAGAAGATACCCAACCAAGTTTAAGCCTCCCTCAAGCCAAGTTTAAATAAAATTAAACTTGGCTTGAGGGGAGTATCGATAAGTGGATAGGTTCATATCGACAAGGAGAATAGGTTGGTAGCGCCGCCACAGGCGAGGTGGCGGCATTAATGAATTGAATTAAGCCTTGGGAAGCGGGAAATCGATACTGACGCTCAGTCCTGGAGAGCGGTTGTGCAGCGAGACCTTAGCGCTATGGTGATGTGCTATGGCTGAGATCAATGTGAGCCCTAAACCGTTGCCTGACTCGGTTCTTGCTTTATCGACTCTATGGAAAGGTTTGAGCACCTTGTCTATCTCATCCTGAGGGATCCCAGGGCCGTTGTCTTGTACTTCAAGTGTGAGTGAGCCGGCTTTGGGATTGAGGTTAATCGTCACCAATGTGCCTTGAGGGCAGTGCACCTGAATATTGCGTAATAAGTTAACGAGTAGCTGCTCTATCATGCTGGCATCGCCAAACATTTGAGTGGATGCGGGTGGCTTAGCTTCAAGGCTTAGCGTTATCTGATTGCCGATATCGGCATAGACAGGTTCAAACAGTTCGCTGATTTTCTCGACAGTAAGCTTGAGATCAAACCATTGGAAATGGGATTTATCGAGCTGTGCATTAATACGAGATATTCTCAAAATGGTATCAAAGGTGGTATTGATAGCCTTTACTTCATCGATTGCCGCTTCTATGGTTGGTGCTGGATTTTGCCCTTTCTCACTTTGCTCTAGGGCATCGAACAGACTGATTTGAATATGGGACAGCGGGGTTTTCAGGTCATGGGCAACGGCGGAGGCGGTGGACTTAATCCCTGTGATAAGCTCTGAGAGTTTGCTTAGGTGGTAGTTAATCTTAACCCCTAATTGATCCAGCTGATCTGGATGCGGTTGTTGGCTTATTTCTACTCGGGCTTCGGTGCTGCCATCGGCAACCTGTTTGAGTACCCTATCCATATGCTTAATCTTTCTAGCCGAATCAGCACTGGAGAGAACACCTAGCGTGAGACTGGTAAGCGAAATCACAATGGCTCCTATAATCAGCCACATCAGTAACTTCTTTTGCACCGCTGCGATCAGAGTATCTGAGCGGGCAACGACTAAGGTATAGCCATCTAACTCAATAATTCGGGTGTGGTATTGGTGTTGAGACTCTTTATCTGGATGAATTCCTGTGATTGAAAGCACTGTTTTCTTCCAACCGACAAAGTCGGGAGCCACAGAAATGTTACCGGCGATAGGCTGATCTAGATGGTTGAATAAACCAACTATTCTCTCTTTAGGTACATAGGTATTGTTAAGTCCATTGAGTACCTTGACCAGCTCTTGGGAACCATCTTTTTTAAGGATATCTCCTAGGAGAGCAATCTCTTCTTCAGACTGGGAGCTGAGTTCATAGAGTAAGGCCTGGGTGACTGCGTTGTAGATGACAAAGGCCGTAAGCGAAATAACCAGCATAATTAAGCTGGTTATTTTGAGTGATAATTTAAATGAAGAGCCGGGAATAATATCAGCGAGGCGCACGAATAACATACCCCATATTTCTAACTGTATGAATGAGTTGCTCCCCATAGGGCTTATCGACTTTTTGCCTTAATTTACTCATATGGGTTTCCACTATTGAGGTACCGGGGTCGAAATTGAGTTCCCAGACTCGCTCTAAAATCATGGTTTTACTGACTACTCTATCTTGATTTTCCATCAAGTATTCCAGCAGTGAAAACTCCTTATTTAGGAGTTCGATATTTTGGCTCTGTCTGCTTGCTCTGCGGCTTAACAGGTCGAGTTTGAGATCGTGAACTTTAAGCTCGGTATTGGCAAGGCTTTCTTTGGGACGGCGTGCCAACACCGAGATTCTGGCTAATAACTCGGAGAAGTGAAAAGGCTTCACCATATAATCATCGCCGCCAGAGAGTAAACCTTCCACACGGTCGTCGACATCTGACATGGAGGTGAGAAAGATAACGGGTAGCTGATTATTGGATGAGCGAAGGGCTTTAACCAGAGAGAGGCCATCCATACCTGGCATCATGCGATCGGCAATAAGCAGATCGCATTGGTTGTACAAGCTGTAGGTGAGAGCCTCTCGACCATCTGTAACCCAATCAACGGTATGACCGTTTTCAGATAATCCTTTGATAATATAGTTTGCGGTTTTATGATCGTCTTCTGCTAATAGGATTTTCATCAGCATGGTTCACTCTAATGACTTCTGACGGAATAAGATAAGTCAAATTAACCCTAGTTACGATTAAATTTTCCTATCCTTTTGTTGTTAATGCTAATGGAAGTCGCTAACGACTGTGACGGCTTTAGCTAAATGATGGGCAGCTGCATATTCTAGCCAAACTAGAATCGGTGAGAACTAATAGCCTAGCGCTGAAAGTGCAACTGCCCAAATGTGTTAGGCTTGCTTTACCCAATCCCAAGCATCAGCTAATTGCTCTGTCTCAAAATGCTTTTCACTGATATTAACCAGTTTGGCAAATGGGCTGTCTGCAGCGACTAACATGCCAAGTACCTTGCTATCAGAAACGATGGCGAGTTTGTTGATTGCAGCAAGATGCTTAAATGTCCACTTCAAATCCTCATATACCGCATTAAGCTCATAGTCTATCTTGCCATCGACTTGTACCAGAATATTGATTTTTCCATGGGTTTTGACTAGCTCATCAAATATGCCAATCCATCTGTTTTCTTCTGCCAGATCGATTTTGCCAGAGACAGATACCCCTATGGTATTGCCATGGCTTTGGGCTAGTTGAGTGATCATATTTACCTCGATAATCTTGTTTAAGTGCTAAGTGCCGTTGACTCTATTATTTGGAGCGCTAGGCAAACTTAGGTGATAGCTAAATTAATCATCTAAACCTCAGTTGGAGCAAGATAATATTTCTTAAATAAATTTATAGAAGCCTGGAATGTTAAATTTGTTTGCTTTTTGAACGTTTGGAGTTGATAGAATAGATGGATGTAAACATTTAATAGTTGAGGTTTAAGCTGCTGTTTAAAAATGGTTTATTATTACTAATGAAATGAGGTAAAAATAGACAAAGGTATTTAAAATACCTAGCTTTTAACAAATTGATTACTAAAATATGCTATAACCATAAGTATTACAGTGACGATAGCTTTTAGGTGATAACAAGTGATAAATTCAGTGTGTAGAGTCATCATCGCCATCATGATCATAGCGTCATTTTTCTCTTCTAAGTCTTTTGCTGAAACCTTAAGGGTGATGTTGCATGAAGGCTCCTTTCCCCCCTACTTTTTTGAAGAGACAGATTTAAAAACGGGTACGATTCGCGATATCTTTGCTGCTTTGGCAGAGGAAACCGGCGACACCATAGAATATGTCAGAGTGCCTTTTAAGCGAGCGCTACATCAGTTTGAGACGGGGCAGATAGATATCGAGCCCATGACTAATCCGGCTTATCGTGGTAACTCAAGCGTTCCTGGAATCTATAGCCTTCCTTATACTGTTGCAGAAGAGATCCTACTCTTTAATAAAGATGATTATTTTGCTGTCACGTCTCCAGAAGATTTACTGGGCAAGTCCATAGGTGTTGTTGATGGCTATCACTACCCTAAATACTCCGCTTATTTTGAAGATGGGCGAATTAAGGCGTTGCCTTTTAACAGCGAAAATAAGCTTATCCAATTACTGGTTGCCAAGCGTCTATCACAGGTGTTGATCAATAAAGATTTCGCCCAATATCAGATAAAGAAAAACCTATTACAGCATGATTTAGTCGTTGGCGAACCCTATCACGTGCTCGACATGATGATACGTTTTCATCCTAGCAAGAAGGATGCTGTGCCTAGGTTTAATCAAGCCATTGAGAAGCTAGTCAACAACGGCACGATTGAGCGCATATACAATCGATACCGCTAGCTTTTTCTTTTCATTAGCATAGCTGGTGGCCATTATTTCCAGCTTTTAAGGCAGTGCCAGTTTCAGATGACTGCTTTGACACTAGTTTTAGGTACCCGTTTTTAACATGGAGCAGTTTTGTTCCATGTTTCTTTCACACCTCTAGCTATTCCTTCCCACGACAAAAATCTCAGTCCTATCAAAACTTGTTCTCAAGTTGAAGGCATTGGGCTTAGTTAAATCAGGATTACACCTTGTTAGCAATTAATCACTCAGTTTTCAGTTTCGATCACAGAAGTAATTGGCATATGCTATTAATATCGATTTAGGGTAAGCAGATGCTATTCCCAAAATTTAAGGCAGAGGCTTGCAAAAGTGATATACGAGCAGGTGATTGTTAACCATAGAGATTGTATTAGGACGATATCCATGATTATTGCGATTCCATTAACCCGAGGTCAGTTAGCAAATCATTTTACTAAAGCCAAGCAAATTGGCTTTTACGATGAAACAGGTCGTGAGCTAGCGATTTTTGACAATCCTGCCCTAGGCGGCAGCTGTAAAGATAAGAAGTCGATGCGAGATTTGATTGTTCAGCAGGGCACAGAAGTCGTGATAGTGCAGCAAATTGGTGAGCGTATGTTAGGAAAGCTGCTGGATCTTGGGTTAGTGGTTAGCCGTGGCGAAAGCCAGCAGTCGATCGATTGTCTGGTTGGTTTAGCTGGACTTAATCATCATAGATTGACTCAGGCGAGCCAAGGTCGAGCCTCGTTACAGCATGCTAACAAAGGTGGCTGCTGCGGCGATAAAGGCAAGGATGGTGGTGGTTGCTGTGGTCACAATCATGATCATAGCCATGGCTCTGACAATGCCAGCAAAGTGAAAGCTGGTCATGGGTGTAGTGCGACCAGAAGCTGTTGCGGTAAGCCTAAGCTGGTAGCGAGAGCCGATAACGACTCTAAAAGCCAAGCCGTCTACAAAGGCTTTAGACCCGCTTAATCACCATTATTCTTGATGACACTGCCAGCCCATAGACGAGAGTTTTTGGGCAAAGCCTGTGGCTTTTGCTTCACAGTAGCCAACTTGATTTTGCGCTTGCCATAACACTTGTTTAGCACCATCTTTTTGGTACTGAACTTGGCAAGGCACCTGAGTTCCTTGAGGGTAAATAACCTCAACTTTACGCTGCACAGCACCGCTTTGACATAGATAGCTGAGTCCTACCGCAGAATCTGTGTTTATGTCATTAGCCTCTAGTGATACAGGGGCTTGAGTGAGTATGCTAATAAGCAGTGCGGCTGTGGTCATGGGATCTCCAACTATATTTGGTTCAATGGCAAGCAATATAGCTATTTAGGTTAAGAATTACTATGTTACAACGCAAGATGTGAGCGAGGGCTAGCTAAGCCCGGATGAACCAAGTGGGAGAGATATGGCAATAGTGCTACTTTGCCGAGAAAGCAGAGGTTTTTGTTAAATGTTGAACACTCTCAACCTGCTCAATATCGAATGAGTGGAAAGAAAGGAACACTGTTAATATTCGTGTTGAATTGCTGCAAGTATTGGCAGCTAAAAGCAAAGTGCCGTCGTCGCTTTTGTAGATGCTCGCAGTAGTCAGTTAACTCATCAATAGACCCTACTGATTCGTGGAACAGCTTGCCAAAGTGTGTGGTGAGTTTAAGCCAATTGTCAGGTGAGATGTTAAGCCGATAGAGTGTTCAGCTCCAACTAAACGACAGCTGTCTTAGTTTAGTCAGAGCATAATTAATGTGCCATTTATCATGGGTGGCCTATTATTATTTCTATCAAAAATTTGAATATAAAGTAATAAATTGTATTCTAACTGAATGCGGTGCTTTGTAATTATCGTTTGATAACGTCCGCTGATGCAAGGTAAATATCCAATTACTCTTTATACTTCATGTGGCTTCCATCAATTTCTTTGTGAGAAGTCAATCTTCCAATGAATTGTACTAGGCCATATTTTTTTCTTATTCTTTCTGTTGCAAAGATGCCAAATGTTGATGATATGAATACTGATATTGGTTCTATGCCTGAAGGGTTAAGTATAAAGTAGTATGCAAGTCCAATTATTAGCATGGCTATAGATGTAAATGAAATAAAGAACCAAGTCCAAATTAATATTTTAACTATGAATCCTATTATTTTTACGAACATAATTTACCTCAACTTAGGTTCAAGGGGTAGATATTACTACCCCTTTGCAATCTATTAAGCTGTTGCTTGGTCTGGACTAGTATTTGTAGCTCCTAATGAAGAACCTTCTGTTCCTTCTCGTATGTAGGATGCTATTGCTTCGCCTAAAGCAAAGAATGAGTCAGGGTGGCCACCGGATATTTCCTTAAGTTCAGTTGTTTTAACTTCTTGCATTTCAATTTCCTTAATTTACAATCTTAAATGTAATGTTTGCCTGATGGTATTTGGCTTAGCGCCATATGCATCAAGCGGCTTCCAAAGGCACTACCGCCGTCGAAAAGTGGGTGGTGCCTTTGTTTTAATCCACTGACACTAGTTGTAATCACCTTGTATCAATGGGCTAAAATCTTGTTTTACGTTTCAATTTTCGTGTCAATTTTTGCTTCGATAAGTCACGCTGTTTTGTCTTGCTAGTTCTTTTTTGTTTTCTTATCCCCGATTTCAGCTAATAGATGAGGCAATCTCATCTGCTGTGGCTATTCTGCCATTGACCATTGCCACCACTTTATTAGCCTGCTTTATGGTTTCAGGCCTATGGGCAATAATCACTCGTGTCATTTTAAGCTGCTTAATTTGCTGACTGATTCTGGCTTCATTTTTGATATCCAGATG
>CANNEE010000022.1 GCA_947503555.1 uncultured Shewanella sp.
CTCTACTCAGGAAAAAGCACTGTCTATAGCGGCAAGCTGCACTATGGTCAGCTCTCCCAAGACCAAGCTTTAGTCACGTCAGGTTATGGCTATCAACTGCCTAGTGAAGCCTATGATGGTAAGGTTGATATCACTGGACTGAATCTTAAGGCCGTATCTCGTGTTAGCTCTGGGCTGCGCTTGACCGCCAGCTATGACTACCGTGATAGAGACAATAAGACTCAGGTACAAGAGTGGACCCAAATCAGCATTAACAATGTTAATGGTCAAGCTGTCTATAACACGCCCTATGATATCACCACCCATAGAGCTAAGTTAGCGGCGAACTATCGCATCGCCAGTGGCATTAAGCTGTTAGGCGGTTATGACTATCGTCAGGATGAGCGTAACTACAGCGACCGCGAAACTACAGATGAACACAAGCTGTGGGCTAAGCTTCAGCTCAATAACCTACAGATGTGGAATCTTTGGTTAAAAGGGGAGCTTGCCAAACGCGATGGTAGTGCTTATCAAGCTTCTAAGTTGACCTCATCTGAGAACAACAGCTTACTAAGAAAGTACAACCTTGCCGATAGAAGTCGCACTAAAGTGACTGCTGGTATCACTCATACGCCGACCGATGCGCTCAGCTTAGATTTGAATCTTGGCTATGCCATGGATGACTATGATGAGACTCAAATCGGACTCACTGAGTCTGAAAGCCTCAATCTAGATGCCAGTATGAACTATATGGTTAGCAATGATGTTGACCTTAGCCTTTACTACAGCATGCAGACGATAGATTCAGAGCAGGCTGGTAGCAATAACTTCAGTGCTCTTAGCGCAAGCGGTAATAATTGGGCTAATTGGAACGCCGAGATTGAAGACAGCATAGATGTGATAGGTCTAGGCCTTAGCTATCGCAATCTGATGGAGAATAAGCTAGCCCTAGGGTTAGATTACAACTATTCAGATTCTGATAGTAATACCCGCGTCAGCCAAGGGCTAACCGGCGATTACGGTGAGTATTTTGCTAAGGTGCATAACCTCAACCTCTACGCTCAATATCAAGCCAGTGCCAACACGGCACTACGCTTTGACTACAAGCTAGAGAATTATGAAGACAATGATGCCGCCAGTGACATCGCTCCCGATGCTATCTGGAATGTGGTTGGCTTTGGCAGCAACAGCCATGACTACAAAGCTCATCTGTTTATGATCAGTGTGAGTTATCGGCTCTAGTTAGTGAGCCGAGTTAATTAGAAGTTAGGGCTTGCGGGTATGCAAGCCCTAACTTTTTGTAATAATTAAGGCTTTGATGATTTTTCGCTGTTTTCTCTGATTGTTAAACCGCTATCTTTCATATTTTATTTCTAATTAAATCGAAATATATCTTGACGCAAAAGTAATCTGACATTATATTTCGAACAAACTGGAAATATAAAATTGATTATGTGAGGTTAACAATGAGTCCTGAAATGCTCAATATGATAAAAGAAGCGGCAGATATGTTTGTGTTCCTTGCCGCTGAGCTGACGATACTCTTTCTTGTTATTAGCTACCTTGTGGGCGTACTACAAGATTTTATTACACCTGAGAAAATACAGTCGATACTGAGTTCGCGTAATGGTAAAGGCTATATTATTTCTGCGCTATTAGGTTCGATTACGCCATTTTGTTCATGCTCGACTATTCCATTCTTAAAAGGGTTGTTAAGAGCAAGAGCGGGTTTTGGGCCTATGATGGTATTCCTATTCTCTAGTCCTTTGCTGAACCCTATTATCATAGGGTTATTCGTGGTCACCTTTGGTATTGAAGTTGCCGTATTTTACTTCCTTGTTGCCATGGTGGTAGCCGTTGTTGCAGGTTACACATTGGAGAAATTGGGTTTTGAACGCTATGTGAAGCCTGAAGCCTATGAAATGGCGAATGAGCCAACTAGCTGCTGTGACTCAAAGCCAGCGCCTGTTAAGCAAACCAGTTGTTGTGACACTCAAACAAAGCCTGTGGTTGAAAGTACAAGCTGCTGTGCTGAGACACCTAAGGTAGCGGCGGTTGCCCCTAAGTTAGAAGCGGCTTGCTGTGGTGATGGTGGTGCTAATGTAGAAGCTAAGCCTACTTCATGCTGTGATACTGAGTCACAAGCGCCTGTGAAGGAGGATAGCCGTTGGATGCGCATCTGGCGCGCAACTTGGAAAGATTTTAAGCAAGTTTTCCCATACTTATTGCTAGGTATTACATTAGGTGCATTTATCTATGGCTTTATGCCGGCAGATCTTATCGCACAGTATGCAGGTGCGGAGAACTGGTATGCGATTCCTGTTGCGGCAGTGATTGGTATTCCACTTTATATTCGCGCTGAAGCCGTGATTCCTCTCAGTGCTGCACTAGTGGCAAAAGGGATGGCATTGGGTTCTGTGATGGCCTTGATAATCGGTAGTGCAGGTGCCAGTTTAACTGAGGTAATTCTGTTGAAAGCTATTTTTAAAAATCAGATGATTGCAGCTTTCCTTGTCGTAATTCTTGGCATGGCAGTAGGTGCAGGTTACCTATACACCTTTATCTTTGGCTAAAGCCATTACTTATGATTAAGCCGTTGAACAGAGTCAACGGCTTAATCATTTGAGTTGAAAGTTTATATTGTCTAGAATCGAGCTACTTATTATTCAGGCCTTAAATTATGAATATCGATCTTGTTGCCAACGCACTAAAAGAATTAGGACATCCTACTCGCTTAGCAATATATAAATGTGCTGTAAGAGCCGGCTTTCAGGGCATTGCCGTTGGTAAGATCCAAGAGCAATTACAGATTCCTGGCTCAACCTTATCTCATCATATTTCCGGTTTGGTTTCGGCAGGCTTGTTGAGTCAACGCCGAGAGGGACGAATACTTTATTGTGTTGCTGAGTACGCTACTTTGGATTCAGTGATCGATTTTCTTAAGGAAGAATGTTGTTTCGATGAAAGCTGTGAGAGTTAGATTAAGCTACCGACTCAAAGCCATTTAATGAAAGAAGCCCGCTCAATGAGTGGGCTTCTTTGCATTTGCTTGTTACTACTTTAGATTAGTTATAGATGATAGGTTTTTCACCTACCACTACCGGCACCTGATAAGAGTTCCCCTGACGTATTACCGTGAGCGTGATTTGAGTGCCGGGTGTAGTCTCGGCAATTCTATCCATTAGCATTTCAACATTGGGTATCTGCTCATTCTCTATGGCGGTAATCAGATCCCTTGCTCTGATTTGAGCTTTATCCGCTGGGCCGTTAGGTTCTACGCCTGTGACGATAACCCCTTGTACTTCTGGGAAGTTAAGAATTTGTGCCATTACTGGACTAATAGCGTCGCCTGAGATACCTAGTGCGCCACGAATGACTCGCCCGTCTTTAATGAGCTTATTCATGATGCTGTATGCAAGCGGTGTTGGAATGGCAAAGTTAATCCCGTGATTGCCATTGTCGCTACCGACTTTAAATGCTGCTGTGTTGATACCGATTAAACCACCTTGAGTATCGATAAGTGCGCCACCCGAGTTGCCTTCATTAATCGCCGCATCTGTCTGTAGAAAGTCTAAATAACCAGAGCTGAGGCCGTTACGGCCTGTGGCACTAATAATCCCCTGAGTAATGGTCTGTCCTAAGTTATAGGGATTACCAATAGCTAGCACAACATCGCCCACTTGAGGAGTGGTTTTAAGATTAATTGGCACTATGGGTAGGTTATTACCTTCAATCTTGAGTACCGCAAGATCGGTATCGGGATCTGAGCCAACCACCTCTGAGGTAAATTTACGGCCATCTTGCAGTGCAACCACAATCTCATCAGCCGACTTAATGACATGATAGTTGGTAAGAATATAGCCTTGTTTCGCCATGATAACCCCTGAACCCAGGCCTTGTAGGCTGCTTGGATTGAGTGGCCGACGTTGATTAACGCTAAGGTTATAGATATTGACTACAGCAGGGGCCGCTTTGCGCACAGCAGAAGCAAAAGAGAGCTCGCTGCCCTTTTGCTGATTTTGGCTAAATAAATTAGTAGTGAGTTTCCCTTGATTAATTGATGTTGCCACAATAAAAATCGCCGCCATCATAAGGCCTAACAGTACGGCTTTTCCTATATATAACAAGATATCTTTCATCATAATATTGAGCTGTCTAATCAAGGGAGCCATAGATTAACATGATTCTAGATAAATCATTATGATTATGTTCAGTAAGACAGTGATTTAGCTTATTAGAAATGTTTATACATGAAAAAAGGAAGGCCTCAGCCTTCCTTTTAATTAGGTCGTTTACTGTCAGTTAACTTATCTAAGAACTAAGTAAAGCTGAGTGTTATCGCGACGAATTTTCAGTGCCGCTGTGCCTTTTTTATCTTTTAAAATCTTTTTAAGTGATTTTAGGTTCTTTACCTTAGTGCGGTTTACGCCAACGATGAGATCGCCCTCTTGTAAGCCATTAGCTGCAGCGGGAGAGCCTTGGGCTACTGATTCAATGCGGACGCCTGAATTGGTATTTTCTAGGGCTGCACCTGCGAGCATAGGATGAACCGCGCCTGCAGAAGCTTCCTTATTTTGATTCGCTTCACCAAGAGTGACTTTAACGGTTTCTTCATCGCCATCACGAATCAAACCTAAAGTGACTTTTGCTCCGGCGCCTAAAGTGCCCACTTTGGCTCTAAGCTCTTGGAAGCTTTTTATCTTGCGACCATTGATGTGGGTAATGACATCACCCGCCTTGATACCGCCCTTATCGGCAGCGCTGTCTGGCATCACTTCGTTAACAAAGCCACCATGTTGGCTATCTAAGCCAAAGGCCTCAGCGAGCTTTTTATCGAGATCGCGACCCGAGATGCCGAGTACACCGCGGCGGACTTCGCCATGCTCGATGATCTGCTTCACTAGGTTGTGAGCCATATTGGCAGGAATTGCAAAACCTATACCTACGTTGCCGCCGCCTGGGCCAACAATTGCGGTGTTAATACCGATAAGTTCACCCTTGAGGTTAACGAGTGCGCCACCAGAGTTACCACTGTTAATGGCGGCATCGGTCTGAATAAAGTTTTCCAATCTTTCGATACCAAGACCGCTACGACCTAGCGCACTTACGATGCCGGAAGTAACTGTTTGGCCTAGACCAAACGGGTTACCAATAGCTACGGCAAAGTCGCCGACTCTAAGCTGATCCGAGTTAGCTGATTTGACTTCAACTAGGTTATCGGCTTCGATTTGCAGTAGAGCGATATCGGATTCAGCATCTTTGCCTATTAATTTCGCCTCGATTTCGCGGCCATCGTGCAAACCAATAAGAATTTCATCAGCACCATCGATGACATGGTTATTGGTGACAATATAGCCTTCATCGGCATCGATAATGACACCTGAACCTAGGCCTCTAAATGGTTTTTCTTGAACATGCTCCTGAGGGGCATTGGGGCCGAAGAAGTAACGGAACATATCCGGCACTTTTTGTTTGGAAACGCGACTTCCCGATACCGCGACCGACACTACACCTGGTGCAGTGCGCTCAAGCATAGGGGCAAGGCTAGGCATAGATTGACCATTGACAGCTTGAGGTAAGGCGGCACTTGATACTGCTGGCATCATGGTCAGAGTTGCGCTCAGAATAGCGGCTGACAATAGGGAAAATTTTGTCTTCATAAATTCAATACTCCAAATTCGCGTTCAAAGGCTTGATCAGCCTTGGTAATAAATCCGACCTATAGAGGTTTGAAAAAGTTCAGCCTTTTTTAACAAAGGTAAAGGCCTATGTTGCATTTTTATCCAGGTTTTCCTCTGCAGATTTCGTCTTTTCATCTATCGTGGGAATGAGTTTGTCATTCATATCTATGCTTGAGGTTGGGAGTTGAGACTTAGGATTTTCCAGCAGGCTTGTATTGGCTTCATTCCAATGCTCATTAACCTTGTCGATCTGTTCATTCAGGCTTACGAGTAGTTTTCTATGTTGTGAGATGCTGTCGCTAACATCTTGTTTATACTGGCTTAGCTCTAACTTTGCCTGCTCTAGTTCATCATTGGTTTGTTGACAGTTTTGATTACGACTTAACAAGCTTCTGCCTATATAACCTAGGATGATTCCTATAATAAATGCGGCAAAAATCAGTGGCCAATCCATATCAAAATTCCTCTATGACTGCTAAATAAAAAGGGAAGTGAAAATTGTATCTCGTATTTACTGACTATAAGCTGAAAATAATTGCGATAAAAATGTTTCAAAGTATTAATTCAGTAAAATTGGTTGATAATTTTTTAGTATCTAGTTGTTTGTTAATGGTTTGTTTCATTTTTCAGACTTTATATCAAAGTAAGTAATCACTCGACTTTAGACGATAGTCGCTTAATGTTTCTTGGTCGCCAATAGCGTGTTACCATCGGCAAAATTTTGAAGATTGTCATAAAGAGAGTATTAACCGTGTCCCACCTCACGCCATGGCAGCATTATCAACAAGATCTTACTCGCGAAGATTTCTCCCATGATTTAGCCCAAGAAAATGCTGTGAAAGCCTTACAAAGGGTATTTGATGAGTTAAATCCTCCTAAGCAGGAGCAAAGTACTTGGGGGCGTATCGCTTCGCTGTTTGCAACAAAGCCAGAAGTGAGTGTGCAAGGGCTCTATTTGTGGGGAGGCGTAGGCCGAGGCAAAACCTACCTAATGGATACCTTCTATGAAGCCTTGCCGGGGCAGCGCAAGTTAAGGGCTCACTTTCACCGCTTTATGCATCAACTCCATCAACAACTTGATGACATTAAAGGCACGCAAGACCCTCTGTTGGTGATAGCGAAACAGATGGCGGCTAAGTATCAGATTATCTGTTTCGATGAGTTTTTCGTCTCTGATATTACCGATGCCATGTTATTAGGAACACTATTTGAAGCGCTATTTGCTGAAGGTGTGGTTTTGGTGGCGACCTCAAATATCATTCCTGATGATCTTTATAAGAATGGCCTGCAAAGAGCAAGGTTCCTGCCTGCCATCGCCCTGATTAATCAACATTGCCAGGTGCTCAATGTCGATTCTGGAGTGGATTATCGGTTGCGAACACTGGAGCAGGCCGAGATTTACCACTATCCACTGGATGCTCAGGCACAGACCAACTTATTGGAGTACTTCGATAAGCTAGCGCCGGAGTCTGAGGTCAGTGATATGCCGATAGAAGTCGATGGACGTGGCATTCCTATTGTCAAACAGGCACAAGGCGTCTTGTTAGCGAACTTTAGAGCTTTGTGTGACGGTCCGCGAAGTCAACGTGATTATATGGAGCTAGCCCAGATGTATCATACTGTGCTGCTTAGCAGCGTGGAGCAGATGGGGCATGAGTCAACAGGGGACGATATCGCTCGCCGCTTCTTGGCTTTAGTCGATGAGTTCTATGAGCGTAATGTGAAGCTGATTATTTCCGCCGAAGTGGCACTAGAAGATATTTATACTCAGGGTCAACTAGAATTTGAGTTTAGACGTTGTCGCTCAAGGCTGATCGAGATGCAGTCCCATGACTACTTAGCCTTGGAGCATCTACCTTAGTTTGCGCGTTATAAGCATCTACCTTATTTATCGCGTTATAATAGTGACGATAAGCTGGCGGATATAGACCATAAAAATTTTGCTTTATGGCTAAAAACTAGGTGATTTTTAGCTCATCTTTGTCTATAATCCGCCACCTGCCCACGTTACTCCACCGATTGGGTGGAAGTTGTAAAGCCAAATTTCTTTGCTCGAAGGGGCGGGGGATAGGCATTTTTGTGTTATTTGCAATTTCGCGAATAACATGTGAGACAGAATTTTAACTTTGGGTTTTTGTAAATGAAGACTTTTACTGCTAAGCCAGAAACTGTAACTCGTGACTGGTATGTCGTTGACGCTGACGGCAAAACTTTGGGTCGTATCGCTACTGAAATTGCTAACCGTCTACGCGGTAAGCATAAAGCTGAGTACACTCCTCACGTAGACACAGGTGACTACATCATCGTTATCAACGCTGAAAAAGTGACTGTGACTGGCAACAAAGCAAAAGGCAAGACGTACTACTCGCACTCAGGCTTCCCTGGTGGCATTAAGCAAATCAGCTTCGAGAAGCTGCAGGCGCATAAGCCAGAAATGATCATCGAGAAAGCAGTTAAGGGTATGTTACCAAAAGGTCCTTTGGGCCGCGCTATGTTCCGTAAGCTTAAAGTTTACACTGGCGCAGAACATAACCACGCTGCACAACAACCTCAAGTTCTTGATATCTAAACGGGAGTAAGCAAAATGGCTGCAACTCAGTACTACGGCACTGGCCGTCGCAAAACATCAACTGCTCGCGTTTTCGCTAAAGCAGGTAGTGGTAACATTCTAGTTAACCAACGTCCTTTGGACGAGTACTTTGGTCGTGAAACTGCACGTATGGTTGTTCGTCAACCATTAGAGCTAGTTGAAATGACTGAAAAGCTAGACATCTATGTAACTGTTAAGGGCGGTGGTACCACTGGCCAAGCAGGTGCAATTCGTCACGGTATTACTCGTGCACTGATGGAGCTAGATGAAGCATTGCGTCCTGCACTACGCAGCGCTGGTTTCGTTACCCGTGACGCTCGTAAAGTTGAGCGTAAGAAAGTGGGTCTACGTAAAGCACGTCGTAAGCCACAATTCTCTAAGCGTTAATACGCCACCGAGATTGCAAAAAACCCGGCCTATGCCGGGTTTTTTCTTGCCTGAAATTTGTATATTGGGCTAGTTTTCGTTAGCGCTTAAGTTGAGCTTTAAAGCTTAGGTTTATGTCTCTATTTAGTGCTAAGAGAGGCTTTGGAACACCAATTGCCTGATTGCTCTCTTCAAAGGGCTATGAATAGTAATAAGCTTTTCGGATATTGTGTGAACGCGTATTAAGTTCGCGGCTTGTATTTCTCGAGTAAATAGACATTAGTTTTGGTGAAGTTTGTATTTGAGCCAAAGTGATGTCCTCTTTAGATTAGAGTCGTTGTCTAAGACGAAAAACTCGTATCAAGTCGAATTTTCCTGAATAGATTAACTGTTCTCATTAAAAGACGTAAATTAGAACGCACCGTTCTCATTTGAGAATAATTTGGGGCTAAAATTGATTGCCGATTAATTCGGCTATTTGATGATTGTTTTATATAGGAAATTTAACTTATGGCTTTTGAACAATGGATGGTGGCATTGGGGTTAGTTTTAGTGCTTGAGGGAGTGGGTCCCTGTTTATTTCCCAATAAATGGCGTGCCTATATGATGGAGCTTTCTAAACAAAATCAAAGTGTTTTGCAAAGAATCGGTGGTTCGCTATTAGTTGCGGGAATAGTTTTATTGGTTATTTTTTCATAAAGGGGTTGCCAGCCCCCCACAGTGATCTGTTAAAATTCTGCTTTAATCGCAACCTTGCAGCAAACAATGGGCAAAAATGTAGTCGTTCTCGGCACCCAGTGGGGTGACGAAGGTAAAGGTAAGATAGTCGATCTGCTTACCGAACAAGCAAAATACGTAGTTCGTTATCAAGGTGGCCATAATGCAGGTCACACTTTGGTTATTGATGGCGACAAAACCGTTCTTCATCTGATTCCGTCAGGCATCCTTCGCGATAATGTTAAATGCATTATTGGTAATGGTGTTGTTTTATCTCCTGAAGCCTTAATGAAAGAGATCAACATGCTTAAAGAGCGTGGCATTCCTGTTGAGGAACGTCTGCTTATCTCTGAAGCATGTCCGTTGATCCTACCTTTCCACTGTGCACTTGATATGGCACGTGAAAAGGCAAGAGGCAACAAGGCAATCGGTACTACTGGTCGTGGTATTGGTCCAGCCTATGAAGATAAGATCTCTCGTCGCGGATTACGTGTTGGCGATCTATTCAATGCAGAGCTTTTTGCTGAGAAGCTTAAAGATGTGATGAAGTATCATAACTTTATGCTGACTGAGTATTATGACTGTGAAGCGGTAGATTATGATAAGACATTGGCTGATGCACTTGCTGTCGCTGATTACCTCAAGTCTATGTGCACAGATGTCACTGAGCTGCTTGATTCTGCGCGTAAAGCCGGTGAGCCAATTCTATTTGAAGGTGCTCAAGGTACATTGCTTGATATCGACCATGGTACTTATCCGTTTGTTACATCATCTAACACTACGGCAGGTGGCGTAGCGACAGGTTCTGGTTTTGGTCCTCGTCACTTAGATTATGTGCTTGGCATCATGAAAGCCTATACCACGCGTGTGGGTGCAGGTCCTTTCCCAACAGAGCTTGATTGTGAAATTGGTGATCACTTAGGTACTAAGGGTCATGAATTTGGTGCGACTACTGGTCGTAAGCGTCGTCCAGGTTGGTTAGATATTGTGGCTATGAAGCGCGCGGTACAGATCAACAGTGTAAGCGGTTTCTGCTTAACTAAACTCGACGTACTTGACGGTCTAAAAGAAGTGAAGCTGTGTGTTGGCTATCAATATCCTGATGGCACTGTAGCGACAGTGACTCCGCTAGCTGCTGAAGGCTATGAAGAGGTGACTCCGGTACTCGAAACTATGCCTGGTTGGAGTGAAAACACTTTTGGTGCCACCTCAATCGATCAGCTTCCAGAAGCGGCGATTAACTATATCAAGCGCATCGAAGAGTTGCTTGAAACTCCTGTTGATATTATCTCTACAGGCCCTGACCGTAATGAAACTATGATATTAGTTAACCCATTTAACTAACCTCTAGTATTCATTTGTTATAAGAGGCCGCTTATGCGGCCTTTTTTGTGTCTGTAAACTAGCCTGTTCGGATTATGTTCAAGAATTAGGTTATAATGCCGATGAAATAGATATCCTGTTTTATTGTTTGAGTTGATTATGCCGCGAATAGCTAAGATAGAGAGATTTTCAACAGTTTTGCTTGCATCGACGGTATTGTTGCTGGCGGCGATATTGAGTATGCCAAGCTTTGCAGCAACTAAAGCTGTGGATATTTATAGTCAAGAGCAACTGATTGATTTGATTAGAACCAAGCAATATTTAACCCGAGTAAAGGGTGATGATTGCCAATTGGTACAAGATATTGAAGCGCGGGCTGAAGTACTCAAACAGCCACTGTATCAATACCTTTGGGCAGAGATGCTTAACTATGGCATTTGTGTGAAGGCGAACCCGCCACGTGGGATCTCTATGTTAAAAGATGCTGCTGAACAGGGCAGTGCAGAGGCCTTAGTGCGAATCGCTGAGTACTATAACGATGGCAAGTTTGTCATCCAAGACAAAGAAAGAGCTGTGCAATATGTGTTGCCAGCAGCGGCCAATGGTGATTTGCCAGCACGTATGATGTTAGTAAATCTATTTGGTCAGGGCTATGGTAGCCCAAGAGATTATGAATATGCTTATCACTGGTTATATAACGAAGTGTTCAGTAGTGATAAGACTAAACATAAAGCGTTAAAACTTCTTAAGGTGTTAGAAGGCAAGATGCCCGCTAGTGCAGTAGCCAGAGCGAAACAAGAGCACCTTAAAACTCGTTAATGGAGAGCAGGAATCAGCCTGCTACCAATATTGGAAATTGAATGATAAAAGACCCTCATTTTGAGCGTGAACAAGAAAATTACGAAAAACCCATTCCCAGTCGTGAATATATCCTCGACTATTTAAAGTCACAATCATCTCCGCTTACTCGCGAACGTATTGCTAAAGCATTGAAACTTGAAGATGAAGACCAGTTAGAAGGTCTGCGTCGTCGTTTGCGTGCCATGGAGCGAGATGGTGAGCTGGTGTTTACCCGTGGGCGTTGTTACGGCTTACCTGAGCGTATGGACTTACTGTCGGGTACCATTATCGGTCATAGAGATGGTTTTGGCTTTTTAAAGTTAGATGAAGGAGGCGATGACCTCTTTATTCAAAACCGAGATATGTTGATGTATTTCCACGGTGATAAGGTGCTGGCACAGCGTGCTGGTGTCGATCGTCGAGGCCGACGTGAAGCGCGTATTGTGCGTTTAGTACAAGAACGTAGCGCACCTATGGTGGGACGTTTTCATGTCGATAGTGGCATGGCGTTTGTGATTGCCGATGATAAGCGTATAACCCAAGAAGTCTTGATCCCGAGTGAAGACAAAAATGGCGCACGTCATGGTGATGTTGTGGTGATAGAGCTGACTCGCCGCCCTGGTCGCTATGTAAAAGCCGCAGGTAAAGTGACCGAAGTGTTAGGCAAACAGATGGCGCCGGGAATGGAGATAGAGATTGCCCTGCGCAATTATGACTTGCCACATACTTGGTCGAGTGTAATTGAGAAGAAGCTGCGCCGCATTGGTGATGAAGTCACTGAAGAAGATAAGCAAGATAGAGTCGATCTACGTCAGCTACCTTTAGTCACCATTGATGGTGAAGATGCTCGCGATTTTGACGATGCCGTCTATGCCGAGACTAAGCCGAGCGGCGGTTGGCGTCTTTGGGTCGCGATTGCCGATGTGAGTCACTATGTGCGTACAGGTTCTGCACTGGATAACGAAGCACGCAGTAGAGGTAATTCGGTTTACTTCCCGTCTCAAGTGATTCCTATGTTGCCAGAAAAGCTCTCAAACGGGCTTTGCTCGCTAAACCCTGGCGTTGACCGTCTCTGTATGGTGGCCGAGATGACGATTTCGGCTCGCGGTAAGCTCTCTGGCTATAAGTTTTATCCAGCTGTGATGCACTCACATGCTCGCCTAACCTACACGCAAGTTGCCGATATGCTAGAAGGCGGCGAGGTTAAGGAAGAGCATCAAGGGCTAATGCCGCATCTTAAGTGTTTACAGGATCTGTATTTGACCTTAGATGAGACTCGAGCTCAACGAGGTGCTATCGCTTTTGAGACGGTCGAGACTCAGTTCATCTTTAATAGCGACCGTAAGATTGAATCGATTGAGCCTCGCAGCCGTAACCAAGCTCACAAGATTATCGAAGAGTGTATGATTTTAGCCAACGTGGCATCGGCTAAGTTTGTGAAGAAGCATAAAGGTGAAGTGCTTTACCGTGTGCATGAAGCTCCTTCTGAGCAAAAGCTTGCGAACTTTAAAGAGTTTTTAGCCGAGAGAGGCCTAACCTTAGGCGGTGGCATGGAGCCAGAGCCAAGTGATTATCAAGCCTTAATGGAGCAGGTGAGTGAGCGCCCAGACGCCGAGCTGATTCAGGTGATGTTACTTCGCTCTATGCGTCAGGCAATCTATACGCCAGACAATGAAGGTCACTTTGGCTTGGCTTTGGAAGAGTATTCTCACTTTACCTCGCCGATTCGACGCTATCCGGACTTAGTCTTACATAGAGTGATCCGTTACCTGTTAGCTAAACAACAGGCTCAGGACAGTGGTGCTGCAGGAGCTCTAGATAAGTGGACTAAAGACGGTGGTTATCACTATCAGCTCGACGAGTTAGATCAGCTAGGTGAGGAGTGTTCTACTACAGAGCGCCGCGCCGATGAAGCGACGCGTGATGTCAGCGATTGGCTAAAATGTGAGTTTATGCAAGACCATGTTGGCGATACCTTTGGTGCCGTCATTGCATCTGTGACTAGCTTTGGTTTGTTTGTCCGTCTAGATGATCTATTTATCGATGGGCTAGTGCATATCTCTAGCTTAGCGAGTGATTACTATCAGTACGATCCAAAGCGTCAGCGACTCATTGGTGAGTCTAGTGGCCAGATTTATCAGGTAGGTGATGCCGTCAATGTGAAAGTTGCCTCGGTTAATCTGGATGACAGGCAGATAGATCTGGTCATGATTGGAGATGAAGGTCGCCGCAAACGCAAAGACACTAGTCGCAAACCTATGACCGCAAGAGAGCGCGCAAATCTAGAAGGTGCTAAAATGGCGCGTTCGGGTCGTGGGGGCAATCGTGGAAGCAAAGGTTCATCCCGCTCAAAATCCACAACTGAATCTAAGTCGGCAACTAAGTCTAAAGCGGGTAAGCAGTCTGCGGTAAAGCGCAAGGCGAAATCTAGCACTAAGGCCAAAGCAAAAAAGTCAGGCGCAGCTAAGCGTAAAACGAGAAAATAGATAAATGAAAAAACAAGATATCATTTTTGGTATTCATGCCGTTGAGGCGTTATTAAAAAATAGCCCTGAGCGCATTATTGAACTATGGTTGCTGCAAGGCCGTCAAGATGAGCGCCTGATGCCACTCATTAAAAGTGCTAAGGACTTTGGCATCTCAATGCAGAGTTCGGCTCGCAAGGTGTTGGACACTAAGGCCGATAGCCGTCAACATCAGGGAATAGTGGCCAGAGTTAAGCCTGCAAAAGCCCTCACTGAAAATGATTTAGACGCCATGTTAGATGGTGTTGATAAGCCATTTTTGTTGATTCTAGATGGCGTAACCGATCCCCATAACCTTGGCGCATGCTTGCGTAATGCCGACGCTGCTGGTGTTCATGGTGTGATAGTACCTAAAGATAACTCAGTTGGTTTAACTTCTGTGGTGAGCAAAGTCGCTTGCGGCGCAGCGGAAACCATTCCTTTGTATCAGGTGACTAACCTTGCGCGCACTATGCGTCAGTTGCAGGAGCGCGGAGTTTGGATTATCGGTACCGCAGGTGAAGCTGATTGTGAATTGTATCAAGCAGATCTGAATGGGCCATTAGCCATTGCCATGGGCGCAGAAGGAAAAGGCTTACGTCGATTATCGCGCGAGTCTTGCGATACTTTAGTTTCAATTCCGATGGCGGGTACGGTATCAAGCTTGAATGTTTCGGTAGCAACCGGTGTGTGCTTGTTTGAAGCCGTACGTCAACGATTAGGTTGATAGGTGAGCGCTATCAGATAGCTGCTTGCTAAAGCGAACGAACTAAAGATAGTTAAATGCCGATAGGAGAATATCCTATCGGCATTTTTGTATTTAATCTCTTTGAGAAATTAACTCAGCATCTAGCTACAGACCATCGCCGTTTTCTAACCATTGTCTAAATATTTCATCGGATTCCCCCTGACCTTGTAAGATCTGAAGTTGATGATTGATCTGTGTGTATAACTCAAAAGCGCGGGGGGAGGATTTGGCAATAAAGGCGTGAAAAGTGGTGGTGCCAACCCAGGGGACTTCTATCGCGTCTATATATTCTGAATATTGGTACACGCCTAGCTGTTTACCAGCAAAAATGGGCTCCATGGGAGAAGGAAAGAAGTCACATCTATCATTATCGATTAAATCTAGTACAGCACTTAAGCTTCTTGCCCTTGTGTCTATGGGATTAGTGATCCCTGCCTTGCGGTGCATTGTGTAGTTATATCCGAGAATACCGCAAAGGGTATATTCCTTTAGGTCAGCTGCAGATTTGATTACTGGAGCTTGAGGATATTTCTTTCTGGAATAGAAGAGTGCTTGGCGAGTGCGGTACATGGCAGAGGTAATGTAGTACTTACTGGCTCTATCGTCGTTATATGAGCCATTGAAAAACATCTCATACTTTTGATTATCACCAAAGGTGTCGACTTCATATAAACAGCGCTTCCACGGCATCATAGTAATGGAATAATTCAGCTTTAGTGCTTTAAAGATACGGTCAAATAAGGCCACGCTAGCGCCTTCGACTCGATTTGATTCAAGGATATTCTTATCCCGTTTAAAGTAGATATAGGGGGGCCACTCACCGTCGTGGTAACAGATTTGAACCTTAGGCTTAGTAGTGGCTTGAACTGCGTAACAGTTTCCGAGTAATGCTAGCAGGCACAATATGGCATATTGATGGCGGCAAGTCAGAAACATATTTTCCACCCTAAGTTAGACAATGAAGCTAGTCATATTTTTGAAGTATAGGAGTGCATGATTGGTGGGTAAAACGCCAGAGCGTAAAAATGGGATAGTTTTGGCAAAATGAAATTGAGTTCGATAAAGGTGAGACAATAAGTCTCACCTTTGCCGCTAAGGGGTATTTTATTGGAATGTATACAATAGGTTAAAGGTAGTGACTGTATCGGTTTGTTCACTACCTGCTGGTACCACTTCTGTATATTTGACGTTGGTGCCGATTTTAAATGCCCAGTCTTGAAACAGGGTATTTTTGTAGTGCAAATCTAAGGTGATGGTTTTATTTTTCTCACCTGCTTCAGCAGTGAGATCGGCATTGATACTAGTGTACTCTTGAAGCTTGTGCTCAAACTTGGCCGCCGTACGAAGAATCAGATCCTTTTCTGCTTCGGGATTGGGTATCGCGACTGTGTCAATGGGCAAGTTATAGCGGTAACCTGGTCCTATCTCTAAGCTCATTTTAGTTTTACGATTGTCTATCGCATCAAAACCGTAACCACTAGAGATGGTGGTAATACGAGTGTAACTACCAAATTGATCCCAAGTGAAGTCTCCACGTCCAAATAGATAGCCGCCATCCATCTTATAGTTAGACTGGAGCTGTAGGTCATATTTTTCGGCCGTAGTTCTTTCTGAATCAGAGGCGAAATAGGCTTTCAGGGTGCCCTCATGGCGCGCATCATCTCCATCATAGACTAATTTAGTTCTTCCATTGAAGCTGCTTGATTGAGTATTACCCGTGTTGAGTTGGAATCCTGCCTCAATTTCTGCACTAAAATCACTTGGCGGCTCTTTATATTCAGGAGGAACTAGGGCGTAAACACTAGGGGAAAGAAGTATAAAACTTAATGAAATAAATGTGTTGCGCATGGTGTTATTCTTATTAGGGTCGAGCTCTTCGTAGAGGGTATCAATTTGAGATTATCAGCCGTCCGTACGGCGAAAAATAATCATACCTTTATTCCTGTTGAGGTCAAAGTTATTACTTGAGTTTAGTGGCGGCTTTCTGTATTATTTCGCGCCTAATTCAGTCACTTTAATTTTAGTTCCTTGCCTCTATTAGGTTTGACTGAGCCAACAACGAGGCTAGATAACCGTAAGGAGCAATAAATGCGTCATTACGAAGTCGTATTTATGGTTCACCCTGATCAGAGTGAACAAGTACCTGGTATGATTGAGCGTTATTCAGCAATCTTTAAAGATGCTGGCGGTCAAATCCACCGTTTAGAAGATTGGGGCCGTCGTCAACTGGCTTACCCAATTCTTGAACTGCACAAAGCTCACTATGTTCTTATGAACGTTGAGACTACTGCAGAATCAATTGAAGAACTGGAAACAGCTTTCCGTTTCAATGACGCTGTACTACGTAGCATGGTTATGCGTACTAAAGCTGCTATCACTGAAGCATCTCCAATGGCTAAAGCAAAAGATGAGCGTGATTCTCGTCGTGCTGCTAGCGAAGAGCGTTCTGCTCCTGCTGAAAAAGCCGCTGAAGAAACTGCTGAAGCTGCAGAGTAAGTTTATCTGTGACCACCAATCACTTGGTGTTAGCTGGAACCATTAAACGTTCCAAAAGCTTTAAAAGCCCAGCAGGAATTCCCCATTATGTGGTGATGCTGGAACACCAATCACAACGTTTTGAAGCCGATTTGCTTAGAAACGTTTACTGTAAAATACAGGTGATTATGAGTGGCGAACGCTTTAGTAGCGTTGCAGACAAACTGAAAGTCGGTGTGGAAATACAGGTATCAGGCTTTATCGCTCTACAACAGAGCCGCAGTGGTCAGAACCGTTTGGTATTACACGCTGAGAATGTCGAATTGAAAACTTAGGAGACTGTCAAAATGGCACGTTATTTCCGTCGTCGCAAGTTCTGTCGTTTCACCGCTGACGGTGTTACAGAAATTGATTACAAAGATATCCCAACTTTGAAAAACTATATCACTGAAAGCGGTAAGATTGTTCCTAGCCGTATCACTGGTACTAGTGCTAAATACCAGCGCCAGCTAGCTCGTGCTATCAAGCGTGCTCGTTATCTTTCTCTACTGCCTTACACTGATCTACATCAGTAAGACAGTAATTGAATTTAGAGGATTATAGATAATGAACGTTATTCTACTTGATAAGATTGCTAACCTAGGTAACTTGGGTGACCAAGTTTCTGTTAAAGCTGGTTATGCTCGTAACTACCTTCTACCACAAGGTAAAGCTGTAGTTGCTAACGCTGCTAACACTAAAGTGTTTGAAGAGCGTCGTGCTGAGCTTGAAGCTAAGCTTGCTGAAGAACTAGCTGCTGCTAACGCTCGTGCAGAGAAGATCGCTGCACTTGAGTCTGTTGTTATCGCTTCTAAAGCTGGTGACGAAGGTAAGCTATTCGGTTCTATCGGTAACCGTGACATCGCTGACGCAGTAACTGCTGCTGGCGTTGAGCTAGCTAAGAGCGAAGTTCGTCTTCCACTAGGCGCACTACGTAACACTGGTGACTTCGAAGTTGAAGTACAACTACACACTGAAGTTAAAGCTGTCGTTAAGCTATCTGTTGTAGCTGAAGCTTAATAGCTCATTGCTTTAGTAAAAACACCGCCTAGTGCGGTGTTTTTTTATGCCTAAGATTTAATGAAATTAACGAGTGTTAGTGAAAACTCATGTTTAATAACATTGGTGGTATGAGTTGGAAGTTGAAGTACAACTACACACTGAAGTTAAAGCTGGCTCTTGTAACTGATAGGGCTATCTGTTGTAGCTGAAGCTTAATAGCTCATTACTTTAGTAAAAACACCGCCCAGTGCGGTGTTTTTTTATGCCTGAACAAAACTGCTTATATTCAAGTTATGCTTGCTATCAGCCAGCTTTAGCGAGTTACTCTTTGAATATGTGTGATAACGGCACGGCCATCAAGTGGCCTATAAATTTCAACTATAGCTGGGTATACACTGCTTCCTGGAACCACCATTTCAGCATTACAGAAGAAAGAGTAGTTCATACCTGATACGACTTGTTCAGCAACACAAACCGGTGAGTAGTTCACACCGACGAAACCTTCCATCGCATCGGCAAATGCAGCTTTTGCTTCTACGCTGATATCACAGGTGTATGGTCCGAACGCGCCTAGCATTTGATTTGACATAGTATTACTCCATTAATAAGGGAATCCATAAATTTTGCAATTAGTTAGTGAGTCTTCAACTCCCAACTAATTGCTAATCAAATTAGCAGCTTGAAGTTTATTCAACAACTTCCCGGCACAGGTTCAGGAGAATTTCAGATTTAGGACTGATTCTGGTGGCTGACTTTGCTGGAAAAGACTTCCTGTGCTACGTGTCGTCTATTAGAACTGTAAATTACACCTAGCTGCCATTCGCTAGCTTCTGGGAAGATTATTTGTGCTAGTGAAAAAGAAAAAGCCCGATGTAGAATTCTATGCATCGGGCTTTAGTGTTGTTAAAACGGGTGCTTAATGATTGCTAACCAGATCCAACTCAGCAATCAGATTGTCAGCATTGTCTACCTCGTCCATCATCCATAGAATATAGCGAATATCTACATGCACTGCGCGGGTGATAGTGGGGTTAAAGAACCAGTCTTTGGTAATCGCTTCATAGGTGGAGTCAAAGTTAAGACCAACTAACTCACCTTTACCGTTAAACACGGGGGAACCAGAGTTACCACCTGTGGTATCGACACTCGATAGGAAGTTAACTGGCACTGAGCCAAACTCTTCAGGCTTGTCTAGACAAGAGAATAGGCGGCAGATCCAGCTACGTGGATCTTCGTATACAGATTCAACCTTATGCTTACCATATTGTTTAGCCTTAATCGCATCAAGAATCTTCTTAGGAGCGTTAAAGGGCTCTTCACCTGTGTGCTTACCCACAATGCCTTCAAGGCGAGTAAATGGCTGCTTATAAAGCGCGTCTCTAGATTGGTAACCATCGACCATGCCATAGGTGATACGCAAGGTGCCGTTAGCATCTGGGTATACTGGCCAATTGTTGGCTTTGTTATAGGCGATGATGGTCGCCATATAGTCAGGACGAGCCTTTGATAGCTTGCCGCTCAGCGTTTTCTCTGCTTTCTCTTTCGCCATATTGGTGTCATATAGCGCCACTGCAAGCTGAATGAATGGGTCGTTACTTTCTTCAAAAGCGCTGACATCGCTATTCATTAGATCTAGACGAGTCTGCTTGTCGGCAAGTTTAGTCTTGGCGTACATAGCATCGACTTTGGCTTCAAGATCAGTAAATTGACCTAATTCAAGCTGCTTATCTAGCACTGGCGTGCGCTTGTCTTGAGCAAGGTAAGCATTGAGGTTTTGTAGCCATAACACCTTATCGACACTGGCATCAAAAGAGGTGTCGATACGATTAAGTCTAGCGGCAAACATCTTCATGTCGCGCTCTTGATAGCCTTGCTCACGCTCTGCATCTGGCTTTTGCTTCTCTTTGGCTAGACGGTAGAGCTTTTTAGCTGCATCAAGTAGGGTGCTAGCTTGGGCATTATTAAAGAAATAATCCGTCTGTCTTGCCAGTTGCTGCTCACCAAGCAGTGTTTCAAGATTATTGATGACTTCGGCTTGTTCAGGTTTGTTCTCTTTTACCCAAGCAAGGAAAGCATCTTCTTTTTGCTGCTTAATGCCGACAATATCTGTGGCTTTAAAACCGTCGAGTAGGCCGTTTAGCTTCTTCATGCGGTTAGCCATGGAAGCCATGGTGCCAGCATATTTAATCTTAATATCGGCATTGTCATTACCCATAGCTTCTATGGTATCGATGCGCTGCTGATAATAATCGGCAAAAGTGGGATAAAGCCAGTTGCTAGCAAACTCTAGCTCACTGGTTAAGCGATAGCGGCTAGTTGAACCAGGGTAGCCAGCAGCAAATACGCCATCACCCGCCTTTACGCCATCTTTGTTAATTTTCAGATAGCTTTTAGGGGTATAAGGTACATTGTCTTCGCTATATGCAGCAGGTTTGCCATCTTTGCCCACATAAGCGCGTAGGAAGGTAAAATCGGCGCTGTGACGTGGATATTCATAGTTGTCGATATCGCCGCCGTAAGAGCCAGCGCTTTCTGGTGGCGCATAAACTAGACGCACGTCACGAATGATTAGCTGCTTGATCAGGTAGTATTCTAAGCCGTTGTGGTAACTACGTACTGAGCAGCGATAGTTGTCATCGGCTTCACACTCTTTAATCAGTGCTTTGCGATTTGCTTGAATACCTTGATAGCGTGCTAACGGCTCATCGCTAAGATCTGCGTTGACCTTGTCGGTTACATTGGTGACAGACTCGGTGATATAAAGACGCTCATTGGGGCCAGCAGAAGGCTCTTTGTCTTTACTTTTCGCTAAGAAGCCATCTGCAAGATAATTATGCTCTTTTGTGCTGTTATATTGGATTCCACGATAGGCACAATGGTGGTTAGTCACAACTAAGCCTTGGGGAGATACGAAACTGGCGGTACAATAGCCGAGACTAACAACCGCATTCATTGGATATTGGCTTAAGTCGGCTAACTGCTCTGCTGGGATTTGAATATCTCTTGCTGCAAGTTTGTCGGCAATAGAAGGCATTTGATAAGGTTGCCACTGGCCTTCATCTGCAACTGCAGTGCCAGCAGACAACAAAAGGGCTGTAACCAATGCGTTGCGCATGTTCATTCCTTAACTTTTGTTAGTCGTTATTATGGGGTTTGCCGTTCGCTTTCAAGATTGCGCTATTGCGCCTATTTTTTATTGTGTTTGAAAGCCACGGTTTAATTTGACCCGCTTTTATAACATATTTTGCATAACCGTTGGAAATTGGAGTCTTAATGTCACAACAAGGTGCTTTTAATCAGGCCAAAAAAGGCAAGCCGAGAGATACTCAGCTCGATGCATTGAAGATGCCGCCTCACTCTATTGAGGCAGAGCAGTCGGTACTCGGTGGTTTGATGTTGGACGCCGATGCATGGGATAAAGTGTCTGAGCAAGTTGTGAAGGACGACTTTTATTCCCGCTCCCATAAGATGATCTTCGATGCGATGCATAAGTTGGTTGAAAGTGGCCAACCTATCGATTTGATTACCGTATCTGAGCAGCTTGAGGTTCAAGATGAGCTTGAAGATGCTGGTGGTTTTGCTTATCTGGGTGAAATTGCTAAAAACACTCCAAGCGCGAGCAATATTCTCTCCTATGCCGAAATCGTTCGAGAACGTGCGGTAGTGAGAGAGATGATCCGCGTGGCCCATGATATTGCCGATGCGGGCTATAACCCTGAAGGTCGCGACTCGAGTGCGCTATTAGACTTGGCCGAGACCAAGGTGTTTAAGATTGCCGAGCAAAGAACCAATGCCAACGAAGGTCCAGAAGGGATTAAAACCATTCTGGAAAAGACAGTCGATAAGATTGAAGAGCTGTATAACAACCCTCATAACGGTGTAACCGGGGTCTCGAGCGGGTTTATCGATCTCGATAAGATGACAGCAGGTTTTCAGTCTGGTGACTTGATTATTGTTGCGGCGCGTCCTTCCATGGGTAAAACCACCTTTGCCATGAACCTGTGTGAGCAGGCGGCGATGCATGAAGATAAGCCTGCTCTGATTTTCAGTTTGGAGATGCCTTCCGAGCAGATCATGATGCGTATGCTGGCATCATTAGGGCGAGTGGACCAAACCAAAATTCGTACTGGTCAGCTCGATGATGATGATTGGGCGCGTGTATCATCGACTATGGGTATCATGCTTGAGCAGGGCAAGATGTATATTGATGATGCTTCGGGTTTGACGCCAACTGAGGTGCGCAGTAGAGCAAGACGTATTGCCCGTGAGTATGGTGGCCTGTCGATGATCATGGTCGACTACTTGCAGTTGATGCAAGTGCCTGCCTTAGCGGATAACCGTACCCTTGAGATTGCTGAAATTTCTCGCTCTCTTAAAGCCTTGGCAAAAGAGTTAGAGATCCCTGTGATTGCACTGTCACAGCTTAACCGCTCATTGGAGCAAAGGGCAGATAAGCGCCCGGTAAACTCAGACTTGCGTGAATCGGGTTCTATTGAGCAGGATGCGGATCTCATCATGTTTATTTATCGTGATGAGGTGTATAACGATGACTCTGAACATAAAGGCACTGCAGAAATCATTATTGGTAAACAGCGTAATGGTCCAATTGGCCGTGTAAGATTGGCCTTCCATGGACAGTTCTCCCGTTTTGATAATTACGCTGGTCCTCAGTTTGAGGAAGAGTAGAATTTAAGTTGCCGCAGGCTGTTGATTGCCTGCGGTACTCGCAACAACAAGGTTATTTTTTGAAACCATTTCCTAGAGCCGAGATTAGCGCCGAAGCGTTACGGCACAATTTAGTTCGATTGCGTCAATTTGCCCCTAAAAGTCGTGTGTTTGCCGTGGTGAAAGCCAATGGCTATGGTCATGGGCTGTTAAATGTCGCCCAATGTGTGACAGATGCCGATGGCTTTGGCTTGGCAAGACTTGAAGAAGCCTTACAGCTTCGCGAAGGTGGTGTGAAAGCCAAGCTTTTGTTACTTGAAGGCTTTTTTAGACAGAGCGATTTGCCATTGTTGATCGAACATAATATCGATACTGTGGTGCACCATGAGTCTCAAGTCGAAATGCTAGAGCAGGCGGAGTTAAGCTCACCTGTGACTGTCTGGCTTAAGGTTGACTCTGGTATGCACAGGTTAGGTATTGCTCCTGATGACTTTGACGTTATCTATCAAAGGCTGATGGAGTGTGACAATGTGGCCAAGCCAATTCATTTGATGAGTCACTTTGCGTGTTCGGATGAACCTGATAATGCAATGACGGCTAGGCAAATTCAGGTGTTTGAGCAGCTAACCGAAAACCTGCCGGGAGATCGCACTTTAGCTAACTCAGCGGGAGCGCTTTATTGGCCAAGTAGTCGAGCAGATTGGATTCGCCCTGGTATCGCACTCTACGGTGTTTCGCCTGTGATGGGGGATGTTGGTCGTAATCATCAGTTGATCCCTGCTATGAGCTTAGTATCGCGTTTGATAGCGGTGCGTAAGCATAAGGCAGGAGAGAGTGTCGGCTATGGTGCTTATTGGACTGCGCAGAAAGATACTCGATTAGGTGTCGTTGCCATAGGTTATGGCGATGGTTACCCAAGAAATGCACCTGAAGGCACCCCTGTGCTGATCAATGGTCGGCGCGTGCCCATAGTTGGCCGAGTATCCATGGATATGTTAACAGTGGATTTGGGCCAAGATGCTGAAGATAAAGTCGGTGATGAAGCTGAGCTTTGGGGGCAAGCATTACCTGTGGAAGAGGTGGCTGAACATATAGGTACTATTGCTTATGAGCTTGTGACTAAGTTGACGCCTAGAGTGGCGGTGTGTCTTGACTAAGAGTAGACTTTAATTTCTGTTATCGATATGAAAAACGCGCTGATTATTGGCGCGTTTTTTGTGTTTAGGGTTAATGTTCGAAGCAGATTTCTATATAGGCTTTACCGAAATCTGAGTCAAAGGGCATGATAATTTTCTTCCCTTTGGCTTTATGAGAGATGCTGTGATTATGCCCTGTAACCACGATAGGCGTTGCCATTTCAAACTCATAGCCTTTTTCACTCAAGAGATTTTTTGCACCACCTGTCACCATATTGGTAATCTCACCCACCAGATCCGTCACGTCATTATCGATACAATCATGGGTTTCCCCAAGCATATTGGTCATGGTCTTGAGGATCAGGGTTTCTTCAAAGGTGATTGAAAGTGAGCCTTTGGTTTGCGGCCCCACCATACCGATAAGTCCTGAGACATCGCCTCGGGCGAGTTGATCTTTTTTCAGGGCTGGTTTGCCTGGAGTGAGTTGTACCGTGGCCATCGTCCCCATTACATTGAGTAGCGATTGTAAAAAAGGGTTGATGAAATTGACATTCATAGTGTGAGACAGTCCTTGGATATTTGCGTCAATACTCTTTATAGGGTAGTCGAATCGAGATACTAATAACATAGCAAAGCTCACACAACATAATAAGTTCACTTTTTTGTTGTCTAGCAGTGATGAGTACCTTCATAGTGGAGTCCCTATCAGATAGGGTTTGTTGTCTTCTCTAATGCAGGTTAAAATGCGCGGCTGCTTTCTGGCTTTAACCTAACCTTGATAGAACACCATGACGAACCTAACAGCTCTAAATCGCACTTTTTCAATCGCTCCTATGCTGGATTGGACGGATAGACATTATCGTTATTTCGCCCGTTTGATGTCCGATGAAATTTTGCTGTATACCGAGATGGTGACTACAGGTGCAATTATTCATGGTAAAGGCGATTATCTTGCCTATAACCAAGAGGAGCATCCTATTGCTCTGCAACTTGGAGGAAGTAATCCCCAAGACTTGGCCCACTGCGCCAAGCTGGCGGAAGAACGAGGCTATGATGAGGTGAACCTTAATGTCGGTTGCCCATCTGATAGAGTACAGAACGGCCGTTTTGGTGCTTGCCTGATGGCTGAGCCGGACCTAGTCGCCCAGTGTGTCGATGCCATGAAACAGGTGGTGGATATCCCGGTGACGGTAAAAACACGTATAGGCATTGACGATCAAGATAGCTATCGTTTTCTCACTCAGTTTATCGATATCGTGAACGCGGCGGGTTGTGATGCTTTTATTGTGCATGCACGAAAAGCTTGGCTTCAGGGCTTAAGCCCCAAGGAGAACAGAGAGATTCCACCACTCGATTATGACAGGGTGTATCAGCTTAAACAGGATTACCCTGAGCTTAATATCAGTATCAATGGTGGTATCAAGACCCTTGAAGAAGCCAAAACTCACCTGTCAAAGCTTGATGGTGTCATGGTCGGTCGTGAGGCTTATCAAAACCCTTATATTTTAGCTCAAGTGGATCAAGAGTTATGCGGTATTGAAAAACCTGTGTTGAGTCGAGATGCGGTTTTGGAGAAACTATTTCCCTATATGGAGAAACATGTGCAGCAAGGTGGCCGCTTAAATCATATTACTCGCCATATCATAGGTCTGTATCAAGGAATCGCTGGCTCACGTGCTTGGCGCCGTTATTTAAGTGAAAATGCCCATAAACCAGGTGCTGGCGTTGACGTGGTACGTGAGGCACAGCGCTTGATGCAAGAGACCATTTAGTCATTTTCGCCGCCATATTATGTCAATTGGTGAAATTTACTACAGCTTTGGTAAATTTCACTAGTTGAACCTCAAGCTTATCTAGCCCATTCCCCATACTTTCGATAATAAAATATATTAATCTATAATATTCAGTGTCTTATGGTTTTTTTGTGAAAGTTGGCACACCCTTCGCATTAGTCCATGTGTCATAAGCAAACACACAAAGGACTACACCATGTTTAATTTAACTCTTACAAACAAAATACGTTCTAGTTTAGTTGTTATTGGTTTACTTGGTATGAGCGCTTCAGTACAAGCAGATACTCTACCTACAGCGGATGTAATTTCTTCTATTGAGCAAAACATTAGCATGCAAACTCAGGAGATGATGGCTGCAGCTAAACGTGAGTTCATCTTGTCGATTCAAACTCAACTTGCAGAGACAGTGGTTGAACTTGGCGATACCGCAGACGCTGAGCCAGCGAGTCAAGATAAGCAAATTGCCCTAAATGAGGAATAAGTATGTGGTTTGCGAATTCTATCGTGACATTAATGTTATTGCCGGTTGCAAGTTTCGCGTTATGCGCTTGTGTAGTCTGCAGCCTGCGGTGGCATAAGTTTACAGAAAGTTAGTTGACTGATTGGGGATATTGGATATGAAACGAATAGAAGCTAGGTTGCGTGATGCTAGGCCGATTATTTCAGGCGTGGCTTCAGGAATGGCAAATAAATTTGCTTGGTCATGTTTTTGGACTCGTTTAGCTTGGGGAGTCGGTACCATAATGAATCCGATGTTGGGAATTGCGGCTTATATCGCACTAGCCATGTTTGGACCAAGTTGGAGCCGTCCGCGCCGATGACTGATAGAAAACTACGTAAAGTGCTGAACTCCTTTTTATTGCTCTTTACACTATGTTTAGCCATTTTTCTTAGCATTTTTGCTGTTCGATTTTGGGGTTCTCCTCATATCTTAGTGGGTGCCGAATCTCTGTATTGGATGGATATGGGAGTTTGGTCAATCGCTTTGACTGCGGTGCTTGGAGTGATAGTACTGGTCTGGTTAACAGTGGCATTTAGCTTTTTGGCCTTTGTTTCCGCTATATCTATTTTTCTTGCTCTAGTGTTAATTTTCACAGGCTTTTCTGTTATCTGGCCTTTGATGTTGTTTTTAGTTGCGATTTGGGGAATGGCAAGAGCTAGCCAATTTGACTAGCCCAAAGAGATTATTATCTTGCTAGAAACGCTTTAAATCTATTTTTTGCTTCATCACTGTTTAGTCTAATTTCAAACTCTTTAAGTTCTTTTTGCATCTGCTCTATTACTTCAGCCTGATTTGAGCGCAACAGTGACTTAGTTGCCATCATGGCTTGAGCCGGCTGTTTTGCTAATTGCTTAGCTTTAGTCAGTGCATATTCAAAAAGATCTTCTTGGGCGCAGATATGATTAATGAGCCCCATAGATAACGCCATACTGGCATCGAAAGCTTCACCTAGCATAAGTAGTTCGGCGGCTTTAGGGTGGCCAATAAGGTTAGGTAATAGCAAACTTGCTCCCGCTTCGGGAACTAGGCCAAGATTGATGAACGGCAGCATAAATTGAGCACTTGGATCTGCATAGATGAGATCGCAGTGAAGTAATACCGTAGTGCCTATACCAACGGCACTTCCTGCTACTGCGGCGACGAGCGGTTTTTTCAGTTCAGCCAGACAAAATAGGAATTGCACTGCAGGATGAGTGGGATCCATATTGGTATTGGAGATGAAATCACTGATGTCATTTCCCGAAGTGAAGCAATTTTGCTGCCCTTTAAGCAGAAAGGCACGAATGCCATTGTCGGCTTCACCTTGTCTAAGGTATTCTGTCACTTGCTGATACATATCAAGGCTTAACGCATTTAGTTTCTCTGGACGATTAATGCTAATAATGCGGACACCTTGCTCATCCTGAACCTGAATATGACTCATTCGTTGTCTCCTTATCGACGAATTGGGGTTACATGGAGTTTAAGACATTGAAGACGATATTCAAACAAGTGTTTAATTTATTATTGCTGACGACTATATCCTTCGCAGTAAATGCTAAGGTTGAGCTAATTGAGGGCCAAGTGCGAGCCATGCCGCCAAGTGTTCCGAATACAGCGGCTTATTTGACCTTGGTGAACCATGGTGAGCACAAACGTTTAGTGGCAGTGAAAACCTCAGTAGCCAAAGAAGCACAGCTGCACACCATGTCCATGGATGGTGGCGTAATGAAAATGCGCGAAGTCGAAGGGTTTGATTTGCCTATGCATGGCACATTGTCACTAGAGCCATCGGGTAACCATATTATGATTTTAGGCTTGCATAAGCCGCTCGCAATAGATCAAGAAATCGATTTGTCATTAATCTTTGCTGATGGCGAGACTATGGAAATAGTATTGCCAGTTAAGAAGCTGAAAAAAGGTCATTCAATGTCAAATCATCATGGACATGAACATCACCATCACCATGGGAGTCATTAACTATGGAGTTACCTTGGAAAAGAGTGGTCGCTGGCGTTGCAGCCATTGGCCTAGTTGGATATTTAGTGAGTGTATGGTGGTCGGTTGAGCCAGATACTATAGAACCTGAAGTATTAGCGAGTGATAACGGTGCTGTAGTGGGGTATGCGACAACCTCATCATTGATCAATACCTTAGAAACCTTGTTAGATAAGCAAGGAGGCTGGCTGTCGAACGATATGATGCCGCCTTCTGTGATGATGGATAATATGCCTGCGTTTGAGTTTGGCGCACTTGAGCAGACTCGAGATTTAGCGCTAGTGATGCGTAAAGAGTTTAGCCGTTCACAATCTCAATCTACGGCTGACCCGGATCTCTTAAAAGCGCATACTAAGCTGAATATTGGTCATACGAGTTGGTTAGTGCCGAGTGCTGAAGGGGAATATCGAGATGCGGTTAAGTTGCTAAAGCTATATCGTGCTCGCATGGCTGATACGCAAAACCCTGATGCGCAATTTTATGCTCGTGCCGATAATCTCAATGAATGGCTCAAAGAGGTGCAAAAACGCTTAGGTAGCCTTTCTCAGCGTTTATCCGCAAGTGTTGGTCAAGATAGATTAAATACAGATCTTGCTGGCGATAGTGCGGCCCGTCAATCGACTCCAGCTTTTTCTAGTCAGGAAGTTAAAACCAGCTGGTGGGAGATTGATGATGTGTTTTATGAGTCTCGAGGCGCGGCTTGGGCATTGTTGAATTTTATGAGAGCCATAGAAGTCGACTTTGCCGATGTACTTAAAAAGAAGAATGCTGAAGTGAGCTTGCGCCAGATTATTCGTGAGTTGGAATCGACCCAGCAAACTGTTTGGAGTCCTATGGTACTCAATGGTAGTGGTTTTGGTTTAGTTGCGAATCATTCGTTGGTGATGGCTAACTATATTTCGCGGGCTAATGCCGCGGTTATCGATCTTACAAATTTACTTTCACAAGGCTAATAAATAATGAAAAAATCTATTTTAGCACCTGCGCTTTTGTTGGCTGTGGCATCAAGCTCAGCCTCGGCAGCTACTGTTGTTGGATTTAAGTTAGGTGGTGATTTTTGGAAAGCTGATACAGCTGGCAGTTTTGCTGAAAATGGTCAGCCACAGCAGGCATTTGCTTATGACTCTTCATCTCAAAATAGTATCTGGGTTGCAGCAGAGCATCCGCTGCCATTTATACCAAACGTTAAAATTAGGCAGAACAGCCTAGATGAATCTGGTCGCTTAACAAATGCCGATATGAGCTTTAATGGTCATCAGTTTGTGGGCGATGTTGGGGTTAACATGGATCTCAGCAATACAGATTTTGTTTTGTATTATGAAATCTTAGATAACGATATTGTTGAGTTAGATATCGGTGCTGCTTATAAGAAGATGTCAGGTTCTGTGCGCGTATCCGATGCAGGTCATCCTGAGTCGAAAGATCTCGATGATGGTATCGTCATGGGCTACGCAGCTGTTGAAGCAGGTATTCCTGGCATTGGCCTTTATGGTTTTGTGGATGTAATGCAAGGTGTCGATGAGAGCAGTGTCCATGATTATGCACTCGGCTTAGGCTGGGAGTTTGATGGCCTTACTGCGGATTACCGAGTTCGTGCTGGTTATCGTGAGTTTAATTTCGATGTTAGTGGCTTTTCGGGCATGGGTCTGAATATGAAAAGTGATGGTTACTTTGTTGGGATTGAAGTCGACTTTTAATTGCTTTGACAGATATAAAAAAACCGCCTAAATGGCGGTTTTTTTTATGTGAAAAATAACTTCTCTAAGTGCTATTTTTCGGCGGTTAAGCCATTATTTACTGCAGTGATATCATCTTCACTTAAGTTACCAGCAGCTTGCTTAAGGGCAAGAATCGACTTGATATAACCATAACGTGCGTTAGAGAGTTGCACCTTAGAGTTATATAGATCGCGGGTACGGTTTAGTACGTCAACGATAGTACGTGTACCCACCTCAAAGCCCGCTTGAGTTGCTTTCAGTGCACTTTCCGATGAAACCACAGATTGCTCATAGGCTTTGATAGAGCTGATAGAAGCGCTAACGTTATTAAAGTTGTTGCGAACATCTTTTACAACGCGTCTATGGGTTTGTTCAAGTCTTTGACTGGCTTCAACATACTGGAATTGAGCCTTTTTAACCTGAGAGCTAACCTTGAAGCCTTGGAAGATCGGAATGCTTACGCTTAGAGCGATATTACCATTGTCAGCATCTTCTAGATTGACATCTTCACGCTTACGCTCAAAGTTGGTGTCGTAACCAGCGTTCAAGTTAACCGATGGCATATGACCCGCTTTATAAAGCTCGATAGTCTCTTTCGCTATCTCTTTGCCGATCTGTTGGCTCTGAATGTCTAGACTGTTCGACTCCGCCATAGTGACCCATTGGCCTGTGGTTGCAGGTGCTGGGCTATTGGCTGAGAAGCGTGCAGTGTCAAGCACATCAAGATCGCTATGCTCGATACCTGTAATTTCACTTAAGGCTTGATAGCTATTAGCGAGCTGGTTTTCTGCCAAAATTTCAGAAGCGGTTGCTAAGTCATACTGAGCTTGAGCTTCGTGAACATCGGTAATTGCGGTTAAGCCTACGGCAAATCTTTGTTTAGTTTGCTCGAGTTGACGCTCGATAGCGCGTTTTTCTGCCCCTTTGAACTCAAAGTTATCTTTAGCAGATAGCACATCGAAGTAAGCAGAGGTCACTCGAATAATCAGAGCTTGTAGGCTAGACGCATAACTAGCATCGGCTTGAGATGCTGCTTTTTCCGCTAAACTTAAGCCTACCCAAGCAGAATGATCGTATATGACCTGACTCAGGCTTACACCTGCATTGGCACCGGAAGAATGTTCGCCTGGATTGTTAAATACTTTACTGTAACCAACTTTAGCACTGAAAGTTGGAAGTAAAGGGGCACGATTTTCTTCGATGCTCTCATATAGGGCATCACGCTGAGCTTGTGCTTGTAGTACTACAGGATCATTGGTTAATGCCTGCTGGTAGATTTGCATCAAGTCATCGGCTTGTACGGCTGGCGCAGAAACGGCAAGCGTTAAGGCTGCACATAAAGAACGGATTTTGAATTTCATTGGCTGTCCTTATAGACATAACACCCAAAGGGTGAAGTACACTTTATTAAATTAAGTTGTGCCTTTTAATTAAGGCGGTTTGCGCTTCCCGACGCTTCCCGATACAGCTAAAACTTAATGAGCCTAGATGATAAAAATCACGCATTTTTAAGTCAACTTGGAAGTGTAACAGATTTTATATTCATAAAAAGCTTAATTCGTTGGATAATAAGGCTAGATATAGGGAATATTGGAGTAAAACATGGCAAAGGTTAACTTCACGTCAAAAGATGTCGAAATAATAAGCAAAAAGCCACTTTATCAGGGCTTTTTCTCTATGGAAGCTTACACTTTCAAGCATAAGTTATTTGCTGGGGGATGGAGTGAGCCTGTTACTCGCGAGGTTTTTGAACGCGGCGAAGCTGTGGTGGTGCTGCCCTATGACCCAGTAACCGACTCTGTCGTGTTAATTGAGCAGATACGTATCCCAGCTTATCAAAGCTCAACCTCTCCTTGGTTACTCGAGCTAGTCGCGGGCATGATAGATAAAGGCTACTCGGCAGAAGAAGTTGCCCATAAAGAGTTAATGGAAGAAGCCGGCGTCACAGCAGAAAAATTAACTCGAGTGAATAGTTATCTTGCCAGTCCTGGAGGCACCACAGAGCGATTTCATTTTTACTGGGCAAAGGTGGATGCTAGTCAAGCAAAGGGGATTCATGGCCTAGATACAGAGAATGAAGATATCAGAGTCCATGTTGTTTCTAGAGAGCTCGCGTATCAGCAAGTGGTCAACGGCGAAATAGATAACGCATCGACTGTGATTGGCCTACAATGGTTGCAACTTAATTACCAATCCCTAAATTAATTCGTTTTCCATATTGTGTATCATAGTATGATTAGGTGTAATGCTTGGCTGGATATAGTGCCTTTTGGCGAGCAGTAAAGTGTTACAACAAGGTTAATCCATCATCTTTAAGTCGATTTGAGAATAGTAAAGAGTATATTTTGTGGTAAAAGCAGTCACACCAGCAAATGATGAAATAGCGTATAAGCCAAACGTCAGTCAGTTTTTGGCGCTTTGTGCTCGAAACTATTGTCATATTTTGAATTTGATGCCTTCTGAGCTGTCATTAGATGAAGAGTGGGAGCTTGATTTCGGCTATGGTGTGTTGAATATCAGATTAATTGAAAATACCAAATATACGCAATTAATCGAGATTTATCGTGAACTTACTTCGTCTCCCTTTGTCGATACCCCTAAGGTGATAGTAAGGGTATATCATGATGCTAAATTAGCAGAAGTGTTAACTAGTCAGCAGATTTATAGGCTAAGACCAGTGTATGATTACCCGAATCTACGTATGTATCATCGTGATGAAAAGTACCAGGTAAATGCATTCCTGGAGGAGTTATTAAAAGTTGGCCGCCAAGCTCAGCTTGCGTGCTAGTCTAGTTTTGGATTTACAAAGTGCTGAAAAAGGCAGTCTCTTATTCAATTCCCCGCTGTGAAAGTGTGCGTTTGGTTCAAGTGACCGACCCGCACCTTTTTGCTGATCCTGAAGGCCAATTACTTGGCGTTAATACGGCGAATAGCCTCGCTGCCGTAGTTAATACTATTGAAGCCGTTCATTATCCTGCCCATATGTTGTTAGCGACCGGTGATATTAGCCAAGATTATTCAGGTGAGTCTTATCACAATTTTGTATCGGCTATCTCTCCTTTAGCGTTGCCTTGTCATTACCTTCCTGGTAACCATGACGATCCAAGAATTATGAATCTACATATGCAGGGAGCTGAAGTGTATGGACATAAGCGTATTTTGGCGGGTAATTGGCAAATTTTGATGCTGGACTCTACGGTTTACGGTAAGCCCGGTGGCCATATGCCAGAGAGCGAATTCGAATTGATTCGCGCTGCGATTGAGGATGAGCCTTATCGTCATGTCTTACTTGCTATGCACCATAATCCAGTTAAGTTGGAATGTGCTTGGTTAGATCAGCATTGCATGGACAATGGTAAAGACTTCTTAAGACGTGTGAGTCAGTATCACCAAGTAAAAGGTGTGCTCTGGGGACATGTGCACCAGAAGCTCGATAAAGAGTACCAAGGTGAAAATGGGCCTGTTCAGTTAATGGCGACGCCTTCTACCTGCATTCAATTTAAACCATTATCGGATTATTTTGCCCTAGACAGCCGTCAACCTGGTTATCGTTTGCTGGAGCTTAAACCCGATGGTAGCATGCATACCAATGTTTATCGTGTACCGGGAGACAGGTTCTCCCCTGATACTGAAGCGAGCGGTTATTAAGACCCGATAACCGCAGCGTGAGGAAATATGCTGCTTTATATTCATGGTTTTAATAGCTCTCCAAACTCAGATAAAGGTGTGGTAACTGCGCGATTTGTTGCAGAACATTTTGCCGATTTATCTTTCTTTCAGCCTCAACTTCCAGCCACACCTAAGGCCGCCATGGCTTTACTTGAATCAATCACACTCAAAGGTAAGCAAGCGGGTGAACCCTTGCGTTTTATTGGATCTTCATTAGGTGGCTACTTTGCGACTTATTTGGCGGAAAAGTATGGTGGCAAAGCCGTATTAGTGAATCCTGCAGTAAAGCCTTTTGAGTTGTTTGATGAGTTTCTTGGGTCGCAGTTTAACCCTTATACCCAAGAGCATTACTCAGTTGAGATCGCACATAAGCAAGAAGTTGCCGAATTTGATACCCAAGTAGTGCTCAATCCAGACCGTTTTCTTGTATTATTGCAATCTGGTGATGAAGTGCTCGATTATAAGCAGGCACTAGACAAGTACCAGTGCTGCGAGATGGTATTAGAAGCAGGAGGCGATCATAGCTTTGTAGGCTATGAAAATCATTTGCAATCGATAAGCCAATTTTTGCAGTTACCTTGACAAATAGACATGTAGGGCCTCACCATGGCCTGAATAACCATATATTGTGTGCGCTATGACTAATCAATACACCTCAGATGCGATTGAGGTACTTAACGGACTTGACCCTGTAAAACGTCGCCCTGGCATGTATACGGACACGACACGTCCAAATCATTTAGGTCAGGAAGTTATCGATAACAGTGTGGATGAAGCCCTTGCGGGTCATGCATCGAAAATTGATGTGATTCTGCATAAGGATAACTCTCTTGAGGTGATTGATGATGGCCGTGGTATGCCAGTGGATATTCACCCTGAAGAGGGGATCCCTGGTGTCGAATTGATTCTGACTAAGCTGCATGCAGGTGGTAAGTTTTCCAATAAAAATTACCAGTTCTCCGGTGGTTTGCATGGTGTAGGTATTTCCGTCGTTAATGCCTTGTCTAAGCGGGTGGAGATTACGGTTCGCCGTGGCGCACAGGTTTATGAAATGGCCTTTGAAAATGGTGAAAAGGTCGAAGAGTTAACTGTGACGGGCACTTGTGGTCGTCGTAACACAGGGACTCGAGTGCACTTCTGGCCCGATGCCAGCTATTTTGATTCTGCTAACTTCTCCATTTCAAAATTAGTGTATTTGTTACGGGCAAAAGCGGTACTTTGTCCTGGCCTCAAGATTAAGTTCAATAATAAACAAACTGGCGAAATCAGTGAATGGTATTACGAAGCAGGCTTAACAGATTATTTAAAAGATTCTGTTAAAGGCTTACCTATGCTTCCGGAAGAGCCATTTGTCGGAAGCTTTGCAGGCCAGCTTGAAGCGGCTGAATGGGCCATAACTTGGCTCCCTGAAGGTGGCGAGTCGGTCAATGAAAGCTATGTGAACCTGATTCCGACGCCCTTAGGTGGTACCCATGTCAATGGCTTTAGACAGGGCTTACTTGAGTCGATGCGCGAATTTTGTGAGTTTCGCAATCTTATCCCAAGAGGCATCAAACTTTCTCCCGATGATATCTGGGATAAAACCGCCTTTATTCTCTCGATTAAGATGCAAGATCCACAGTTTGCGGGACAAACTAAAGAAAAACTCTCTAGCAGACAAAGCGCAGCCTTTGTATCAGGCATAGTGCGTGATGCCTTCTCGCTCTGGCTTAATTCCCATACTGAGCAGGCCGAAGCCCTTGCAGAGTTATGTATCAGCAATGCACAGAAGCGTTTGCGTGCAGCGAAAAAAGTTGCCCGTAAGAAAGTGACTTCAGGTCCAGCGCTTCCTGGCAAGTTGACCGATTGTAGTGGTCAAGATCCTATGCGCTCAGAGCTTTTCTTGGTGGAAGGTGACTCGGCGGGTGGTAGTGCTAAACAGGCTCGAGATCGTGAGTTTCAAGCCATTATGCCGCTTAGGGGTAAGATTCTAAATACTTGGGAAGTCGATGCCAGTCAGGTCCTTGCATCGCAAGAAGTTCATGATATTTCCGTGGCGATAGGTTGTGACCCAGATAGCCATGATATTTCAGAGTTAAGATACGGCAAGATCTGTATTCTAGCCGATGCCGACTCAGATGGTTTGCATATTGCCACCTTATTGTGTGCACTGTTCTTAAAGCACTACAAAGTATTGGTGGAACACGGTCACATCTATGTGGCTATGCCGCCACTGTTCCGTATCGATGTGGGCAAGGAAGTTTTCTATGCGCTAGATGAAGCGGAAAAGCTTGGAATTTTAGATCGTATCAATGCCGAGAAAAAGAAGGGTAAGGTACAGGTAACCCGATTTAAGGGCTTGGGTGAGATGAATCCATTGCAGCTTAGGGAAACCACCATGGATCCTAACACCCGCCGGTTGGTGCAGTTAACCATAGACGATGCCGAAGAGACCTTAGCTGTAATGGATATGCTGCTGGCTAAGAAGCGTTCTTCAGATCGTAAAATATGGTTAGAAAGCAAAGGGGACTTAGCCCAGTTTTAATCTAGGTGTCAGTCCAAATATTAAGGCGTTTTATAACAAACTATGCTGTTTAATAAAAAATACGGTGACAAGGATATGTGGCCAAAGCTATCTGTAATCTTGCTGGCTTACTTTATTGCTGGCCTTGCTCATGCTCAGCCCATGGTGACAGTAACCAAAGGTTTTGGTCTAACCTTATATGCCTCAGATTTAGGTGACGCCAAACAGATTGCTGTGGGCGATAAGGGAACCTTATTTGTCGGTTCACATAAAAGTGGTTTGGTACAGGCATTGGTTGATAGCAACCAAGATGGTCGTGTGGATAAGCGTTATGTGATTGCCAAAGGCCTAAAGTACCCAGAAGCAATAGCCTTTTACCAAGGGGCGCTTTATCTGGCTGAAGAAGACCGTATTGTACGTTTTATCGATATTGAGCAAAGATTAAGACGCCCAGGTCGCCCTAAAGAGGTGTACTCAGGTTTACCTGAGGAAAACAAGAAGAGCAGTCGGGCGATGCAATTTGGCCCAGATGGTCGTCTTTATATCACTATCGGTGCCCCTTGTAACGTATGTGAAAGTGAAGCGCCATTTGCCAGCATGTTGGCGATAAATGTTCATACCGGCGCTAGCGAACAAATTCTTACTGGCATTCGTAAGGTAACAGGGTTCGATTGGTCTCCAGAAGATGCTAGCCTTTGGTTTGCCGATATAGGTAGAGACTGGATGGGAGATCATCTACCGCCAGATGAGATCAATAAACTAGTAGAAAAGGGCAGTCACTTTGGTTTCCCCTATGTACATGGGAGTTCTGTGGTTGAACCTGCCTATGACAAGCCTAAGAACCTAAAAGTTAGTCTGCCTGAATATGAATTACCAGCCCATGTATCGCCTATGGGGCTGCATTTTTATCGTGGTGAGCAATTTCCAAAGCGTTATCATAATCAGCTCTTTATCGCAGAGAATGGGTCATGGAATCGTTCTAGCAAAGTCGGATACCAAGTCGTGATGCTGCGCTTTGCTGAAGGGAAGGTTGTTAAGCGTGAGACTGTGGTGAGCTTTCTAGATGGTGAGTTTCCTGTGGCTAGGCCTTATTCGATAATAACTGCTCCCGATGGCGCTATGTTTATTTCAGATGATTTAAAGGGCAATGTATATCGCCTGTATTACAAAGGAGTTGAGCAAACTGCCAACTCAGAGGAAGAGATTGAATGAGTGATGCGATAGATTTGAGCTTAGATGGCGTAGAGCAGCTTCCTCTGAGGCGCTTTACCGAAGAAGCATACTTAAACTATTCCATGTATGTGATTATGGATAGGGCATTACCCCATATCGGTGATGGTCTTAAGCCTGTTCAACGTCGTATCGTCTATGCCATGAGTGAGCTTGGTTTGTCGGCACAGTCCAAGCCGAAAAAATCTGCTCGTACCGTAGGTGACGTATTAGGTAAATATCACCCCCATGGTGATAGCGCCTGTTATGAAGCTATGGTGCTAATGGCTCAGCCATTTTCATACCGCTATCCTTTGGTTGATGGCCAAGGTAACTGGGGAGCGCCGGATGATCCTAAGTCTTTCGCGGCAATGCGTTATACCGAAGCTAAACTTTCTCGTTTCTCAGAAGTTCTGCTTAGTGAGCTTGGCCAAGGTACCGTCGACTGGGGAGTTAACTTTGATGGTTCGCTGAAAGAGCCTGTGGTACTGCCTGCAAGGCTGCCTCATATTCTTCTGAACGGCATTACAGGTATTGCCGTGGGTATGGCAACGGATATTCCGCCCCATAATGCAAGAGAGCTAGCCTCTGCCTGTGTAGAGCTATTAGAGAACCCTAAGGCCGATCTTGACCGCTTAATGGAGTTTGTCCCAGGCCCCGATTATCCAACTGAAGCTGAAATCATTAACACCAAGGCGGATATTCGCAAGATCTACGACTCTGGTCGTGGCTCACTAAAGATGCGTGCTATCTATAGCATCGAAAATGGTGAGTTAGTGATTACTGCGCTGCCACATCAGGTGGGTGCAGCAAAGGTGCTTGAGCAAATTGCCGCGCAGATGCAGGCGAAAAAGCTGCCTATGGTTTCAGACTTACGTGATGAGTCGGATCATGAAAACCCAGTAAGAGTGGTGATTGTTCCTCGCTCAAATCGTGTTGACTGCGAGCAGTTAATGGCGCACCTATTTGCAACAACGGATCTGGAAAAGAGCTATAGAGTTAACCTCAACGTCTTGGGGCTAGATGGTAGGCCTCAGGTTAAAGGCCTAAGAACTATGCTCAGCGAATGGCTCGAGTTTAGAATGCAAACCGTAAGACGCCGCCTCGAGTTTAGGCTAGATAAAGTCTTAGCCCGTTTGCATATTCTTGAAGCCTTGATGATCGCCTTCCTCAATATTGATGAAGTGATAGAGATTATTCGTAACCATGATGATCCTAAAGCTGAATTAATCAGCCGATTCGACTTAACTGAAAAGCAAGCCGATGCAATTTTAGATCTTAAACTACGTCACCTTGCCAGACTTGAAGAGTTTAAGATTAAAGCTGAGCAGGATGAGCTGGAAGCTGAACGTGAAAAACTGCAGCTTCTATTAAGTTCAGATCGCCGCATGAAAACCCTGATTAAGAAAGAACTGCAAAAAGATGCCCAGACCTATGGTGATGACCGTCGCTCGCCTATGGTGGAACGTAGCGAGTCAAAGGCACTCTCTGAGCAAGATTTGGTGCCAAGTGAAGCAGTTACTGTGGTGCTATCTGAAAAAGGTTGGGTACGTTGTGGTAAGGGTCATGAGTTGGATGCCGAATCACTTTCCTACAAAGCGGGTGATAAATTCCTTTGCTCTGCGATAGGTAAGAGTAATCAACCGTCAGTGTTTATCGATAGCTCTGGACGAGCCTTTGCGACCGAGACTCATACCTTGCCGTCTGCCCGTAGCCAAGGTGAGCCAATAACCACTCGCTTTAATCTTGCAGCTGGCCAAGCAATGGAGCATGTGCTGTTAGGTGATGATAAGCAGTGTTACTTGATGGCAAGTGATGCTGGCTACGGTTTTATCTGTAGCTTTAGTGATATGGTCTCTCGCAATAAAGCGGGTAAAGCGTTACTTAGCCTGCCTGCTAATGCCAAGTCGTTAAAGCCTCAGCTTATTGGCGAAAATAAAGATGTATCACTGCTGGCGATTACCAACGAAGGCCGCATGCTGGTTTTCTCTTTAGAAGCCTTACCTCAATTGAGCAAAGGTAAGGGTAACAAGATTATTGGTATTCCTGCTGATAGAGCTAAGAGTCGTGAAGAGTTGTTGATCCATTTAGTGGTGCTGCCAAATGAAACGCCTGTCACCCTGTGGGCTGGTAAACGTAAGCTCACTCTTAAGCCGAGCGATTTAGAGCATTATCGAGGTGAGCGAGGTCGTCGCGGTTCGAGATTGCCTAGAGGCTTACAGCGTGTCGATCGCGTTGAACTTGGGGATGATGGCGAGCAGACGTTATAGTCAGTTTTTAAGGATTAAAAAAACAAAAATGCTGCCATTGGCAGCATTTTTTATGTTATTTTCTAGCGTGAAAACTAATCTGAAAAGCTCAACTTGCCCTAAGCGACTTCGTAGTAGTTTGGCTCAATATCGACTTGAGCTTGAATGATCTGAGTGGCCATTTTGGCACACTTACCACACTGGCTTGCAACCCCTAAGCGTTTCTTCACATCCGATAGCGACATGTCACCTTGGCCAACGGCTTCTTTGATTTGAGTATCTGTGATGGCATGGCATAAACAAACGAACATATGGGGCTCTCCAATTAAGTTAAACGCATTGTAAATGACAATGGTTATCATTGCTAATAACTCTTTTTCATACTTAATCTCTATTCCTTTGGGGGCTGTTATTAAAAGCTGTGAAGTGTAAACAAGTTGCAGGTCGAATTTTGAGCTGGATCTAAGTTTGAAAAAAGTCAGCAAAAAGTGTTAGTTTGTAATAATGTTAATTTATTGTGTTATTTTTGGTTCGCATCACTTGCGAACGTGATTAGTGTGCTGACAATTTGGGTTCAAGGAGGACAACAAAAGGCGACAGCCCATTACCTCCTTGGAGTCATAAATGAGAAAAAACCTACCCGTTACTCAGACTGAGTACGATTATCCCCAAGATTGGATTTTGCTTTCCACAACTGATACCAAAAGTATTATCAAGTATGCCAATAAGGCTTTTTGCCAAGTCGCTGGTTTTGCGGTCGATGAACTTGTGGGTCAGCCCCATAATATGGTGCGCCATCCGGATATGCCGCCGGCGGCTTTTGCCGATCTTTGGCAATGTGTACAAAGAGGTGATCCCTGGAAGGGGCTGGTGAAAAATCGTTGTGCCAATGGTGATTATTACTGGGTTGATGCCTTCGTAACACCCATTACCCATAATGGTGAGGTGGTGGAATATCAGTCGGTGCGTACCAAGCCAAGTAAGGCTCAAGTCAGTCGAGCTGAAACGCTTTACAAGGCGATCAATGAAGGTAAAGCAAAGCAGGCGAAACCTGGATTGTCTTTGCCCACTAAGCTTGCAGCTCTGTTTGGTGTGGCTATGGTGCCCATGGCTTATGTAGCATGGCAATCGGGTGGTTTAGGTTTGGGCTTATTCAGCCTAAGTTTATTGATAGGCTTGATTGGTGGTTATCAATTATTTGAGCGTTATCGTGGCTTAGTTGAAAAGGCTAAAGGTATCTATGCTAACTCTCTTGCAAGCCAAGTCTATACAGGTCATGGTGATGATGTTGCGCAAATTGAACTGGCCTTGCAGATGCAAGCCTCGGAGCTTAAAGCTGTCTTAGGTCGAACTTTAGATGCCTGTGAACAGACCTCGGTGAATGCGAAACACTCGGCTGAAAAAGGGGAAGAGGTGCAGGCTAATGGTATGGCTCAGCAAGCTGAAATAGAGCAGGTAGCGACGGCAATGCAGGAGATGACAGCCACACTTGCCGATATGGCAGGTAATTGCGCTGATACCGCCAGTGCTAGCGGTCAGGCACAGGAAGAGGCGAGTGCTGGTGATGCCATAGTGAATTCGGTTGTGAGTTCAATTGAATCAATGTCGGATAAACTGGTACAGACCTCTGATGTGATAGCAAAACTAGAAGCGCACAGTAAAGAGATTGGCTCAGTGTTAGATGTGATTCAGGGGATTGCTGAGCAAACAAATCTGCTCGCGCTCAACGCGGCTATTGAGGCTGCCCGAGCAGGCGAGCAGGGAAGAGGGTTTGCTGTTGTAGCCGATGAGGTTCGCTCTCTTGCTAAAAGAACCCATGACTCGACCACTGAGATCCACAATATGATCACTTTGCTGCAGGAGGGGACCGCCAGTGCTGTATCAAGTGTGCAAGAGGGGGTTGATGGTGCGAGTCAATGTGTTGAACAGGCTCAGCAGGCTGGCAATGCATTAGCCAGTATTCGTCGCTCTATCGAAACCATTACCGATATGACTCACCATATTGCGAGCGCAGTCGAGGAGCAATCCAGTGTCTCTGCCGAAGTCAATCGTAACGTGGTCAATGTCTCTTCGCTGATTAACGACAGTAATAGCTTAGGAGAGCAGATGGTTGGCCTTAATCATGATGTTGTGGCTAAGGTGGACTCGCAACAAGCTTTGGTTGAGCAGTTTCTCAAACGCAGCTTTGCCGCGACTCGTTAGTGCCCGACAAAGTGTTTTGAAAGCTTAATTCGTTAAGGAAACCAAGGACGGTACTTTGCTTTGGATGCAGGGATTTCTATGTCACTGAGTAGGCTAGCCTTGGCTTTATCTGGATAGTTACTAAAGATGCCATCGACCCCCGCACATTGTAGTGCCTGTATATCTTCTGAGTTATCTACCGTATACACAAACACTTTAGCCCCTCTGTGCTTGGCATCTTGAATCAGCTCATGGCTGATAAAATCTATGCTGAGGTTAAGGCTATAGGCATTTAGCTGGCTCACAATCGCTGCACCATCTAAGGGGATGCCTGCTAAAAGTGGGGCGACGCGAGCCTTAGGGTGCGCTTTGGCAAAGGTCGATAACTGCTGATGGTTAAACGAGGATATTAGTAGCTGTTTATCTTGATAGCCGAGTTGAGTAATCAACTTAGGGTAAAGGGCTATAAAAGCATCAAGACAGGTATTACCCTTTAACTCTATGTTAACTTCTGCCTTGCCATCGCTATAGCGGTAAACCTCTTCCATCAATTGCCATAAGCTTGGAATAGGCAGGCCTTTGATTTTAGCCTGTTTGACTTGCTTTAGGGGCTGAGTGTGGATTAGTCCAGACATAGAGCTCATTTTCTCCATGCGCCTGTCATGGAATACTATCAGTTCACCTTGGCATTCATGGACATCTATCTCTAGAGAATGAATGCCAAGATCTATCGCCTTTCTCATCGCATTTAAGGTGTTTTCTGCGCAATAGCCGCTGGCTCCTCTATGGGCAAAAATCTGCATTGATTAACTCCTAATTAAGCCTGTTTCCTTGGCGACATTGCTACTTGGCCCATTATTGATATGGATTTCCAGCTGCGGGTAAGCAAGCTCGAGACCATTTTCCTTTAACTTCTTGCTGATTCGTTTATGCAGCTTATGTTTTAGAGGCCATCTGGCTCCCATATCTTGGGCATAGGCACGCACTTCAAAGTCTTGAGTGTGTTTACCAAAGCCTGCAAACCATACTTCTGGCTCAGGAGTCGATAAAGCTTCTTCACACTCTTCCACCGCTTGATAAAGGGCGGCTTCGACTCTAGCGGGATCTGAGTCTCTGGCCACAGAGACAAAAATAATCACACGAGTGATAGGGTCTGATAGCGACCAGTTAACGAGCTGCTCGGTAATAAAGGCCTTGTTAGGTACGATTATCTCTTTTCTGTCCCAGTCGATAATTGTGGTGGCACGAATTTGAATTTTACTGACTGTACCTGTGAGCTCTCGAATCGTGACGGTATCACCGATACGAATAGGCTTCTCAAATAGAATAATTAGGCCTGAGATGAAGTTGGCAAAGATCTCTTGTAAACCAAAGCCTAGACCTACAGATAATGCCGCGACCAACCATTGTAATTTGCTCCACTCCATTCCGAGTGTGGAGAAACCTATCAGTAAGCCAAAGAAAACCACCAGGTAGCGGCTGACAGTGGTAATAGCAAAGCCAGTACCCGGAGTGAGATCGAATCTTTGCAGTACGACCAGCTCCAACAAACCTGGTAGATTGGTGGCTATCATGAGTGAGAATCCCATGATAATCAGACCAAACAGAAGCGACTTTATGGTGATAGGAAGTTGTTGTTCAATACCGTCGATGCTGGTGGTGCTAGTCCATAACGTTATGCCATCGAGAAATGAAAACAGGGCGGTGTGGGTCTGGGTCCATAATCCCACTAACCCAGCTAATAGCGCTAAGGTTAGCAAAGAGCGAACTAACCCTAAGGATTGACTGGAGATGGTTTCGAGGTCAACTAGTGGTTCTTCGTAGTTCTCTAGAGGATCATTACTGTTAGCGCTGAGCTCCCCTTTTTCACGCGCAGCTACTTGCTCTGCACGTCTGGTTTTCGCTCGCTCAAAGGCAAGGCGGCGTCTAGCAATCAGCATCCAACGTTTGATCAGCTGATATAGCAGCAGTGTGCCTAAGCCAAGCAGGAGGGAGACCTGAAGCTGCATCAGCATTTCAAATGCACTGTAATAGTATCCTTGGAAGGCAAGTACGGCACTGATAACAGGCAGAGATAATAGTAGTAGCCAGACAAGCTTTTGCAGTAGCTGTTTATTTTTGCCATTAAGGTGAAATTCACGATAACGTTTTGATAGTGACAACAACTCTTTATAAAAGAGAAACAGCATAATACAGAATATAATGAAGGCACCTCGGCCTAGGCTGTTACGCACCAAGGAAAGGGTTAACTCTTGGCTAGCAGCCATGATGGCGACTAAGGGTAAGGTTTGAATGAAAAAGCGTCTAAATTTGCTAACGAATACAGTGATGATATCGGATGGACGCTTAAAGTGACCTATGAGTATGCCTTGTTCTCGGCAGAGGTTTTTGACTAATAGATAGAGTAGGTAATAGAGACCTGCTGCACTAAGACCTGCGCCAAGTGCAGAGACAGCATTGATTGGGTCTTGATATAAAATTTGTCCAGCAAAAATAAGTGAGACAGGCAAAATCAAAGTATAGCCTAGGGTGACTATCAGAGCCTTGAGGGTATAGTTAAAGTTATCTTGGGTAACGTTACCCACGTTGCTGGCGTAATGGGCTAAGGTGCGGTTAAACCTAGGGCTAACGGTATCTTGGATCACTAGGCTTAAGACTAAGATGATAATCCACCAAGACCAAGCATCTTCATGCCTTGTTATCGCTTCTTCGAGGGCCAACCACTGCTTATCTTGCATTAGCCATTCAAGGCTCGCGCCAAGATCCTTAAACCAAGCTTTACTGATTTTACTGGCATTAGGCACCCAAAAAAGCTGCTCACTTAAGGTGCTTTTTAGCGTTTGATGCAAGACAGCCAGCTGCTCATAGCTTAACTTAAGCTTGGTGAGTTCGCTGGCCTTAAGGTCTAAACTGGACTTTAACGCTTCTAATAGTAGTAATTGGGAATTGATCAGCTTTTGCTGTTGGCTCTCAATTAACTCATCCTGTGGTGAAGCCAGTCTTTGTTCATTTTTAATGAATTGCTGTTCTATCTGATATTTTTCTATTTTACTGGCAGCTAACTCTCCTTCGAGAGAGTTAGGGTTTATTGGTTTAGGCAGGTTTTGCAACATAAGCAAAAATCGTTCACCAAATGCCGAGTTGACCTTTACCCAAGCGATTTGCTCTTGGACGCTACTGAGTTGCTTAGATTGAGTGTGATAACGCTTCTCGGCTAACTCTTGCTGCTTAACTATGGTATCTATCTCTTGGTTCAGGGCTTTTAGCTGTTGAGCGTAGGCGTGATTTTCTTGGCTAATAGCCAGCAGCTCTGGATGAGAAAGATCTTTGGTGTTGGTTTGACTCTTGGCGATAGCTGCGTCGGTTTGTTTTTGTCTATGTTGACCAATAACCGTATTAAGCTGTTCTATCAAATGCTCCTGCTGTATTAGCTGGGTTCGCACCAGATCTAGCTCTAATTGAGTTAGGCTGAGTCTCTGAGGGCTAGTGCTTAACTCGGCTTGAAGTGTTGTGACTTGCTGGGCGAGCAGTTTTCTTTGCAGTTGCTGTAGTTGACCACTAGTAGTGGTAATACTAGAAAGTGGTGTTTTACTGTGGGTGCTGAGCTGGCTTTTAGCATTACTAATTAGCTCTGGTAATTGCTGTTGCCTGAGCGCTTGGCTAGCCAATGTTTCTGCCAGGCTGGCTTCTTGTTGCTTAAGCTCTGACTGCTTAAGGTAGGCTGCCGATGCTTGTTGGGCTAAATCTTCACGCTTTTTGGGCTTCAAATTACGCTTTGCTTTTGCAATTTGTTGGTTTAGCGCCTGCTTGGTTTTCTCTACATCGATATTTTTTATTAGGAAACTTTGCTCTGCCTGCTGCTGCTCTTGTAGTGACTTCTCAAGTTGAAAAATCTGCTCATTATCTGAGTTAGCTCGCTCTTTAGAGGGCTGAGAGATGGACTTGTTTATAGATAATGGCGTGTTAGCCATCAAATTGAAGCTAAAGCAACATAAAAGTAAAAAAGCAATTCGCAGCATAGGGAGAAAATTGTTGCTAGATGATAGCCTTGAGTATATCAACAGCGACAGAAAAAGCGCATAAAAAACGCATTAACAGGCGTTATTTTTTACGACGACTTTGCTGGGTTTCATAAATTGCGGTGCTGACGATAAGTGCGCCGCCTATCAGTATGTTGCTCGTTAACTCTTCTCCCAGAACCAGTAGCGCTAATAGGCTAGCGTAAAGGGGTTGCAGACAAGAAACTAGGCTAATAGTTTTGGCGCTAAGTATGCGTAATGCCGAGGTAAATAGAGCATGGGGAGCGGCAGTAAAGCCAATGCCAAGGATCAGCACTAACCACCATGCTTGAGTAGGAAGCGCTGTTATGTCGTCACTATGCCAAGGCAGCAAGAAAAATACCGCGACTAAGGTTTGGTAGAACATGGCGTGGGCGCCACTGTAACGGGCGAAATATTGTTTGTGCAGCAGATTACGACCTGTAAATAACATGGCCGAAAGGACACCAAGCAAGATACCTAAGGTAATATCATTATTTAGGTTTGGTTCCGGCACCAAAATAATCACGCCGATTAACACTAGTACACCACAAACAAGGTCTTTTACCGCCAGCCTTGTTTTGGTTACCCAAGGCTCAATGAGTACTGTCATCACTGGGTAGGTGAAAAATGAGATGATACCTATGGCTACGGAAGAAAGCTGCATTGAGGCAAAGTAAGTTACCCAGTGCAGGCTAACTATGATGCCCAGGATGATAGCGATACCATAGTCTTTGGCTTGATTGAGTTTTAGCTGCTGTTTGCCCGCTTTTACTAGGATGGCCAAGGCTATGCTTGCAACTGCACACCTTAAGATGGTGATATCTAGAGCGCTAAGGGGAATGAGTTTAGAAAATAGAGCCGTACCGCCAAAGAGTAGCACGGCGAGGTGGAGCTGCAATAAACCTGTATTGTGTGAAGCTGATATTGCAGCGCCCTGTGACATTCGTAGTCCTTGGCTAATCGTCTAATTTGGCAAAAGGCTGACCCATACGAGTCACAGCTTCAGGCTCGACACCGTCAGCAAATTCATCAATGGCATCTTTCGCAAATAGCATCACAACAGTACTACCTAGCTTGAAACGTCCCATCTCATCACCTTTATCCAAAGTGATAGCGTCTGGGCCTGTAGTTGGGTAATCCCACGTAAAGATCTTCTTACCTGCTGGAGGGGTAACTGTGCCTGCCCAGACGGTTTCAATACTGGCAACAATGGTTGCGCCCACTAATACCATAGCAAGAGGACCTTGTTCGGTTTCAAAGATAGCGACAACGCGTTCATTACGTGCAAATAGGCCAGGTACATTGCGGGCTGTTAATGGGTTTACTGAAAACAGTTCGCCAGGGACATAGGTCATTTTGGATAGCGTGCCTTTAATAGGCATATGGATGCGGTGATAATCCTTAGGAGCTAAATAAATAGTAGCGAAGTCGCCGCCTTCAAAACGTTTGGCATCTTCAGCTTGGTTGCCTAAAAGAGCGAGTGAAGAGTAGCTGTGACCTTTAGCTTGAAAAATACGTCCATCTTCAATTGGCCCTAGCTGACTGACTGCGCCATCGACAGGATGCACCATGATATCACTGTCTTGGCAAATAGGACGAATGCCGGGTTTGAGTGCACGAGTAAAGAAGTCATTAAAGCTCTTATAGGCTTCTGGTTCGGAAGCGGCTGCTTCACTCATATCAATTTTATATTGTTTGATAAACCATTTGATGCCTGCGGTAGTGATGGCACCAGATTCTGATGCAGCTAACTTACCTACAAGGCGAGAAAGTAGGTGTTTAGGTAGAATATATTGCAGGGCAATCTTTAACTTATCCAATTTTCTTTTCCTTTAATTCAATCAATACTTTTAGTTATTCTGTGTGCCACTAGGTTTTATACACTAATCAATATCTGCTCTAAAGTGGCGAGCATGACGCTGCTCATCGAGACTGGCAATAATTCTGTGGAAATTATCGAACCTATCTTGAGTGATAGCTTGCTGCTTGAGTGCTTCTTGCAGTGCACAGCCAGGATCGTCTAAATGCTTACAATCTCTAAACTTGCAAGTGCCTAAATAGTCCCTAAATTCAGTAAAACACCAAGCGACTCTTTCTGCTGGTAAGTGCCAAAGGGCAAATTCACGTACTCCTGGAGAGTCGATGAGATCGCCGCCTTTGGGCAGATGAAGTAATTTTGCTGTGGTGGTGGTGTGCTGGCCTAGTCCAGAGTTTTCAGAAACGTCACCTGTTAACAATTCTGCTTCTGGCATAAGCGCGTTAATCAAAGATGACTTACCTACGCCAGATTGTCCGGCAAAAATGCTGACCTTGTTGTCGAGTAATGATTGCATCATCTCAACACCTTCGGCGGTTTTACTACTGACTTTGTAAACCGGGTAGCCAATGTCTCGATAGCGCTGCAGTGCCGGTTCAATTTCTGCTGCTTGAGCTTCGTCGAGAAGATCGGTTTTATTGAGAATGATGACAGGTGGAATTCCTGTATCTTCCGCAGCAACCAGATAACGGTCGATAATTTGGGTCGTAAATGCCGGAATAACTGATGAGACGATCAAAATTTGATCTATGTTGGCAGCTATGGTTTTGACGCCATCATAAAGATCTGGGCGTGTTAAAGAGGATTTTCTTGGGTGGGCAGCTTCAACAACACCGCCTATGCCACTCAGTTGTTCATTGGCTAAGCGGACAACAACGTTATCACCAGTAACGAGACTCTTGATGTTTCTGCGCATATTGCAGCGGGTAACTTGGCCGTCTTGGGTTTCAATATCGGCGTGCTGACCGAAACGAGATATGACAACTCCCGGCTGTTCTGGCCCAAGTGAACTATCCTGTAATTCAGGGGTGTCAGAAGCTGACTTGCTGCGCTTTAATCGTTTTTCTTGATTGGCGCGCATGCGGCGTAACTGGCCATGGCTTAACGGTTTCTTTTTACTCACAAGTGTGTCTTCAGTTTAATAAAGGTGATTTTAGATTTTTTTGTCACTTAAAAAAGCAGTATGATACACCGTCTTTAATAAAAAAGCCTGAATTTAGGCGATCAAGGAACAAAAGGCTGTCCTATGGCTGTAAATGAAAACAACTTAATTTGGCTTGATCTTGAGATGACTGGCTTAGAGCCTGCTGTGGATAAGATTATTGAAATTGCAACCATAGTGACAGATCAAGAGTTGAACATTCTTGCCGAGGGCCCTGTGATAGCGATTCATCAGGATGATACTGTATTAAATGCTATGGATGATTGGAATCAAAAACACCATGGTGAGTCAGGTTTAATTGAGCGTGTTAAGCAAAGTCAGTTTACTGAGGCCGATGCAATTGCTCAGACTATTGAGTTTTTATCACAGTATGTTCCAGCTGGTAAGTCGCCTATGTGTGGTAATAGCATTGGTCAAGATCGTCGTTTTTTAAACAAATATATGCCAGAGCTGGAAGATTACTTCCATTACCGCAACATTGATGTCAGTACCATCAAGGAGCTGGTTCGTCGTTGGCAGCCCGATGTGATGAATGGCTTCAGTAAGCGAAATACTCACCAAGCCTTGATTGATATTCAGGAATCGATTGCTGAATTACAGTTTTATCGCACGAAAGTATTTAAAATTTGACCGTTCGAACAGATTATTTTCATTCAGGGGTTGCCAGAGGCTGAAATTCTCATATAATGCGGCCTCAACTTTTTACTGAGGTCTCACCCAGTAATATAAGTTAAGCGGCATTAGCTCAGTTGTTTTACAAGGTGACGATACCTTTTGTTGATGACACAATTGAAGTGATACCGCGAAAAGAGATGCGACATTAGCTCAGTTGGTAGAGCGATACCTTGCCAAGGTATAGGTCATCGGTTCGAACCCGATATGTCGCT
>CANNEE010000023.1 GCA_947503555.1 uncultured Shewanella sp.
TGGCGGAGCGGACGGGACTCGAACCCGCGACCCCCGGCGTGACAGGCCGGTATTCTAACCAACTGAACTACCGCTCCACATCAAGTGCGTTGAATAATACGTATGAGGTGTACCAGCGTCAACACCTTTTTTACGATCAAATTATCGTTTAGTTAAAAAATCATCAACTCCAATCAATCACTGAATTTTCTGATGAGTAATTAACCATTCTCTCCATGCAGTTGGCTACTTTTCTTGTTGCTCGTCACTATCAGTTGGTTCATCGGGCATATTAAGATCGATCTCATCCATATCAATCTCTTCACCTTCAATGGCCGCTTGCTCTTGCTCAGCGAGCTTACGCTCTGCCTCCGCAATATTCGCCGCAAGACTTTGACGCTTACGCCATATGATCAGCCCTGCAGTGCCTAACAAGAGTAATAGCGTATTCACTAAGATAATCCAAAACAGCGCCCTTTCCTTCGCCTTTGCTTCGGCTAAGGCTGCTCGTTTTGCTTCCATCTCGGCAAGCTCTTCCGGTGTCGGTGGTGGATCCGGCGGCTCGACTAAATTAAAAAACATCTCAGGCACGCTCAGGAGAATTTCACGGCCATTTAGGGTCGTGCTCGCCACTTCACCTTTTAAACGATAGCTACCAAACTCAGACACCATGGGAAGTAAAACTTCCGACTCGGCAGCTTCCACACCATTTTGCGACACAGGCAGTTGCAAACCAGCAGGTCCCACAAGCTCTAATGAAATATGGGTATCGGCAAGCGCTAGCTGTTCTTCATTGACAATAACGTTAAGCTTCCACCTTCCTTCTAAAGGATCCTCAGGTTTGATAACACTGATCTCTATAGGCCTTTGTGACAGGGTAAATTCTTGAGATGCTTCGCGCTCAAAGATATTGTTTCTCGCTCTCACTTGATAGGTATAATCCCCCCAAGCTTGATTAAGATTAATTTTGCCTGTAAACGCACCATCATCGGGACGCTCATCTAAACCTTCGCCATTATCTTTATAGCTGCCGACAATAAAGGTACCCGCAGCGAAATTTTCCTCACCGGGCTTATGGTGACTAACAAAGCGTGCAGTCCATTCCACAAGGTAATCTAAGCCAGGCATGCGCACCCTTTGCTCATCACCCATTAGCTTAGCTGTAACCTTAATGCGCTCACCTTGGAACAAAGGCTGAGGAATTGGGTCGACTTCAATATCCAGTTTTGAGACAAACTTGATTTTTGAACCTTCCACCACACTGCCCAGTAGCTGCCAAGGACCTGGGGTTGGATTTTTAATGGTGATGATATCGCCCGATACACCATCAACCCATTTCACCTTATCTTCAGGGTGTCTTGATGGATACCATTTGCTACCGTCGGGTCTCACCACAATCACAGGGGCAGAGCCATACTCTCGCTGCACCAACAGGGTCACTTCATCCATCATGTGGTCGATGCGAAAACGATTTTTAAGCTCGAGAGCTTGTTCAGATTCAACAACATCTGCCAGCGTTCCAAAGGACAAGCCGCTTAAAAATAAAATAGTACCTAAGGCTTTGCAGAGTGCTCTCATTCGTTTTTTACTCACCTCTCCAGAGGCATTGGCCTGATTTTTCGACTAAATCAAGACGTTGTTCATGTCTAGTTAGTTCATCGGCAGTAGCTTGGATCACTTTAAGTTTTCTTCTATCACTAGGTAGTCGCATGATGCCACCAGCTTCTTGGCCAACATCATCACTGCTAAGCTGCAGCTTAGTCTGACCACCAGTCATGATCAGATATACATCGGCAAGTATTTCGGCATCGAGCAATGCGCCGTGGAGCTCTCGGCGAGAGTTATCTATACCATAACGTTTACAAAGGGCATCAAGGTTATTCTTTTGCCCTGGGTGTAAAAACTTGGCGATTTCTAACGAGTCGACAATCTGACAAATATCGGCAGTTTTTGGGCCAGTAGGTTGCAACATAGCAAACTCATGGTCCATAAAGCTGATATCGAAGCTCGCGTTATGTGCGACGATTTCTGCGCCATCAATAAAGTCGATAAAACTCTTGGCAATTTCATGAAATCTTGGTTTATCGGCCACAAACTCATCGGTAATACCGTGAACTTGCATCGCTTCTTCATCGATCAATTGTCCAGGATTAATATATTCATGATAGTGGCGGCCAGTGAGTTTACGATTCACCACCTCTACACAGCCAATTTCAATAATTCTATGGCCTATGGTGACAGCGCCACTACCTTGGTTCATACCTGTGGTTTCGGTATCGAGAATGATCTGGCGACTGGCGTTGGAAATTATATTCATATTTTTACTCGCTCAACCCAAACTCAAACGGCTAACAATCATTGAGCTTAGATTGAAATTGGATTCAATTGTCTAATTTATCGACTAAATATCAATAACGCTAATAGATTACCAGTTAAAGCCTGTGGATTTAATAGCACCATGCTGCCTTAATTGGAATTTATGGTTATACTCGCTCAAAAATACCTTATCGGATACAGCTTTATGAGTGACAAAAAAATCATCCACATCTATACCGACGGCTCTTGCTTAGGCAATCCGGGACCAGGTGGTTACGGCATAGTGATGAAATATAAGCAACATACCAAAGAGCTCAGTGATGGTTTTGCACTCACCACCAATAATCGCATGGAATTACTGGCACCCATTATCGCCTTAGAAGCGCTGACTGAGCCATGTAAAGTGATACTCACCAGTGATAGTCAGTATATGCGCCAAGGGATCACCCAGTGGATCCATGGATGGAAGAAAAAGAACTGGAAAACCGCAAGCAAACAACCAGTAAAAAACGTCGATCTGTGGAAGCGATTAGACAAAGCACAGCAAGATCATGAAATTGATTGGCAATGGGTAAAAGGTCATGCGGGTCATATTGAAAATGAACGCTGTGATGATTTAGCCAGAGAAGCTGCCGAAGCCAACCCCACCCAAGAAGATACGGGGTACCAACCTTAAACAAGCATCAAGAAAACTTTATTTCAAACTAACTAGAAGACTTTCCCATACGGCCTGCACTAGGCGCCGTCGACCATTTAGGTTGACGGCTACGACGCTTTTGCCGCACAGGCGTCAAAGGAGAGTCGAGTTTTCTTGCCACTAACAAATAAAAACTGCCAGCGCTCGGCAACCAAGCCTCGAGCGTATGTTGCCAAATCGTCTGCTCTTCCATCTTGCCTAACAGAGGGTGAAACACCATGCGCTCGTCGGCTACTACTTGATAGCCTAATAACCCTAGCCAATCTTTTACTCTAGAAGGAGTAAAAAAGTGTCCACACCAAGGTAGTTTCGATTGATATTTAGGTAGCAATTTACCTAATACCGCTGGACTTAATGGATTAACGCCAATAATAAGCAAATGGCCGCCACTCACTAAAATTCTATCGGCTTCCCTGAGTATGCGGTAAGGATCACCTTCAAACTCCAGCAGCATGGTCAGTAAGGTGGCATCAATTGAAGAGTTTCTCAGAGGCAACGAAGTGTACTCGCCCTCAATATTCGCGCACTCCCCCTGAAACAATGAACATTGATGGGAAATACTTGAGGCTAAACTATTGAGCTCTGCACTCAATGGCCCGAGCTTGAGCAAGTGATAACCGAATAACCTTGGCCACCATGAATCCAGACGCTGCTGAACATCGTCTCGAATCAATTCGCCATGGGGTAAATCGGCCCATCGCTCAGGCCTAATCGTATAGGGCAAAGCTCTTCTCCATTTTCACAAGCCCTTGGCAACCAAACGCTTATTAGCCCTCATTATACCCCCGGCTTATCAAAGCGCTAGTAAAATAACATTATCGAAGCGACTAACAAAACATCAATCACAACTACTCAAATCTGTTTTAGCTGGTTACACTACTAGGGCAATGTTTCAACCTAGTTCGAGTGCAATAGAAAATGCTCAATATCTCTGCAATTAGTGCTTTCAACGACAATTATATTTGGCTGATCAAACCCAACGACACAAATAGTGTCTATGTGGTCGACCCAGGTGACGCTCAAGTGGTTATCGATCACCTAGAGCAGCATCAGCTCGAACTACAAGGAATATTAATCACCCATCATCACAATGATCACACAGGTGGCATTAAACAACTGCAAACCTATTGTCAGCACCAAGTTGAAGTATATGGTCCAGAGCTTGAAGGCATCAGTGGTATCACAGTACCGCTTAGTGGCGACCAAGACATACAAATACCTGGCTTTACCGGCCGCACTTGTATCGTCAAAATTCCAGGACATACTAAAGGCCATATCGGCTTCCTTCACCAAGGACACCTATTTTGCGGCGACACCTTATTTAGCGGCGGTTGTGGTCGATTATTTGAAGGGACACCTGAGCAGATGTTAGCAAGTCTGACTAAGTTAGCTGATTTTCCAGCAAACACTAAGGTCTATTGCGCCCACGAATACACGCAAGCTAACCTTGCCTTTGCACTGCAAGCCGAGCCCAATAATGCGCAATTAATTGAATACAATAATTGGGTTTTGAAGGCTAGAGCCCATAATTTGCCAACCTTACCAACCGACATCGCTACTGAATTAAATATCAACCCATTTTTACGCTGTCACCTTCCTGAGATCCAAGAAACAGTGGCAAGGCGCTTTGGACAAGCAAAAGGAAGTGAGCTTCAAACCTTTACCCTATTGCGAAAATGGAAAGATAACTTTTAATCCACGTTACGCTAAATTTGCCATAGATAACAAGTTAACCCCAAGGCACAGACAAAGGGGTTAATTTGCTTTACAATGAGCGGCTGTTTTTCACCCTGGACACCTATGGTGTCAGCGGATTGCTCGATAAAACCCAACATCATTATGAAATCATGTTGATAGCCAATCTGCACAGGACGTTTTAAGTACCAAAGGGCATGTTTTTAATGCGAAGTTTAGTATTTTGTTTTGCTGCAAGTATGGCACTACTAGCAGGTTGCCAATCGACACCAGCACCAAAACCCGAACCTATAGCGCCTGTTCCAGTAGAGCCTATCGTTACACCTGTGATTGAAGAGCCTGTCATCGAAGTAGAAGAGATTACCGATGTCTGGCAAAGAATTCGCAACCAACTGCACTTTTCTGCACCAGATAACAAGCTCGTAAACCAATACCGCAATTGGTACTTAAAGCACCCCAAGCATTTACAAAGGGTTTCGGCTCGTGCGACACCTTTTATGTATCTTATTGTGGAAGAAATAGAAAAGCGTAATCTGCCCATGGAGCTTGCGCTGCTTCCTATCGTAGAGAGCGCCTTTGATCCTTTTGCCTATTCCCACGGTGCTGCGTCAGGCTTGTGGCAATTTACCACACCTATGGCCAAGCATTTTGGACTGCAGATGAACTGGTGGTACGACGGTCGACGCGATGTACCTGCGGCCACAACCGCAGCCCTAGATATGATGGAATACCTTTATGGTAAGACAAAACAAAACTGGTTATATGCTATTGCAGCATACAATACTGGCGAAGGACGCGTCTTAAGATCAATCAAGCGTAATAAAAGAGCCGGTAAAAATACCGACTTTTGGTCGTTAAGCTTACCTAAGGAAACCGAGCGCTATGTGCCTCAGCTTATCGCCCTTGCGGATGTGGTGAAAAACGCCGACAAATACGGTATCAAACTCACTCCTATTCCCAATGAGCCTCAGGTTAAAGTGGTCGATATTGGTAGCCAAATGGATCTTGCCTTTGCCGCCGATCTCGCCGATATGTCAATCAGCGAGTTGCATAAGCTCAACCCCGGCTTTAATCGCTGGGCAACGGCTCCCGATGGTCCACATACGTTAGTCATTCCTGTTGATAAAGTCGAAGGATTTGAGTTGGCCTTAGCCGATACTGAGTCTAGCGAGCGCATTAATTGGTTGCGATATAAAATTAAATCCGGCGATAGCATAGGATTAATTGCACAAAAGTTTCATACCAATATTCAGGTGATCCGCTCTGTTAACGGCATCAAGGGCAACACTATCGTTGCGGGTAAACATCTACTCATTCCGGTTGCAGCCAAGGATCCTGAGCTTTATTCTCTGTCGGTAGATCAAAGGTACGTTAAAAAGCAAAACATCAAACGTGCCGATTATAAGGTTGACTATGTGGTCAAGCCTGGTGATTCCCTATGGAAAATAGCGATGCGCCATAAAGTGAAAGTCAGCAAACTAGCAAAATGGAACAGCATGGCACCTAAGGAGCCATTACAGGTTGGGCAAAAGCTGGTTATCTGGACCAATAAAGTCAGCGAGAAGCAAACTCAATCTTCCATTATGCGCACGGTTAACTATAAAGTCAGAAATGGTGACTCGTTAGCCCGTATTGCCAGTAAGTTTAATGTGACGGTAAAAGATCTAATTCGCTGGAATAGCTTACAAAATCAGAAATACATTCAGCCAGGCCAAACACTTAAACTCTTCGTTGATGTCACCAAGGTAAGAGTCTAAACGTCAAAAATCAGTCACTGAGTCAAAATACCATCCTTGACTCAGTGACCCACCTCACAGCTTTGATAACGCTTCTTTTTGATGCATGTTAAATTAGCGAAATATCACATTATTCTCTTACTCTGTGATTAATAATTCCCCCACCCTAATTTAGCTAATTTTTCCCATGACAAATCAGAATATCATCAATGAAGGTGTCGATTATCCTGAAGATTATAAAATCTTATCGACAACGGATTTAGACTCTATTATCACCCATGTTAACAAGGACTTTGTTGACGTTTGCGGGTACAGGGAAGATGAACTGATTGGCAAGCCCCACAACCTAGTACGCCACCCTGATATGCCTAAGGCTGCCTTTGGCGACTTATGGGCAACCATAAAACAGGGAAAAAGCTGGATGGGGTTAGTTAAAAATCGCTGTAAGGATGGAAAATACTATTGGGTAAATGCCTTTGTAACACCAATCCGCCGCGATGGAAAAATTTGTGAATATCAATCGGTAAGAACTAAACCCAGTCGACAGCTTACAGATAGAGCCCAAGCTTGCTATGACGCAGTCAATGCTGGAAAGTCGGCCAAACCTAAATTCGGCGCCAACATAGTCACTAAACTACTACTCGCGTGGCTTATTTCTGTCATGGCAGTTGCTAGCATTCACTTTATTCCTGCCAGTCTAGTTCCAGTCGCCATCATTATTGCCATTGGAAGTTTTGGTTTACCTCTTTACCGCTTGCATAAGCGCTTTAGCCATATGCTGAGTATCAGCAAGCAGGTTCATGATAATCCACTAAACCAATTTGTTTATACTGGCTACACAGATGAGCTGTCCCACTTGGAGCTAAGCCTGCGAATGCAGAAAGCTGAAATCCTTGCCGTAATCGGTCGTATCAAGGACAGTGGCGAACACCTACAACAAGGTCTTGAAGAGCATCAAAGCCAAAACCAAGCCAATCAAGAGCAGTTAGTTGAGCAATCATCAAACCTAGAACAAGTTGTTACCGCCATGGGCCAGATGAATGCATCGGTCAACGAAATAGCCCAGAGCACGACGAGTTCAACCGCAGAAATTCATGAACTGGTTGAGCAGCTAGCTGCCACTAAGCAAGCGCTACAAGATAGCCAGAATGCAACACTCGAAATCACTCAGCTATTAGAAGATTCTAGTGACTCAATTTCAGCCCTAGATAAACAGTGTCAAAGCGTTAATCAAGCACTAGAGGTGATTGAAAGCCTAGCTGAGCAAACCAATCTACTTGCCCTTAACGCCGCAATTGAAGCTGCCCGCGCTGGTAGTGCAGGCAGAGGCTTTGCTGTCGTCGCCGATGAAGTGAGAAATCTAGCTACTCGTTCCCAATCCTCGGCGCAAGAGATCCATGACATCATAGATAACCTAAGTAAAACTACAGCAATGGCGGTTCAGCAGATGGGCCAAGGCCGCGAACTGACTGAAAAGAGTGTATCTTCCGATAAATTGCTAGAACAAAATATTTTGTCGGTGGCCGATGTTATGGCCATTATCGAAGCCAATGGTGAACAGATTGCCGTTGCAGCCGAAGAGCAAGCAACTGTCGTCAATCAAATCTATGCCAGTGCTCAAGATTTGCAAGGGGGTATTGCCCAGTTTGAGGAAAACTGCCAAGCCTCTGCCCACCACAGCCAAGAGATCAGTGCTCAGGGAATTAGACAAACAGAGCTTGTTTCCCAGTTTAATTAGTCAGTTTGTAGCTAATCTATAAAGAAATGCCAGTAGCATTAGCGCTACTGGCATTTTTTATTGATTGAAATAACAAAGAAAAACAGGTTCTCTGACTAAAGCAGGAATTGACAAAAGCTGAAATTGACTAACGCTAGAATAGAGTATTTCCCTATGAACTCTTATAAAGTTTATTAGCGCTTTCAGCCCTGTGGCCTCATGTTTAGAAATAGTCACTTTTCATTACTATAGCCACCTATAGATTCATCAGATATTGCTAGCCCTTTGCTTAACACCACTTCCCAACGCTTCGTTCACACCCGGTAACGCGCGTGTATCAGCCCTATTCAAACTAAAGTTATAGCCCACAATGAGTTGCTGGCAGGCAAGCTGCAACATGCTAATTGACGACCTTATGTTCAAGCATCATAGGTCAACAATTATGCTACTAAGCCTACCAACTTAACCGATTAAACAATTTCAAGGGCATAAAAAAGCCGCTACGAGAGCGGCTTTTCGTTTAAGTAACGCGAGTTAGATTAGAAATCTAATATTAGAAACTAGTATTAAAACCCTTCTACACCATGCATATCTGGTAATTGGTGAGCGATGCCTTTATGACAATCGATACAGGTTTTCTCTCCACTTGCCAGTGACGTTGAGTGCATTTTTGCAGCTCGGCTCGATTGGCGAGTAAAGTCCATGTAATCGAAGTTATGACAGTTTCGGCACTCAAGCGAGTCATTGGCTTTTAGTCTTGCCCATTCATGCTCAGCCAGCTCACGACGCTTAGCTTCAAACTTCTCACGGGTGTTGATGGTACCAAATATTTTACCCCACACCTCTTTAGAAGCCTGCATCTTACGGGCAATCTTATCAGTCCACTCATGGGGAACATGGCAATCAGGACAGGTTGCACGCACACCACTTCGGTTAGTGAAGTGAATTGTCGGTTGCAACTCCTCGTAGACATTGTTCTCCATTTCGTGACAACTAATACAGAATGCCTCCTGGTTGGTCGCTTCTAGGGCGGTGTTAAAGCCACCCCAGAAAATCACCCCTGCCACAAAGCCACCGAGCGTCAAGAAACCAAGGCTGTAATGCACACTAGGTCTATTGAGTACTCGCCATATCTCTTTCAATCTTTTTAACATAGCGACTCCTAGTGCTTAGCTTTTTCGTCGGCTTGAATCAATTGGTCGATATCGACAAATTCATTTTTAACCAATGGCTTAGCATCAAGCTGAGGCACATGACACTGGGTACAGAAGTAACGACGTGGCGACAGGTTAGCCAAGAAGTTATTTTCTCTGTCCATATAGTGAGTCACACTCACCATAGGTGCTTGAGAGTCTTCGGTACGACTGCGAGCATGGCAAGACATACACTTGTTCACCTTAATATCCATCTGATAGCCATCTATCTTGTGTGGAATAACAGGTGGCTGCATCGGATAGTTTCGCTTTTGCTTAATGTCTTTGTTAAGCACTTTCTGCATCGCAGGAGGCGTCACTTCTACATCCAATGCTGTCTGTCTTAGGGTGCTGATCTGATCGTCAGGCACAGACTCAGCCTGTACAGTTAAAGAGAAACCCAATACTGCGATTAATGAGATTAATTTCACTGCTTTCATCGTGATTCCCCTTATGCCTTGACGATCTTGATAGCGCACTTCTTAAAGTCAGTCTGTTTAGACAATGGATCCGTTGCATCCAGTGTCACTTTGTTAATCAACTGACTGGCATCAAACCAAGGCACGAACACGAGTCCGACAGGTGGCTTGTTACGACCTCGAGTTTCGACACGGGTCTTAATTTCACCACGACGGGAGATAACACGAATTTCATCACCACGACGCAAGCCACGACTTTTAGCATCTTGAGGATGCATAAAGCACACAGCATCAGGGAACGAGCGATATAACTCAGGTACACGTTGAGTCATAGAACCTGAATGCCAATGCTCCAATACACGTCCCGTAGATAGCCATAAGTCGTACTCTTTATCTGGCGACTCTGCAGGTGGCTCATATGGCAAGGCAAAGATCACGGCTCTGCCATCTGGCTTACCGTAGAACTCAAAGCCCTTACCCTCTTTCACATAAGGGTCACTGCCTTCACGGAAACGCCATTGGGTTTCTTTGCCGTTAACCACAGGCCAGCGAAGACCATGCTCTTTGTGGTACACATCAAAGGGTGCTAAATCATGGGCCTTACCGCGACCAAAGGTAGCGTATTCTTCAAATAGACCTTTTTGTAGATAGAATCCAAATTCATTTGACTCATCATTCATATACTTAGGATCCATATCCGCTAATGGGAACTTCTCTACATTGCCATTCTTATAAAGCACTTCGTATAAGGTCTTGCCTTTATATTCTGGGTGCGCGGCTAACACATCTTTTGGCCAAACTTCATCGGTAGTAAAGCGCTTAGAAAACTCAACTAACTGCCATAGATCCGAGCGAGACTCACCGGGTGCTTTCACCATCTGATGCCAGAACTGAGTACGACGCTCGGCGTTACCATAGGCACCCTCTTTCTCAACCCACATGGCTGTAGGCAAGATCAGATCGGCTGCTTGAGTTGTTACTGTTGGATATGCGTCAGAGACAACAATGAAGTTCTCAGGATTACGGTAACCCGGTAGCCCCTCTTCGTTCATGTTAGGTGCAGCCTGCATATTGTTGTTGACCTGCACCCAATAGCAGTTCAAGTCACCATCTTTAAGACGACGGTTTTGTTCAACGGCGTGATATCCTGGCTTAGGTGGAATAATGCCCGTAGGGATCTTCCAAATCTTTTCTGCATAGGCTCTATGCTTAGGATTCTTAACTACCATATCTGCTGGAAGACGGTGAGCAAAGGTGCCCACTTCACGCGCAGTACCACAAGCTGAAGGCTGACCCGTTAATGAGAATGGGCTATTACCAGGCGTGGCAATTTTACCTGTCAGCAAGTGGATGTTATAAAGCAGGTTATTACACCAAACACCACGAGTATGCTGGTTTGTACCCATGGTCCAGAATGAAGTCACCTTCACATTAGGATCGGCATAGGTTTTAGCAAGTTCAATCAGCTTCTCTTCAGATACACCTGAAAGCTTACTAACCTTCTCTACTGTGTACTCTGATACGAACTTCTTAAAGGCTTCAAAATCGATTGGCTTAGAGCCACCCGCTTTACTCGCATTTTTAGCTTTTTGCTGCAAAGGATGGGTAGGACGTAGACCATAACCAATGTCAGTGTTACCTTCACGGAAATTGACATGCTTGTTAACAAAGTCCCAATTTACCGCATCGTTTTGAATGATGTAGTTGGCAATGAAGTTAAGCATAGCCAAATCAGTTTGCGGCTCGAATACGATAGGTAAATCGGCTAAATCAAAGCTTCTGTGCTCAAAGGTCGATAACACAGAGACCTTCACATGAGGTGCACTTAGACGACGGTCAGTTACACGGCTCCATAGAATGGGGTGCATTTCTGCCATGTTAGAGCCCCAAAGTACAAAGGCGTCAGCAGCTTCCATATCATCATAACAACCCATTGGCTCATCGATACCAAAGGTACGCATAAAGCCACCTACGGCAGACGCCATACAGTGACGGGCATTAGGGTCGATATTGTTAGAGCCAAAGCCAGCTTTCATTAATTTGACAGCTGCGTAGCCTTCCCACACAGTCCACTGACCTGAACCAAACATACCAATCGCGGTAGGACCTTTCTTCTTCATGGTCTCTTTCCACTTTTGAGCCATGGTATCAAAGGCCTGATCCCAAGTGATAGGTGTGAACTCACCATGCTTGTCGTACTTACCATTAGTCATACGTAGCAAAGGTGTTTGTAATCTATCTTTGCCGTACATGATTTTTGATAGGAAGTAACCCTTAATACAGTTGAGGCCGCGGTTAACTTCACTTTTCGCATCACCATGGGTGGCGACAACTTTACCATCACGGGTCGCCACCATAACGGAACAGCCCGTGCCGCAGAAACGGCATGGCGCCTTATTCCATTCAAGTTTATTTTGCTCTGAACTGGTAATCAGATTACTCGCACCTGCTGGTAATGCTAATCCTGCTGCACTTGCCGCTGCGATAGCCGCATTGGCTTTCATAAACTCACGTCTATTCATTTTATATCTCACCTTCTTCGAGCACGTCACTTTGCTGGTACACCATAGAGGCCGATAACACCCCGTTGATCCCATTAATAGCCTCTATATCCGCTAATAATGCTTTTTGGCTTTCACCCTCTAGTACCACAATCAGCTTTACCTCATCGTTGACAGACAGTTCGGCATTGCTCATCTGCATTATCGCTTGCCTTACTTCTGTCATTTTTTCCGGTAAAACCTGAACTATCAGGCTAGTTACGTGAAGTTCATTGCTCATTAAATCTATCCACTCTGTTTTGGGTTATTCATTGTTTTCGTTATTCGTTAACCCGCACCTGGTGGCCCGGTTAATATCTGACTAAACCAAATCGCAAATCCCAAACCGCTGACTAACAACACAGACAGCAAAGGGGCGAGGAAAACTGTTAGAAAAATAAAGATCTTTAACTCTAAACTTTTCTCATCACTCGATGTGGAACTCATGGACCCTCCAAGATGTGATCTTGAATAATCTCATTCACTGCCTAGTTGGCGTGACAGCAAATTTATTGAGATGTTGTGATAAAACCACTAACTAATTTACGAGTAAGATCATACGAAGAAAGTGTTAACAAACTGTATACCCCCAAATATGTAAACACCTTGTAACTATGATCCAGATCATTAATTTAACTTGAATTTATGATCAATCACTCGTTTTAGTCGCATTTACCGATTAGTCAAAGCCAAAAAATGGTTATTTAGCTATTCAGCTATCACTAAACATGGTCAAAACTTGTTGTTTTTTCCAGCAATTGGGAGGGAAATATTAGAGAATACGTACAAAGAGGTAGAGCTCATAAAAAAGCCCTTTGTGATCTTTGTCACCAAAGGGCTTATAAAGAGGTAATTTAGCAATAAGTTATCTAAGGTCAAATCCCGAATTTTTGAATACCAATGACCAACACTTTTGCCATTGAATCACAAAATTCACTTGTCTCGTCGGCTCTATTTTACCCTTCATCAATACAAATGTTCGTGAGTAAAATCCAGCCGCTACCTTGATATCCTAAACTAACTAAAATTTAAAGTGTGTTTATCTGATTCAGTATACGTTTTTCAGAGATAGGATAAGCAGTGCCTAACACCTGAGCAAAACAGGAGACACGATACTCCTCTATCATCCAGCGCGCTTCTTCTAACACTTGCGGGACTGGTGCAGATTTAGGGAGTTTAGCAAGCTGTGCATCCAATGCCTCTTGCACCTTAACGATGGACTGCATATGCAATCTGTCACGATTTGGGTCAATCGGCAGCTTCTCTAAACGATTATCTATCGCCTTAAGATAACGGGCGATATCCGCTAGTCGTTGCCAGCCAGCCGCTTCAACAAAGCCTTTGAATACCAACTTATCTAACTGACTTTGAATATCACTCATGGCAAAGGCCATATCCAAGCTGATCTTGCCCTTTAAGCGCTTCTTAATTTTTTGATACAGGGTCAGCACTTGCTCAACCTTTAACGCTATCTCTTCGGCACGCTCGTTAAGCTCTTGTCTTACCCAATCTTTGGCCTGCTCAAACTGCTCTGGACTGCGAATATCAAAGCCTTTTTCATCGAGCAGTTGCTCAATAGCGGCGGCAATCACGTCATCAATCAGAATTTGTACCTGCCCAAATGGGTTAAAATACATGGCAAGTTTCGCCTTATTAGGCAGCTTCTGTTGCAAGTGCTTAACAGGCGATGGAATATTGATAAGCAGCAGGCGTCTCACTCCGACTCTATGGGCTCTCGCGGCTTCATGCTCATCATCAAAGAGTTTTATCGCCACGTCCGCTTTGTTATCTACAAGCGCAGGAAATGCTTTAACCTGATAGTTGCCTTTGGTCTGCTGGAACTGCTCTGGTAAGTTACCAAAGTTCCACTCAGTCAGCGCCTTTTTTTCGATGCCCTTATCAGCAACTTTGCGTATCGCTTTAGCAACCACACCTTGAAGCTTCTCTTTAAGCTGCTCAAAGTCACGACCCTGCTCAACTAATTTGCGCTTATCATCTTCTATCTTAAAGTTGATAAACAGATGCTTAGCTAGCTGGGTCATATCAAAATCATCTGGGCTGATACGTACACCGCTCATACGCAATAGCTGTTTACACATGGCATCGAGCATAGGCATAGTGCCTGGCTCCATCGCCTGTACGCAGGCCTTGGCATAATCAGGTGCCGGAACAAAATTGCGGCGCAGATTCTTAGGTAACGACTTAATCAAGGCAACACATTTCTCTTCCCTAAGGCCAGGCACTAACCAATCAAAGTCACTCACTTCCACCTGATTCAGTAGAGCTACAGGCACGTGAACAGACACACCATCATCAAGTGCGCTTGGCTCAAAGTTGTAGCTCACTGTTAGTTTTAAATTGCCGTTATGCCACATGTCGGGAAAGTCCAGTGCCGAGACATGGGAGCCTGAGCGCTTCATCAGCAACTCTTCATTAAAATCCAATAAATCAGGTTGCTTAGCCTTGGCTTGCTTCCACCATTTGTGGAACTTAGGCGCGTTATAGATCCCCTGTGGAATAATAGGCTCATAGAAGTCCACCAGCACCTGCTCATCCACCAAAATATCTCGGCGGCGAGACTTGTGCTCTAAGGACTCGACCTGCTCCAGCAGTGCCTGATTATTTCTGAAAAAGGCTTCGCGCGTTCTTAGCTCACCTTCGGCAAGTCCGCTACGAATAAAGATATGGCGAGACTCGATAGGATCTATGGGGCCATATTGCACTCGACGGCGATTGACTATGGTTAATCCATAAAGCACCTGATTTTGCAGTGCGATAACACTGCCCTGCTTAGCTTCAAAATGCGGCTCACTATAGTTAACCTTAACCAAGTGACTAGCACACTCTTCTAACCATTGAGGCTCAATTTTAGCGCAGCAGCGGGCAAATAAGCGCGAGGTTTCAGTCAGCTCAGCCGCCATAATCCACTTAGGGCCTTTTTTTGCAAGAGGAGAGCCAGGAAAGACAAAGAAGCGTCGGTTACGAGCACCTAGATACTCATTATTGGCATCTTTAAAGCCGATATGACTAATAAAGCCGGGCAATAACGCACGATGGAGCAGCTCATAATCGGCTTGGGTCTGAGCCAGTTTCCATTTCATATCATGGACAGCTTGGCGCAGCTGAGCATATAAGTCTTGCCACTCTCTAATACGCAGATAGGCTAAAAATTCGTTACGGCATAGCTTACGGAACTGACTCGCCGACAATTCTTTTTGGTTGACTTGCAGATGATCCCACAGGTTGAGCCAAGCGACAAAATCAGAGTCTTTATCGTTAAAACGCTTGTGGTGCTCATCGGCCGCTTGTTTCTTATCAATTGGCCGCTCTCTGGGATCTTGAATCGACAAACCTGCGGCTATCACCATGGTTTCTCGCAAGCATCCCAGTTTGTGCCCCTCTATCACCATACGCGCGAGACGCGGGTCGACTGGAATTTTAGCAAGATCTCGCCCAAGCGGCGTGAGCTTCAAGTCGCCTTTATGCTTGTTGACCGCCTGTAGCTCTTCAAGCAATAAAAAGCCATCACGAATATGGCGCTGCTCTGGCGGCTGAATAAACGGAAACGCAGCAATGTCACCTAGGCCAATGGATAACATCTTTAGAATGACCGAAGCCAGATTGGTTCTTAGGATCTCTGGGTCGGTAAACTCAGGACGAGAAGTGAAATCATTTTCATCATAAAGGCGAATACAGATCCCCGGCCCCACACGGCCACAACGGCCTTGACGCTGATTGGCACTGGCTTGAGAGATGGATTCAATCGGCAGGCGCTGCACCTTAGTGCGATAGCTATAACGGCTGATACGCGCGGTACCTGGGTCAATCACATAACGAATTCCGGGTACAGTTAATGAGGTTTCGGCAACATTGGTCGCCAATACGATTCTGCGGCCACTGTGACTCTTAAAGACCTTTGACTGCTCACCGTAGGACAGGCGCGCATATAAAGGCAAAACTTCAGTATCACGATAGTTACGTTTATTAAGCTGCTCAGCGGTATCTCGAATCTCCCGCTCACCATTCATAAAGATAAGAATATCACCAGGGCCTTCTTGAACTAACTCATCGACGGCGGCAAAAATACCATCAATAAGATCGAGATCGGCATCATTGCCCGCTTCGGCTTTATTACCAACCAAAGGACGATAGCGGGTTTCAACAGGATAGGTACGTCCTGACACCTCAATAATAGGCGCAACGTTAAAGTGTTTAGAGAAACGCTCAACATCAATGGTGGCCGAGGTAATAATCACCTTAAGGTCAGGACGACGTTTAAGTACTTGTTTTAAATAGCCCAAAATAAAATCGATATTCAGGCTGCGCTCATGGGCCTCATCGATAATCAGGGTATCGTATTGATCTAAAAACTTATCTGAAGTGAGCTCGGCCAGCAAAATACCATCTGTCATCAGCTTGATATAGCTTTCAGGCTTAATCGCGTCGGCAAAACGAACCTTAAAGCCCACAGCTTCGCCCGTAGGCGTATTGAGTTCCTCGGCAATACGGCTTGCTACGCTACGTGCGGCCAGCCTTCTTGGCTGAGTATGGCCAATCAGGCCTCGTGAACCTAACCCAAGATCTAAACAGATTTTAGGAAGCTGAGTGGTTTTACCCGACCCCGTTTCACCCGCCACTATCACCACTTGGTTATTTGCAATCGCTTCGGCAATTTCATCGCGCTTTTGAGAGACAGGTAAGCTATCTGGATAGCTCACTTTGGGCCTAGCAGCCAAGCGCTGTTCAACCTTAGCCTTAGCCTTTAGAGCCTGCTCAGATAACGCCTGCAGATTTTGCGCCTTCTTATCCGAGTCGGCTTCTTTATTAAGGCGATAGAGTCGACGTCTTATGCGGGAAGCATCGGCCTGATAGCATTGATTTAAAAATGTTTTAGACAGTGGGGATATATTCGAATTCAAACCTAAATTCCGTTGCCAGAATCAAAAAAAGCGATCCTAGCAAGGAAGTTAGTTAATTGGTATGGCTAATTGAGAAATAATGCTTTACTAGGGGCTGCTAATCTTTGCTGATTCGTTTTTGCGCTTAGTCAATGGCATTTTATCGCGGCGAACGAGGTGAAGCTTAGTAATCTAAGTGAATTCTCGTTTAACAATGAGAAAATGCTATTGGGTAGCGCCCGAAGGGCAGCATTTACAGCGCACTTCTACTGCGTTATCGCTTATTTATGTAGAATAACTACACGGCACAAGCTCTGCCTTGTTTAAGCACGCTGTAAACTGCTGCAAAAACAACCTTGAAAGATCAACAGTCCCTAAGCCGGTGTTAAATAACATTGCTGCATATAGGTATTAATGGCAGAGAGAATATTGGTGCGATTAATGGTGCCAACTACTTTACCCTCTGCAACCACTGGATAGATTTTAGGTTTTAGTCCTAGCATCTGTTCTGCAAGTTGCAGCACACTATCATCAGGCCCCACCCAAAGCACATCGCTACGCATACAATCTTTCACGACAGCGACCATATCACAGTGATAACTGCTCTTAAGCATCACAGCGAGACAGTCTTGTTGCGACAAGAAACCGATTAAGGCTCCTGAATCATCAACAACCGGCGCGCCTAACTTGTTCTTGCCCAGTAACTCTTCAACTGCCGCAGCTAACGACATGTTAGCTTTTAACAATACAGGTTGCCGATCCATATGCTCTTTAATCTTGATTGAATCCATAACTATCCCCTAAATAAGTAATCTCATTTTTAGTTTAGCTAAGAAATTCAAGAAGTGGCGGGAATTAAACCGATAACCTAAATCTAAGATCTCGATAAACTGCCGCGACTTTATAGACCTACCAGATGGAAACCTGTTCACCATTTGGGCCTTTAGCGGCGCGATACATACCCTCGGTATTAAAGGGCATAGCAACATTGCCTTCACTGTCGACGCTGATGACGCCGCCGCTACCACCCGCTTCCACTAAACGCTGATTAATTACCTCGTCGGCAGCGTCCTTTAGTGGCTTATCCTGATATTTGATCCGCGCACAAATATCACCAGCAACATGGTAGCGAATGAAATACTCCCCATGACCTGTGGCCGACACGGCGCAGACTCCATTCTCGGCATAGGTACCTGCACCTATCACTGGCGAGTCGCCAATACGGCCAAAGCGCTTGGCGGTCATGCCGCCTGTCGAAGTACCCGCAGCAAGATTACCTTGGCTATCTATCGCCACCGCACCGACTGTTCCAAATTTATAATCCGTATCGAGCTGATTAACCGATGCCTGAAAGTCTTTGGTCGCCAATTCAGCCTGCTTAAGCTTGTTCTTAGCATCGAGCAAACTGTGATAGCGCTTCTCAGTATCAAAATACTTGCTTGGCACTAGCTGCATTCCTTGATTAAGGGCAAACTCTTCTGCTCCCTGACCCGACAACATCACATGGGGCGAGTGCTCCATCACTTCAATGGCAAGATCAATTGGATTTTTAATATGGGATACACCCGCCACCGCACCGGCATTCATGCTTTTGCCATCCATAATAGAAGCATCAAGCTCATGAGCACCATCAAAGGTATAAACGGCGCCTAACCCAGCATTAAACAGCGGACTATTTTCTAGAATATTAATTGCTGTCTTAACTGCTGTGACACTGTCCCCACCTTGTGATAAGACTTGATATCCAGCATCCAATGCCTGTTTTAACTTAGCTTTATACTCCAGCTTCTGCTCATCACTTAGCTTAGCCTTGGAAATAGTGCCCGCCCCGCCATGTATCGCTAATGCTATTGGTTGAGCGGCTTTGGGCTCAGTTTCCATTTCGCTTGCCTTTACAGGCAAACAAAGCAATACACTCGTTACTGCCACGGCTAATAGTGCTTTCATTGGATCTTCCTTATATCATCGATTCATTCATAGGTGGCGAGTATAGGGTAAAACTGGGCTAATCTTGATTGCTATCCCCTACTTTGCCGAGCATAAGTAATGAAGTAACATAAAAGATACTAATCATCCCAGTGATATTTTTCATCTTGAAAATTAATAGGATAAATTTTACAGCACCGCTTTTGTGTTTTTGCCTTGCCTTTAGTTTTTCTCTCTTTGCAAAAGCACAAAATCCCCCTTTATGGCTTACAGTAGACATTCAAGGGATCAACGATGATGTAAAACAAAACATATTGGCTCACCTAGGAGAGCTGCCAAGCTCAGAAGTGATGCGCCGAGCTTTTATGTTTAATCTTCAGACCAATCTTAATAATGGCCTACATTCACTCGGCTATTATCAGGCTAATATCGACCAAACACTCAATAAAGATCACCATAAACACTGGACCTTATCCCTGAATATACAGCTAGGCCAGCCGATCATCATTCAATGGGTTGATATCAAAATTGACGGAGAGCTTGATCAAGACGCTCAGCTGTATGCTTGGCTCAAACATTTTCCTTTAACCAGTGAAACTCAGCTTAACCATGGCCAATATGAATTAGCAAAATCTGAGCTACTAGGCTTTGCTATCGCTCGAGGTTACTTCGATGCGAAATATCAATTATCACAGATAAAAATTAATAGGCTGCTAAATACTGCACAAATCAGCCTGCATCTAGACTCTGGCAAACGCTATCGTTTCGGTAAAATAACCTTTAGTGGCCACACTCTAGAAAATAGCTTGCTCGATAGCCTAGTACCTTTTAAGCAAGATACCCCTTATCAAGCACAGAAGCTTAATGAGCTTAACGGTGCATTACTGGAAACCAGCTATTTTAAAAATATTAAAGTATTACCACAAATAGCCCATTCAAAAGGAAGGCAGGTACCCATTGATGTGGCACTCACCCCCAAGGCCGATCACTCCTTTGAAGTCGGCCTTGGAGTTGATATAGGTAATACGGGAGATAGCACCCTTGATCCCAGAATCAATCTAGTTTGGACAACGCCACAAATTAACCGCTATGGTCATAGCCAGCAAACCTCGATACATTGGTCACGCTACCGCCCTAAATTTTCCAGTTCCTATACCATTCCGCTATCTCATCCGATTAAGGATCAGCTTAAATTTAAACTAGGCCTATTTCGTGATGTATATGGAGTGATCCAATCCTATTCACCTGAATCACAGGAATACCAAGACCAAGGAAACTTAGAGTCATCAAAATACTTAATTGAAGTGAGCCGTCAACAACAGCTTTCATCGACTTGGTTATGGGGTTATTACATTAGTGCCAGCCGTGAGAATTACTTTCAGCAAAGCCTAGATTTTCGCTCCGATATGATCCTATTTGGCACCAAACTCAGTAAGACAAGTCGAAGTGATAACAGTCTGGATCCTGATAACGGCTTTTATCAGTCCTATGACCTAGCCCATGCTGAGCCTGCTCTTGGTTCAGATATTCGCCTAACTCGACTACAAGCTCACTTTAAGCAGCTCATCACCTTAATGCCTAAACACAAGCTGGTTACCCGTCTCGATCTTGGCCTCAATATCGCTAACGACAACGACCTCATAAAAATCCCACCTTCTTTGCGATACTTTGCTGGTGGAGATCAAAGTATTCGCGGTTATAACCGCAATGAGCTTGGACCTGAGTTTAATTACCAAGGCAAAGATGATATCAATTATCGTCTCATTGTCGGTGGACGCTATTTAGCTGTCGCGAGCATAGAGTACCAGTACTATGTGCGTGACAATTGGCGAGTGGCAACCTTTGTCGACTCAGGCAATGCATTTACGAGGAAAAAGTTTACTCCAGTGACCTCTGTCGGTGCAGGCTTACATTGGATATCCCCCGTTGGCCCAATCAAGTTAGATATCGGCGTTGGTATAGATAAACAAGAACTGGTGGATAGACCTTGGCGTATTCATTTAACCATGGGCACAGAGCTATAGTGAGAGCGAATCTATGACTGGGCGACACAGTAAGAGACATGGGCTATGACAACAAACACGTCCAATAAGGCGTCAACACCCAGCGTTATTGGTTCAAACAAAGCGGGTACGACCAAGCTTAAAAACCTTTTTCGCGCTCTTCTCTATCTGCCTTTGTTACTGCTCGTAAGCACCGCACTGCTGGTCTCGACTCAGCTTGGTACACGCTTCCTTATCACCACGCTTGATAAATTGGTTCCTCAACTCGATATCGAATATCACTCAGGCACGCTTAATGAAACGCTTAATCTAGCCCGTTTTCAGCTCACACTAAAAGATGTCGAAGTCAAAGCTCACCAGACCCAGATTAACTGGCAGCCCCTGTGTTTGCTTAACAATACCCTGTGCATTACGACCCTTGACAGTCAGCAACTTACCGTCAATGTGCAGCACAGCGCTAAATCAAGACCACTCGATACAAACTCAAGTGACACCATGATTAACCTTGGATTTGATATCAGTCTTGATAACGCCAAACTCAAACAAGTGGCAGTCAGTGTGAATCAACATAAATTTAGCGCTGAACAAGTTAACCTCAATGGCACTTGGCAAAATGAATCAATTGATATTGATAAACTCAATGTTGGCTCGCTAGATATCGCATTACATACTCAACCTAAAGCGAATATCAAAAACAATAAAGACATTAACCTTAACACCAGTCTACCTAGGGTCTTTGTTCCTTTGTCAATTGAGCTGGCACAAGCAAAAGTCACACAACTTAAATTTGCGATAAATCAGCACAGAGAAACAGTTCACGATCTCAATATCCAAGGCGCTATTAAGCAAGATACTATCAAGCTTAACCAGCTTAGCTTTAACGATACTTACCTCGCCTTAGCACTAAAGGGGGAAATAGAGCTGCGAGATGATTATCCATTAAGCTTTGAAATCGACATGACGCCACAGCAGATAACAAACCCGCTAGAGGTAGCAAGCAATAAACAAGTGGTTGAAGATAAAAAAGAGATAGTGGATAACGAAGAGATAAGTGAGAAATATCTAGCCCCCTTGGCACGATCCCGCTATTGGCAACTACTAGCCAACAAGCCTATTGCTATAAAACTAGGCCAACATCTTAGTCAGCTTACCTTTGACGCCAGCACTGATGCAACTGGACTTGCAGTGATACTGAATGGCGAATTAAATGCACTTTCACCTAAGCTGGACTACCGCGGAACAATCAGCCAAAGCCAAATAGACTTATCAGCTCTGCAGCCCAATCTTGGGGCATTGAATATAGATGAGCTCCATTCACAAGGCGATATAGATAATCAAGAGATACTTATTACCGGCTCACTAGAGATAGCAGAAGAAGTAACATTCAAGAATAAAACCCCTGACTCAGGTAGCCTAATTGAACCGAAAGCCATTAGACTCGCTCTCACGGCAAAGCACGAACGCCTTAGAAAAAATCTTGATATAACAAGCGCAACCTTGTCCTATCAGCAAAGCCAAGCGCTGCTGAAAGGTCAGCTCAATTACCTAGAGCAAAATGACCTAAAGCAAGCAAAGTGGCAAGGCCAAATCGAGCTAACTCAGGTCACCGCCAGCAATATTCACTCACTGCTCACTCGCTATCAGCTTGATAGCTCCTTCAATTCAGTATTACAGCACTTACAGGCCCTATCAGAATCACAAACGGCTGTCCCCCAAGCACAGCAACTCCCCAGTGGCACACTTGCCGGACAGTTTAAAACCAAGGGGAAAATAATAAATCAAGCTGATAAGAGCCTTCTCTGGCAGCTCGCGTTCAATGATATCGAGATTAAAGGAGAACTGGCCGAGCTTCCATTAAATCTTATCGGCGATCTTGCCCTCAACAGTGACTTACATATCAATAGTCATACTCTTGAAGCCGAGCTCTTAGGCGCTAGATTCAAGGCTAAAGGTAAGGTAGATAAAAAGTGGCAAGTAAACGCCAAGCTGGTGATGCCAGAACTAAGCCTATGGCACAAAGCACTTTCAGGACAGCTACGTGCTTCTTTAGATATCAATGGCGAGCAAAACGACCCACAACTCGTCCTCTCATCATTACTAACCAATATCCAATATCAAGATAAAGACCAGCACCACAGCATTCAAAACCTGCAAGCAAAAGGCTACTACCAACCCAAGGCTGATCACCTATTCGCCCTATCCTTCAAATCCCAAGGACTTGAACTCTCTAGCGCTAACACCTCACAAAACTCAGGCCCAAGCCTTAAACTAGACTCACTCTCTTCTGCCATCAAGGGAGATATTCACAAACAAAAAATGGGTCTACAAACCTATGGCGATATTAATTTGAAAAGTGCCCTATATGGTACCTTGAGTGATACAGGTTTATGGCAAGGAGAGCTCACGCGCTTTAACGCCTTAAGCAAACTGGGACGATGGCAACTCGACAAGCCCCTTGATATTCAGTGGCAATACCAAAATGGGACTTTGCAACTCAGCCCCACTTGCCTTGTTCAAGGACAAAATAGCCTCTGCTTAAAACAAGGTAAAATCAGTAATAGCGGTCAAGGACATAATGGCAGTTTTATTGTTAGCGGCGATACAGATGTCACCTCGGCATTAGGCTTATTTTTGCCAGAAAACCTAAAATGGCAAGGCAAAGTCTCCCTCGACTCGGCAGTAAACTGGCAGAATGATCATAAGCCCACCGCCGAAGTAAATATTGAATTTAAGCCAGGCCAGATTAGCCTAGCAAGGGATGAGAACAACCTCCTTAGGCTCGACTATAGTGCCATAAAAGCGCAAGCAAAAATCGATGAGAGCAAACTTGCCGCTTTGTTGACCCTCGATAGGGATAATGCCACTTATCTGCACTCCCAGCTGACGATAAACCTAGAACAAGGCCGAGCGTTAAAGGGCTCTGTGAATCTAGCGTCTTTCGATTTAAACCTGCTAGCCCCTTTCTTGCCTCGCAGCGACAAGCTTGAAGGTGAACTATCCACTTCCCTAAACATAGATGGAACTTTGGAGTCACCTAGCATAAGCGGGGATCTTGCTATCAACAAAGCGACATTGAGTAGCAGTCTCAATCCAACTGTCATTGAAAATTTGAGTTTACATAGCCAAGTTAACGGTCAGTCAGCCGATATCCAAGCACGCTGGTCCATGGGACAAGGCCAAGCAGAGATGACAGGAGAACTAAACTGGCAAAGTGGCGAACCAGAGCTTGACCTAACCTTATCAGGAGACAAACTCACCATATACCAGCCACCAGCCGCCGTATTAGCCGTCTCACCGCGACTAAAGCTTAATTTCAGCTCTGATAAACAGGATGTTAAAGGGAACATCACCATCAATTCAGGAGAGCTAAGCCTGCTCCAATTAGACTCGTCGGCGGTACCAGTGTCCCAAGATGTCGTCTTTGTGCATCCCAGAGCCGAAGAGATAACATCAAAGCGGCAAGCAAAAGTCTCGAGTCAATTAACCCTTAATATTGACGATAGAGTGACAGTTAAAGGTTTAGGGCTTACAGCCGCACTAAAAGGTGAGCTGGTGCTTGAGCAGCAAGCTGGGCAGCCAGCACAGATCTTTGGCGATCTTGCCTTAATCAATGGTCAATACCGCTTTTTTGGTCAAAGTCTCGCTGTTAATAAAGGCGAATTTAGATTTATCGGACCGCTAGAACAGCCTAACATCTACATAGAAGCGACGCGGGAAATAAAATCAGAGGACTTAATTGCTGGAGTCAAAATCACAGGTACACCAGCCAAACCCATTATCGAATTATTCTCTTCACCCACTAAAGATCAGGCCGAAATTCTCTCTTACATTCTCACGGGCAAAGGAGCAAGCAGCCAAGATCCAAGCTCAAACAGCTTTATGCTTAGTGCCGCACTGGGATTAAGTAATCAGTTTGGTATTGGTGCCGTCTCTAAAGTCACAGACAGAGCAACAAACTTAGTAGAAAAGCTCGGGATTAATCAGGTACAACTTGAAACCAATGATGAAGGCCGTGTAGGAATTAGTGGCTATATAGGCAATGATCTTATGGTGAAATACGCCATCGGGGTCTTTAACCCAGGCTATGAGATGACGGTACGCTACTTTTTGCTATCCCAACTTTATTTAGAGAGTGTCTCAGGAACCCTAGGACAGTCACTCGACATCTATTACAATTTCGAACTATAAGGATCAAATATAGAAAACAAAAAAAGCGCCTAATCGGCGCTTTTTTCCAGCTTAAATTTGCAATTAAGCAAATTTGAAGTCTAGGTGCTCAACCATTGGCTTGAACACGTGACGCTGGATGTCTTGAACGCGAACTTTGATCTCTTTGCCGTCAACAACAAGAGTCAGGTCAGTGTTGTAGAAATCATCGTTAACTTGAATGTTGATGATATCTTTGTGCTCAAGAGTGATAGAAATCGCTTCTTTACCTGGACCATAGATAACAGCAGGTACTTTACCAGCATGACGTAGGCGGCGGCTCGAACCTTTCCCAATTTCAGTGCGGGTAGTAGCAGTAATAGTGTAAGACATGTTGTACTCACTTAATTAAAAAATAAATGTGTGCTGCCATTTTCGACCAATGACAGCCCGTATAAAGCGCGCGAATACTAACACAGCTATTAAACTACGACAAGGGAAACTCAAACCTAAACCACAATGGCTCACCAATATAGAATGGGACAGGATCTTAAAGCCATGCTATTAGCTCTAGTAAAAATTACAATTTGTGAGGACTTGTGCTCAAGCTGTTATAGAAAGGAAAACACTCAGTGCGACAAAGGTTGCCTCGTGATCCGTCTCACTCTTTTCTCTAGATAACACTGATAGCCTTGCACCATTGCTCCACAATCAACGGCCATTATGAACGCAGCGTTAGTCGAACTCAACGAGGTTAATTCACTCGCCTGTGAACTCACTTTAGAAGTTCAGCGTAAGCTCAAATATGAGAGCTACCAATTACAGAGCATTGAAATTACTCTGTTAGAGCTACTTGCCTGCCATCAGCAAAAATACCAACAACTCTTTGTCATTGGTTGCTGTCATCATGATCCTGAGCACCAAGTGTTATTGCAAAATCAGCGACTCGTACTTAATAGGCTGTCACACATCATTGAACAGTGGCAACAAAACAGAGAAATCACGCGCCTCATTACTGAGTTAGACAATTTATCTCAAGAGACAACTACAGTAGTAAAAGAGTAATGCTGTAAGTTACCAGCTACGCACAGGCCCACAATCTAAGTGAATAAATCCAGATTTTGGATAGTAGCCTACGCCCCCCAATTGTAAATCAAGTGCAGCAGACTTTATCGATGAAAGCTTGACGCTTGGAATCGCGATATCGATTGCCATTCCTCGCATATGATAACTTTTCTTAGCAACACCACCACTCTTAGCCGCTAACATATTGTTGGTCTTAGGAGAGCGATAGCCAGAGATCACGTGGATCTCCTCTTCGATATTCAAGTTTTGCTGTAACTGAAACAAAATATCAAATAAGCGTTTATCCATTGGTGCGGCAAGGTTTTGGCGATGATCCCGTAAAATATGACTAAAGTCCTTCAGCGCCTCACCTTGATAATGCCCATCGAGCCAATAGGTACCAGCACCTCTCTCGCCCGTATGACGATTATAGAATTTAAGGCTTCTCGCTCCAGTCGTTGAGCGGCTAGCCATGGCTTGTGAAGGGAGTAATGAGCACATTGCTGCACCACTTAAGCCCAGCAGCAACTGACGACGGGAAGGACAGGTAAAAGACATTTGAATCACCACTTCATTTACAACCAATTCAAACGCATCCAAGCCTTGGTTAGAAAATACTAAATTTCGAATAAACTACCTTGAAAAAAAGACAAGATCAAGCTACAACCCTTGGTACAACAGGGATGCAACTTAGTTAAGGTTATAATGAATCATAGAAATCAAGCGGTTAAATAAACAACAGCCATACTTAATTATTTTCGGCCAAATGCACTTTTTGACCAAAATTGTAAATATCATCACGAAACTGCGGCAGATTACGCTTATCTATCCAAGCGGTCCAATAGACTAAGTGCACGGGTAAAGTTTGCCTAAACGCAAACCACCTTGTCTCACTATTATTGCTCTGATATTCCACCCAGGTTTGTTTATCTTTGATCAAGTTTGCTGCCATCCAGTTAGCTAAGGCGGTCACAGACTCCACTCGAATACAGCCCGAAGATAATGCACGATTACTCTCATCAAATAGCGCCTTATCTGGGGTATCATGCAAGTAAACACTATAACGATTTGCAAAATGAAACTTGAAACGCCCTAGGGCATTGATATCCCCAGGCTTCTGCACCATACGATAGGGAAATCGTCCTCTGGCAAGCTCCTGCCACTGCTCTGGAGTATGTTCTAACTTATTTCCCCTAGCATCAAATACATCAAATTGACGTTTATCTATGTAACTTCCATCCTTACGTACATGGGGAAGAAGATCCCGATAAATTAGCTTTCGCGGTACTCGCCAACTCGGGTTTATCACTACATTGGAAATTTCACTACTAAGCAGTGGTGTTTTTCGAGACGGCTTGCCCACTATCACACGAGACCTGAGCACTTCGAGCCCCTTATCTATGAGCAGCAACTCAAAAGCTGGAATATTGACAAGCAAATAGCGGTCGGGTAATTGATGTTGAAAAGAGAGTTTTTCGACAAAGTTAGTGGCGAGTAATCTTGCCCTCTCATAGGGAGAAAGGTTGAGCCATGCCATCGTCTTTGGACCTATCACGCCATCGGTTTTCAATCCATGACGACGCTGAAACTGTTTCACCCCCAGCTCCATCCATGATGAATACACATCATCACTACCTTGTATAACCAGATCTCCCAATAAGGCTAACCTTTTTACAATCTCCTGTAGCCGTTCACTCTTATCACCTACGCGTAACAGTCGATTTAACCTTATTTCCGGCCAAGGTGCTTTACTGTCCAGCCACAAGAGCTGCTGAATATGACTGACCACGGCCAAAAAATCATTACCTTGGGGCTCAACTGACAAAACCAACTGAGATAAGCTTTGCCCTTTGGGCGACTCAAATATCGCTTCATCGGGGGCAAATTGAGCAAAACCTCCCTTTAGCGCTACCTTGCGCTGTTGCCAAAATCGACCAATCTCCTTAACCACCTGTTCAACCAATAAGTGTTGCTCTTGGGAATTGTTTTTCTCAATTTGGGTCAGTTCACCATAAAAAGCTGCAAATTCTCTGTCTCCAGTAACCAAAGCCAGCAGTGCAAGATGTCTCGCAAGTGCTGCATACTCAGGGCGAGCTTGTTTGTAGATGATATGCTGCTTAGAACGATGCAATGCATCAGTCGAATCGAGGGTAAGCAGAGGCTTTACTCTTATCTCCTTTATATCAGCAGCAACAGGGTTCACTGATAAACACTGGAGTAATCCAAATATGATCGCTACAACAACTCGACGAGTTCCCAGCATATCCCCTCCATCACCACGAGACACTAAGCTATTCAGTAAGTATGGCAAAGCACACTAAATTGAGACGGACTAAATGCTAATACTCGCCATAATATTTTTTCGTTTTTTAGCGAGTAAAAGGAATAAGGGCTTGCAAACACTTCCCTCACTTCCCCTCATAACATGAAGTTTTTGGACAATTCTTGCTGCGCAATTGTGCGAACAAAACTCGATTGGAGAGTATTTCGCCGGTCAAACACACTGGCTAATTACCTCAAGTGAAACATCTGCTATAAAGCCCGCCCTCAGCATCAAATTGACAGCGAAACAATGAATAAAACCCAGCTAACACAGGCTATGGCTAATACACTTGAGTGCACCAAACCCCAGGCAAGTGATTATTTAAATGAGATACTTAAGCAGATCCAAACCGCGCTTTGTGAAGGTGAAAAAGTTTACATCACTCACTTTGGCACCTTTGAATTGAGGTACTGTTTAGCTAAAACGCCACCTAACGCAAATATTGATGATAATGCCCTGTTGTCCTTAGGTTATAACAAGCCAAGCTTTAAGCCTGCCAATAGCCTAAAGCAAGCCGTTCAAGAAAATTAAGTGCGACTCCATGCTAGACTTGATGACTCAGTTGCAACAGCAAGTTACTTCCTATCCAAAGCAACACAGTTAAACCTATTATTTGCGATGGGTTTAACTTTAGTTGTGAAAGAGCCTCAACACGATCACACCTGCTGAAACCTAAGCCTCTGTATATCCATCACAGATTTGACAGTTCCTATCTATCCATGTAATTGAATCATCAGATAAAAAAACCTCGCTATTAATCGAGGCGTTGATGCATTCATAAAACATGGCACCCAAGGTGAGCTTGAACCGTCACGTGTCTTCATCAAAAGCACGAGAGGATTTTATTCTTAATGAAATGGAATAAACTTCAAAAACAAAAAAGCCTCAACGCTTGTTGAGGCTTTGATGCATTCATCAAGAATGGTACCCGAGGACGGACTTGAACCGTCACGCTTATTCAGCGAGGGATTTTAAATCCCTTGTGTCTACCAATTCCACCACTCGGGCAAAGAGTGCGCTCTACCGGCCTAGACCCATAAAACTTAAAGTGGAGGCGCGACCCGGAGTCGAACCGAGATCGACGGATTTGCAATCCGCAGCATAGCCATTCTGCCATCGCGCCTAAGTATTAATACTGGTTTAAATTGGAGCGACATATCGGGTTCGAACCGATGACCTATACCTTGGCAAGGTATCGCTCTACCAACTGAGCTAATGTCGCATTTCAATTTAAACTAAGTATTCAAAATACTTATTGCAATCAATAGTCTGTCTTGTTGACTTCCCCCTGACTGCGGAATGGCATTCTACCGATTTACTCCCTAGAGTCAATGCCTGATTTTACTGTTTTTATTCGTTTGTTCACTAAACGATCTTTTTGAATCTTTATTAATCTATTCTGCGATTAAGTCTTTCCATGCCGCCATCACATAGCTGAGCATAGACCAAAATGTCAACACGGCGGCCACATAAAACAATGCATAGGCGGCATACACCATAAGATCGTTGTAGCGCCATAACAAACCTGTAATCGCCGTCATCTGCGCCGCGGTTTTATATTTACCTATCCAAGATACGGCGACCGCCCCGCGTTTACCAATTTCGGCCATCCATTCCCTTAAAGCCGAAATCACAATCTCACGACCAATCATAAATAGCGCAGGTAATGTCATCCATAAACTGTTGTATTCGGCCACCAGCAAAACCAGCGCTGTGGTGACCATCACCTTATCGGCAACGGGATCTAAAAATGCCCCAAAACGGGTCGATTGTTTAAGTTTACGGGCAGCATAGCCATCAAGCGCGTCAGTCACCGCGGCTAGCCAAAAAATAAATGCTGCAGCAAAAGGGGCCCAAGTATAAGGAAGATAGAAAAATACAATGAAAACAGGCAAAAGAAATAGCCTGAAAAACGTCAATGCAATGGGAAGATTAAACGGCATGATAAAACCAAATAGTCAAAAAGCAGCGCCAATCTTGCCTGAAAAACGCCACCTGAGCAACCAATCTGAGGCCAATTGTATGAATTTATCTGGATTGGTCAGCAATCAACGGACAAAGCCACTAATCTCTCAGAGAATCGTAGATCTGCTGCGCCATATCAGGGCTAATCCCTGGTACTTTAATTAGCTGTGCCACGCTGGCACCTTTTACCTCTTGTAAGCCACCCAAATACTGCAGCAATGCTTTACGACGCTTGGGGCCAACGCCAGGTATCGACTCTAGTGTCGAGGTATTACGTGTTTTTTGACGCTTATTTCTATGTCCGGTAATCGCAAATCTATGGGACTCATCGCGAATATGCTGGATAAGGTGCAATGCGGGCGAATCACTATCAAGATCAAAAGTCTGCTCATCCTCACCAAAAATCAGTGTCTCTAAGCCTGGCTTTCTCCCCTCACCTTTTGCCACACCGATAAGCAGCGGCACCTTATCGATATTGGCAAACTTCTCATCCACTATCTCTTGGGCGATTCTCAGCTGTCCTTTACCACCGTCGATAAATAGAATGTCAGGAATTTTGCCACTGCTATCAATCTTGTCAAAACGGCGATTAATGGCTTGGGACATCGCGGCATAATCATCTCCGGGTGTAATGCCATTGATGTTATAGCGGCGATAATCCGCTTTATGGGGGCCTTCACGGTTAAACACTACACAGGACGCCACTGTGCTCTCACCCATGGTATGACTAATATCAAAACATTCCATACGCCCGATTTGCGTATTAAGCTCCAATGCTTCTTCGAGCAGATTAAATCTCTGCTCGACCGTATTCTTATGGGAGAGACGAGTATTGACCGCATTAGTGGCATTGGTTATTGCAAGGCGCAAAAAGCTGGCTCTATCGCTGCGCACCTTTGTCTTAATACTGACTTTTTTGTTCAACGCTTGAAATATCGCGGTTTCTAACTCGCCAATCTCATCAAAGGCTTCGCTAATCACTATCTCTTTTGGCAAGGTTCGCTGAGCGTCACTATTAAGATAAAACTGCACCATAAAGGCATGCAGCAGCTCAGCTAATTCAGTATCTGCTGGCACCTTAGGATAATAACTGCGACTACCAAAGATTTTGCCATCACGAATAAAGAGTAGATGGAAACAGGCAATACCTGAAGCGTAATGCACGCCAATCACATCGAGATCGCCTTTGCTGTTTGACACTTCCTGTTGCTCGGCGACTCTGCGCAGCGCCATAATTTGATCCCTAAAGCGCGCCGCCAGCTCATATTCCATCTCCTGAGCCGCAAGCTCCATCTTCTCCACCAGCGCCGCAATCACCTGATCGTCTTTGCCTTTGAGAAACAGACCCGCCAACCTCACCTGCTCATCGTAATCGGCTTGGCTGACTTTATCGACACAGGGCGCGCTACATCGAGCTAACTGATATTGCAAACAGGGACGAGAACGAGCCTTGTAATAAATATCGCTACATTGGCGTACAGGAAACAATTTTTGCATCAGATGCAAACTTTCACGCACCGCACCACCATTGGGATAAGGGCCAAAGTACTGACCTTTCTCCCGTTGTGGACCTCTATGATAGGCAAGCCTTGGGTGTTTATGACCGCTGAGAAAAATATAAGGGTAAGATTTATCATCCCGCAGCAACACATTGTATCTAGGCTGATACTGCTTGATGTAGTCGTTTTCAAGAATGAGTGCATCGGTTTCACTGTGGGTCACTGTCACATCAATATTGGCGATGTGGGACACAAGCACACGAGTTTTAACGTTCGGTAGATTCTTACGAAAATAGGAGCTTAAACGCTTTTTAAGATCTTTGGCTTTTCCCACATAAATAACGATGCCATTGGCATCGTACATGCGATATACACCTGGGGACGTAGAAACCGTTTTAAGAAAAACAGCAGCGTTAAAACCATCGGACATACAAATACAGACTCAAACTCAATGTTAACGCTATTGTATCAAGGTAATGGGAGCGAGGTAAAAGTTAGAACTGGCCTGCATCCAACATTTTATAGCGAATCGCTAGGCGAGTTAACTCGACATCACCACTGATCCCTAACTTAGCAAACAGACGATAGCGATAGCTGTTTACGGTTTTAGGACTGAGATTGAGCTGCTCGGAAATATCATTGACCTTCTCACCATTGGTGATCATCAGCATAATCTGTAGTTCCCGTTCAGATAATGCCTTAAATGGATTTTCATCGGATTGATCAAATTGACTCAGCGCCATCTGCTGAGCTATTTCAGGTGATAAATAACGCTGACCATGAGCGACTTGACGAATGGCCTGTAGCACCTCTGGCGGTGTGGCACCTTTGGTGAGGTAACCCGATGCACCAGCCTGCATCACCTTAGTGGGAAAAGGATCTTCGGTATGTATAGTCAGTACGATAATCTTTGCTTGAGGCTGATAACGCAAGATCTTGCGTGTTGCTTCTAGCCCACCAATTCCGGGCATATTCATGTCCATCAGAATCACGTCGACTTCATTATTACGGGCCCACTGAACTGCGGTTTCACCATCGCCAGCTTCACCTACCACTTTAATCTGTCGATCATCTTCCAATATGCGACGGATACCAGTGCGAACTAACTCATGATCATCAACTAAATAAACAGATACCACAGAATCACCTTTTACAAGCAAGCCACATTACAGCTATACATTCCTTTGTTTGTCACCCTAAGCGAGTTTCTTAGCGGTCACAGATAACTTGAAGACAATCTATCTCATAATGCTGTAAATATAAAGCAGTTATTAGTCGTAACGATTACAAGTTAACCAAGATAAGATTATGTTTTTCAATATGCTATCAGCACTATTGGCTTTATTATCGCTATTTATTAGTGGAAAGTGTGATATGAAGAAGAGAGAAATTCTTTTTACAGAAAGCAAAAAGGCGCTGAATCATCAGCGCCTTTTCTTAATATGGCGGAGGAGCAGGGATTTGAACCCTGGATGGGCTACAAACCCATGCCGGTTTTCAAGACCGGTGCATTCGACCACTCTGCCACCCCTCCGAACGAGACGCATAATAGCCACAAGCTAACTGGCTGTAAAGTCCTAAATTCGTAATTTCTATCGTATGGCGAAATAGCGAGCAAAATAGCGATTTAATCATCAAAGCCTGCTTACAGGCTCATCAAACGCTATATCTTCACGCCACTTCAGCCTTCAAGCCAAAACGCTTTTCAAGCTACTCATCTACAATTTGTGTCACACTGACTATTGACCTGTCTATAGCTTCACAGTTTATAGTCCAGCCAATCATTAGAGGAAAGACTATGTATAGCATCTCTCAATTGGCGCAAAAGCTCGGGTTAAGTCGCTCTACTCTGCTCTATTACGAGAAACGCCAACTTATTAAAGGCACACGGCAGAGCAATGGCTATCGCAGTTATACCGACAAAGATTTTCAGCAGCTCAAATTGCTACAACAACTGCAAGCAGGTGGCCTAACACTGGCTGAGTGCCAAGCCTGCCTCAACGCCCAAATAGACAGAGAAGCCTTGCTACATCGTCTTAGTTTACTAGATGCTGAGATTGCGCAAAAACAGCAAGCTAGAAGACTCCTTAGTGCCATGTTAGGCATGGACTCTATGACAGACTGGCATCAGTCTCTCGAACAACAAGCGCCCCTCGCCCATAGCGAGTGGTTAATGAAGCAAGGATTTAGCGAGAAGCAAGTGTTACAACTCAAATGGTTATCTAAAGATATGAATCAACATGAACAATATATGGCCGATTTTCAGCTCATCTTTAGCGGACTAGAGCGGCTCGGCCCTGGAGGTAATCAAGATTCATTAACGGCATTATCTAGTCTCGATATTCAACGAGGACGACTACTAGAGATAGGTTGTGGTAATGGCATAACCAGTCAGCTACTCGCCAAACATAGTCAATTTGCTATTACGGCGTTAGACAATGATGAACGCTATCTTAATCAACTCAATAGCAAGCTAAAGCGGGAGTCCCAACGCCTCGCCGAGCGGATAACACCTTTATGCGCCAGCATGACAACACTGCCTTTTGCCGACAAGGAGTTTGATGTCATCTGGGCCGAAGGTAGCGCTTATATTATGGGCGTTGAGCAGGCGCTAACACAGTGGCAGCCTTACGTATCAACAAATGGCTACTTGGTATTTAGCGATCTTATTTGGCTCACCGACAAACCAGATAAAACGGCTAAGGACTATTGGCATCAGGCTTATCCACAAATGTGCAATCTTGAGCAGCTTAAGCAACTTATAAAACAATCAAGTTTCAGACTCATCAAGGATTTCACCTTAAGCGAGCAAGCATGGCAAAACTACCTCTCTCCCCTTAGGCAAAAAGTTGAGCAAGTAGCTCAAGCGGGAATGGAATCCAAAGCATTAACAGACATAAAGCAAGAGCTAGCGGTACATCAAAACTACTTAGGCCAATATGGCTATCAAATGTTTATTTTAAAAAATCACAGGTAAAACATGAAAATCAGACACGAACAGGCACGCGACATTATCGAGATCGAACACCTCACCTATAGCGCATTTGAAAATCACCCTCACCATCCACCAGGCGCTAAGCCCACAGAGCACTTAATCGTCAACAGATTGAGGGACTCGGGTGCATTGACCCTTTCACTCATTGCCGAAGAGTTGGCAGTTGAAAAACTCAGCTCAGAAAGCGAAACAACACTAGTTGGCCATATCGCTTTCTCACCGATTCAAATAAATGGCAAAGAGTCGAATTGGTATGGGCTTGGGCCAGTCTCGGTCTTGCCGAGCCACCAAGGAAAAGGCATAGGTTCACAATTAATTGAACAAGGCATCAATCAACTCACCGCCTTAGGTGCCGAGGGCATAGTGGTCTTGGGCGAGCCTGAATACTACCGTCGCTTTGGTTTTGCTCATCAAGTGGCGCTTAAATTAGAGGGTGTGCCGCCAGAGTATTTTATGGCCCAACAATTAATAGGTGAAAACACAATAAAACCAGCAATAATGCCACAAGGAGAAGTGAGTTATCACAATGCTTTTAGCGGCTAAATTTACACTCAAATAGACATGTACCAGCGCCACGCAAGTGATAATAAACGAGTGCAGTTAATACTAACTCGTACTAGTCATGACATCTTAAGTCGATGAGTATTCCCCATTGATAGCAAAAGCTTCACACCCTGTCCCTTGGTGGTAATTCATTTGCCATTGGTCGTCATTAAGCACCCAAATTGAGCTACGCAGCGAAAATTTAGGTGCTTTCTCCTCACTTCTTACCATCACGGCTCGATAGAGAAGTTGAGCACAATTTGGCGCCAGCCATCTGAGCTCAAAATCTTGAGCATGAATTCGAGGAGGCGTTTCCAAAGGTAGTCGTTCAAGAACATGACATTTATCAAATTGAATTCCTGATGCACCAATCTCGATAAAATCATCAGCAATAAGCTTATCTAACTCCGCCGCTGAGGTTCTCACATCAGGAGTAAACAGTGCGGTCTCCAAAGCTATGAGAGTTAACTTAATATCTTTATCCACGCTTATCTCCTTTCCCTCGTCGACTTTCACTTTTAGTGGCCGTACACAGCACCTTCATCACAAAGTTTTTATGCTTTCGCGTTTAACACACTGTTAACCGCCCTTGAGTGACTAGTGCCTAGCCTTTCATTCTGAAAAAATGGCCTGTCGTATACCTAACCATCTAACTCGCATTGCAGACTTTTACGTTAGTCTCGCGACATTCTCATTGAACTTCTGACCTTAAATCATCCCCAATTTGGCGTTAACTGAGTTAGACACAAGTAGAAAAATGGAGAAAGCCAAGCTAACTTTTATAAAAGTCTATTTTCCTCTATGAATTAAAATAAGAGCGTGCATTCATTTTAAAAGCCATTTTATAAAACGGGACATTTTAGTAACGCTAAACTAAGGCTGAGTTAAATCGATAATTGAGCTAAAGCGACAACCCAATATAAAAATCCAAATTCATATCAGATTTACTTCTGTTTAGCACCATTAATCACGAGTGAACTACATTCATCAACAACAAAAGGGCCCGCGGAAAATTTTGAGTTAAAAAAGTGATACTCTAGATTACAGTATTCATACACAGACTCAAGCTGTGAACCTTGAGTTTTAAAGCGCGCTATAACTAAACTTTCACTTTGCCTAAAAATTTCTCCATACTTCAATACTATATCCTGCTCAACTTCTGATTTCCGACTTCCAACTGAAGGCATTGGCGCGTCAATAATCGTTGCAACTAGTACGTCTTTCACCTTTAATGGGTTAACTGGTGTACTCTCAAGAACTATAGAATTTCCCTGCTCAACAGAAGAACATCCAGATATTAGTACAAATAACGCTGCTCCGACAATCAGCCTAAACCTATTCATCAACTTTCTCCTAGAAACATTAAACCAAAACAGTAGCAAACTATATTAGCTTGCTGCTACATCAAGCCCAACAAGATTTAGTCCTACTACTATAATTTAATAGCCTATTCGTCAAGTTAATCATGTCTATTGGCCTTGGTATTTTTAAATTGATGTTATATGCAGAATCAATACCCACAGATTGATAGCCATAAAACTTAGCAATTAATTCACGGCTACCTTAATTAACATTTTTCACTCTTTTTGTCATTTGAGCCTAAATGGAAAACAAAAGATAAATCACAGCATTCAGTTGAAAGGAAATACTTAATAAGACAAGACAATATAGAAAAACAAAAAGGCGCTGAATCATCAGCGCCTTTTCTTAATATGGCGGAGGAGCAGGGATTTGAACCCTGGATGGGCTACAAACCCATGCCGGTTTTCAAGACCGGTGCATTCGACCACTCTGCCACCCCTCCGAACGAGACGCATAATAGCCACAAGCGATGCTGGTGTAAAGCCGTTTTTTAATAAAGCAGCTTGAGTGCTCAGCATTTGATCGCATCGATGCTTTTGAAAACAAATCAGCGATAAACCTGATGATAAAAGCATCGTATAAGTAGTCTTAAAATCCACAAGCTCTTTTATAACCAATCACAAGATTGACAAATAGATGCCATTGTTTGTTATCGCCTATGATAAAATCACAGCTAATTATTTTTAGGCTAATCTCATTTATGACTTCAACCTTGTTACCAGCTTCATCCCTTTGCCCAAGTTTTACTCAAACAGCTTTAAGTCCTTCTCCGGTTAGCAGCGATGCCATACTGCTTGGACAAGAAAGAGCCATTAGCGCCTTTGAGCTTCTGCGCAGCACCACAAACCAACATATGTATCTGGCGGACTTTAACGGTTTAGACAGGAAGCTTCTAATTAAAGCGCTTGCGCATCGAGGTGAAACGCCGAGCAATCAATATCTCGTCGCAGCAAAATCGACAAATAATGATGTTGAGTTGGTTTGGCATAATAAAGTACCAGGTGAAGAGATAGGCGTACTCGCCGAGAAGAACCAAACCTTTGCCTATCTGAGTGGTAATATTCGCCGCAGCGACTTAATTGGACAAATGAGTAAAACAGCTAAATCGAGCCGCTATCAAGGTGGCGCTCTCGCTAACTGTCATTATCTCTTTATTTGCGCAGAATCCCTCTACAAACGCGAAGGCCTTTGGGAGCTGATATTTGATACTCTAGCTAAAGGTTATTATCGCGTCAGTAGCGAATTAGAACGTATACCGTTAGCTTGCAAAATCATTCTTGTCGGCAACATTAACCTTTATAGCCAAATTTACCAGTTAGAATCTCAATTTAGCTATCACTTCCCGCTACTTGGCGAACTCGCTCACGAAATTGACTTAAGCCAACATAGAGAATCAGCGTATTTAGATTGGGCGCAAGCCATTGCTCATAGCCAAGCTCTTAGCCTTGCTGAATCTGTAGTCTTACCCCTACTCACCTATGGCGCCAAATTAACTGAACATCAACACAGATTGAGCCTATGTAGTGCAACTATGGTACAGGTGTTAGCTCAGGCTAAATTTTACACTAAGTCAACACAAATAGATGCTGCTGCCTTGAATAAGGCATTGGCGCAAATAAACTATCGTCATAATGCCCAAGAGACATTATCGTCACAAAACTTTGAAGATAAGTTTATTAACCTGGCAACCACAGGCAGCATGGTAGGACAAGTTAACGGGCTGACCGTTATTGATATGGCTGAATATGCCTATGGCGAGCCAGCAAGAATCACGACCTCAGTGCATTATGGCGACGGTGAAGTCGCAGACATTGAGCGGAAATCTGAACTCGGCGGTAATATTCATGCTAAGGGGATGATGATCCTCTCAGCATGCTTGTATCGCATATTTGGAAAAGACGCCCCCTTGCATCTTAATGCCAACATAGTCTTTGAGCAGTCTTACCAAGAGATAGATGGAGATAGTGCTTCCCTCGCCGAATACGCTTGTCTTATCTCAGCAATCGCCGAGCAGCCTATATCCCAGTCCTTAGCTATCACAGGCGCTTTAGACCAATTTGGTAACGTACAAGCTATCGGCGGTGTGAATGAAAAGATCACCGGCTTTTTTAATCTCTGTGCTAAGCGAGGACTGACTGGCGAGCAAGGCGTCATCATCCCCAGCTCAAACACTCAGCAACTAAACCTGCCAGTCGAAATCATCAATGCTGTTGAGAAAGGCATGTTCCACATTCATCAAGTTAGCCATATGGATGAAGCCATTGAGTTAGTAATGCAGAAAACCGCTGGCGAGGCTGACGAAAATAACGACTTCCCCGAAGAAAGCATTTACGGCATGGTGCAACACAGACTCGATAAATTGGCGGGCGAAACCGAAGAAGAAATGACCTTTTTTGAAAAAATGTTAACTAAATTGCGATTTTTCAGCAATTAATTAGCTGGTAGGAGTTGTTTAGCTTACACCTGTTCGCTAATCTTGGCGACTCTTAAGGCGGAGTAGTAACAAGATGAACAAAGCAAACAGTTTTAGCAAAGAAGAACTCGTCGCATGCGGCTACGGTGAATTACTAGGTAAGAACTCACCTCGTCTCCCAAGAGACAATATGTTGATGATAGATAGAGTCATCACAATCAATAGTGATGGTGGCGAGTATGGCAAAGGCGAAATTGTTGCTGAGCTTGATATCAATCCCGATCTTTGGTTCTTTGATTGTCACTTTGTAGATGATCCTGTGATGCCAGGTTGCTTAGGACTTGATGCTATGTGGCAGCTTGTGGGTTTCTTCCTCGCTTGGGAAGGTGCCCAAGGTAAAGGTCGCGCACTCGGTGTTGGTGAAGTGAAGTTTACTGGCCAAGTATTACCTAAAGCGAAAAAGGTCACTTACAAGCTGAATATTAAGCGTAAAATTAATCGTAAACTTATCATGGGCATTGCTGACGCGACGATGGAAGTCGATGGTCGCGAAATCTACAGTGCAACTGACCTAAAAGTGGGTGTATTTGAAGACACTTCTACTTTCTAATTTTATCTTAAATTAGCCAGTAAAAAGGCCCTTGAGTACCACTCTTAAGGGCCTGTATAGCGATCACATTTGACAAAGCTAATGCGACATCTTCGCAGTGCGAATCTCCCTCTCTACACTATTTATTGAATAACCCACTTAGACGGCCATCGACGCCTTCGCGCCAACCTCCCAACCATTGGGAGCGTGAGTCAAGATTAGCATATGGACATAATTCTTTAGAACGGCCTCCTATACCGGCTTGGAATCCCTTTGAAAAAGCTCTGTCTAAACGATCTCGTTTTTGTCTCTTCATGCAAGCATCCTCTGTTCTACATTTGGTACTCGAATCCAGTTTTTACGCTAGATTCACTACTAGAAATAAGCCTTTTTAAGAACAAGATCAATCAAAATTTAACCACTTTTTGCGGTTAATTTTTAAACTATTGAGACTTAAAATAAAAAAAATCGAGGCATTTGCCTCGATTTTCACTTTTATGTCATAAAACCCAATTAGCTTAGGTTTAATTTGCGTCTTCTTAACCAAAGCACAGGCAGAGCAAATAACCAAGTAAACATGCCTGCACCACTTCTCTTATAGGGTACTTCTTCGACTTTATCGACACAGTTATTTTGCTTCTTCCACTCATCGGTGACAGTGCTTCCATCACTTTGCATCACAACCATACGTGGTGTATAAGCAGTGACTGGCTCACCATTCCCATTAAGCTCAAATAATGGCTGATTATTACTATCAAGCACTAAATTACCATCGCTATCCTTTTGATAAACTGGCTTACGTACAAACACAGTACCAGTGATATCTCCGGCTTCATTAATACTCTTAGCCTCTACAACCAACAAATCACTATTATAGGAAAGTGCTTTACCGCTGCCGTCGCTAACATTGACTTTCTTACGGCTCCAAGTTGGATAACCGTCACCATCAGTTCCTGACTTAACAAAGCCCTTAGCCTCACAGGTCATCAAATCATTTAGATTGCTAAACTCTTCGCTATTCTTATCAAATAGGAAGCCAGCTTGAGGTCTTGGTAAGCCATCGCGGGCATAACTCGTTTCAATATACCCTACCACTTGGAACTTATTGTTAATATCGGTTGGAACACTTGTTAGATCTGATAAACCAACTGCAAAATCATCGGGTGTTATCACCTTGGCATCGGCAGCCTTAGTATCGTAGTAGAAGAACTTATCTCTACGGAAACCTTCTATATAGCGGTTGTAGGTACCTACAATAATGCCATTATCATTAATGTCATAAGCAATAGAATACTGATCATCATCAGTCATAGGGATAGCTTTAAAGACATACTTGCCTTCTGCGTCTTTAGACCAATAACCAGCGTCTAGCCTCAGGTTCTTAGTATCACCATTACGATAAACGTGTGAACGACCTGCAACTGAACCCTCTAGATTGACACCTAAGCCTTGGGCAGTATATATCGCTGTAGAGCCCACATCCGGTGTTAACCCCAAAGGTAATTGGGTTGGCGTCACTGAGTTGTCTTCATTTAATTGCCACACAAATGCACGGGTTTGATATTGTACGTAGCGATAACTATTAGAGTCAGGGAATTGATCGCTCTGAATGCAGATATCGACCGGAAGTGTTGCATCAGATGCAAAACAGTTATCGATTCTATCTTTTGAGTTTTGAACAATATCTGTGCCTGCATAACCGGTGATCAAGTTACTGGCGTTAATAGCACTGGTACCCGAAACACCACCAATTTCGGCAACATTGTCACCTTTAATATACTGAGTATAAGGCGGAATGATAGGAACCAATGTGCCATCAGTTGCTTTAACAAAACCACGCTCTTCATAGTCTCTGTAATACCAGAATTCTTGGTCAGCGTTAGAGCCGGTGTAAGGTAATGTTTTTTGGGGTGCTGTCATAACACCCACTTTGACACCCGCTTGGTTAATACCATAAAAGATGGTATCGACCGAGTTCACTACTGAAGTGTCACTTGGATCGGTAGTGCCATTAATGCTTTCAAAGGTGGGTAACCAAGCCCCTTCTGGGGCATTAGCAGCTGCATTAAAAGTAAAGTTATTAGCAACTATGGGTTTGTTTACAGAATAGGTAATCTTCTCTGCTTCGGTTAAGCCATCTTCAATATTGATGCGATCATTCTCAACATCGGTACTGCTCAGCTTTCTTTTACCTTTAGAAGTACCGAGCATTTGGCCATTGTCATTAAGGCTCATACCATAGCCATAAAGAGTGCCCGGTAAGGTACCTTTAGGCGCGCTCTCAGACTCATCCATTAAATCAGCTAAGTTGCTGATTTCATATACAGGGGCTGCCTGTGCACTGTGGAGTACTCCAATAACGCCTAATGCAACTAAAGAAAGGCTTTTATCCAACGTTAACTTCATTAAAAAATTCCCATACTTAATATTAAGTTTACTTTAGTGACTCGAGCTCTTCCCAACGCTCAAAGTAAATTTCTAATTGCTGCTCACCGTCAGCCAATGTTTGTAAGGTTTGATTCACGAGTTGTTGGTCTTGGCCATAAAACTCAGGATCATTAATCTGCTGCTGCAATGTTTCTATCTCTTGCTCCAATGCCTCCATTTGCGCAGGCAGAGCTTCTAATTCTCGCTGTAACTTATACGATAATTTTTTCGTCGCGGGCTTTTTAGCTACCGCAGTCACAGGCTTTGGCTGTTTAGCCTCAGTTTGGACAGCGTTTTGTTTCTGGGGTTCCTTAGTTTCAGGCTCCTCAGAATAAAATTTCGCTCCTTGGTCTACCGCATCTTGATAACCACCAACAAACTCACTCCAATGACCATTGCCAGCAAACCACCAACTGCTAGTGACTGTATTGTCGATAAAGGCCCTATCGTGACTCACGATTAACAGGGTGCCATCATAATCTGTGAGCAACGACTCTAGCAACTCTAAGGTTTCAACATCAAGGTCATTGGTAGGCTCATCGAGAATAATGAGGTTTGCCGGTCGCAATAATAATCGAGCCAGCAATAAGCGGTTCTTTTCACCGCCAGATAAGGCTTTTACTGGGGTTCTTGCCCGCATCGGCGAGAACAAAAAGTCCTGAAGATAGCTGAGAATATGCCTATCTTTACCATTGATTGTGACAGTTTGTTTCCCTTCACCTACATTCTCTTCGACTGTCTTTTCGGGATCTAACCCTTCACGGTATTGGTCAAAGTAGGCGACTTCCAACTTAGTCCCCACTTTGACATCGCCCGATTGCGGCTTTAGCTCTTCAATCAGCAGCTTGATCAGTGTCGACTTACCACAGCCGTTAGGCCCAATCAGCGCGATACGATCGCCGCGCATCACTGTGGTATTAAAGTTTTTGACTAAATTTTTATCTGGCAGATTATAGTTCAGCTCTTTGACATCAAAGACTAACTTACCCGAACGCTCCGTGTCTGCCACCGACATCTTGGCATTGCCCATGCGCTCTAATCTGGCTTTACGCTCGACACGCAGCGCTTTAAGCGCTCTTACTCGCCCTTCATTACGGGTACGTCTTGCTTTAATGCCTTGGCGGATCCACGCTTCTTCTTCGGCAAGCTTCTTGTCAAACTGGGCATTTTGCTCAGCCTCAACTCGCAGCCATTCGGCTTTACCGTCAAGATAGGCCTGATAGCTTCCAGGCCATGAGGTTACTACGCCGCGATCGAGATCGACAATGCGTGTAGCCATACGATGAATAAAGCCCCTGTCGTGACTGATAAATACAATGGCGCCATTAAAGCCCAATAGGAACTGCTCTAACCATTCAATGGTATCAATATCTAGATGGTTAGTTGGCTCATCGAGTAATAGCAGATCTGGTTCACTGACCAAGGCTCGCGCTAGCGCGACTTTACGTTGCCAACCACCCGATAATTCTGAAAGCGGCGTATCGGCATCTAAACCTAGTCTGATACAGTGCTGGTTAATACGGGTATCTAGCTGCCAACCATTAAGGTGATCAAGCTCTGTCTGCAGGCGCTCCATCTGCTTAAGTAAGCGTTCCATTTCATCACCAGAGACCTTGGCGACCTCTTGAGATAGATGATGATATCGCTCCAGCGTCTCGCCCACTTCTTGCAGCCCTGCTGCAATATAGGAGTAAACTGTGCCCTGCTCTGCCTTGGGCGGGTCTTGCTGCAAACGGCTGACCTTAATATCCGTTGCGATATTAAACTCACCGTCATCGAGTAGCGTGTCACCACTGAGTACTTTGAGCAGTGTCGATTTACCCGCGCCATTACGCCCAACAATACAAACTCGCTCTTTGGGTTCGATAGTGAAATCGGCGTTTTGTAATAATGGCGTATAACCATAGGCTAAAGAGCCATTGTTGATCCGAACTAGACTCAAACTAGTCTCCTATAAATGCTATTAACTGCTCAGCCGTAAAAGGCCAGCCTAATTCTTTTGCTGTCTCTTGCTGTTTAACAACAGGAATGCGTGTACCGTATGCCTCAGCTAAAGCTTCATCATCACAGATATCGACAAGACGATACTCAAGACTCGACTGTTCAACTTTTACCTGTTCAAGCAAATCCATAGCCAAATCACACAGATGACAGCCATCTGTGTGATACAAAATATATGCGTTACTCGCCATGGGTGATCAGCCAAGTATTATGAATATGAGGATTACGCTTATAGTCCAGCGGCAAGGTTTGCTTATCAATATTGCTCACCTTCATTCCTGCGTCGTTAAGGCCATCTATATCCATCTTAAATTTGCGTTTATTGTTGGAGAAGATGATCTCACCTTCTGGGGCCAACAGCTTAATTAAGTTTGAAAGCATCTTAAGATGATCCCTTTGAACATCCCAAGAGTCTTCCATACGCTTAGAATTTGAGAAGGTTGGCGGATCGATAAAGATAAGATCAAATTTATCCTCACACTCCTCAATCCACTGTAAGCAGTTGGCTTGAATAAAGTCATATTGCTTACCCATCAAACCATTGAGCATAAAGTTATCTTTTGCCCAGTTGAGATAGGTGTTCGACATATCGACTGTTGTGACAGACTTAGCCCCACCAATAGCGGCGTGAACAGATGCTGAGCCCGTATAGGCAAATAAGTTAAGTACGCGACGTCCTTTGGCTTTCTCGCCAACCAGTTTACGAGTCAGCCTGTGATCGAGGAACAAACCTGTATCTAAGTAATCGGTAAGATTAAGCTTAAACTTAGCGCCATACTCTACCGCCGTTAGCTCAAGCTTCTCGCTATCGAGCTTCTGGTACTGTTTTACCCCTTTTTGACGCTCACGGGTCTTAAGAATAATGTTATCTGGATCGATTCCTATGGCATTTGGCAAGGCTAATAGCACATCGCTCATGCGTCTTTTGGTCACTGACTCAGGAATATTAGCTGGCGCAGAGTACTCTTGGATGACTATCCAATCTTGATACTTGTCGATAGCCACATTGTACTCAGGAATATCGGCATCATAGAGGCGATAACAATCAATTCCCTCTTTCTTGGCCCACTTCTCAAGCTGTTTAACGTTCTTTTTCACCCTATTGGCAAAAGGTACGGCAATCTGGCTCACATCGGTATCTGCATCGACCTGAGGCATTTCACGGCGAGTGCTCTTGGCATGCAGCGTATAGAGGTTAAAGGCACACTCTAGTTGGCCATTGAACATTCTCATCTGTTTATCGGCTTTAAGCTTTAACGATGACATCAGCTCAATATCGCTACAGAGCAGCGCCGCCTTCCAGCCGCCAAACTCACGCTTTAATCTCTCGCCAAACTGATTATAAAGTTGCAGCAAACTTGTGACATTACCTAAACGCTCACCATATGGCGGGTTCGACATGAGCATGCCGCTCTCGCTTGGCAGTTCGGCAGTCAGTGCATTAGCCACTTTGAATTCAATAAGATGATCGACACCTGCATTTTGTGCATTGCGCTTTGCCAGAGCAACCACACGAGAGTCGATATCTGAGCCATAAAATTTAATGTCGCAGCGCTTAGCACCAATAGAAGCACGAGCTCTTGCCTCTTCTAAAATCTCTTGCCAAAGCGCAGGCTTGTGACGCTGCCAGTGCTCAAATCCAAACTGGGTTCTCTGCAGACCCGGAGCCATATCCGATGCCATCAATGCCGCTTCAATCAAGACAGTGCCACTACCACAAAATGGGTCAAATAGCGCTTGCATATCATCTTGCCAGCCAGATCTAAATAGCATGTTGGCGGCTAAGTTTTCCTTAAGCGGCGCTTCACCTGTGGTCGAGCGATATCCCCTTTGGTGTAGCGCAGGACCAGAGAAGTTCATACCTATGGTGATAACACGATTGCGATAGTGAGCATCGATTCTAAAATCAGCATCGGTGCGAGATACATTTGGACGCTCTATGCCATCATCGCGAAAACGGTCAACGACCGCATCTTTAATTTTCAATGCGCCAAACTGGGTGTTTTTAACAAAGCCGCCTAAACCGTGAAAATCGATACTAAAGCGTTTGTTGTTAGAAAAGTGTGCCGGCCAATCGATACAATATGCTGCATTATAGAGTTGCTCAGGCGACTCACATGGGCCTTTATAAATGATTAATATGATACGGCTAGCTAGGCGTGACCAAAGGGTAATACGATAAGCGAGCTCAAGTGGCGCAGAGAAATAGACACCAGCGACGCTCTCTTTCACTTCTTCTGCGCCAAAGGCTTTTAGCTCGGTCGCGAGTGAATATTCAAACCCTTTTGGGGCTGCAGCAAAAAAATTAAACATGGATAATGGCACACTGTAAAAATCAATCCCCCATTATACCTGCACTCGAGCATAAAAGATAAACCCAATAGGCTTACTGGTTGAATTATCTACAAACCCACAAAAAGCTAAGACAAACTAGCTCTCATTTTGCTTAAAAACTGCCAATCAGCTCTATATTTAAGCACTTGAAAACTTATTTCAGATTCTTCCTTGCAATGTCTCTGCCAGCTCGTTATAGTTCAGCCCGCTTTAACGCAGACAGTCGCGGGATGGAGCAGCTTGGTAGCTCGTCGGGCTCATAACCCGAAGGTCGTCGGTTCAAATCCGGCTCCCGC
>CANNEE010000024.1 GCA_947503555.1 uncultured Shewanella sp.
TTTCACTTCAAATCAGCTTGCGCCGTCTGCCGTGTCAGTGGGTGCGCATTATAGGGAAGATTTTAAACCGCGCAAGGACTTTTCATAAAAAAAAGATCGCATGCCGATCTTTTAGGCAAATACGATCTTTTTTAGTCAATTTATGCTGTTTTAGGCTAGATTACGGCTTAATAAAGCTTTGAATGAGCTCCTTTGCTTTATCTGCGTCCCAATCGACAAAGGTTCTCACATAGGCCACCAGCTCACCTTTCTGATTTAGAATAAAGGTCGCAGGTATAGTATCCAATGGAAAGACCTCACCCAATTCTTGGGTCGAGTCATAATAGGTAGTAAAGTTTTCCATTCCCATCGACTTTAAAAAAGGTGCTACTTTTTCCTTTCCATTTCTATCGATCGAGATAGGTAGTACCACAAAATCGTCGTTGGAAAACTTCTTCTCTAATCTAGCAATCGCAGGTAACTCTCTCACACATGGCGGACACCAAGTCGCCCACATGTTCACCATCACCACTTTTCCCTTGTATTGACTAAAATCAGTCGGATTCCCTTTGGCATCCTTAAATGCAACCGGAGTAATAGGAAAAGTCTGGGGAAGCACTTTGATCAAGTTAACTCGAGAATCGTCTGCAGCTTGGGGAGCCTGCTTTTGCATACCGGGATAGGCCTGTACATGCAAGCTTATCCCTAGCATCAGAATACCTATGCCTTTAATCAAGGCTTTCATTCTTTTTCTTCCTTGCTATCGACTTTGTTCTGCTTTAACAAGGCATCCAATTGCTTTTGCTCTTCTTTACTTAGCTCAGTCACTTTCTCCGGTGTAATTCTTTGCTTACGTATAAACACAAAACCAATTGCTAAACCGATGAGCAATAGTGCAAAAGGCCCCATCCATAACACATAGGTCTTTGACTCTAATTTAGGCTTATAAAGTACAAAGTCACCATAGCGGCTAGTCATAAACTGAATAATCTCGTCATCACTCTGACCAGCATCTACCATCTTGTACACTTCTAAGCGCAAATCTCTAGCAACAGGAGAGTTCGAGTCAACCAAATCTTGGTTTTGACATTGAGGGCATCTCAACTCATGAGCCAGTGCAATAGCACGCTGCTGATTTTCTGTTGACTTAAACTCATAGGTATCCACGGGAGTTGCGTTCACTCCAATAGACAACAAGCCTAAGCTAAATAGTATTGCCGTTAACCATAATCTCATGATGCACCATCCTTAGCCGCTTCAGCTTGTAGCTGCTGAACCATAGGGAAAAGGGTTTCTTTCCATACTCGTTGATCGATAGGACCGGCATAGCGATAACGGACAATGCCTTTATGATCGACAATATAACTCTCTGGTGCGCCATAGACACCAAGGTCCAAACCTAGACGGCCATCCTTATCATAGATATTAGCCGTATAGGGATCCCCCTCGCGCATAAACTCTCTCAGCGCTAATGTGCGGTCATCACGGTAGTTAACACCATAGATGGGCAAAATATTTTTGCGAGCTAAGCGCATTAGGAAAGGATGCTCATACTTACAAGATGGGCACCATGTTGCCCATATATTCAGCATAGAGACCTTACCCTTAAGATCTTCATTAGTGATGTAGGTATCTGCCGATTCCAAAGATTGCAACTTAAATGCAGGAACAGGCTTACCTTCCAATGCAGAATCGAGTTTCTGTGGATTAAGGAATAAACCTTTATATAGGAATACCCCCATCACCAAGAACAAAACTAACGGAATAAAGAGTACTAACTTTTTCATACTTTACCTTTCAACTAAGCCGTTGCTAACTTGGCCGATGCACCCTGCTTGGCCTTAGCCGTTTTAGTACGGTAGCGTCTATCCGATGCGGCAAAGAAACCACCAATCATCATAAAGATACCGCCAAACCATAACCAACGAATATAAGGCTTATAATTTAGACGAACTGCAAACTCAGTACGGCTAATAGGGTCACCCATGGTGACATAAAGATCTCTGAACAAGCCCCAATCGATACCAGCTTCAGTCATATCCATAACACGTACATTATATTGACGACGATCAGGCTGAAGTAAGGTTACATAGTCATCACCTTGATAAATCTCAATTTGTCCCTGTTGGGCTGTATAGTTAGGTCCTTGAACATTCTTAGTTTCAATATACTTAAAGGTATAGCCAGCCAATTCATAACTAGCACCTGGCCCCATGCGTACACTTTTCTCCAGAGAGTAGTTAGACACCATGGTGGCACCGACTACGGAGACAGCGATACCCATATGCGCAATCACCATACCGAGCTGGCTACGACCTAAACGGCTGAAATCAAGTTTGCCAGTTTGCGTTTTAACGACACAATAAGCAGCGACTAAACTCGCTAAGAATACCCACATAGCAGTAGCAGTACCTGCCGCGACCCAAGCATTAAATTGTCCATCCATCAAGAATGGAATCGCTAAACCTGAGATAACAGAAATCACTGCTGGAGCCATAAGTAAACGCTTAAGCTCACCTTCTTTTGAACGCTTCCAGCGGATTACTGGGCCAATACCCATAAAGACAAACAGTACAAGTACGATAGGCACAAATACCGCATTAAAGTATGGAGGTCCTACAGAAATTTTACCCATACCTAGGGCATCGATAAGTAATGGGTATAAGGTGCCGAGCAATACAGTGCCGGCAGCAACGGTGAGTAACACGTTACATACAAGTAGCATGGTTTCTTTAGACACAAGCTCAAATCGAGCAGGACTTGCCATTTCGCTAGCGCGGAAAGCAAACAGTGTTAGTGAGCCACCTATCGCTAGACCCAATAATAGAAGAATGAAGATACCGCGAGTTGGGTCGGCAGCAAATGAATGCACAGAGGTTAAAACACCAGAACGTACAATAAAGGTACCGAGCAAGCTTAAAGAGAAAGCAAAGATCGATAACAGAACAGTCCAGTTACGGAAAGCACCACGTTTTTCAGTCACAATCAGGGAGTGAACTAGCGCAGTACCGATTAGCCAAGGCATGAATGAAGCATTTTCAACTGGATCCCAGAACCACCAGCCACCCCAGCCTAGCTCATAATATGCCCACCAAGAACCTAGGGCGATACCACCAGTTAAGAATACCCACGCAGCAAGTGTCCAAGGACGCGACCATCTTGCCCACGCCGAATCGAGACGGCCACTCATCAGAGCTGCGATAGCGAAAGCAAAGCTCACTGAGAAGCCTACATAGCCTAAATACAACATCGGTGGATGGAATATCAGTCCCACATCCTGGAGCATAGGGTTAAGATCCCGCCCCTCTGCTGGCATAGGCAGTAAGCGTTCAAATGGACTTGAAGTGAGCAGCATAAATAAAGTAAAGCCAATGGTAATCCAAGCCAGTACTGCTAACACTCTAGCGGTAAAAACTTCTTCAAGCCCTTTACTGAATAAGGCAACTGCCGCAGCCCATACAGACAGAGAAAACACCCAGAATAGCAAAGAGCCTTCATGGCCACCCCAGACTGCCGCTATCTTAAAGAAGATAGGCAACTGAGAGTTAGAGTGATGTGCCACATAGGCTACGGAGAAATCATCGACGGCAAAACTATAGCCTAGACTAATGACCGACATCAGAATGAAGAAAAACATACCATAGCTTAATGGCCATGCGTATCGAACCAGGTATTGGTCTTTACGCGCGACACCTATTAACGGAACACTGGCTAACAGCACGGCAAATGCCAAGCCGATAATCAGCGAAAAATGTCCAAGTTCTGGGATCATGGGTTTTCCTCAATCTTGAATGGAGTAGGTTTGATGGGCTTCATGCCTCAGTCAAAAATACAAGCAAAATTAACGAACATTAGCTTGTACGAATTTTTGCTCATTTTAGTGTTTGCTGTAGTTTCTGTCTGCTTATTTAACCCAATAATGGGTGGCCTGTCGCACTTTCTAAACTTAGAAATATCAAGCCAAACACTAGTAAAATAGTGAAATTTTCACATGTATTTCTTAACGGAAAATTAAGTTTCAGAAATTATTTTTTTTAAAATTTAATCTGTGAAGCACAACGCAAGTATCGGCATTTTCAGAGTTGAAAATCCTTATATTACTGTTCAATGAATCATCTTTACGTATAATCACTTCTATTCATCTTGCGGCTACTCCGCAATGTCACTAACTAAACGTGAAATATAAATAATGACTACATTTTGGATTGTGATAGCGCTTGTTGTATTAGCCAGTCTTGCGCTGATTTGGATACCGCATTTCCGTCAGCAAAAATTGCTACAGAAAGAAACCGCCGGTGTACGAAAAGATACCAACCTTGAATTATTCAATGAACGCCTTGCAGTACTCGAAAAAGAGCTCGATGAATCTCTGCTAGATCAGGCTGAATTTGAAGCACTGAAGAAAGAACTTGAAATCAGTCTATTACAAGATATTAAGCAAGGTGAAGATGAATCCCTTACGACCACAGTTAAGCCTAAAGGTTTACTCTGGCCAAGTCTTATGTCTTGCGTATTAGTCGCTGTTGCTGCCTATATGTATATTCAGCTCGGAGAGTTTGAAAATCTAGATAAGCAGCATGTTCAACAGGCTCCACATTCAGGTATGAGCACTGCCGAAATCATGTCACAACGTGTGCAGATGATGGAAGCTCAAGTTGAAGCGGATCCAGAAAACAGCCAAGGTTGGTTTAGCCTAGGCCATACTTATATCTCAGCCAACAGATACGATGATGCGGTACGTGCATTCGACAAAGTGATGGAACTTGTCGGTGTTCATGCAGAACTACTTGGCCCTAAAGCAACAGCCTTATATTACAAAGCGGGTCAACAGATGACCCCTGAAGTACAGGCGCTAATTGATCAATCTCTCGCACTCGATCCAGAAGACGCTTCTACTCTATTGCTTGTCGGCATGAACGCTTTCTTCACCGCCGACTATCAGCTAGCCATCAATTCTTGGGAAACCATATTAGCAAGTGGCAGAGGCGATATTGATCGCAGCGCCATTATTAGCGCTATCGATTCAGCTAAGATGCGTATGCAGGGCGCTGAAGGCGCTATGCCAAATGATGACGCTCATAAAGGATTAACCAGCACTGCCAAGACAGTTTCTATTGAGGTGTCAGTTGCCCCAGAGTTACTGGAGCAAGTCAATAAAACCGATATGCTATTTGTCTTCGCTAGACCGACTCAGGGCTCTCGTATGCCATTGGCGGCGACAAAAGTCAGCGCAGCAAGCTTACCGATTACGATCACACTGGATGATAGCACTGGCATGGGCGGAGATATCAAACTTAGCGACGCTAAGGATGTAGAAATCATCGCAGTACTGTCAAAAAGAGGTAGCGTAAAACCTCAGACAGGCGACCTTAAAGGTACGCTGGCCAGTGTCGAAGTGGGCGGCACGGCAAAACTAGTGTTAGACACATTAGTACAATAAACTTTAATACAAACAATAAAAAAACCGGCTCCAAAGCCGGTTTTTTTATTATTAAACTACTTGAGTTTACTTAGCCATAAACTCGATTGCAGCTTTATAATCTTCGTCGCTACAATCTGTGCACATACCACCTGGAGGCATAGCGCCTTTACCAGTTTTAATCGTCTTGATTAGCACATCATAACCTTGAGCTAAACGTGGTTCCCAAGCCGCTTTATCATTTAGCTTAGGTGCACCAGCCACGCCCATAGCGTGACAAATATGACAAGCCTTCTTATAAACGGCTTCACCATCCTGAGCAAACGTATTAGCCGATAAGGTTAATGCGGCGACTGCAGTCATAGTTAATAATTTTTTCATTTTAAACATTCCTAATGCAAATACACTCAAAACTCACCGCTGCCTTTCTCATTAGGCAGTTTCTTATTAAACGCGCCTAGCATACTACAAGATTCATTAAAACTCACCTATTTGTGATCATTATCACGAGGATAATGGCAAAGGCGGAGCTAGGCCGCACTTCTAGCAATATATTAGCAATTGTTTAAAAAGATAGGATAAATTGCTTTTTCAGAAGCAGCTCAAATTGCTGACACTTAAGGTTTAGCTAAGGCTAAACCCCTATCATTGTCTATGTTAGAATTGCTTGTGTCATAAACACTTGGAACAGAGAATCGAGTGAAAGAATCCAAACCTACACCATTGATCACTGCAGATGCGCTTACCTGTATACGCGAAGAACGTATCCTCTTTGATGAACTTAGCTTCACGATTTCAGCAGGTGATATAGTCCAAATTGAAGGTCCAAATGGCGCTGGTAAAACTAGCTTATTGCGGATCATTGCCGGTTTATCTCGTCCCTATGCAGGACAAGTGAATTATCTAGAAGAAGATATCACTCGTTGCCGAGATGAATATAACGAGGACTTACTTTATTTAGGCCACTTAGCAGGTGTAAAGAGTGAGCTTACAGCCGAAGAAAATCTTAACTTTAACTTAAGGATAAGTGGTTATAGTGGCTTCGATACTGGTGACATTCTAGGAAAAGTTAATTTATCTGGTTTCGAAGAAGCCCTAGCAGGCCATTTATCGGCAGGACAACACAGGCGAACAGCTCTCGCTAGGCTTTGGCACACTAACTGTAAAGTATGGATTTTGGATGAGCCTTTTACCGCCATCGATAAACGAGGCGTTGAAGAGCTAGAAGAGTTATTCCTAGAACACGCGAATAATGGTGGGTGCGTCATTATGACGACTCACCAAGATATGAGCATAATCGGTGATGACAGATTAAGAAAAATCCGTCTCGATTATCGTTTCCTATAACGGAGCCGACAATTACATGCAAAAAGGGCTAAGTTTTACTCAAGCATTTTTCACCTTACTCAAGCGTGATCTCAAGATCGCCATTCGTCACCGTGGCGATATTTTTAACCCATTACTTTTTTTCGTTATGGTGGTTACTCTGTTTCCATTAGGCGTAGGACCTGAACCACAAATGCTTGCACGCATAGCCCCAGGGATTATCTGGGTCGCAGCACTGCTGGCTTCTATGCTTTCTCTTGAGCGACTATTCAAAGCTGACTTTATGGACGGCACCTTAGAACAGATGCTTCTTAGTCCACAACCATTATCTATTATGGTGCTTGCTAAAGTCTTTGCCCATTGGTTGCTGACAGGTGTACCACTGATCTTAATAGCACCTTTGCTGGCTGTGTTACTGAATTTAGAGGCCAATAGCTATGGCGCACTTATCGCGACATTGGCCCTTGGCACGCCAGTACTAAGCTTAATCGGTGCCATCGGTGTCGCTTTAACTGTAGGCTTACGTAAAGGTGGAGTATTACTCAGCCTTCTAATACTACCTTTATATATACCTGTACTAATTTTTGCTACCAGCGCTATTGACGCTGCGGGCATGAATCTACCCTATGACGGACAACTTGCGCTAATAGGTGCAATGTTAGCCGGTTCATTAACTTTAGCGCCTTTTGCGATTGGCGCTTCATTGCGAGTGAGTACTAACTAGTATGTGGAAATGGCTACATCCCTACGCCGATCCTGAGCGGGCGTATAACCTTTCAAGCAAGCTTTTACCTTGGTTTAGTTTCCTAGCCTTGGCATTTATTTGCACAGGTACCATCTGGGGACTGTTGTTTGCTCCTACCGACTATCAACAAGGTGATAGCTACCGCATCATCTTTATCCATGTTCCTGCTGCATCTATGTCTATGGCTGCCTATATGGGTATGGCGACGGCATCATTTATTGGCCTTGTATGGCAGATAAAAGCCGCTGACTGGGCTGCCGCGTCAATTGCGCCCATTGGTGCAGTTATTACCTTTATCGCCCTGTTTACTGGTGCGACTTGGGGTAAGCCTATGTGGGGTACTTGGTGGGTCTGGGATGCTAGATTAACCTCTGAATTGGTGCTACTTTTCCTTTATCTAGGTGTGATTTCCCTCTATGCCTCATTTGAAGATAAAGTACTTGCCGCTAGAGCAGCTGGCATTCTTGCCATCGTAGGTGTCATCAATATTCCTATTATCAAATACTCGGTAGAATGGTGGAGTTCACTGCACCAGCCATCTACGATTAAGATCACTGAGAAATCTAGCATGCCACCAGAGATGCTTATCCCTCTCGTGATTAATATTCTTGGCTTTGGTCTACTAATCGCTGCGGTTACCACAGTTAGATTCAAAGCAGAAATTCTTGCCCGAAATGGCATGCGCCCTTGGGTTAGAGAGTTAGCAAAAGGAGCGGTCAAACCATGATACAATTTGATTCTATCGCAGACTTTTTCAATATGGGTGGCTATGGCTTCTATGTGTGGCTTGCCTATGGTGTCACCTTCACTTGCTTAACTAGCCTAATTTTCATTAGCTCTAAAAAAGAAAAGCGAGTATTAACCGAGATTTCAAAGAAGATCCAACGCGAAGAAAAATTAAAAAAAAACAGAGGTAACAAGTCATGAATCCAAGACGTAAAAAGCGCCTAGCACTTGCTGTTGCCCTAATTGGCGGTGTCGCTGCCATCGCATCACTACTCTTGTACGCACTCAACTCTAATCTGAACCTTTTCTACACTCCTACGGAGATAGTTCAAGGCAAACAAGATACGGGAATTAAGCCAGAAATCGGTCAACGCATACGTGTAGGCGGTATGGTAACCGTGGGCTCAATGAACCGAGATCCAGAAAGCTTATATGTAGAGTTTGCTGTTCATGATTCATTAGGTGGCGAAGTTATCGTAACCTATGATGACCTACTTCCAGACCTATTTAGGGAAGGACAAGGCATCGTGGCGCAAGGCGTACTAATTGAACCTGGTAAGCTGGAAGCAACCGAAGTGCTTGCTAAGCATGACGAGAACTATATGCCACCAGAAGTTGCGGAAGCTATGGGTCAGAGCCACAATAAAGTGGAATATACAGAAACCCAAACCAAGTCAAAGCAATAATACCAATTAGGTATCCATATACATAAAGCCTCATTAGTGAGGCTTTTTTATTGCCAAACTCCCCTTACCCGCCCTATATTGATTATAACGTCTACGTCTATTGTTAATGGAGGGTGAGCTATGAGGCTAATAATAGCGCTCTTACTATTAACATTTAGCATTCCAGCGTTAAGTGCAAAAATCCTTATAATAGGCAGCTATCATGCGAGTTACCCATGGGAGTTAGACTATAACCTTGCCATTAAAGATACGTTAGGCGACAACCATAGCTATTACCACTACCACATGGATACCAAACGCATTCAGCCTGAAGCGTATCAAGCAAGAGCTGACGAAGCCTGGGAGCTATATTTGGCCGTCAAGCCTGACCTTGTATTCTTAGGCGATGATAACGCCGTTAAATACCTTCACCAGCGTCTAAGAGCGACACAGACTCCAGTGGTATACTTGGGAATTAATCAAGATGCTAGGCACTATAAGCTAAATGAAGCAGATAACTTCACAGGGGTTCTAGAACGCCCCCTATTTAAACGCTCTATCATTCTGGCACAGCAGTTAATCGGAAAGCGCCCCAATCCAAAAGTACTAGTCCTATTTGACTCTGGCATCACCTCTCAAGTCACAACTGACTATATAACGAAGAAAAAAGAAACGGTTAATATTGGCGAGACACAACTCGATATCAAGTCCATTGATAATTATGAACATTGGCAACAGCTCGTCAGCAATGCTAAAGACTTAGGTTACACCGCGATCTTTATCGGCCTTTATCAAACCCTGAAGGACAGCAAAGGAGAACATGTTCCGGAATTAGAAGTGCTCTCTTGGACTCGACAACATGCATCGGTTCCTCACTTCGGCTTCTGGAGCTTTAGCATTGGCAAAGAGGGGAATATAGGCGGCTATGTGTTAGATGGCTATGTCCACGGCGTTAATGCTGCGACACTAGGTAGAAGATTACTTGCTGGGACTAAACCTAGATCCCTGTTTCCTAAAACAGATAGTACTGGGCGCTATGTATTAAGCCGAAGTGGCATTAAGAAGTGGCAACTCACGATCCCTGATAACGTTCTGAGAAGGGCTGTGTGGGTAGAATAAAAAAAGCCGCGTTAAATAACGCGGCTTTTTATTGAATTACCTAAGCTTATTCAGCAGAGTCATCTTCAACAGCTTCAGCTGCTTCAGGACGACCAACTAGCTCGATGTACGCCATTGGTGCTTTATCACCTGTACGTAGACCGCACTTTAGGATACGGGTGTAACCACCAGGACGTTCCTGGAAGCGTGGACCCAATTCAGTAAATAATTTACCTACGACTTCTTGGTCGCGGGTACGAGCAAATGCCAAACGACGATTTGCAACGCTGTCACTTTTAGCAAGTGTTATCAGAGGCTCAACTACGCGACGCAGTTCCTTCGCCTTGGCTACTGTTGTCTTGATGATCTCATGACGAACAAGTGAACCAGCCATGTTACGGAACATAGCTTGGCGGTGGCTGCTGTTGCGGTTAAGTTGACGACCACTCTTACGATGGCGCATGACCTAATCCTTATTACCTAAATCTGTACAAATCTGGGACTTATAGGTCGTCTGCAAGACTAGCCGGTGGCCAGTTCTCAAGACGCATACCTAAAGACAGTCCGCGAGAAGCCAAAACATCCTTAATTTCGGTAAGAGACTTCTTACCAAGGTTAGGGGTTTTAAGCAGCTCAACCTCTGTGCGCTGTACCAGATCTCCGATGTAATGAATCGCTTCAGCCTTCAAGCAGTTGGCTGAACGTACAGTTAGCTCTAGATCGTCGACAGGACGCAACAGAATTGGATCGAACTCTGGCTTCTCTTCTTTTTGCTCTGGCTCAGTAACATCGCGAAGCTCAACAAACGCATCTAGCTGTTCTGCTAGGATGGTCGCTGAACGACGGATGGCTTCCTCAGGATCGATAGTACCATTGGTAGTCATATCGATAACGAGTTTATCCAAGTCAGTACGCTGTTCAACACGCGCAGCTTCCACATTGTAGGCGATACGCGCTACAGGTGAAAAAGAAGCATCGACTAGCAAACGACCGATTGGGCGCTCGTCGTCTTCGGTTTGTGCTCTAGCAGAAGCTGGAACATAACCACGACCACGCTCAACACGGATACGCATGCTAATGTCACTGTTACCTGTCAGATGACAAATAACATGATCCGGATTCATAACGGTAACATCGCCGTCATGAGTAATATCTGCTGCGGTAACAGGGCCTGCGCCGGACTTGCTCAACGTGAGCATAGCCTCGTCTTTACCCTCGATAGTCACTGCTAGACCTTTAAGGTTAAGCAATATTTCAAGGATATCTTCTTGTACGCCTTCCTTACTGCTGTACTCATGCAGTACGCCATCAATCTCGACTTCGGTAACCGCGCAGCCAGGCATTGATGACAAAAGGATACGACGCAACGCGTTACCTAAAGTGTGTCCGAAACCACGCTCAAGTGGCTCCAAAGTAACTTTGGCACGAGTTGGGTTAACCTGCTCGATATCAACGAGACGCGGTTTAAGAAATTCTGTAACAGAACCCTGCATTGTGTCCTCTCTTTTAAGTTAACTTTACTTAGAGTAAAGTTCGACGATCAGCTGTTCGTTAATTTCCGCAGACAAATCGCTACGCTCTGGTAGGCGTTTAAACTCACCAGACATTTTAGCTTCGTCTACTTCTACCCATGTAGGCTTCTCGCGCTGAGCAGCCACTTCTAGAGCAGCCTTAATACGAGCTTGCTTTAGAGACTTCTCACGAACGCTAACAACATCATTCGCAGACACTTTGAATGAAGGAATGTTAACAACGCGACCGTTAACCAAAATTGACTTGTGGCTAACCAGCTGACGTGCTTCTGCACGTGTCGCACCAAAGCCCATACGATAAACTACGTTATCAAGACGGGTTTCTAAAAGTTGCAATAGGTTTTCACCGGTATTGCCTTTTAGACGTGCAGCATTTTTATAGTAGTTACGGAATTGCTTTTCTAGCACACCGTAAATACGACGAACTTTTTGCTTCTCGCGTAGCTGTAGACCGTACTCTGACAGACGAGGCTTACGAGCGCCGTGCTGACCAGGTGCAGCTTCAAGCTTACACTTCGAATCGATTGCTCTCACACCGCTTTTTAGGAAGAGGTCTGTACCTTCCCGGCGGCTGAGCTTGAGCTTAGGACCCAAGTATCTTGCCATGTTCTTTCTCCAACTTTCCTATCTAAAACCGCGACTTAAACACGACGCTTTTTAGGAGGACGACAACCATTATGAGGGATAGGCGTCACATCGGTAATGTTGGTAATTTTATAACCAACAGCGTTCAGCGCACGAATGGCTGATTCACGACCTGGACCTGGACCCTTTACGAATACTTCAAGATTTTTAACACCATAATCCTGAGCAGCATTACCTGCGCGCTCAGCAGCTACCTGTGCAGCGAATGGAGTAGATTTACGTGAACCACGGAAACCACTGCCACCTGCGGTAGCCCATGCTAGGGCATTACCTTGACGATCTGTAATGGTAACAATTGTATTGTTGAAAGATGCATGGATATGAGCCATGCCATCAGCAACCTGCTTACGTACGCGCTTACGCGGAGAACGTGACGGAACTTTAGCCATTTTGGTTTACCTTCCCGTTACTTTCTAATAGGTTTACGTGGACCTTTACGCGTACGCGCATTGGTCTTAGTACGTTGCCCACGTAGGGGCAGGCTACGACGGTGACGGAGACCACGATAACAACCAAGATCCATAAGACGCTTGATGTTCATTGAAATCTCACGACGCAAGTCACCTTCTACTTCGTATTTGGCAACTTCTTCACGTAGAGTATCTATTTGAGCTTCGCTCAATTCCTTGATCTTAGCATCTTCGGCAACGTTACTAGCAGCACAAATTGCTTTAGCGCTAGTACGACCGATACCGAAAATTGCAGTCAATGCAATAACAGTATGCTTATGATCAGGAATGTTAATGCCAGCGATACGGGCCACTATGCACTCCTTAAGTTAAAGGTCATCTGTGAAAAGCCCGGTAGGATACTCGACAGATGACAATTTAGCAAATAATATTTTGACCAGCTCAAAAAACGAGCTGGTCAAATGCTTTTTTAGCCTTGACGCTGTTTGTGTTTTGGTTCAACACAGATAACGCGTACAACGCCACTACGCTTTACGATCTTGCAGTTACGGCAGATCTTCTTCACGGAAGCTCGAACTTTCATTTCATCACTCCGTAAAGCCTATCTTACTTACCAAAGCGATCTAAGTTCGCTTTGTTAACTAGATTGGCTTTCTTCATCACAGACTCATACTGATGAGACATCATATGGGTCTGAACCTGAGCCATGAAGTCCATGATTACGACTACCATAATTAGTAGTGAAGTACCGCCAAAGTAGAACTGTACTTTCCACGCAATTAACATGAACTCCGGAATTAAACAGATAAAGGTAATGTATAACGCACCTGCCAATGTCAGGCGAGTCATCACTTTATCAATGTAACGCGAAGTCTGTTCTCCAGGACGTATCCCGGGAATGAACGCACCACTTTTCTTCAAGTTATCTGCAGTTTCACGTGGGTTAAATACCAACGCTGTATAGAAAAAGCAGAAGAAGATAATAGCAGCTGAGTATAACAATGAGTACAGCGGTTGTCCCGGAGAAACAGCTAGTGAAAAATCACTTAACCATGTCATGGACTCATTTTGACCAAACCACTGAGCCAGTGTGCCTGGGAACAAAATGATGCTGGACGCAAAGATTGGCGGAATAACACCTGCCATATTCACTTTCAACGGTAGATGTGTGCTTTGTGCAGCAAATACCTTACGGCCCTGCTGACGTTTTGCATAGTTAACGACAATACGACGTTGACCACGCTCTACAAACACTACGAAGTAAGTTACAGCAAATACTATCAATGCCAATAACAGCAGCACTAATACGTTCAAATCGCCTTGACGCGCCTGCTCGGCCGTTTGACCGATAGCTGAAGGCAAACCAGCAACAATACCTGCGAAAATAAGAATCGAGATACCGTTACCAATGCCTCGTTCGGTAATCTGCTCACCTAGCCACATAAGGAACATGGTTCCGGTAACTAAACTGATTACAGCTACAACATAGAAACCAATACCTAGGTTGACCACAAGGCCAGGCACTAGGTTTGGAAGACCCGTTGCTATACCGATCGACTGGAACGTACCTAACACTAAGGTACCATAACGCGTGTACTGACTGATTTTCTTACGGCCTGACTCACCTTCCTTCTTAAGTTCAGCGAGTGCAGGGTGAACCACAGTCAACAACTGCATAATAATAGATGCAGAAATGTACGGCATGATACCCAATGCAAATATCGAGGCACGTTCAAGGGCGCCACCAGAGAACATGTTAAACATGCTCAAGATGGTACCCTTTTGCTGAGCAAACAACTCAGCTAATACAGCTGCGTCAATACCAGGAATTGGTACAAACGAACCGGCTCTAAAGACGATAATTGCACCAATCACGAACAGGAGACGTGTCTTCAATTCTGATAGACCGCCTTTCGCGCTTTTTAAATCAAGTCCTGGTTTTGCCATCGACTATTATTCCTCGATCTTACCGCCGGCAGCTTCAATAGCTGCACGTGCACCTTTGGTTACCTTTAGACCTTTTACAGTCACTGGGCGCTCAATGGTACCTGAAAGAACAATTTTCGCAAACTGGATATTGCGAGTAATTAAATTCGCATCTTTCAGTGCGTTAAGGTCGACAACATCACCGTTAACTTTTGCTAGTTCGTGTAGACGAACTTCAGCACTTACCAAAGATAGGCGCGAAGTGAAACCGAACTTAGGCAAACGGATCTTAAGTGGCATTTGACCACCCTCGAAGCCAACGCGAACACCGCCGCCGCTACGAGATTTTTGACCCTTGTGACCACGACCAGCAGTCTTACCTAAACCAGAACCGATACCGCGACCTACACGCTTTGGTGCAGACTTAGAGCCTGCAGCTGGAGATAGAGTATTTAAACGCATCGCTTATTCCTCCACCGAAACCATGTAGTAAACTTTATTAATCATACCGCGAACAGCAGGAGTATCCTCTAGTTCAACAGTGTGATTAATACGGCGCAGACCTAGGCCAGTAAGTGTGGCACGGTGCTTTGGTAAACGACCAATAGCACTTTTAGTCTGAGTTACTTTAATTGTTTTCTTAGCCATGGTGCATTACCCCCGAATTTCGTCAACATTCAGGCCACGCTTAGCTGCAACTTGTGCTGGTGACTTCATATGTACCAGTGCGTCTACAGTAGCGCGAACGATGTTGATCGGGTTAGTAGAACCGTAAGCTTTAGATAGTACGTTGTGTACACCTGCAACTTCCAATACGGCACGCATTGCACCACCGGCGATTACACCAGTACCTTCACTTGCTGGCTGCATGTAAACACGCGAACCTGAGTGACGACCCTTAATTGGGTGGTGTAGAGTGCCTTCGTTAAGTTCTACATTAACAATGTTGCGACGTGCTTTTTCCATTGCTTTTTGAATAGCAGCTGGAACTTCACGCGCTTTACCATAGCCGAAGCCAACCTTACCATTACCATCACCGACAACTGTTAGTGCAGTGAAGCTAAAGATACGACCGCCTTTAACTACTTTAGAAACACGGTTTACAGCAATTAGTTTTTCCTGCAAATCGTCTTTTTGTTGCTGAGCTTCAAATTTAGCCATTTTCATCACCCCTTAGAACTGGAGGCCAGCTTCACGAGCGGCATCTGCTAGTGCAGCAACACGACCGTGATACTTGAAACCAGAACGATCGAACGCAACTACTGTTACGCCTTTTTCGATCGCGCGCTCTGCTACGGCTTTGCCGATAGCTTTAGCTGCGTCAACGTTACCGGTGCTCTTCAGTTGCTCGCTAACCGCTTTTTCAACGGTTGAAGCTGCTGCCACAACTTGTGCTTCAGGGTTAATTACCTGAGCATAGATGTGACGCGGCGTGCGATGCACAACTAGACGGTTAACGCCCAGCTCTTGGATTTTCTTACGTGCACGAGTAGCGCGACGTAAGCGAGATGTTTTCTTATCCATATCGCGTTACCTACTTCTTCTTAGCCTCTTTACGGCGTACTTGCTCGTCAGAATAACGAACACCCTTACCTTTATAAGGCTCTGGTGGACGGTATCCGCGAATCTCAGCAGCCACCTGACCAACTAACTGCTTATCAGTACCCTTAAGTACGATTTCAGTTTGGCTAGGACACTCTGCTGTTACGCCAGCGGGTAGTTCATGTACTAAAGGATGTGAGAAACCTAAAGTCAAATCAACGCCTTTACCGGCAACTTTTGCACGGTAACCAACACCAATAAGAGTTAGTCTCTTTTCGAAACCTTCAGATACACCAACAACCATGTTGTTAACCAATGCACGAGCAGTACCAGCTTGCGCCCAAGCGTTAGCAACGCCTTCAACTGGTGCAAACTTAACTTCGTTACCTTCAACGGCAACGCTTACCGCGCTGTTGATTACTCGAGTCAGGCTACCTTTACCGCCTTTAACGGTAATTTCCTGATCTTTTAATGTCACCTCTACGCCTGCAGGAAGAGTGACCGGTGCTTTTGCAACACGAGACATTCTTAACTCCTTAAGCTACGTAGCAGATAACTTCACCACCCATGCCAGCTTGGCGGGCGGCACGATCAGTCATCAAGCCTTTAGAAGTGGAAACAACTGCGACACCCAGGCCACCCATCACTTTTGGTAACTCGTCTTTACCTTTGTAAATACGAAGACCAGGACGGCTTACGCGCTGGATAGTCTCAACGACTGGTTGCCCTTGGAAATACTTAAGAGTGATTTCCAGTGTAGGCTTGGCTTCATCTGCTACGGCGTAGTCAGTGATATAACCTTCATCTTTAAGCAATTTCGCGATAGCGATTTTTAGCTTAGCAGACGGCATAGTAACTGATACTTTGTTAGCAGCTTGGCCGTTACGAATACGGGTTAACATATCCGCAATAGGATCTTGCATGCTCATAATAGCTTACTCCGTGACAGTGCTTACCAGCTGGCCTTACGCAGACCAGGAACTTCACCACGCATGGTTGCTTCACGTAATTTAATACGGCTTAGGCCGAACTTACGTAGGAAACCATGTGGGCGACCAGTTTGACTACAGCGATTGCGCTGACGCGAAGAGCTAGAGTCACGTGGTAGGCCTTGCAGCTTAAGAACCGCGTCCCAACGATCTTCGTCAGAAGTTGTTGGCGCGCTGATGATTGCTTTAAGAGCTGCGCGCTTTTCAGCGTGCTTAGCTACGAGCTTGGCACGTTTTGCTTCACGTGCTTTCATTGAACTTTTTGCCATTGCGCTACCCTTATTTCTTGAATGGGAAGTTGAACGCGTCTAGTAGAGCACGGCCTTCTTCGTCATTCTTAGCAGTAGTAGTGATAACAATATCTAACCCGCGGATCTTATCGATCTTATCGTAATCGATTTCAGGGAAGATGATTTGCTCACGAACACCCATAGCGTAGTTACCACGGCCGTCGAACGACTTAGCGCTCAGACCACGGAAGTCACGGATACGAGGGATTGAGATTTCTACTAAACGCTCAAGGAATTCCCACATACGCTCACCACGTAGTGTTACCTTACAGCCAATAGGGTAGCCTTCACGGATTTTAAAGCCTGCAACTGATTTACGAGCTACAGTTACAACAGGCTTTTGACCAGAAATAGCAGTCATGTCACGAAGCGCATGCTCCATAACTTTCTTATCTGCTACTGCCTCGCCAACACCCATATTAAGGGTGATCTTTTCAATCCGAGGGACTTGCATGACACTGGTATAACCGAACTTTTTAGAAAGTTCAGCAATCACAGTCTCTTTGTACTTATCATGCAGTTTCGCCATCGTTTACTCCAGTTACTTAACGAGTTCACTGTTCGACTTAAAGAAACGAACTTTTTTGCCGTCTTCAAATCGGAAACCAATACGATCAGCCTTGCCAGAAGCAGGGTTGAAGATCGCTACATTTGATGCTTGAATCGGTGCTTCTTTCTCGATAATACCACCAGTCACACCCAGTTGTGGGTTAGGCTTCTGGTGCTTCTTAACAAGATTGATGCCTTCAACAATTAACTTACCAGTAGGAAGTACTTGGGTAACCTTACCGCGCTTACCTTTGTCTTTACCTGCTAGTACAATTACTTCGTCTTCACGACGGATTTTAGCTGCCATTTTGAAGCTCCTTACAGTACTTCTGGTGCCAGCGAGACAATTTTCATGAACTGCTCAGTACGCAATTCACGTGTCACTGGTCCAAAGATACGAGTACCAATCGGTGCAAGGTTAGCGTTAAGCAAAACCGCTGCGTTCCGATCGAAGCGAATGACAGAACCGTCTGGACGACGTACGCCTTTCTTAGTACGGACTACCACCGCGTTATACACATCACCTTTCTTCGCTTTAGCGCGAGGAATTGCTTCTTTTACAGAAACCTTGATGATGTCGCCGATACCGGCATAACGACGATGAGAGCCACCCAAGACCTTAATACACTGAACTCTACGAGCGCCACTGTTACAGGCGACTTCTAGAGTCGATTGCATTTGGATCATTTTAAGTGCTCCGCTATCGTTACTACACAAACCCCCAGATGGGGCAACAATTACATCAATTTTGCCTAATAATGACAAAATTGGCGCGCAAGTATAACACCACTGTATGGGAAAGGATAGTATTAAAAAACAAACGGCCCCAAAAAAAGGGGCCGCTTACCTAGAAGCTTAATAATATTAAGCTTTTGTAACTACTTCAACCAGAGTCCAAGACTTAGTCTTAGACAGCGGACGACACTCGCGAATAGTCACGGTATCACCAGCATTACACTGATTTTGTTCGTCATGAGCGTGGATCTTAGTCGTACGCTTAACATACTTTCCGTAGATAGGATGTTTAACTTGACGCTCAATCGCAACAGTGATGGACTTGTCCATCTTGTTGCTGATCACACGACCCTGCACAGTACGGATTTTATCAGACATTATGCACCCGCCTTAGAAGTAATAATGGTCTTAACACGCGCAATGTTGCGACGCACTTGCTTCAGCTGATGAGTTTGGCTCAACTGACCAGTGGCGTGTTGCATACGCAGGTTGAACTGCTCACGCAGCAGACCAAGTAGTTCAGCGTTTAACTCTTCAACGCTTTTTTCTCTTAGTTCGCTCGCTTTCATTACATCACCGTCTTAGTTACGAAGGTAGTCTTAATTGGAAGCTTGGCAGCAGCTAGAGAGAAAGCTTCACGAGCTAACTCTTCAGAAACGCCATTCATCTCATAAAGAACCTTACCTGGTTGAATCTGACATACCCAGTATTCAACGTTACCTTTACCTTTACCCATACGCACTTCAAGAGGCTTAGAGGTAATAGGCTTGTCAGGGAAAACTCGAATCCAAATTTGCCCTTGACGCTTAATGTGACGTGTCATTGCACGACGCGCAGCTTCGATTTGACGAGCAGTTAGACGACCACGTCCAACAGCTTTCAGACCGAAATCACCGAAGTTAACTTCAGTGCCGTTCGCTAGACCACGGTTGCGGCCTTTGAACATCTTGCGGAATTTCATACGTTTAGGTTGCAGCATTGTAGGCTCTCCTATTTACCGCGAGGCTTACGCTTAGGCTGCTGCTTCGGCTCTTCATTCTGTGGCAATATACCGTCTAGAACTTCACCTTTGAAGACCCAAACTTTCACGCCAATCACACCGTATTGAGTGTGACTTTCAGAAGTAGAATAGTCGATATCAGCACGTAGAGTATGTAGAGGTACACGACCTTCACGATACCACTCAGAACGTGCGATTTCAGCGCCACCTAGACGGCCACTAACTTCAACTTTGATACCTTTAGCACCAAGACGCATTGCATTTTGTACCGCACGCTTCATAGCACGACGGAACATAACACGGCGCTCTAGCTGTGAAGCGATGCTGTCAGCAACTAGCTTAGCGTCTAATTCAGGCTTACGGATCTCAGCGATGTTAATTTGCGCAGGAGTGCCAGTTAACTTAGCAACTTCGGCACGCAATACTTCAACGTCTTCACCTTTCTTACCAATCACAACACCTGGACGGGCAGTGTGAATAGTAACGCGGATGCTTTTCGCTGGGCGTTCGATAACAATCTTAGATACTGATGCGCTCTTAAGTTTCTTTTCAAGATACTTACGCACTTCCCAGTCGCTGCTCAGGTTATTTGCATAATCTGACTTATCTGCGTACCAGGTCGAGATCCAAGGCTTGGTGATACCCAGACGGATACCATTAGGATGTACTTTCTGTCCCATTGCTCTCTCCTAGCGATCTGATACAACCACAGTGATGTGGCTGGAACGCTTCAATATACGATCAGCACGGCCTTTAGCACGAGGCATGATACGCTTCATTGTTGGGCCTTCGTCAACGAAAACCTTTCCAACTCTTAGCTCATCGATGTCAGCACCTTCGTTGTGCTCAGCATTTGCGATAGCAGATTCTAGTACTTTCTTAAGAAGTACAGCTGCTTTCTTTGGGCTAAAAGTTAGAACTTCGAGAGCCTTAGCAACAGGCAACCCACGGATTTGATCTGCAACCAGACGAGCCTTTTGAGGCGACGTACGGGCAAAACGATGTTTAGCTAAAACTTCCATCTTATGTCTCCCGTATTAACGCTTCTTCGCTTTCTTATCAGCAGCATGGCCGCGATAAGTGCGAGTAGGTGAAAACTCACCAAGCTTGTGACCGATCATTTCGTCAGTAACGAACACAGGTACGTGCTGACGACCATTATGGACAGCGATGGTCAACCCAATCATGTTTGGGATGATCATAGAACGGCGAGACCAAGTCTTAATAGGCTTTTTGTCACCGGTTTCCACCGCTTTCTCTACCTTCTTCAGCAAGTGCAGGTCAATGAATGGACCTTTCTTGAGAGAACGTGGCATGGCGAATCCTCTTACTATTTATTGCGACGACGTACAATGTACTTGTCGGTGCGTTTGTTACTACGGGTCTTATGACCTTTAGTAGGCATACCCCAAGGTGAAACAGGATGACGGCCACCAGAAGTACGGCCTTCACCACCACCATGAGGGTGATCAACTGGGTTCATTGCAACACCACGAACTGTCGGGCGTACGCCTCTCCAGCGCTTAGCACCAGCTTTACCTAGTTGGCGTAGCATGTGCTCGGCATTACCTACTTCACCTAGAGTCGCGCGGCAGTCAACTGGAACTTTACGCATTTCGCCAGAGCGAAGACGTAGAGTTGCATATGCGCCATCACGAGCAACAACTTGAACGTAAGCACCAGCTGAACGCGCAATTTGAGCACCTTTACCAGGCTTCATTTCAACTGCGTGTACAACACTACCCACTGGGATGTTGCGTAGAGGTAAAGCATTACCAGATTTAATTTCAGCATCGATGCCTGACTGGATCTTGTCACCAGCTTGCATGCCTTTAGCTGCAAGGATGTAGCGACGCTCACCGTCAGCGTAAAGTACCAATGCGATGTGAGCAGTACGGTTTGGATCATATTCCAAACGCTCAACCTTCGCAGGGATACCATCTTTGTTACGCTTAAAGTCAATCAAACGATAGTGCTGCTTGTGACCACCACCTACGTGACGGACAGTGATACGGCCAGTATTGTTACGACCGCCACTCTTAGATTTTTTCGCCAACAGGCCTGCAAAAGGTTTACCTTTATGCAGATCCTTGTTCACCACTTTAACTACGTGGCGACGACCTGGAGAGGTTGGCTTACACTTAATAACTGCCATGATAATTCTCCTTTGCTTACTCAGCGCCGCCGACGAAATCGATGTCAGCACCTTCGGCTAAAGTAACATAGGCTTTTTTCCAGTCGCTACGACGACCCATACGGGCACCGTGACGCTTAGTTTTGCCTTTGCATACCAAAGTGCGTACTGAATCTACTTCAACTTCAAATAGTTTCTTAACCGCTGCTTTGATTTCAGCTTTAGTTGCATCAATCGCTACACGGAAAACTACAGTGTTGTTCATTTCTGCGCTCACAGTACTCTTTTCAGAGATGTGAGGAGCAAGAATAACTTTTAGCAAACGTTCTTCGCGGATCATGCCAGCATCTCCTCGATTTGCTTAACAGCGTCAGCAGTGACTAGCACTTTGTTGAACGCGATTAGACTAACTGGGTCGATACCAGCTACGTCACGAACGTCAACCTTGTACAGGTTGCGAGCTGCTAGGAACAAGTTTTCGTCAACTTCAGCAGTTACGATAAGTACGTCTTCAAGATCCATAGCTGCTAGCTTAGCTTTAAGCTCTTTAGTTTTAGGCGCTTCAACACCAAACTTTTCAACTACGATTAGACGCTCTTGACGTACCAATTCAGATAGGATGCTCTTAAGCGCCCCACGGTACATCTTCTTGTTCACTTTTTGGCTGTGATCTTGTGGCTTAGCAGCGAAAGATACGCCACCACCACGCCAGATTGGGCCTTTAACAGTACCAGCACGAGCGCGGCCAGTACCTTTTTGGCGCCATGGCTTTTTGCCAGAGCCAGTTACTTCTGCGCGAGTCTTTTGAGCACGAGTGCCTTGACGCGCGTTTGCAGCGTAAGCTACAACTACCTGATGAACCAGTGCTTCATTAAAGTCACGGCCGAAGGTAGTTTCGGAAACTTCAAGAGCGCTCTGAGCGTCTTTCAATACCAATTCCATTACTATCTCCTCAGACCTTAAGCTTTAACGGCAGGCTTGATGATCAGGTCGCCATTAGTAGCGCCAGGTACGGCACCTTTAACTAATAGCAGGTTACGTTCTGCGTCTACACGCACAACTTCTAGGTTTTGAGTCGTTACACGCTCAGCACCCATGTGACCTGACATTTTCTTGCCTTTAAATACGCGACCAGGCGTTTGGTTCTGACCGATAGAACCATTCGAGCGGTGCGCCAATGAGTTACCGTGAGTCGTGTCTTGAGTAGAGAAGTTCCAGCGCTTAATACCGCCTTGGAAACCTTTACCTTTAGACTGACCAGTAACATCTACTTTCGCTACTTCAGCGAAGATATCTACTTTCAGCTCAGCACCAACTTCAATGCCTTCGCCTTCACCATCTGCCAAACGCATTTCCCACAAACCACGACCGGCTTCTACGCCCGCCTTGGCAAAGTGACCTGCCTCTGGCTTAGTGATGCGATGGGCTTTTTTGGTACCTGTTGTTAGTTGAAGACCGCGGTAGCCGTCGTTTTCCAGAGTTTTTACCTGGGTAACGCGGTTCGCAGCTACTTCAATTACAGTAACAGGTATTGATGCGCCATCTTCAGTGAAGATGCGCGTCATGCCTACTTTACGACCAATAAGACCGATAGCCATCTCTCAAACCTCTTCTAAGGATCTCAATTAACCCAAGCTAATCTGTACGTCGACACCAGCTGCAAGATCTAAACGCATTAGTGCGTCAACAGTCTTTTCAGTTGGTTCTACGATGTCAACTAGGCGCTTGTGGGTACGTAGTTCGTACTGATCACGTGCGTCTTTATTGACGTGCGGAGAGATCAAAACGGTGTAACGCTCTTTGCGCGTTGGTAGTGGGATTGGACCACGTACCTGAGCGCCAGTACGCTTAGCAGTTTCAACGATTTCCGCAGTAGACTGATCGATCAAACGGTGATCGAAGCCTTTTAAGCGGATACGGATTCTTTGGTTCTGCATTGACCAGAGCTCCTAAAATTAACACATAAAAAATCACCCTCTAACCTCTTCCTTATTGGAAAAGCAGAGTGAGATGATTTAACCGTTCGACTCACATATCGGAGTCGCTGTTTGTGTTTAGCTCAATCGGCTAAACTGTTTTGTCGCTTATTCAAAATAAGCGAGGGGCTATTATACTCATCCAACAAAGGATTACAACCCCATTGTTCAACTCTTACGCAAAATATACGTAGAGGACAAAGTGGCGAGGATTATACTGAGTTATACACAGAAATCCAGTACTTTTTCACAGCCAATAAAAAAGGAAGCCGAAGCTTCCTTTTTCTATCACTAAAAATCGAGATTAGTCGATGATCTTAGCTACAACACCAGCACCTACGGTGCGGCCACCTTCACGGATAGCGAAGCGTAGACCTTCGTCCATCGCGATTGGGCAGATTAGAGTAACAACCATCTTGATGTTGTCACCTGGCATTACCATTTCTACGCCTTCAGGTAGTTCGATAGTACCTGTTACGTCAGTTGTACGGAAGTAGAACTGTGGACGGTAGCCTTTGAAGAATGGAGTGTGACGACCACCTTCATCTTTAGATAGTACGTATACTTCTGATTCGAAAGTAGTGTGTGGAGTGATTGAACCAGGCTGTGCCAATACTTGACCACGCTCTACTTCATCACGCTTAGTACCACGTAGTAGTACACCACAGTTCTCACCTGCACGACCTTCGTCAAGCAGCTTACGGAACATTTCTACACCAGTACAAGTAGTCTTAGTAGTTTCTTTAATACCTACGATTTCTACTTCTTCACCAACCTTGATGATACCGCGCTCAACACGACCAGTTACAACTGTACCACGGCCTGAGATTGAGAATACGTCTTCGATTGGTAGAATGAATGCACCGTCGATTGCACGCTCTGGCTCTGGGATGTAAGTATCTAGAGCTTCAGCTAGTTCGATGATCTTCGCTTCCCACTCTGGCTCACCTTCAAGCGCTTTAAGAGCAGAACCCTGGATAACTGGTAGGTCATCACCTGGGAAGTCATACTCAGAAAGAAGTTCACGAACTTCCATTTCTACTAGTTCTAGTAGTTCTTCATCGTCAACCATGTCGCACTTGTTCATGAATACGATGATGAAAGGTACACCTACCTGACGAGAAAGTAGGATGTGCTCACGAGTCTGTGGCATTGGGCCGTCAGTAGATGCAACAACCAAGATTGCGCCGTCCATTTGAGCAGCACCAGTAATCATGTTTTTAACATAATCCGCGTGACCTGGGCAGTCTACGTGTGCGTAGTGACGAGTTGGTGTGTCATATTCGATGTGAGAAGTATTAATTGTAATACCACGCTCACGCTCTTCTGGAGCGTTATCGATAGATGCGAAATCTTTAACTTCACCACCGTAAGTCTTAGTCAATACTGCAGAGATAGCAGCGGTAAGAGTTGTTTTACCATGGTCAACGTGACCGATGGTACCTACGTTTACGTGCGGTTTGCTACGTTCAAATTTTTCTTTAGCCACGATATATTCCTTTCTTTTCAGAATAGTCCAGTCTCACTGGACAAGTATCAATTAAATTAACACCAATGTCACCTAAAGGATTAACCTCTAGCTTCCATTACTGCTTTTGCCACGTTTTGCGGTGCATCAGAATACTTCAAGAACTCCATAGAGTATGAAGCACGACCCTGCGTCGCACTACGCAAATCGGTGGCGTAACCAAACATTTCAGATAAAGGTACTACAGCACGAACAAGTTTAACGCCGGCAATGCCGTCATCCATACCTTCGATCATGCCACGACGACGGTTCAAGTCACCAACTACATCACCCATGTAATCTTCTGGGGTAGTCACTTCAACCTTCATGCAAGGCTCGAGTAGCACAGGATCCGCCTCTAGCGCACCCTTCTTGAAACCCATAGAACCTGCAACCTTAAACGCCATCTCATTAGAGTCCACATCATGATATGAACCATCATATAAGGTGACTTTTACATCGAGAACAGGGAAACCAGCTAATACGCCGTTCTTCATCTGCTCTTGAATACCTTTATCAACTGCTGGAATGTATTCTTTTGGAACCACACCACCAACAATCTCGTTAACGAATTCGTAGCCAAAACCTTCTTCTTGAGGCTCTAGCTTCAACCAGACATGACCAAATTGACCACGACCACCTGATTGACGTACGAATTTGCCTTCTACTTCTACGGTCGAGCGGATAGTCTCACGGTACGCTACCTGAGGCTTACCTACATTACACTCGACATTAAATTCGCGACGCATACGGTCAACAATAATGTCTAAGTGTAGCTCGCCCATACCAGAGATCAGTGTTTGACCAGACTCTTCGTCGGTTTCAACACGGAATGATGGATCTTCTGCCGCTAACTTTTGTAGCGCAATCGCCATCTTCTCTTGGTCGGCTTGTGACTTAGGCTCTACTGCGATAGTAATCACAGGCTCTGGGAACTCCATACGCTCAAGGATAACCTTGTTGTTTGGATCACACAGAGTGTCACCAGTTGTCACATCTTTAAGACCAATAGCTGCGGCGATATCACCGGCGCGAACTTCTTTGATCTCTTTACGGTCGTTAGCATGCATCTGCACCATGCGGCCGATACGCTCACGCTTTTGCTTAACTGAGTTATAAACACCAGCACCCGTTTCCATTACACCAGAATAAACTCGCATAAAGGTTAATGTACCCACGAATGGGTCGGTGGCAATTTTAAACGCTAACGCAGAGAAAGGCGCATCATCGTCCGATGGACGTTCAACTTCATTCTCTTTCTCATCGATCCCTTTAATTGCAGGGACTTCGATTGGCGATGGTAAGAAGTCAACAACAGCATCAAGTACTGCTTGAACCCCTTTGTTTTTAAATGCAGAGCCACAAGTTGCCAAAACGATTTCGTTATTTAACGTACGATCACGTAATGCCTTCTTGATCTCTTCTTCAGATAGGTCACCTTCTTCTAGGTACTTATCCATCAGCTCCTCTGAAGCTTCTGCTGCACTTTCTACCAAGTACTCGCGCATTTCTGCAGCTTTATCGGCAAGTTCAGCTGGAATCTCTTCATAGGTGAAAGTGGTACCCTGATCAGCTTCTGACCAGTTAATCGCTTTCATTTTGATCAAATCGACAACGCCTTTAAACTCATCCTCTGCACCAATATTCAATTGAATAGGCACACAAGTGGCTCCAAGACGATTACGGATCTGGTCAATTACACTGTCATAATCCGCACCGGCACGGTCCATCTTATTGACGAACACGATACGTGGTACATGATACTTGTCAGCTTGACGCCAAACCGTTTCAGACTGAGGTTCTACACCTGAAGAACCGCAGAATACAACGACAGCACCATCAAGCACACGCAAAGAACGTTCAACTTCAATGGTGAAGTCAACGTGACCAGGGGTGTCGATGATATTGATACGGTGCTCGGTAAATTGAGCATCCATACCACGCCAGAAAGTAGTGGTTGCGGCAGAGGTGATGGTAATGCCACGTTCCTGCTCCTGCTCCATCCAGTCCATGGTAGCTGCGCCATCATGAACCTCACCGATCTTATGAGACATACCGGTATAGAAAAGAACACGTTCAGTAGTTGTGGTTTTACCAGCGTCAACGTGAGCACAGATACCGATATTACGATAGCGCTCAATTGGAGTTGTACGAGCCACGATTACACCCTCTTAGCTAAGACTGTCATCTTAGCGATATAAAACACGGTGTGGGCCAAAGCCCACACCAGGACATTACCAGCGGTAATGAGCAAACGCTTTGTTTGCTTCTGCCATACGATGCACGTCTTCGCGCTTCTTAACAGCAGTACCTTTATTTTCTGAAGCGTCTAGCAATTCACCAGCTAGACGTAGAGCCATAGATTTTTCACCACGCTTACGAGCAGCTTCAACTAACCAACGCATCGCTAGTGCGTTACGACGCACTGGACGAACTTCACATGGTACCTGGTAAGTAGAACCACCAACACGACGAGACTTAACCTCGACTGCTGGGCGAACATTTTCCAGGGCTGCCTCAAGGATTACTAGGTGCTCACCGCCTTTCTTTTCAGCAGCAACATCTAGCGCCTTGTAGATAATTTTTTCTGCAGTAGACTTTTTACCGTCTTGCATAATGACGTTGATGAACTTAGCCAGCAACTCACTTTGAAACTTTGGATCTGGTAGGATTTTACGTTGTCCTACAACGCGACGTCTTGGCATAACAATTCTCCGTATGCTTCAGGGATTTCCAAAACTGGAATTAAATTAACTTAGCTTGGCCTTACTTAACGGAATAAGTTAAGACTTAGGACGCTTAGCACCGTACTTAGAACGACCTTGGCGACGAGCACTTACGCCGGCACAGTCAAGGGCGCCACGAACTGTGTGGTAGCGAACACCTGGTAAATCTTTTACACGACCACCGCGGATTAGGATCACGCTGTGCTCTTGTAAGTTGTGGCCTTCACCGCCGATGTACGAAGTTACTTCGAAACCGTTAGTTAGACGCACACGCGCTACTTTACGTAGTGCTGAGTTAGGTTTTTTAGGAGTGGTAGTGTACACACGAGTACAAACACCACGCTTTTGTGGGCACGCATTTAACGCTGGCACATTAGTCTTAACGACTTTTGGCGAGCGAGGCTTACGTACCAACTGGTTTACAGTTGCCATGTATAGCTCCGATTCAGTTGAGTAAACTCAACATGTAAGGTGTGAAAAATCTATATCCCACAATGGTGGGACGCGGAATTTTAGAAAGGTAAAGCCTGCCTGTCAAGAAATAGACAACTTTTCCTCTATTTTCCAATAAAAAAGGCGCCAAAGGCGCCTTTTTTTACAAGCTATTTACTTAATCGAGCCAAATTAGGTCAAATTAAGTAGATCGGCAAGGTTCTGCTCTGCTTCACTTGCACTGATGCTCGGTACTTCTTCTTCAGTCTGAGCCTTAGCTTGGTTACGACCTTGGTGGTACGCATAACCTGTACCGGCTGGGATCAAGCGACCAACAATAACGTTCTCTTTCAAGCCACGTAGTTTATCGCTCTTACCGCCTACGGCAGCTTCGGTTAGTACGCGAGTCGTTTCCTGGAACGAGGCTGCTGAGATGAAGCTCTCAGTCGCTAGCGATGCTTTAGTAATACCTAATAGCTCGCGCTCAAATACCGCTGGACGCTTACCTTGAGCTTCAAGCTCACGGTTAGCAATCTTAACGCGAGATACTTCAGCCTGCTCGCCCGCTAGGAACTCACTGTCACCAGCATCAACGATTTCGCACTTACGTAGCATCTGACGAATGATCACTTCGATGTGCTTATCGTTAATTTTTACACCCTGTAGACGGTAAACGTCTTGTACTTCGTTAACAATGTAGTTAGCTACATTGTGGATACCACGAAGACGTAGAATGTCATGTGCAGCTTCAGGACCATCGGCAATCACCTCACCGCGTTCAACTTTTTCACCTTCGAACACGTTTAGGTTACGCCACTTAGGAATCATCTCTTCATACTGCTCACCACCATCGGCTGGCGTGATGATAAGACGACGCTTACCCTTGGTCTCTTTACCGAATGAGATAGTACCTGAGACTTCTGCAAGAATTGCAGGCTCTTTTGGCTTACGCGCTTCGAACAAGTCTGCAACACGCGGTAGACCACCGGTAATATCACGAGTCTTAGATGACTCTTGCGGAATACGTGCTAACGCATCACCAACGTTAATTGGCGCATTATCATCTAGGTTAACGATTGCGTTACCTGGTAAGAAGTACTGTGCGGTTACGTCTGTACCTGGGATCATCAAGTCGCTGCCATCGGCGCCAACAAGACGGATCATTGGACGCATCTCTTTACCCGCAGTTGGGCGTTGAGCAACGTCAAGCACCACGATAGACGATAGACCCGTTAGTTCGTCAGTTTGACGTGTCATAGTGACACCTTCAATCATATCAACGAACTTAATACTACCCGCTACCTCAGAGATAATTGGGTGAGTATGCGGATCCCAGTTAGCGATGATTTCACCCGCGCTAACAGTCGCATCTTCTAGTTTCTCTAGAACAGTACCATAAGGCACCTTGTAACGTTCTTTCTCACGACCTAGCTCATCAATGATGGCGATTTCAGAAGAACGAGAAACAATAACTAGCTTGCCTTCACTGTTAGTGACATGCTTAGCATTATGCAGCTTGAGTGAGCCAGCGTTCTTAACTTGAACATTGTTCTCTGCAGAAGCTCTCGATGCCGCACCACCAATATGGAAGGTACGCATGGTAAGCTGTGTACCAGGCTCACCGATTGACTGAGCAGCAACAACACCAATGGCTTCACCATGGTTGATCAAGTGGCCACGAGCCAAGTCACGTCCGTAACACTTAGCACACACACCAAAGTCTGTGTCACAAGTAATTACGCTACGTACGATAACTTCATCGATAGAGTTCTCTTCAAGCTTGTCACACCAAGCTTCGTCAAGCAGAGTATTACGTGGAGCAAATACTTCTTCAGTACCTGGATAGTAAACATCTTCTGCAACAACACGACCAAGCACACGCTCACGTAACGGCTCAACAACGTCACCACCTTCAATTAGCGGCTTCATTACTAGACCTTCATACGTGCCACAATCTTCTTCGATGACAACTAAGTCTTGTGCTACGTCTACTAAACGACGAGTCAGGTAACCCGAGTTCGCTGTCTTCAATGCGGTATCGGCAAGACCTTTACGCGCACCGTGGGTCGAGATGAAGTACTGAGATACGTTTAGACCTTCACGGAAGTTCGCCACAATCGGCGTTTCAATGATAGAGCCATCCGGCTTCGCCATCAGACCACGCATACCAGCTAGCTGACGAATCTGTGCCGCACTACCACGAGCGCCCGAGTCAGCCATCATATAGATGCTGTTAAATGACTCCTGCTTCTCTTCTTCACCATCACGGTTGATCACTGTCTCGCTCGACAGGTTCTCCATCATAGCCTTAGAGACTTTCTCGTTAGCACTTGCCCAGATATCAATAACCTTGTTGTAACGCTCACCGGCGGTAACAAGACCTGATTGGAACTGCTCTTGAATTTCACGTACTTCAGCTTCTGCATCAGCAACTAGGGTGTACTTCTCATCTGGAATCACCATGTCGTTGATACCCACAGAAGCACCAGATACTGTCGCAAAGTGGAAACCTGTGTACATCAATTGGTCAGCAAAGATTACGGTATCTTTTAGACCTAGTTGACGGTAACAAGTGTTCAGTAGCTTAGAGATCTGTTTCTTACCCATGTTCTGGTTAACCAGATCATAAGATAGACCTTGAGGTAGAATCATAGAAAGCAGCGCACGACCCACAGTGGTGTCGACGATGCGGTTAGATTCAACTTTCTCACCAGTCTCTGTAGTGTTTATTTCAGTGATGCGAACCTTAACACGAGCGTGTAGTTCTGCAGCACCTGTACGGTATGCTTTTTCAGCTTCATGTACAGATTCAAACGCCATGCCTTCACCGCGGCCGTTAACACGCTCACGGCTGATGTAGTAAAGACCTAGTACAACGTCTTGAGACGGAGTAATTACCGGCTCACCGTTTGCAGGCGATAGAATGTTGTTAGTTGACATCATCAAGGCACGCGCTTCTAACTGAGCTTCTAGCGTCAGTGGCACGTGAACAGCCATTTGGTCACCATCGAAGTCAGCGTTATACGCCGCACAAACGAGTGGGTGAAGTTGAATAGCTTTACCTTCAATCAGTACAGGTTCGAACGCTTGGATACCGAGTCTGTGCAGTGTTGGTGCACGGTTAAGCATCACTGGATGCTCACGGATCACTTCATCAAGTACATCCCAAACCTCAGCAACTTCACGCTCAACCATCTTCTTAGCAGCTTTAATGGTTGTAGCTAGGCCACGACCTTCTAATTTGCCATAGATGAAAGGCTTGAATAGCTCAAGTGCCATCTTCTTAGGAAGACCACACTGATGTAAACGCAGAGTAGGACCTACGGTAATTACCGAACGGCCTGAATAGTCAACACGCTTACCAAGTAGGTTCTGACGGAAACGACCTTGCTTACCTTTGATCATATCTGCCAAAGATTTCAATGGACGCTTGTTAGAACCAGTAATAGCACGACCGCGACGACCATTATCTAGCAATGCATCAACAGACTCTTGCAACATACGCTTTTCGTTGCGCACGATGATGTCTGGAGCCGCTAGGTCTAATAGACGCTTAAGACGGTTGTTACGGTTAATCACACGACGGTATAGGTCGTTTAGATCTGAAGTCGCAAAACGGCCACCATCTAGTGGTACCAATGGACGTAGATCTGGTGGAAGAACCGGTAGTACTTTTAGAATCATCCACTCAGGCTTGTTACCTGAGTTGTAGAAAGCTTCGATAAGCTTAAGACGCTTAGTCACTTTCTTACGACGAGTCTCAGAGTTGATAGATGGCAGCTCTTCACGCATCTGCTCGATCTCTTGCTCTAGATCGATAGCACGTAGTAGCTCAAGAACGGCTTCTGCACCCATCTTGGCTTCGAACTCATCACCATACTCTTCTAATGCATCCAGATAAGTTTCTTCTGTTAGCATCTGGCCGCGCTCAAGGCTGGTCATGCCAGGCTCGATAACGACAAATGATTCAAAATAAAGTACGCGCTCAATATCACGCAATGTCATATCTAGCATTAAGCCGATACGAGATGGCAATGATTTTAAGAACCAGATGTGGGCAACTGGGCTAGCCAGCTCGATGTGACCCATACGCTCACGACGTACTTTAGTCTGGGTAACTTCAACACCACACTTTTCACAAATCACACCACGGTGCTTAAGGCGCTTGTACTTGCCGCACAAACATTCGTAATCCTTAACTGGACCGAAGATGCGCGCACAGAATAGACCTTCACGCTCAGGCTTGAAGGTACGATAGTTGATGGTTTCTGGCTTCTTAACTTCACCAAATGACCAAGAACGAATTAGGTCAGGCGACGCAAGGCCGATCTTGATACCTTCAAATTCTTCAGTCTTACTTTGCTGTTTCAGAAACTTTAATAAGTCTTTCACGTTTCTCTCCTGAAGGAGTTAAACCGGGTGCCCCGCGCTGCGGAGCACCATGAGGTTGCCAAACTTAGCCTAGGCTAGGTCTTACTCTTGATCCAGCTCGATATTAATACCGAGTGAACGGATCTCCTTCAGCAATACGTTGAAGGATTCAGGCATACCTGGCTGCATATGGTGGTTACCGTCGACGATGTTCTTATACATCTGAGTACGACCGTTAACGTCATCCGACTTAACAGTTAGCATCTCTTGCAGTGTATAAGCGGCACCGTATGCTTCTAGTGCCCATACTTCCATCTCACCGAAACGCTGACCACCGAACTGAGCTTTACCACCTAGTGGCTGCTGAGTTACAAGACTGTACGAACCAGTTGAACGGGCGTGCATCTTGTCATCAACCAAGTGGTTCAGTTTGAGCATGTACATGTAACCTACAGTTACTTGACGCTCAAACGCATCACCAGTACGACCATCATGCAGAGTTAGCTGACCAGAGGTTGGTAGACCTGCAAGCTCAAGCATCTGCTTGATCTCTTTCTCTTTCGCACCATCGAACGCTGGTGTTGCAGTTGGAATACCACCTTTAAGGTTCTTGGCTAGACGAATCACTTCGTCGTCGGTGAATGAGTCGATATCAACCTTCTGTTGAACTTCATCACCTAGCTCGTATACCTGCTTGATATAGCCGCGTAGCTCAGCAAGCTCGCGTTGCTCTTCAAGCATCTCGGTAATACGGTTACCAATTCCTTTAGCCGCTGCACCCATGTGAACTTCAAGTACCTGACCAATGTTCATACGCGATGGTACACCCAATGGGTTAAGTACGATGTCTACAGGGTTTCCTTGCTCATCGTAAGGCATGTCTTCAACAGGACAAATCTTAGAGATTACACCCTTGTTACCGTGACGACCCGCCATCTTATCACCAGGCTGGATAGTACGTTTAACCGCTAGGTAAACCTTAACGATCTTCAGTACGCCAGGTGCTAAATCATCACCTTGAGTGATCTTACGACGCTTGATTTCGAACTTCTTATCAAAGTCAGCTTTCAGCTCTTCATGCTGCTCTGCTAGCTGCTCAAGTTCAGTCTGCTTAGCTTCGTCATCGATGACTTGAGTTAGCAGGTCTGCACGAGCGATATTAGCAAGCTGAGCTTCACTGAAGCCGGCGTTCAATAACAAGTTGCGAGCACGACCAAATACACCCTCTTCTAAGATTTGGAACTCTTCAGTCAAGTCCTTCTTAGCTTGAGCAATGTGCATCTCTTCGATTTCTACCGCACGCTTATCTTTCTCTACACCATCACGGGTAAAGACTTGAACGTCGATAATGGTACCTTTCACTGAGTTAGGTACACGTAGTGAGCTGTCTTTAACATCAGAGGCTTTTTCGCCGAAGATAGCACGTAGCAGCTTCTCTTCTGGAGTAAGCTGAGTTTCACCCTTAGGTGTCACCTTACCTACAAGGATGTCGCCACCCTTAACTTCAGCACCGATATAAACGATACCTGATTCGTCAAGCTTAGACAGCGCAGACTCACCTACGTTTGGAATATCGGCAGTAATTTCTTCGCTACCCAGCTTAGTATCACGAGCGATACAAGAAAGCTCTTGAATGTGGATAGTGGTGAAGCGATCTTCTTGAGCTACACGCTCAGAGATTAAGATCGAATCCTCGAAGTTATAACCGTTCCAAGGCATGAAGGCGATACGCATGTTTTGACCAAGCGCCAAATCACCTAAATCGGTAGATGGGCCATCGGCCAATACGTCACCGCGAACCACTGGCTCACCAACGAAACAGCAAGGACGTTGGTTAATACAAGTGTTCTGGTTAGAACGTGTGTACTTAGTTAGGTTATAGATATCGATACCCGCTTCACCAGGCGTCAACTCTTCTTCTCGAACCTTAACTACGATACGGCTAGCATCGACATAATCGATCACACCGCCACGCTTAGCAGCAACAACAACGCCTGAATCAACAGCCAATGTGCGCTCAATACCTGTACCAACTAGCGGCTTATCAGCCTTAAGTGTTGGAACAGCCTGACGTTGCATGTTCGCACCCATCAATGCACGGTTCGCATCATCGTGCTCTAGGAATGGAATAAGCGATGCCGCAACAGAAATAATCTGTTGTGGAGAAACGTCCATATATTGGATGTCTTGAGGACGCATAAAGGTAGATTCACCCTTATGACGACACGCAACCATCTCTTCTAGCATGCGACCGTTTGAATCAAGTTCGATGTTCGCCTGAGCGATAACATAACGACCTTCTTCAATCGCAGATAGGTACTCAACATCATCGGTAATTACGCCTTCAACAACCTTACGATAAGGTGTTTCTAGGAAACCGTATGAGTTAGTACGGGCAAAACTTGCTAGCGAGTTAATTAGACCAATGTTTGGACCTTCAGGGGTCTCAATCGGACATAGACGACCATAGTGAGTTGGGTGTACGTCTCGAACTTCGAAACCTGCACGCTCACGAGTCAAACCACCTGGACCTAATGCAGAAATACGACGCTTGTGGGTCACTTCTGACAATGGGTTGTTTTGATCCATAAACTGAGACAGCTGAGAAGAACCGAAGAACTCTTTCACTGCTGCAGAAATTGGCTTAGCGTTGATCAGATCCTGAGGCATTAGCTCGTTAAGATCACCTAGGCTCAAACGCTCACGTACGGCACGTTCTACACGAACAAGACCAACGCGGAACTGGTTTTCAGCCATTTCACCAACACTACGGATACGACGGTTACCCAAGTGGTCAATATCATCGACTTCATCAAGACCGTTACGAATCGCAATGATGTTCTTCATTACCGCAACGATATCTTCTTTCGTCAGTACGCCAGTACCTTCGTCATCTTCAATACCGAGACGACGGTTGAACTTCATACGACCTACTTTAGATAGATCATAGCGCTCTTCAGAGAAGAACAGGTTCTGGAATAGGGCTTCGGCTGCATCCTTGGTTGGCGGCTCGCCTGGACGCATCATGCGATAGATTTCAACTAAGGCTTCAAGGCGGTTAGTTGTGGTATCAATACGCAAGGTGTCAGAGATATATGCACCTGAATCAAGCTCGTTGATATACAGGGTGCCAACCTCTTTAATACCGGCTAGAGATAGCTTAGCTAAATCTTCTAGGCTGATATCGCTGTTTGCAGAAACAATCACTTCACCTGTATCAGGGTCGATGTAATCCTGTGCTGCAATCTTATCAACGATATACTCAACTGGTACTTCAAGCTCTGTGGTATTGGTTTTCTCTAGCTGACGAATGTGACGAGCAGTAATACGACGTCCTTTCTCAACTAATACAGTACCTTCAGAGTCTTTAATGTCATAGCTAGCAGTTTCACCACGTAGACGCTCTGGCACTAAGTCCATCACTAATACGTCATTCTTAATCTTGAAATCGACACGGTCGAAGAAGAGATCAAGGATGTCTTGAGTAGAGTACTCAAGTGCACGCAGGATGATACTTGCTGGTAGCTTACGACGACGGTCGATACGTACGAATAGCGCATCTTTAGGGTCGAATTCAAAGTCTAACCATGAACCACGGTAAGGAATAACACGTGCGTTATAAAGCACCTTACCTGAAGAGTGGGTTTTACCACGGTCGTGATCAAAGAATACGCCAGGACTACGGTGTAACTGAGATACGATTACACGTTCAGTACCATTGATAACAAAGGTACCGTTTTCAGTCATTAGAGGGATATCCCCCATGTAGACTTCTTGTTCTTTGATATCTTTTACTGTGCCAGCGGCAGCTTCACGATCATACAGAACCATGCGCAGTTTAACGCGCAAAGGTGCAGAGTATGTAACACCACGAATTTGACATTCTTTCACATCAAATACAGGCTCGCCTAGTTTGTAGCTGACATATTGCAGCTCTGAATAACCAGAAAAGCTCTTGATGGGAAAAACGCTACGGAAAGCGGCTTCTAAACCACGCTCACCAGTAGGATCTTGATCGGTGAACTTCTTAAATGAGTCCAACTGAATTGACAGTAGGTAAGGGATATCCAGCACTTGTGGACTTTTACCAAAGTCTTTGCGAATACGCTTCTTTTCAGAATAGGAGTAAACCATGGGTTTCCTCTGTTTGCGAGATGTGACCAAGACTGATTAACACTATTGTTAAACAGCACGTTTGCCCATCACCGTTGATGGCAAGAACCTAGCCAATAATCACTGCTAGGGACTGCAAATATGTGGCGACAAACGGTGAATAAAAAATCGCCTGCGCATATAGCGCAAAAAAGGCCGACGGTTAAAAAACCGTCAGCCTCCACCCGATTACTCGGGAGAGAGTAAGTTAAGCTATAGCTTACTTGATCTCTACTTCAGCACCAGCAGCTTCTAGATCAGCTTTGATAGCTTCAGCTTCTTCTTTAGATACGCCTTCTTTAACTGCTACTGGAGCAGATTCAGCCATACCTTTAGCTTCTTTCAGGCCTAGACCTGTAGCGCCACGTAGTGCTTTAATCACAGCAACTTTGTTTGCACCGTGGTTAGTTAGCATTACGTCAAACTCAGTTTTCTCTTCAGCAGCTGCGCCGCCTTCTGCACCGCCAGCAACAACAGCTGCAGCAGCAGATACGCCGAACTTCTCTTCCATTGCTTCGATTAGTTCAACAACTTCCATAACAGACATTTCTGCTAGGGCTTCTAAGATTTGGTCTTTAGTGATAGACATTAGAAATATTTCCTATTGTTCTGAATTCAATAATTAAGCAGCGAACTTTAAAATTAAGCTGCTTCTTTCTGATCGCGTAGAGCGGCCAAAGTACGTACAAGCTTGCCAGCAGATGCTTCTTTTAGAGTCATCATGAACTGTGCTAGTGCTTCTTCGTATGTTGGTAGTTTCGCCAAACGATCAATATCAGCTGCAGGGATGAATTCCCCTTCAAAAGCTGCACCTTTAACTTCAAATGCTTCTTGCTCTTTAGCGAAGTCTTTTAGAAGACGCGCTGCGGCACCTGGGTGCTCGTTAGAGAATGCAATCAAAGTTGGGCCAGTGAACGACTCACCAAGGCACTCAAATTCAGTACCTTCAACTGCGCGCTTAACTAGAGTGTTACGTACAACTTTAACAGTAACACCAGCTTCACGAGCAGACTTACGTAAGCCAGTCATAGCTCCTACAGTTACACCGCGAGAATCGGCAACAACTGCAGAAAGTGCACCTTTGGCAGCTTCGTTGACTTCAGCAACAATCGCTTTTTTGTCTTCGAGTCTTAATGCCATTGGCTTTACTCCTGGATTCTATCTAGGGATACCCCTAGTATTTACCACACTGAATATCTAAAAGATAAACAGTTACTTACGGCGCGAAAAATCCAGCAGATATAAATCTATCTGGGGTTCGACACCGTCTACGTAGGAAATTAAGTTAACCCTAAACAGCTAACACCTACGGTCTTGGACGGAAACCTGAACCTTCCAACTAATTGAAAAATCAGGCTCCAACCCACAAGGTGCGCGCATTATAGACTAACGCACGCAGCTTGTAAAATTACTTAACGTCAGCCAAGGTAGCTTGGTCAACGGCAACACCTGCACCCATAGTGGTAGAGATGCTGACCTTCTTCACGTAAACGCCTTTAGCAGAAGCAGGCTTAGCCTTCTTCAGTGCAGCGATAAGTGCTTCAAGGTTTTCTTTAAGCTGAGCAGTTTCAAAGTCCACTTTACCGATAGTAGTGTGGATGATACCGTTCTTGTCATTACGGTAGCGGATCTGACCAGCTTTAGCGTTCTTAACTGCTTCAGCAACGTTTGGCGTTACAGTACCAGTTTTAGGGTTAGGCATTAGACCACGTGGACCTAAGATCTGACCTAGTTGACCAACAACGCGCATTGCATCTGGAGATGCGATAACTACGTCGAAGTCCATCTCGCCAGCCTTAACCTGTGCAGCAAGCTCATCCATACCAACAAGCTCAGCGCCAGCTTCTTTAGCAGCGTCTGCGTTAGGACCTTGAGTGAATACAGCAACACGTACTTCACGACCAGTACCGTGTGGTAGTACAGTAGCACCACGAACGTTTTGGTCAGATTTACGTGGGTCAACACCTAGGTTAACCGCAACGTCAACACTCTCAACGAACTTAGCAGTAGCTAGTTCTTTAAGAAGAGCAACAGCTTCGTTGATGTCGTAGCTTTTAGTAGCTTCTACTTTTTCGCGGATAAGACGCGCACGTTTAGTTAGCTTTGCCATTGTATTAGTCCTCTACTACCAAACCCATTGAACGCGCAGTACCTTCGATAGAACGCATCATAGCTTCCATATCGGCACCAGTCATATCAGCCGCTTTAGTTTCAGCGATTTCTTGAACAGCGCTACGCTTGATAGTACCCACTTTTTCAGTGTTAGGACGACCAGAACCAGACTTCAGACCAGCTGCTTTAAGCAGTAGGAAAGACGCAGGTGGAGTCTTAGTTTCAAAAGTGAAAGAACGGTCAGTGTATACAGTGATAACAACTGGAATTGGCATACCTTTGTCGAACTTTTCAGTACGAGCATTGAATGCTTTACAGAATTCCATGATGTTCACACCTTTTTGACCTAGAGCAGGACCAACTGGTGGTGACGGGTTAGCAGCACCAGCTGCTACTTGTAGCTTGATGTAGCCATCAACTTTCTTTGCCATGAGACATTTTCCTCTATTTGGGTTCAAACGCTAATCGGCAACATGCCAATTGGCTCCCCTGAAAACAATGGGTGCGGATTATAATCAAATCCGCACCCAATTCCAAACACATTTTGTGTTTTATTTAATCAGGTTTTCTCAACCTGACCAAAATCTAATTCTACCGGTGTTGAACGACCGAAGATCATCACAGAAACCTTTAGGCGGCTCTTGTCATAATCCACTTCTTCAACGGTACCGTTAAAGTCAGCAAATGGGCCATCAATAACGCGAACCACTTCACCAGGCTCAAACATAACGCGATGAGTCGGTGTTTCAGTCGTTTCTTGTAGACGCTGTAGAATGGCATCGGCTTCACGATCAGAAATCGGCGCTGGGCGGTCAGAAGTACCACCAATAAAGCCCATTACACGTGGAATGCTTTTCACTAAGTGCCAGCTTTCGTCGTTCATTTCCATTTGTACTAATACGTAACCAGGGAAGAACTTGCGCTCGCTCTTGCGACGCTGACCCGCACGCATCTCAACCACTTCCTCAGTAGGTACTAATACCTCACCAAAGTAGTCATCCATGCCATGCATCTTGATATGTTCGAGTAGTGATTTACAGACTCGGCCTTCGTAGCCAGAAAACGCCTGTACCACATACCATCTTTTCTTTGCTTCACTCATTCGTGGTGCCTATACGCCTGTAATCAAATTGACAATTTGCATCAATAATGCATCCAGTCCCCATAGGACCAATGCCATGATGCCAGTAGCTGCAAGTACAATAAATGTTGTATTCAATGCTTCTTGGCGAGTAGGCCAAACTACTTTACGCACTTCGATGTGCGATTCACGGGCAAATGCTAGTGCTTGCTTGCCTTTTTCTGTTTGCAGAGCGATAAAACCTGCAACGGCGAAGGCAACAACTACGCCAATAGCACGTACCAAGACACTGGCTTCAGCATAAAACTGATTGCCAATAATCGCTGCGGCCAAGATTACGACTACTAGGCCCCACTTAACGATATCCAGAGAGTTCCCCTGGTTTTCAGTATTTGTTGTCATCGGTTAATTCCGTTACTCACTACGACTTGAGCTGAGAGTCTATTTAAAAATCAGCATTTAAAGTATTTCGAAAGCCTCTTAAGACTCTCAATTTCCGAGCTCACCTTATATGCACTAAGCTCAGAGGTAAAAAATCGGCCATAGATTGTATTCTTATTCAGCTTTGTAAGCAAGGATAGTGTGCGCTCCCAAAGCTAAAACAACTAAATTATAATGCAAAAACAAAAAAGGAAGCCGAAGCTTCCTTTTTCTATCGCTAAAAATCGAGATTAGTCGATGATCTTAGCTACAACACCAGCACCTACGGTGCGGCCACCTTCACGGATAGCGAAGCGTAGACCTTCGTCCATCGCGATTGGGCAGATTAGAGTAACAACCATCTTGATGTTGTCACCTGGCATTACCATTTCTACGCCTTCAGGTAGTTCGATAGTACCTGTTACGTCAGTTGTACGGAAGTAGAACTGTGGACGGTAGCCTTTGAAGAATGGAGTGTGACGACCACCTTCATCTTTAGATAGTACGTATACTTCTGATTCGAAAGTAGTGTGTGGAGTGATTGAACCAGGCTGTGCCAATACTTGACCACGCTCTACTTCATCACGCTTAGTACCACGTAGTAGTACACCACAGTTCTCACCTGCACGACCTTCGTCAAGCAGCTTACGGAACATTTCTACACCAGTACAAGTAGTCTTAGTAGTTTCTTTAATACCTACGATTTCTACTTCTTCACCAACCTTGATGATACCGCGCTCAACACGACCAGTTACAACTGTACCACGGCCTGAGATTGAGAATACGTCTTCGATTGGTAGAATGAATGCACCGTCGATTGCACGCTCTGGCTCTGGGATGTAAGTATCTAGAGCTTCAGCTAGTTCGATGATCTTCGCTTCCCACTCTGGCTCACCTTCAAGCGCTTTAAGAGCAGAACCCTGGATAACTGGTAGGTCATCACCTGGGAAGTCATACTCAGAAAGAAGTTCACGAACTTCCATTTCTACTAGTTCTAGTAGTTCTTCATCGTCAACCATGTCGCACTTGTTCATGAATACGATGATGAAAGGTACACCTACCTGACGAGAAAGTAGGATGTGCTCACGAGTCTGTGGCATTGGGCCGTCAGTAGATGCAACAACCAAGATTGCGCCGTCCATTTGAGCAGCACCAGTAATCATGTTTTTAACATAATCCGCGTGACCTGGGCAGTCTACGTGTGCGTAGTGACGAGTTGGTGTGTCATATTCGATGTGAGAAGTATTAATTGTAATACCACGCTCACGCTCTTCTGGAGCGTTATCGATAGATGCGAAATCTTTAACTTCACCACCGTAAGTCTTAGTCAATACTGCAGAGATAGCAGCGGTAAGAGTTGTTTTACCATGGTCAACGTGACCGATGGTGCCCACGTTTACGTGAGGTTTACTACGTTCAAATTTTTCTTTAGCCATGGTATAAATCCCAAATCCAAGATCACTTGGTGATGAAAAGACATATAGCAAAAATCCGACGCATTAATGGCATCGAATCGATTAATTAGGTAACAGGTTTGAAAGAAGTCGGCTGGTGCTGATAGGCAGATTCGAACTGCCGACCTCACCCTTACCAAGGGTGCGCTCTACCAACTGAGCCATATCAGCAAACAAATTTGGAGCGGATGGCGGGAATCGAACCCGCGTTATCAGCTTGGAAGGCTGGAGTAATACCATTATACGACATCCGCGCAACCTACTTCAGGCTACCTACTACCTTGAAAAAATGGTGGAGGGAGAAGGATTCGAACCTTCGAAGGCGGAGCCGTCAGATTTACAGTCTGATCCCTTTGGCCACTCGGGAACCCCTCCAGTAAAATGGTGCCGGCACCAAGAGTCGAACTCGGGACCTACTGATTACAAGTCAGTTGCTCTACCAACTGAGCTATGCCGGCGTGTCATTTCGGTAGCGGATATTAGGTAAATGTGGCCGGGAGTGCAATAGTAAATTTAAAAAAAACTCAAAAAAATGCGCAAACGGCGCTTTTTTACGCTTTTTATTGATAATTTGTCGAAAAATGGCTCAAGTCTCGTCAGTAAAACTAACATACTGGCGCTAAATAAAATTTACTATTGTTCACCCTAATTCCATGGTGTACTGTGCTTGCTCGAAATGAAGGAAGGCTTATGTTTACTAATCACACAGTTCACGATGCATTATATCTAGACTTCACCCATGGACAGTGGGCGCAGTTAAGGGATTCGGTTCCCCTCAATCTCAGTGAATCTGATCTTACTTCCTTAAGCGGTATTAACGAGAAGCTATCCTTAAGCGAAGTAACAGATATCTATCTTCCTTTGAGTCGATTGCTTAATCTTATCGTAAAGTCTAAGCAGCAAAGAGGCTTAGTTCTCGATGAGTTTCTCAGTCAAAAGCCTTCATCGAGTCCCTATATTATTAGTATTGCAGGTAGTGTTGCTGTCGGTAAAAGTACAACAGCTCGTATACTCCAGGCACTGCTACAACAATGGCCAGAACACCCTAAGGTCGATCTTGTCACCACAGATGGCTTCCTTTACCCATTAGCCGAGCTTAAAAAACGCGGCTTATTACAACGTAAAGGCTTTCCAGAAAGTTATGACTCAAAAATGCTGCTCGATTTTATCGCCGATGTAAAATCCGGGAAGCCCTCTGTGCAAGCCCCAGTATATTCCCATGTCACCTATGACAGATTAGCTAAAACCCAAGTAATAGATAGACCCGACATTCTGATTTTAGAAGGGCTTAATGTCCTACAAACGGGATTAGATACACCTGTAGAAACTAAGAGCCCCTTTGTCTCCGACTTTGTCGACTTTTCGATTTACGTTGATGCTGAAGAGAACCTACTTAAGCAATGGTATAAGGAGCGCTTTTTGCAGTTTACTAGTGGTGCCTTTACCGATGAACGTTCTTTCTTCCACCATTATGCAGGCCTTAGCGCACAACAAGCCAATAAGATAGCCGAAAATATCTGGGATAGTATTAATGGGCCTAATCTGCAATTAAACATTAAGCCCACAAGGGAGAGAGCGCATTTAATTCTACGCAAGGGTCAAGACCATCAGGTTAAAGAGGTCTTACTGAGAAAGTAGAGCTGTATGCGATTACTCAGCTCTGAGGCTTATCTCGCCGCCTATATAGGGGTGAATTGCGCCATCATGCTCAATTAATACCGCACCCTGCTCATTGATGCCTCGGCAAATTCCTTGCTGTAATTTATCACCTAGATGTAGCGTCACAGCCTTACCGATAAACAGATCCGCCTGCTGCCAGCGATTGATAAACGCCGCCAAACCCTGCTGCTCAAATAGGCAGAGGTCATCATAAACCTGCTGCTGTAACCGAATCACAAGCTCAGTCTTGTTGGGTAACTCTGCCTGTGCAGAAAGATCGCTCCAAGGTTGGTCAATTTGTGTATCACTGCCACTGGGCATAGACAAGTTAAGCCCAATGCCGATAATCAGATTGCAATCGCTATCTGCCTGTCCTGACATTTCAATCAACACGCCAGCAAGCTTACGCTTATCTAAGTAGATATCGTTTGGCCATTTAAGGCCTACGCCTTGCACTTGAAATGATTCCAAGACTTTAGCTAAAGAGCATGCAATCACTAAACTCAGCCCCATGGCTTGATTCATGCCTTGAGACAGGCGCCAAAATAGCGAGGTATAAAGATGGCTACCGTAGGGGGACACCCAAGTTCTGCCACGTCGCCCCTTGCCTGCAGATTGATACTCTGCAACACAAAAATCACCACTTTGTAATTCATCGGCATGCTTGAACATAAAAGCATTAGTACTGTCTATTTCATCAAAATAGAAGCAGCGCTGCTTAGTCGCCTCTATGAGCCTACGCTCATCAATGAGAGAAACGGGACTAGCTAGCTTATAACCTTTACCTTTAACCGTAAAAATATCGACACCATACTGAGTCAATGCATCAATCTGTTTATTTATCGCGGCGCGACTAATGCCAATTTCAGCGGCTAGCACTTCACCCGACACAAAATCGCCATTGGCCAGTAAATCTAGAATCTGCCTTTTACGCTGCCAGCTATCCTTCATCTTATAAACTCCCCTCGCCTATTGCGGTAATGATTCTTGGCTCGGCTTCGAGAGTAACACCGAACAGCGCATTTACCCTAGCAATGATATGCTTAGCCAAAGCAACAATATCATCTCCCGTCGCATGACCGCGATTAACTAGGACTAAAGCCTGTTTTTCATGGACACTTGCGTCACCAATACTAAAACCTTTAAGCCCAGCTTGATCGATTAACCAGCCAGCAGCTAATTTCATCATTCCACCCTCTACTGGATAAGCAACTAATGATGGGTACTCAGCTATTAGCTTCTGATAAATACCTTGGCTGACAATGGGATTCTTAAAGAAGCTCCCGACATTACCTAGCTGTGCTGGATCGGGCAGCTTATCTAATCTTACCTGACAGACTCGCTCGAAAATTTGCTTAGCTGTAGCCTTGGTTTCTTTCAGCTCTCGCAGCGGACCATATTCCAGGCATGGCACCCACTGTTTAGCAAGCTTCAGCCCTACAGCAGTGATTACCGCTTTGCCCTTTAGATCTTGCTTAAAAATAGAGTCTCGATAACCAAAACGACAAGCAGCTTGAGTTAAGCGGTTTAACTCTCCAGTGTTAAGGTCAAGGTACTCGACCCAATCACAGAACTGAGCCAGCTCACAGCCATAAGCACCAATATTTTGTATTGGGGCAGCACCAACAACACCTGGAATTAAGGCTAAATTTTCAAGGCCTGGCATATCTTGCTCTAGCGTCCACTGTACAAGTTCATGCCAATTCTCACCGGCTTCAACCTCTAATAAATAGGAATCAGTCGACTCTCCAACCTTAATTCCTTTAGAGGCTAACTGCAGAACATCACCTTGATAGTCCTCAGTGAATACCACATTGCTTCCGCCACCCAATATCAAAAAAGGCTTACTTTGACGCATATGCTCCATGCACTGCTCAATGATCATTGCTTTAGAGCTCAAGCTAAAGAACTGATGACAAGTGTGGTGTAAACCGAGAGTAGTGAACTGAGCAAGAGAGTGTTGAGAAGGCATAGATAGCAATACTGGGTTAAATAACAAAATATTCCAGCATTCTATCACAAGCAGGAAATGCCCGAGAGGAACTAATTGAATTACGGCTTAACTTAAGCCCCTTGCTATCTCATCTAACCAAAAAGACAACTATACTTTACCCCAAACGCAAAAAAGCCCGCTACATAGTAGCGGGCTTTCTTATTAGGCGTCTGGAAATGACCTACTCTCACATGGGGAGACCCCACACTACCATCGGCGATACTGCGTTTCACTTCTGAGTTCGA
>CANNEE010000025.1 GCA_947503555.1 uncultured Shewanella sp.
GACGCAAAACGCTTGGCTTGTGCTCCTTCGTCGCTAATTTTAGCCAAGCTTTTATGCGCCCATTAGTAAGGCGTTATGCGCCAAAGAGAGTTCATGAGTAACTTCGAGATAAGAGAAGATGAGAATGGAATCGGAAAGGTCCTTATCTTAAAAGGAGCTTGGTCCGACGATGTCAGTGCCTATATGCAAGATAACGGAATATATGCATTAAGGCTCACAGATTCCTTTGGGTTCAAAGGCCATGATTTATCCTTTCTCTCAAAGCTGACTTTCCTCAGAAGTCTTGAACTTTATTGCTGGGAAGCAAAGGGCATAAAAGCCATTGAATCTCTCTCGCAGCTGGAAGTTCTTGGTTTGCAATATAAATCAACGCAAAAAATTGATTTATCAGCTTTTTCAAATCTTAGGGTAGCCCTAATAACTTGGTCTAAAGGTCTCAGCTCATTGCTTTGCTTGTCATCCATTGAAAAACTTAATATTCAAAATTATCCACACAGTAACCTAGAACCAATTACTTCAATGGTTTCTCTCAAGCAGCTCCACCTTACCTCCAGGAAGCTAGAATCTTTAAAAGGGATTGAGCAACTTGGTAGTCTTGAGCTATTAGATCTTTATAATTGTCCATTTCTTACATCAACGGCTGGCACGGAGCATTGTCCAAAATTGAACACCATCGAAATCGAGGCATGTAATCGTGTCAGCGCATAACAAGTGCAGGCACAATCGCCCTTCGGGCTGGACCGCTAAAAGCGTGGCTTCGCCACAACGCGGCCTGTGCTGCAGGCGTTAGGGCTCTCTGAGAAATGAGCATGGAAGAAGTAAAAAACAAAAATACCGAATATCTGAGTTCACTTGGCATTGATGTGCCTGAGCACTTGCCCCAGATAGAAGGTCTTGATGAGGTCAACCCTAGATCGGCTCAGGATATTGCTGGTCGTTTAAGTGCATTGGCATATGTCATTGGCTTGGGCTTTGATGCGAAAGGTAAGGATCTTCTTGAGCAACTTAACAAGTTTCATCTGATGTCTCATGTAAGTGGGTATGAGAATGAGTTGCTCAGCCAAGACATAATCGGAGACCAAGATAAAATAAATATGTCTTGGTTAACTGAATGTGCTCAAGCTCTTGCTTGGTGTATTGGTCTAGTGGAGCTGGACCACTTTAAGCATTGCGATGATGATCTAGCTCACAAGATACCGTTTAAAACCGACCCTCAAGAGTTCATTCAAAAGGCCGAGCTTCGCCCAATCGCTGAAATCCAAGAGCAGTCCGACCTTTTATATAGAATGCATTGGTACGCAAGAAACTGTGGCTTAACGGGGCAAGAATGTGAGTTAAGCGAAGGTATAGTTTCCGAACGTAGAAAGGCAATTGATTGGGCGTATGGTGTGGAGGAGGATTGGGATGAAGTGCCAATGGATACCTAGCCCTAACAAGCGCATGTTGGCGGACTGGTTTTCCGCTGAGCTCCAAACCAGTCGCAAATGCAAGGCGTTAGGCATCGGGAGGTAAAATGCAGAAATCCGAACAGGTTTCACCATACTTTTTGTATGATTTGGAGAGGTTTCGTATTTTTGTAGAATTATCTACTCGACACTGGAAAGAAGAGTCAATTAAATACGAACAGTCTGATATTGAAACAGATGAACGAACTTGCTGGGACAGGTATAAATATCGTACTGATCTTAGTGCTCACTTTAATGAAATATTTCCTCAATATCAGAAACAGTCTTACTTGCTTATGTTGGTATCTTTATTTGAAGACTACCTTAACCAACTATGTAACAGTCTGCATTTTGAAAATGAATTTTGTTGCAGCCTAAAAGAGTACAGTGGTTCTGGAATTGAAAGAGCAAAGAAGTATTTAATAAAAATTGCAAATGTTACCGTGCCAACTGAAACTAAAGGTTGGAGTCAAATAATAGATGCACGTGATATTAGGAATATCATAGCTCATAACGCAGGTCATTTAGATCAAGAAAGCCATAAAAAGCAAATGAACATTGTATCTAAAAGCCAGCACTTAAACTCTGATCAATATGCAAGAATACATCTTAATATCGAGAGTGAGTATTTGATTGAAGTCATTGGTGCAATGGAGGAAGTAGCTAAAGTACTCTGGGATGACATTAGAACGAATGCCTAACAAGCCAAGTCAGCGGGACAATTTTAAGCTGGCTCCCGTCGCTTCGCTCCTGACTTTAGCCAGCTTAAAAATTGCCCCTGCTTGGGGCGTTATATTCTTAGGAGCATTCATTGCACGAATTCAGATTCAAGGAAAAAAGCAAAGAAGAATATATTTCAATTCTATCTATGTGGGACAAAAATTTAAGCGTCAAAGATAACTTAAAATACTTATCTTTAGAGTTAACGTTTTCTCTTCAATTGACAGAGTTATTAACTGACACAAACTCATTGGAAGTACAGAAAACTGGAGCTACAAAGTTGTCGGATGCAGGGAAGTCTGATAACGGAATGGTGGCAGATTTGAGTAAGTTTATACCTGCAACTTTGATGACTAAACTTTGCGAAAAACAGTTAGCGGAACTTCTCTACTACAAATTTTATAAAAGCTATGGCTTTTTGACAGAATCTGATGAACGTTATTTGCCATCGGGAGTACCTGCTGGAGCTGATGTTTCTGCAAATACATTTAGACTAAATAAAAAAATGGCACATCAGTTAGTTCCATATAGAGGAAAAGTAAATTTAATATGGACTGTATCTGAAACGATCATCGCGACAGTTACATACTTGAGTACTAAGTCTCTTGAATTGACGTTACTCTTAACCGGTATATCAGAATTTTTTAGGCGATTTAGAATATAACAAACGCATCAACGCATGGACTAATAAAGCTTGGCTTGGTTCGTGCCTCACCAAGTTTAGCCAAGCTTTATTAGCCCGTTATGCGGGCGTTATATTTTTAGGTGAGTTATGGACAAAATAATATCAACTGCTTTTGAAGAGATGTGCGGTACATATGAGCGGTTGCTATGCTCATTTTATCCAGCGAGAGATTCCACAGGATTTACAGAGCAAAATCAGGTTCACAATTTTGTGAACGCGTTAAAAACTGCATTAGATGATGAAGATTCAGTACATTGGTTAGAGTTTCCGTGGGTTCTTAAGAGTGAGCATATTGATGGGATGGTATTTTCTCCGAAGTACAAGTCAATTTTTTACATTGAAGCAAAGCGCCTTTCGAAATCGGTTCAAAAGTCACTAGTGGTGAATGATATTGAAAGGGTTATTAGTAATGATCGGTCTTTTATCAATAGCAATGAGCTTTACGCTGATAACGAATACATAATTGCTTTGTCTGATGTCTGGCTTGAAGATAAATGGAAAACGGCAATTCCCCGTTGGTGGTTAGGGAGCGAAGAACTACCTGTTCAATTTCAGTCTTGGGAGCATAAGCATAAAAGAAAGCTAGCTACGCCTAAAAGTACGCTTCAAAAGGAACTACAAAAAAGAAACATAGATTGGGCAAACTCAAACTCCCTTGTTTACTTGGTTGGTGAAAAAGTAAATAAGGTGAAGAACTACTGTCTATTATTAGCAAGCAAAAAAATATAACAAAGCATTTAAGAGTGATTCCCCACGCTTGGCATTTTTGGTCTGGGTTAACTTCAGTGATTACGGTGTTAAAATTGAGTTCTGTGGTTGCGTGGTTCACACCTTAATGCGGCGTTAGGCGCACATGATGAATCAACTTACGGTGAAAAATATTGAGTTTTACGGAGATGAAGCAGCGTCTGTAACTCTTGAAAATGAAAACTCATCAGTTGAAGTTTTTTGCCATCTCTGTGAATACTCAGAAGGGGATAAAGTTAATAATCTCCTTAGAGTTCTAGATGCCGATGTTAAAGCTGCATATCTTTCCGATTGGCCAGCGGAAATGATTGAGGAAGCATCTAAAGAAAGAATCAAAAAAACTGGGCCTTATTCATATGTGGGCTGCGGTAAAGTAATTGATGAAAATGAAGGCATAATTGAGGTTCAAGGCTTCCGGATCGAGGTAGGTGAAGTACCTTGCCAAGGTGCAGTAGAGTTTGATATTGATAGGCTCGATTTATGGTAAGTTCGCCTAACAAGTGCATGTTGCATCAACCACTGCGTGGTTTGGACGGTTTTTCCGCTCGTTCCTCGCTACAATACCGCCGCAAATGCAGGCGTTAGCGGTAATAAGAATTATGAACACGGAAGAATTAATTAGTCTATCTGGTATTTTTGTTGGTGCATCTGATGATGATACCGAGCTGGTCGAATCATTGGAAAAGCGAGGCTACGCTCAAGCAGTAGCAGAGCGCTATGTCGCGTTTATGCCAATTGCGTTCGGGCGTGTGATTATAAGCCAAGTTGGCAATGTTGGCTTTTCTTCTCTTTACAAAACGAGCGAAAGTTCAAAAGAATTCAACTTAAACGAAGAGCCAATTTTTACTTTAGCATCTGACCTTGCCGTTCAAAGTTACGAGCAAGGTATCTTAGAGCAAGAGGTGTTTTCAGCAATTGCGTCCAGAAGCTCAGAGTTCAACGCCGTAAATAAAGCGTTAAACGATGGCGGCGTTATTTACGGGGCAACATTTGCTCCTGTACTTTTGTTTGGTTATAAAACACTTGGTAAAACAAAAGGGTTCCTTCGTGGCCTGTTCAGCTAACAAGGCCATCTTGCATCGCCCAGCCAAAAAGACGGCTGGGCTGGACCTCACTTCGTTCGGCCGCAAATGGCGGCGTTACGTTTTTCAAGGAAGATTCAATGAAAACTATAATTTTATGCATTTGTAGCTTTTTGATTGGGGTAGGTGCAACAGGCTGTATTGGTTTAAAAATGTGGTTCGAAGTGACAAACGAAGCCATTTTAAGCAAGCTGCACGATAATGTTACTTTTTATAGGCAAATAGAGAGTGGAAAACCTGAATTAGTTCAATCTGCAATTAGTGGTTCTCTCGAGTGGTTTATCAAAATGGCAGAAGACGGTGAAAATTCATTTTGGATAAACAATAATAATATGGCAGCTGATATTATTGCTAAGGGCAAGAAACTTCAGTCGGAATTGCAAGCCAAATCTAACAAGGCAGTGAACAAGGATTAAAAGTATTTTGGCTTTACTACTGCATTATTGATGAACCGCCAAAAAATTATGCAATAGAAACAAATAGTTTGAATAAAGGAGATAGGTAACATGGACAAGCAAACCAAAGACGATGTTAAAAATAGTGCCCTCATAGCAACGGGAACATTAAGCCTAATTGCACTTCTGGAGTCTATGTCAGAATCAAAAACCTTAGTCATAGTACTCATGGTTATATTGAGTATTTTTGCAGGTATAGCCCTACTCGTAAGCCACTATGCAGGCGTTTAGTTTGTGTATGCAGACGTGCAACTCAAGTGTGCAAACCCATAAGATGGAAAGACCGCAGTAAGGCGACTTTTAATGGTCAATTCTAGCCAGCTTCTTGGCAACAAACATTAAACTTCGCCTTTATTTATTCCAGCTTAGATAGCGGTTTCAATTCATTTACTCGCCTGATTTTTGTGATAATCTAGATAAGCATTCCAAGATAAAATCTTAGCTAAGCCGTATAAGGAGAGTTATGAGCCACCTGTTTGCCCATCTTGCTCGCATGAAGCTTATCCAACGCTGGCCATTGATGTATAACGTTCATCAAGAAAATGTCCAAGAACATTCGTTACAAGTGGCCATGGTAGCCCACGCCCTCGTCATTATTAGTAATAAGAAGTTCGCAACTGAGCTCGATCCCTATAAAGCTGCCACCTTTGGTATATTCCACGACACCAGCGAAGTGTTAACAGGCGACCTCCCTACCCCAGTCAAATACTTCAATAAAGAGATAGAAGCTGAGTATAAAAAGATCGAAGCCATCGCTGAGCAGCGACTACTTGAGATGGTGCCAGAAGAGTTTAGAGAAGAGTATGCCGAGCTTATCGACTCTAGTCAGACAGATGATGACTATAAGGCTGTCGTTAAATCTGCAGATACTCTCTGCGCCTACCTAAAATGCTTAGAAGAACAGAGCGCAGGAAATCATGAGTTTAATACCGCCAAAAAACGTCTAGAAGAGCGATTAGATAACGATCCAAACCCAGCAGTTCAGTATTTCAGAGACTGCTTTATTCCAAGCTTTACCCTTAACCTAGATGAAATCAACAAGATGCTATAGGGATTTTTATGACACAAGCCATTTGGCACCAAAGACGTCACGGTGAAGATAAGCATAGGCGCAATGATCATCGCAGCCCCTATCAAAGAGATAGAGCCAGAATATTGCACTCCGCCGCCTTTAGACGACTACAAGCCAAGACTCAAGTGCTTGGTGTGGGAATGAATGATTTTTACCGCACTCGTCTCACCCACTCTCTTGAAGTGTCACAAATAGGCACAGGTATAGCTGCTCAGCTTAAGAATAAATTTCCTCAACAGCACTTTCTACTCGATTCCACCAGCCTACTAGAATCCCTATGCCTTGCCCATGATATCGGTCACCCGCCTTTTGGTCATGGGGGAGAGACAGCCTTAAATTATATGATGCGAGACCATGGAGGCTTTGAGGGCAACGGTCAGACTTTTCGTATTCTGACTCGACTTGAGCCTTATACACAGGACTTTGGTATGAACCTGTGTCGGCGAACTCTATTAGGAATCATCAAGTACCCTGGCCTATATAGTCAGCTTGAAAACAGCTTACCTCAACCTTCGCTGGATAATCACAGACAACTCAAACCCTCACATTGGCCTGCGGTGAAAGGGATTTTTGATGACGATAAAGCGATACTTGACTGGGTGCTTGAGCCATTAAGCTTAGATGATAAACAACACTTTATTTCTACTCACAAAAAAAACAATCATCAACATAAGCGCACTCGTTTTAAGTCCTTTGACTGCTCTATTATGGAGCTCGCTGATGATATCGCCTATGCAGTGCATGATCTTGAAGATGCGATAGTAATGGGAATCGTCAACCTCAGCCAATGGCAATGTGATGTGGTGTCAAAGCTTGAAAACAGCCCGGACCAATGGATACAAAATGAGTTTACCACTATAGGTGAGAAGCTTTTCAGCCATCAACATCATCTACGCAAAGATGCGATAGGTACACTCGTCAATGGCTTTGTTACTGCGATAGGGCTCCATGAGAACACTGATTTTAACGAGCCACTGCTCAGGTTTAACGCCAAGTTGGAAGCCGAATTTCAAACTGCTCTTGATGTGCTTAAAGACTTTGTTTATCGCTACGTTATTCGTAAGCCAGAAATCCAAATGCTGGAATATAAAGGCCAGCAGATAGTGATGGAGCTCTTTGAAGCCTTTGCTTCGGATCCCGAAAGGTTGCTACCTAATAATACAAAAGAGCGCTGGCATAAAGCCAAACTCGAAAGTGGTAATCCTCATAGAGTCATTGCAGATTACATCTCTGGCATGACAGATGAGTTTGCAGCCAAACTCCACCAACAGCTCTTTAGTCCTAAATCTAGCTCCCTTATCGAGTTAGGTCGTGAGCTATAGCAGGAACAGGCGGCTCATTTCACTTTACAGGTGTAAAAACAAAAAAGGCTAAACCATAAGGTTTAGCCTTTTTATTATTTACAATATCAACAGCTCATTTTAAGCCGTCACAGCTTCTGGCTCTTTAGCTGCGTCCAATCTCGCTATAACTCTGCCATAAATGATCAAAGAAATGGCTGACACTAATGCGATCGCCGCAAAGAAATACCAGATATAGTGGGCATTGCTGGCAGCTTGTGCCCACTGCTCATGGGTATCAAACAGGCGTGGATCAGGGCAATAGGCATTTAACAGATAACCCGATAGACCAAAACCTAATAGCGAGCTGATAAAGGAGTGAAGATGTGAGAAGCCTAGGTATAGGCCTTCTTCGCCCTTAGGCGCTTGCAGAGAAAAGTACTCAAGGAAACGCGGTGAGATAAATGACTCAGCCAATCCTTGGAATACAATCCCCACTATCATCATAAAGGCCACTGGATGCATAGTAACGAAACCAAGGTCTACATTACCATCAAGCATATTACCATAGGCCATGGCTAGTGCAGACACAGGCATAATGAACATACCCACAGTCATAGAGAACAGCGCACTCTTGCCTCGCATCATAGAGGTCACCACACCAACCGTTAAAACAACGACAAAGGGGTTAACGTTAGCGTACCACGATGGCGAAGCGCCCTCACCTGCCATACGAAGCACGTATTTAGGCATAGTGGCATAAAGTTGGTGCTGTACCATCCAGAAACCTGTGATGATCAAGGTCAGTGTAATCAAGCGACCATTACCCAATACCTTGATTAGACCTTGCCATACTTCACCAAAGGTACGTTTATGCTCATTTTCCTCAGTTGTTTTAAAGAAAAGCAAAATACTGACAAACGCAATCCCCGTCATAGCCGCGGCAAAATAGTTAAGGTTAATCAGACCTAAGTCACCCATAGACTCACGCAAAGGCTTAACGATTGTCTTACCCGAAAACGCGCCTATATTCACCATCATGTAAAAGATAGAGAAACCTTTAGCTCGAGTTTCCGCGGTAGTAGATTTAGCTACTGTGGCGGTAATCACAGCCTTAATGAAGGAACCACCTATCATGATAACTATCATCACAGGAATAATCGCCCAGCGAATATCAGCTTCCAACAATCCAGTAAAGTTCACCTGACGGCCATACTCTACTAGCCCTTGGCTTTCCAACATAGCTGGGAAAATCGCAAGACCAGCATAACCTATGGTCAATAGGCCAAATGCCAACATCAGCGAGTTTCTAAATCCTATTTTATCGGCGAGCGCACCACTAAAAGTGGGAAGAAAATAAAGGCCTGCTGAAAACGAGCCAGAGATCCAAGCCGCTTCTACATCATCAAAACCAAGAATGCGTGATAAATACAAGGTAATCACGATGAACACGCCATAATAGGCAGCGCGTTCTAATAGCTCAACGCCGTTAGCAATCCAAAACGTCTTTGGAAAGCCTTTCGTCGTCGAAGGGGATGTTTGTGAATTCATTATGATCCTTTCCCTAATTTAATTGAATTTGCATTCAATCCCACCAGCAGAGCTGATACTCAAGCGGGCGACAAACTGTATACAAAATATTTTCGGCAAGGATTCTACCCTATTTGCACTGATAACGCTTGGAAGATTTGTTGACCAAGTTACCAGTTAACGGCAAGAAGTGGACGAGGAGCAAATATCAGAGGCTCATATTTCAAATGAGTGTTCGCTAAAGGCGACTTGAGCCTTACCTCTCAATTCCATAAATACTGCTTTAAAACCAAATAGGACTTACCTAAAATCTTCTTATTCAACCGACAACTTAGCCTCGCAACAAAGGTTAATTTCACGATAAATTGGCCACTAAATTACGATGACCGACAGATATGTAGATAAAGGTTACCGATTATTACACTGGGCGACCTCTATTGAAGCCCTTTGTCCTAAGTGTGGTGAAACGGGCTTGATAAAAGGCAATCCAAAGTGGAAGGAGTGGAGCGCCACTTTTCACTGTCCTTGCTGTTTTCATAGCCTAAAAACGACTGATAATATTTGGCTGGGACCAGTGCGAGCAACAGGTAGTCGCCCATGTTGTAGCTGTGGACATAAATGGGTAACCATAGACACGACATTTTCGAATATCTCACAGATCAAATCCATGACGGCAGCGACTCAATGCGCTATATGTAAATCCCCCAATCAAGTTTCATTAGAATTTTCACGTACTGAAACTGAAGATCATGGAATGGATCCCTATTTTGGGCTGAAACTCGCTCTCACACAGCAGACTCGACATGGCATTATTTGGGTCTATGATGCTGAGCATTTAGCGCAGCTAAAAGCCTATGTCACCGCAAAGCTCCGCGAGTCTAGTGACGAAAAATGGTCCTACTTTAATCGGCTGCCAACTTGGATTAAGTCTGCCAAAACCCGCCAAGAAGTATTAAAGGCAGTGGCAAAACTTGAACAAAGACTTAAGAATAAGCGAGCATAAGATGGACAATTTAATCAATTTACTCATGGATATTGAAGCAGAGCTTCATTTTCATAACCCACATTCAAGTAAACTCACTCTTATTAGGCGTCTCGTTCAAGAGCTTAAAGAAGATAACATCAAGGCTAAAGAGAAAGTGTTGGCAACACTCCCAAGTTTCGAAGCAGAACTTTGCTTTAGCGGTGTGTCACAAAATGCCCCTATCATTAAGCGCATTAGAGGGTTACAAAGCTAATTTTATGATAAATAGAAGCCAGATAAGCCTGTTATCAGGTGCCATTTATTTACTCACACTGCCATTAGCAACTATCGTCACTGCCTCAGAAGCCCCTTCTACCTGTATCAGCAGTGAATCAACACATATAGCTGAACAATACTTAATTAACCATACGCAAAAGGTGAGCCGCGACTTTTACTCTGTACGCCTAAAAGAGAGTAATACTAGACTTGAGATTTGCGGCTTTATTGGTGGTGAACATACTAACCTATACCGAATCCTTGGTTTCTCTAACGAACATTTTCGCATTACTGCAGAATCCTTCAATGGCATCGCCCATATCTTAGTCTCTAGCGACAACGCACACATAAAGGAAAGCGATGACACCTATGATGCAGTGATTGGACAAAGTGTTAGTGCTTGGGTTGAAGTATCCGTGTCTGCGGACTTTGAGTCCTTCACGAGTGGTTATCGTATCCTTATAGAGAGAATAAAATAACTATCTCACGTCAAAATTCAGCTCGTTACCCTTAAGCATAAAAAAAGGCACGCAATGCGTGCCTTTAGTTTATGAATAAGTTTTTATCTTATAAAGACTCAAAGTCATTCACATTGATTGCTTCAAGTCTTAGCTTATCAAGCTGAGCTAAACGCTCAAACTCTTCATCATTAATAACTTGATTATTCAATGCTGCTTGGTATAGCGCTAAGTTAGCTAACTTTCTTGGCAGTGCACCACTGCGCTGAGCGTGCTTTAGTTTATCAAGCAGGTCTCTAGCCTCATGTTGAGCCATAAAGGCTTGCTCAACTTCAGCTATTCCACCTTTATCACCATCAAAATCAGGACACAGATGAGTCAGTCTATCCCTAGCTGGACCAGGCTTACTCAAAGCGGTGACCAATTCGATATTAAGCTTATCCGATGGTTTATTAAAGTGATTACCTAACGGGAAAACCACCAATCTTAATAGCCAAGCCACAGGGCGATTAGGGAAATTGGCAATCGCACCTTCCAGTGCACTAGCAGCATCATGTAAGCGAGTAGCCATTACATGTCTTAGCGCAGGAAGATCGTCAAACTGGCGGCCATTATCTTCAAAAAGCTTCAAACTAGCCGAGCCTAAATATAGGTGACTCAATACATCACCCATACGAGCAGATAGCATCTCTTTGCGTTTTAAGTCTCCACCCATAATCAGCATAGATAGATCTGTCATAAAGGCTAATGCCGAAGAGATACGAGTCATATCTTTATAGTATTGCTGAGTTTCGCCACTCACAGGTGAGCTTGCAAAACGACTGCCCGTCAGTGCATTAAAGAAGGCACTAAAGGCATTGCGACAGGCATAACCCATATGACCCAATAACAGAGAATCGAATCTGTCTAAGGCTTTGGCTTCATCATCCATGGCTGCCGCTTCCATCTCCGCAAGCACATAAGGATGACAGCGAGTCGCGCCCTGACCAAAGATCATCAAGCTGCGAGTAAGGATGTTCGCACCTTCCACGGTAATTGAAATAGGGTTCGCCATATAGCCATAACCAAGGTAGTTTTTAGGCCCAAGCTGAATGCCCTTACCCGATTGAATATCCATGGCATCATTCATCACCTGACGTCCCATTTCCGTCATATGGTATTTGGCGATTGCAGTGACTACAGAAGGCTTAACCTTAAGATCGATACCTGTAGTGGTTAAACGGCGAGCGGCTTCAAGCTGATAGGTATTAGCAATAATGCGGGCTAAGGCTTCTTGCACACCTTCGAATTGACCAATTGCCAAACCAAACTGTTTACGAACCATAGAATAGGCAGTGGTCGTTTTAGTTGCTACATGACCAGAAGCCGTTGCCAGCGCAGGCAATGAAATACCACGCCCAGCAGATAAACACTCAACCAGCATACGCCAGCCACGGCCGGCGTACTGAGGGCCACCGATAATCCAATCAAGAGGAATAAAGACATCTTTACCCTTAGTTGTGCCATTCATAAAGGCCATGCCCAATGGGTTGTGGCGACGACCTATCTCAACACCTTTATGGCTTGTCGGAATAAGGGCGCAGGTAATACCAAGTTCTTGCTCTTCGCCCAATAAACCATCAGGGTCGCGCATTTGAAATGCCAGTCCAAGTACGGTTGCTACTGGCGCTAAGGTGATGTAACGCTTATCCCAGTTAAGGCGTAAACCTAGCACCTCTTCACCTTCAAACTCTTGACGGCATACAATACCTGAATCAGGAATCGCGCCAGCATCTGAGCCAGCTTCAGGCCCTGTAAGTGCAAAGCATGGGATCTCCTCCCCTTTTGCCAGCGCAGGCAACCAACGATCTTTTTGTTCACTGGTACCATAATGGGTTAGCAATTCACCTGGGCCTAATGAGTTTGGCACCATCACAGTAACCGCAGCACTGACACTGCGGCTCGCTAATTTACTGACAATGGTTGAGTTTGCATAAGCAGAAAAACCTTTACCACCATATTGCTTTGGAATGATCAGCGAGAAAAACCCTTCTCTTTTGAAGTAATCCCATAACTCTGGCGGTAGATCTTTACGATTCTCGACAATATCAAAGTCGTCAATCATGGTTAATGCTGTCATCACCTGATTATCGATAAAGGCTTTTTCATCTGCGCTTAATAGCGGGCGACCATATGCATGCAGGCTATCCCAGTTAGGTTTCCCTCTAAATAGTTCGCCTTCCCACCAGACATCACCGGCTTCCATCGCTTCTTTCTCTGTGTTCGACAGAGGTGGTAACACCTTTTTGAAAAAGCTGAAAACCGGTTTAGTGATTACCTGCATTCTGATGTTGCGTACCGCAAACACCAAAATAATGACAAGCAATACAAGAATTAAAATACTCATAAAACATCCTTTAAATTAATGAGCGTCGACTGGCACGGCAACGCCTGCAGCCATATAAGGGATCACTCGGCGGATCACAGCTTCAATGTCGTTATCTTCATTGAAGTCAGACGCCGCTATTTCATTTAATGCATCGGCTGATGCCATAGTGAAGACAATAGTGCCTAGGGTAAAATGTAAGCGCCAGAACATATCTGCTGGCGGTATATGAGGAGCACTGTTGCTTACCGCTTGAACAAACTTATCTAAATGCTGTCCATAGTGGGTCGTGATAAACCAGCGCAAGTGACCTTGGCTCTCAATATAACCTCTACCGAGAAGCTGTAGGAAAATGGTTGTCCCTTCGTTTCTGAGCTGATTCAGCTCTAGTAAAGGTGCCACCAGTGATGAAAATATCTTATTAAGATCAGCCTGCGGCTCATTATCTAATAGCTCAACTAACGCTCTCTCTGCTGAAGGCATGAAAACATCAAGATACCGCGCTAATACGGCCCGAATAAGTTCTTTCTTTGAACCAAAGTGATAGTTCACCGATGCGAGATTAACCTCGGCTTTACTGGTGATAAGCCTCAAAGAGGTTTCTGAAAACCCTCTTTCTGCGAAAAGCTTCTCGGCCGCATCCAGTATTTTTGTTTTTGTATCGTTCCGACCTGCCATCAAATTACCCTAAAGCCAATATTTAAAACACTTGTTTAAATTAAACTGCCAACCTGCAGAAGTCAAACCTAAATGTAAACAAGTGTTCGGTTAAGACCACAAGTGTGAACAAGCGGCATAGCGGGGATGTGCTGATGAGAGAGATGACAAATAAAGCTCATTTTTTTGATATTGAACACTGACATGGCCTAGATTGCATGCTTGGTATAGAATAACCGCCACAACAATAACAGGGAAACAAATTGATGATACAGTCAACTTTAAAGCCATCTCGTTTGGCTTTGCTTATCACCTTAGCCATTGGGGTAAGTGCTTGTGGAGAACCCCAGAAACAAGCCCAGCAAACAAGCAGTAGTGAAAGCCAAACAACAATAGAGAAAAGTGCCGCGCCAACTCAAGCAGAGGCAGTTGCCTTTATCGATAACGCCGAAAATAAGCTCGCCAACCTTTCTATTGACGCCAACCGCGCAGAATGGATTTACAGCAACTTCATCACAGAAGATACGGCAGCATTAGCCGCCGCGGTAGGAGAAAAGGTTACCGCCAACTCGGTTAAGTTTGCTACCGAATCAGCCAAGTACAAGCAAGTCGAACTCGACTATGTAAACAATCGTAAGCTGAATATGCTACGCAGCGCTCTTGTGTTGCCAGCGCCACTAGACCCTGCAAAAAATGCAGAGCTTGCCAGTATCAGCGCCGAATTAAACGGCCTGTATGGCAAAGGTAAGTATTGCTTTAAAGACGGTCGCTGCCTGACTCAGCCTGAACTTTCTAACATCATGGCTGAATCCGATAATCCACAGGAATTGCTTGAAGTGTGGCAAGGCTGGCGTGAAATTGCTAAACCTATGCGCCCACTGTTTAAGCGAGAAATAGAGCTAGCCAATGAAGGGGCTCGCGATCTTGGTTTTAACGATCTTTCTCAATTATGGCGTAGCCAATATGATATGGAGCCAGATGCCTTTAGCGCAGAGCTAGATAGATTATGGGGCCAAGTTAAACCCCTTTATGATTCACTACACTGTTATGTTCGCGGTGAGCTAAATGAAAAGTATGGTGATGAGGTGGTCGCTAAAGATCAACCTATTCCGGCCCACCTGTTAGGCAATATGTGGGCACAAAGCTGGGGCAATATTTATGATGATGTCGCACCAGCCAATGGCGATCCTGGCTACAATGTTACCGAGCTACTCGCTAAACATAATTACGATGAAAAGAAGATGGTTGAGCAGGCCGAAACTTTCTTTACTTCGTTAGGCTTCGAGCCTCTACCAGAAACCTTCTGGACACGTTCTCTCTTTACTCAACCTAAAGACAGAGATGTTGTATGTCACGCCTCAGCGTGGGATCTGGATAATGAAGATGATATTCGCATTAAGATGTGTATTCAGAAAACCGGTGAAGACTTTACAGTCATTCACCATGAACTAGGACACAACTTCTACCAGAGAGCTTATAAAAATCAGCCGTTCATCTTCAAAAACAGTGCCAACGATGGTTTCCACGAGGCCATTGGCGACACAGTAGCCCTTTCTATTACACCAAACTATTTAAAACAGATAGGCCTACTGGAACAGGTGCCTGACGAATCAAAAGACATCGGCCTGTTAATGAAGCAAGCATTAGATAAGGTCGCTTTCCTTCCCTTTGGCCTAATGATCGACCAATGGCGTTGGAAAGTATTTAGTGGCGAGATCACACCTGAGCAATATAACCAAGCTTGGTGGGAGCTAAGGGAAAAATATCAAGGTGTTAAAGCCCCCGTTGCACGTACAGAAGCCGATTTCGATCCTGGTGCCAAGTACCATGTACCAGGTAATGTTCCTTACACTCGCTACTTCTTAGCTCATATCCTGCAATTCCAGTTCCATAAGGCGCTATGTGAAATTGCTGGCGATAAAGGCCCTGTTCATAGATGTAGTATCTATGGTAACAAGGAAGCGGGTGCCAAGCTCAACACCATGTTAGAAATGGGCGCAAGTAAGCCTTGGCCTGAAGCCTTAGAGGTAGTGACTGGCACAAAAGAGATGGACGCCAAAGCTGTACTCGATTACTTTGCCCCCTTGAAGGTTTGGCTAGACAAGCAAAATAGTGACGCTAACCGCCAATGTGGTTGGTAACTTGCTGATGTTATCCATAGGTTGATTGGAATAGCGCAATCAGCCTTCGATAAAATAAATGCCCTGCTTTCATCTGAAAAACAGGGCATTTTTATTTCTGGAACACAAGAAATGTTTACCTAAAACCCACGCCTTTGTGATTGGTCTCTTTAGCTTCTAACTTCATTTCATCGGATTTAGCCAACATCAAATAGGTTGCTCCTTTACCACCATGGTGTGGCAAGGCGGAATGAAAAGCCATCACTTCAGGTAAGTGGGTTAGCCAATCGACTATTAGAGACTTAAGGGCTCCCGGATATGGCTTGCTGCTCACGCCGGTACCATGGATCACTAGCACATTCCTAAGGCCCAGTGATTGGCTCTTAATAATGAAATTAACTAGCGCCTCTCGCGCTTGGCGATAGTTAATCCCAGTCACATTTAGCTCAGCTTTAATCGGATATTCACCGTTACACATACGTTTGAATACCGCTTGCTGGATCCCTTGGCGTTTATAACTGACATCAGCATCAGGCGCGACTCGCTCAACATCCTCAGCGACTATGCTCATGCGTGCAAAGTAGCTTTCAACCAGTGCTTGCTCGCGCCTTTGCTGAGCTAGGCTGGAATCTAACTGATACTGAATGTTCGGCTGTAGCTTTTCACCTTTAAGGGGTTTTACATCGGCCATCTCGGCCATAAACAGGTCCATATCGCCCATAGGTACTCCCCTAATCACTTATATCTACATCTAATGCCGATACTAACCAGTTTATATGATAAGTAAAACCCAAAGGAAGTTTGGCTGCTTTACTCTTAAGCAAAGCTGCCAAATTTCATCGCCCTGATACTAGTCTTTGTGTTGCTTACGAAGCCTTAGCCTTGCTTTGGGAGTCTTGATTGGAACCAAATATGTGTGCTAAATAAGCCGGTAAAACGCGCTGACACACTTTATAAACAAAATCATGCCTTAGCTTGTGATATTTATCGCTTTGAAAACATTGCTCCATTTTTTTTAGCTCCTGTTCTCGATACTCGGCTAATGGCTTTATCGCTTCATCCCTTAGTCTGACTAACTGCTTATGGGTAATCGCACTTTGATAAGCGTCCATTTCAAGCAAAGGCGCTAAATAAGCGATAATTTTGTGTTTAAAATTGTCATAGTCACAATCAAACAGCCTATCGACCAAACCAAGCTCAAGTGCCTTTGTAGCATTCACAGGTAAACAAGTCTCAACCAATTCCAATGCAATTTGTTGACCGACTCGCTTGGGCAAACTATAGGTCCAGTACTCAGACCCATATAGCCCCATGGTTTGATAGTGAGGATTAAAAATACAGCTAGCACGGCTAATGACCTTGTCGCATGCTAGCCCCATCATCACGCCTCCTGCACCAGCATTTGCGCCAAAAGCGGCGATGGTCAATTTATCTTGAGTATCAAATATGGCCTTAACCACATCATTAATGGCATTGATGTTACGCCAGGATTCAGCAGCTGGATCGTCACTATGTTCAATATGATTAAGGTGTATCCCATTTGACCAAAAGTCTCTTCCCCCCATCAAGACAATGGCTTTGATGTCCGTGCAAATTAATTCATTGTAGGCCTGCAACAACCTTTGACATTGACTGGTACCCATGGCGCCATTATGGAAATCAAAGTAGAGAAAACCAATATCACCTATTCGCTGATAGCGTATTTCATGATAGGTTTCATCATCAAAATTGAGATAAGTCGGCACCTTATGATTATCTTCATCATAAGAGTTCAAATTATTTGATAGTAACACCTCGTTACCGAGTACCCATGATGCAGGCAGCTTAAATGACTTTTTACCAAAATCGATATTACAACTAGCCTGAGTTGCTCGTTTTAAGTGTCCAATCCAAATCGCTCCGTCAATCGTCGATAAACAGATAGCACCGTGACGCTGAGCTAATAATTTTTTAGGGGTATCTGCACTTAACTGTGATTCGCGATGAGCATTAAAAAGATATACCTCTTGACCACAAATGGTCTCTTTCACCCCAGGAAAGCTATCGGCACAATTTATCTTCTTTAAAATGGTCTCGCTGCTATCACACTGCCAATCAATTTGTCGAATATGTTGAGCCATATTAGGCTGTAATTGCCCCTCTACATCTTCGTCTTGATAATTCAGCGGCCTTGGAACGTATGCAGGATCAGCAAATTGTGCGAGTACTGCGTCAACACACTTCAGTGCAGCCTGAGTCACCTGGTTCCGATACAGGCTCGCTTTCGTCGTTTGGGTCACTGCTGGCATGGAAAACTCAAATGAGGCCCAAATATCCCCAGCATCCATTTCACTGTCAGCTTGCAATGCAGTGACGCCCCATCGCGTTTGCTCAGACAATATCGCCCAATCTATAGAGCTCGCCCCTCTGTCACCTTTAATGCCAGGATGGATAATAATACAGGTATGCTGTTGCCAAATATCATCGGCAATACGCTGTTTTAAAAAGGGACATAGAATAAGATCGGGCTTAAAACTGACAATATTCTGTCTAAGCAAGGCTTCATCGGCTGCTAAGCATAATTTTACTGTGTGCTGCTTATCAGTCAGGTGAGTTAAGACAGATTGGCTTAAACCGTTAAATGCGGTAAAGAGTAATAAGACTTTCATCAAAAACCTTTATTTCAAACAGGAACAACACGCGAATCCAAACCCAATTCCCTGTTTGTAACGCAGGTTCTAGTACAGTATTCAATCTAGAACAACATTCATAAAGCAGGCTTATATCACCATATTTACAAGCCAGTAACAAGCATCTTATTTGCAGCTTATGACATGGTTAGCATTTCTAATCGACATTTAAAGAATAGTGCTCGACTCTCTTACTATTTAGGGCTCTTTTCCTAACTCTTCTGTTTATCTTTAACTCAATGACTTTCAAATTGTTACCCCTGACACAGTTTGTAAAGATCTAAATCTTTAGTTCAACTAGGTCATCTATTATAGTGAATGATAATAATTCACCCGAACTATCTCACGATGCGAAATTGGATTCTCACCCTTAGCTTTATTACTTTGATAGCAAGCCTTGGCGTACAAGCCAGAGTCGCTGACGATCCTAATATCGCCCTCAATCATACTTACGTGCAGTTTACCAAGGCATTTACAACCCTAGACCCTCTCATTGTAAAAGATATCTATGCTGAAGATGCCTGTTATATTCCCGAAGGGCAAAGTAAAAAGATAACCCAAGGGCGAGATAATATTGTCGATTTATATAAATCCTTCTTTGGTAAGATTAATCATAAAAATGCCCAAATTGAGGTCGATTTTCGTGTTGTTGACCGACAGATTGAAGGGCGAAGTGCGACGGATGTTGGCTATTACCTGGTTAGATTTCATCCACCGGCGGAAACCGAAGAACCGGTAAGTGAATTTGCTGGAAAGTTCGTCACTGTGTCGAAACAGAAAGAAGATGGGCAATGGTTTTTAACCGTTGATACCAGCCAAAGAGCAGAACCAAAATTTTACTTTGAAGCAAAGCCACTTCCTAATTTATACTTTGGCAATCGATTCACGCCTATTAAAGAATAGCTTCTTAAATGTCCCCAGAATTATGCCCCTGCCATCAAGCGGGTCAGAGTAATAAGCCCTACCATGAGTGCTGTCAGCCATTTCATTTAGGACAACAACTTCCCACGACACCTGAACAGCTAATGAGAAGTCGCTATAGCGCCTTTGTAAAAAAAGAGTTTGAATATTTAGTGGACACACATCATCCAGACTTTCGAGGGGATATGACAGCCGAAGGACTCGCTATCGGTTCTTATCCTAGTTGGCTTGGACTTTCAGTTGAGTCGTCTAACAACCAAGGTAATAGTGGAGAAGTCACCTTTAAAGCTTGGTACCAAGACAGTTCGACCATAGATGCCATCTATGAAAAATCACAATTTATGCGTCTCGAAGGTAAATGGTACTACACCACAGGCGAGCAATTTAACGTCAAGCTGCCAAAACGAAATGAGACGTGTGTATGTCAAAGTGGTAAGAAGTTTAAACAGTGCTGTATGAGTAAGGTTTAACCTATAGGTTAAGCTTTACGCTGCACTAATGACAGGGCTGTTTGGCGTCATCAAACACAAAGTGAGTAAATTCCGCTTCACGCAACGCGGGACTATATAGATAACCTTGAGCATGATGACATAAACTCTCGGTTAAGAACCTTTCTTGTTCAGCCGTTTCCACACCTTCAGCGGTTAGTGAGATATTCAGAGCACTGGCCATTGCGATAATCGCACTAACGATTTCCTGGCTCTCTCGACTAACAGTAAGATCAGAAACAAAGGATCTATCAATTTTAAGTTTACTAATAGGGAACTGCTTTAAGTAGCGCATTGAGCTATAACCAGTACCAAAATCATCGATTGCTAGCCCTACTCCTAGCTCGGATAACTGCTGACAAAGGTTCGTTGCAAATCTAATATCCGTCATCAACTCGGTTTCTGTGATTTCCAGTATTAACGACTGAGGTTTAATTCTGTAGCGAGTCAGAAGTTCCCAAACTTGCTCAAAAAGGTTTCCGCTAAAAAACTGTCTCGCGGATACATTAACATGCATAGCTAAGTCTAGATGGTGATGCTGCCATAAATTCAACTGACGACATGCAGCCTCTAAGACCCAAGTGCCAATGGCATTGATCATGCCGGTTTGCTCGGCAATATCGATAAAAGCACCGGGATATAGGACACCTTTTTTAGGGTGATGCCAACGGATCAAGGCTTCTGCCCCTATATAGCGATTAGATTGCAGATCCCGCAGTGGCTGGTAATAGAGTTCAAATTGACGGCCGCGAATCGCCGAATGCAGATCCCGTTCAATTTGGGCGTCTTGTTTAAAGGCATCAAGAAGTTTGCTATTGAAAATTTGTATCTGTCTTACGGGTTTTTCTTTAGCATATTGCAGTGCAATATCTGCGCAGGTCAATGGCGCCACCAAGTCTGCTACCGATGCGATATCAACAGCTACAATAGCAAGCTTAGGATCAGCCTGCTCTCGTCCAATAGTCACGGGCCTGACAACACAATCATAAAGCTGGTTAGCTAATGCTTCGAGACACTCTTCCGTTGCACTTTTGGGTAGCAGAATCGCAAATTCATCGCTACCGACTCTAGCTATCTCTTTGGCAGAAGAAAACCCTTTGAAATGCTTAATTCGACGAGCGATCTCCATTAACAGAATATCGCCCTTTTCGTGACCATAGGTGTCGTTAAACCGCTTAAAACCAACCAAATCAACTAAGAATAGCTGCCCTTCAAGGCTCTTATCTAACATGCGCGTAAAATGGCTACGGTTATGTAAACCAGTCAGGCTACAACGCCAAGCAAGTCGCTCTAATTCTGATTGATGGTGATGTTTACGTGTATAATCTTCACCGGTAATAAGTATGTAGTGATTCCCCCGCTCTGTGACAAAAGGGCTAGCAGAGAACTTTAGCCAATACTTACTACCATCAGCTCTTTGAAGTTGGACTTCACCTTGAGCAATTTCGCCCTTAAGGACCTTGGCTAACGCTGCTTCGGCATGGCTAGGATTTTGTTTAAAGTAGTCTAAGTTTCTTAGTGTATTACCTAATACCTTGTTCTTAGGCGTACCCGTAATACGATTGTGGGCACTGTTAACATACTCTATCACCTCAGTATGAGCATTAATCACCATACTGATGTTCTCAGATTGCTCAGCAGAACTTCTAAATAGCGTTAATTGCTCTTCTTTAGCATAGGCATTTTGCGTCGCTAAGGTTAACGCCAATTGGTCTGCAACTTGGCTGGCTATCTGGATCTCATTATCATCCCATTGATAGTCGGGAGCGAGCTTTTCTAAGCAGAGTACGCCTTCAATACGGCCATTAATTCTAATGGCGACATCAAGTACTGATTCGATACCTTTAGGCACAAAATAATCTGAAGCGAGTTCTTGTAAGCGGGAGTCTTGGCTGGCCTTACCTGACGCAATATGTAAACGCTGTTTTAATTCATCAAGATAGCGATGACAGGAAGCTATATGAGGTGTTCTTTTGGCATTATCGAGTAATAGGTCTCCGAACCTAGCGATGGGAAACTGTAGCGCTTGCTCATCAGAAAAGCCCCAAACCGACGCATCCGATAAACTCATATGTTCAAACAACAACTCTGTTGCAAGTTCGGCGGCTTTAGTAAAGTCCCCTTGTTGCTTCGCTGTCGAATTAACAATTTGTTCGATTAATTGCTGATGCGAAAACATCGCCACTTACACTACTCCGGCGAACAATATCACCAATAGTTAGCCCAAAAAGCCAACCATAGTCATTTTACCTCATAGGAGTAACAAGACTATGATTGACTTTCATTACCTTATTATCAATAAGCTACAAAAATTACAGCCCGTTTTGTAACTGGAAAATCATCTTTTCAGCGCTAAAAGCGAAAGTTAAGCTAAGTAATAACCCTTGCTCTGTCTCTGAAAGGTTTGAAGTTACACCTTCAAATTTATCTTGTGCGTTAGTGATAAACTGTTCTGCGCGTGCTTGCGCACCTTCACCACTTAATGCAATTTCTAGCACAGTATCTTGCTCATCGATTACCGCACCGATATCGGCAAAACTACCGCAATCAGTACAAGTATCATTAACGTTTGAAGACTGACCTTCTCTAATACTTTTCATGTCATAAAGCCTCTGGACAAAAGGAATTGAGATTATAGCAACTCATTAGTGATCCACTAGGCTCCAGCTCACGGTTATGAACATTGATGGACAAAGAAAATACCGTTAAATAGAGAAGGCGTCTAGATAGATTTAACACATGGATACATTGAGTTACATTTATATTACCTTTTGTCAGCTTAGGTTCAGCTAGGTAAAAAACTCTCTCAGCAATTAGTAACCCATTATTCGGAAACACTAAATTCATTAAAGAACCTAAACCGCTAAAGCAAATGTTCTCTGCTCGGTAAGCTGATCAACGAAATGTGGAACTGTCTGTTTCACCTCTGTCATCAGTCCAGCTTGCCTTAAGCGGGTTAAATTATCGCAATTGGCCAGAGCTTGAGCCATTTCATTATCATGTTGACCACGAATCAACAGTGCTTCAGGGGTTAAGGCCTGCTGTAGGTGAAAGTTAACAGCACCGCCTTGTGTGAATGCTTGACTATTATCTTGAACTTGCTGCTCTTTAGATAGATCGGCTAATAAGACTTCTTGTCCGGGTAACTGAAGTTGTTTGCGCAATCTGTCATCGGTAGCGAGCGCTTTATCAAACTGAAACTGAGCCATATCACGGGCGTCATTAGACAACATAGAAAGAAGCAAGCCAAACTCACCTCTTCTGTTGTGTTCAATCGCATGATTCAAGCGATTGCCTAATTGTGACTCGTTGATTAAAGCTACATCAATATGCATAAAAAAACATCATTAAAACAGTCTGTTGTTAGTTAATCGACCGTCTAACGCATAACTTTAGCTTTTTTTTGCATTTAAGGCTTTACATATAAATTTTTTATGACTACTATTGCCGCCGCAATTGAGGAGGGGTTCCCGAGTGGCCAAAGGGATCAGACTGTAAATCTGACGGCTCCGCCTTCGAAGGTTCGAATCCTTCTCC
>CANNEE010000026.1 GCA_947503555.1 uncultured Shewanella sp.
TGTATTCTATTTTTTTCTTCGCTACAGTGTGATTTCTTACCTCGCATCTCTCGATGCTTAAATATCACAATCATTCATCATATTATTTTCCAAGCTGATCATGCTTGAGGACTAGCTGTATAACATCAGCACTTGATAGTCAGAGCTCAACAGAGCCGTATCATTTGGGCAGCAGCCCTTAGTAACACATCGCTCAATATCATCCTTTGTGGTGGGTTCTCTCTGTGTCGGCAGTTAGAACGAGCATTAACACTAAACTGACATTCCGAAATGGCTGCAAAGTCGCCGTGTTATTAGTCCGTGGAAAACGCTTATTAAATCAAAACGTGTCCTAGCGGCACGTTTTTCTACTTACTTTTTTTGATTTTGTAACTTTTTCAAGGTGAATATGGCCACTAATTTTTTCTATCAAGCTAAAAAATATCTCAGGCAGCATAATTCAAGCTCATTTGCGACAAAATCAGAACGCTTCAAGACCGTTAGGTTGATAGATAGACAGCTCTTAGAACTCGGATTTAAGGGGCTAGAATTGAAAAGTTTGAAGCCTAAACACATCAATGCATTGTTGCAGCGATGGCAAGCAGAGCAGCTTTCTCCTGGTACGATAAAAAATCGCATGAGCCATGTACGTTGGTTGGCTGAAAAAATAGGGAAGAAAGGGATCGTACCCACATCAAATACCGCTCTAGGTATTGAGAAGCGCCAATATGTTTTCAATGAAAACAAAAGTCGGCAACTTTCTATGGCTCAGTTTAAATCGATACCCGATCAGCATGTTCGAATGTCCTTAAGACTTCAGCTTGCATTTGGATTACGCCGCGAAGAGGCTATGAAAATTCAACCAAACTTGGCTGATTTAGGTAGCTTTTTGAGGTTGAGTGCATCCTGGTGCAAAGGGGGGAGAGAAAGGGAAATCCCTATTCTTTCTAAGCACCAGCGTGAGCTGTTAAATGAGGCAAGGGCTTTGGCAAATGGTGGCTCATTGATCCCTGCCGATAAAAGCTATGCTGAGCAAGTAAAGCGATATGAGAATGTCTGCATCAAAATCGGTTTAGATCGGGCTCATGGGTTGCGACATCACTATGCTCAGCAACGATATTTGGCATTAACAGGGTTTGATTGTCCTGCTGTGTCTGGCGTTGATTTAAGAAAAATGTCTGAAAATCATCGCCTTATAGATGAGGTGGCAAGAAAATCTATTACTAAAGAGTTGGGCCATAACCGTTTACAAGTTACTAATGTTTACCTTTCATAAAGAAATCGCATTGACTTGTTTTACGTGAAGCGTGTATTTTACGTAAGCCGATTATTTTTCGTTGAGAGGTTGTTTTATGGAATTTAGAGCTCCTACAGTTGCCGCTGAAACAAATGAGCATTACAAGAAGTATTTAACTAAAAACTTGCAGAACAATGAGGAGGGGAAAGCTGCATTTGAGAGGTTATTAAAAGATCTTGGAAATACGATAGATCATTACCCTGATTGGCATCCTTTACTCGTGATCCCTAGAAATCATTATCAAAAAGATGGCACTTTGAGTGAACTCTATAAAAGGCTTGATCACACAGTGCTATTTGTTAGGGGGTTTGTTACGTGTCCCTACTCTGTAGAAGATGCAGACAATTTAGTTAATTCGGCGAATGAATTACCAGGTATTAATGCTTATCGCTATGAGTCCGTACTATATAGTGATGAAGCCTACCCTGTTGTAATTGAAGCTGTTGACGTGGAGCTTGAAGCAGATGGAACAATCCGTAGCCGTGATGCGCTTGCATGGTGCACACAAGATTTAGTTAAAAATGCTCGTTTAGCTGAGGTAGCTGAAACCTGGTGGAATTTGAGAGATTGCCTTCTAGGTGGGCCTCATGGTTCACGTTCATCATTGTTAGTTAACCAATATACTGGAGGGCACATCAGAAAAATCCTTGAAGCCCTGAATAATAGCGGGATGTTCGGCCCCATTAAGGAATGGTCTTTAGGTATGCTTTCAAAGAGTAAGCAGGACAAAATAGGGAGTACTTTAATTCGTACCGCGCTTCAAAATTACAATAATATTGATGATAAATTTGAATTTGAATTGCACGGTGAAATCTGTAAAGCAGACGTTAGAGATACGTGGAAAGATGGTTCAGAGATCTCTGTCAATATTATGATTGGTGATTACGATCTGTGTGTGCAAGGTTTTTATTACCCTGAAAAAGATCTACTACAGTCAAACTCTCCTAAAGGTAAGCGAGCTTTGGCTGAAAAATTCTTATAAAGTATTTAATAGTTTGATTTTGTAACTTTTTCAAGATAGTTTAGGTTTCTCAATCCTATTTAGGTGGTGATATGGAAAAGAAACAACATGGTGGTGCGCGACCAGGTGCTGGCCGTAAGACTAAGTATGAGAAAACGGTTGTGATGCGAGTACCTGAGAAGTATCGAGAGGTTGTTAAGGCATTAATTTCTCACCTAGACGACACTGATATGATCGATAAGAACTATAGCGAAGTAGAGTCTGAAGGAATGTTTTTACGTTCACTAAAAGATAAGCCTCAAACCATCAGTTTTAAAACTGCCCCTTTGAAAAGGCAGTAACCTATAACATCTAATATTGAGAGGTCGATTATGTTTACAGCGAAAGTGATAGGGTTATTTTTTGCATGTACCACTTTGCTGACTTTGGTTTATACCGGTTGGCTGCTTTTGAAGGCTCGCGAAAAGGCTTTGGATGAATTAGAAAATCATTAGAGCATTCAAAATTTGTTTTCAATGAAAACAAATTGCTCGTTAGCGGGCTAAGGTTGCGTTGGTCATGAACAAGAAAAAAATGGGCCTCGAGTTTTCAGAGAGTGATTACCAAGCCGCTCTAAAACAAATAGAGGGCATGCTTGATACCATTGAACCAGGGACGCCAGAAGGTGATAAGTTTGAAAAGCTGATTGCCTTAGTAGAGGCGTATGAGGAAAATCACTTTCCTATGTATTCTGAAGATGAACAAGACATAGAGCTCGTAAAGCAAAGAGAGAGCTCCCCTGAAATTGAGGTCGACATTAAAGATCTGTGAGGCATCATCTCTGCCTCGTTATGATTTATCAATCGGTAAGCTCTTAATCGTCAGTTTATAAATGCCTTTTCAATGCACTTGGTGTTTTCATTGAAAACAAATTTTTCACCAGGACGGAGTTGATCTTGGTGTAGGTAGTTTGCCGCTTTTTCCATCCAAGCTCTAAATTCATGAGAGTCAACAAGAGCTTCTTGCTCGCATAGTGCATTGAGCTCTCTTTTTAGCTCTGCTTTCATTCTTTCTCCTTTGAAATCGATAGATATGATTTTGTTTTCAATGAAAACAACTTGAAATCGTAACCAAATCAAGGTGTTTTTGTGAAAAATAGCAGTTTCGTGGCTGTTTTGAGCGAAACCGAGTTCTCTCATTTGTACCTTATTTTTAAGGTGAATTCTGTAATTCTTTTTCAATTGAAAATGAAGGTATTCGGCTGATTTGACTACCCGTTATGGGAGAGTGGCTCGCTATAGGCTTTAAAATGACCATTTTTAATAGCAAACATGCCTATTTAACATAATGGTCATAGTGTGAAACCTTATTTATACCCGTAAGTTACTTTTTTATCCCTGAGGTCTAAATTTGGTCTTTTTATGGACTTCTTGGGTGGGGTGATGTATAATGTAGTCTAGTGAGCAATAGTTTGCTTACTAACCTACCAAAACAGGTAGTGACTTACCTTATTAGTAAAGGTGAGTTAAGTTGTTGAATTAAATATTATTACTATAAGTTGAATATTGTTGTTTTAAATTAAACATTATTATTTTGGTAAACAATCTAAATAGAGATTAGATATATGAAAAAAGGTATAAATTTTTTGCTGGAGGTGAGTGGAAATGCAAAATCAGTTTAAGGGGGAAAATGTATAGAAGATATTAATTAGGAGTTACTTATGAATGTAGAAACAATTAGTTTTTTGAAAAAAAATGCGGCTAACTTGTCTTTGGAAGAGCCGATGACAATTACTCAGAATGGTGTACCTGCATACGTGATTGAATCTGTGCATGACAGAAATCAGCGTAATGAAGCAATAGCACTGTTAAAGCTTGTAAGTTTTGCGAAAGCAGATCAAGCAAATGGTAAAACGATGTCATCAAGCACTTTCAAGGAGCGTTTAGCTAAACGAAAACGTAACCTTGAGGTACAGAATGATGATAGAAAAGAAGATTGTATTTGAATACACCGACACGTTTGATAACACGACAGAAAGCGCTATAGCCCACTTTTCACAATGGAGTGACGGAGTGGATGTTATTACGAGGGTTGAGCGACTAATAGAAGAATTCGAAGAAGGTGTTGCTAGCAACCCGCAAATGTATTCTAGGTGTTCTGAACTTGCTCAGTTTGGAAATACCGAAATTCGTAGTATGACAAAAGACGGTTTTAGATTGTTATACGAGCCCGTCGAGAGTGACGGGGAAGTAAAGATTGTAGTTCTCCTCTTACTTGGTCAAAGGCAAAGCATTCAAGAGCAACTTATCACTCATTGCCTTATCTATAAGAAGTAGTGTCATTCTAAAGCTTGGGTTTTAATCTAGGCTTCAATGAGTCATGCAGTTCTATCCCGAGAGGTGGTTCGACCGCTTCTCGGGGGGGGCTTATATCTTAGTGGCCTCATTCTTTTTTTATTTCGTTTCTAAGTACGATACCTGTGGTTGATCTTATTTCTTTGACATATTTGATGGTGCTCGTGTCGAGTTTCACTATGTATTGCTGTTGACCCCTCTTTTGATTATAAAAGTTACATATGAAGGAGCGGAGAAGCATGATGATGCCTACATTGCTTTAGTTGCCAAAGCTACTCAGGTTGGAGACTTTTCTCTTATTTAATCATACTTTGATTTTAACTCTTGCCTGAGAAGTATATCTGAAAGGGTTTTGATTTCTTTCGGCCATTCAGGATGATCTTCTATTGATTTTTCTTTCGGGAGGGGGACCTCTTGTTTGTAAGTAAGCCTGTTGCTGAGGTTTTCAATTTGTTTTCTCATTTCCCTTTGTTCATCTCTTAACTGCTCTATTATTGAAAGCAGCTCTGAATGCTCTAGTGTTGCTTGGTGTTGCTTTCTCTCTGTTTTAGGTGTTGCATCTTCATAAAGTTCTCCATATACACGCAGAAGCTCTGAGGTATCTACCATCGGCATCCCATCTCTATCCTTTTCAGAGGAAAGCCTGCCTGACTTGATATGTCGCCATATTGTAGTTCTATTTTTATTAACTAACTTGGCGGCTTTTGAGAGGTTTACTTTTGCCATGTTGCACTCTTTAATTTGAACGCCAAGAGGCGTGGTGTTGCATGTGTTGCAGCGTTTGTTTGGATTATATGTCCATTTTCATTTGTTTGCTTTGTTTGAATGTGAAAGCCAAAGCTGTAACTGTACGGCCTTTTTTTATTGTTTCGTAGGAGATAACGAGATCGCTTCGTTGGTTTAGTTCTTCAATAGCCTGCTTTATAACCCATTTATTTAGATCTCTGAATAGTGGATATTTCTTCTCTAACCCAAGTGCCGATCTGAAATCGTTTAATGAAATAACACGGTAATGTTTGTCATTAAAGCGTTGTAGAAGTTCGTATAGACGGATTGAGTGACTTGACTGTAGATTGGCTATATTTCTCAACTTGTAGGTAGTAAACCTGCTCTGTAATTGGCTGATATAACGTAATACCTCATCGCTCCACGTTATTGTTATGGAGCCTGACCCTTTTATGCGCTTGGATTTTCGTTGAATCCAGCGTAGCTCTATATCTTCATTCCCCTCTTTCAATTTTATTGACGCGCCATACAGGGCGTCTGCAGCGTTATATAGTTCTCTATGAGCATTGGGAATGCCCATTAAGTCTGAAAATTGGGAAGCAGTTATTGTCATCGTTTTAGGGATCTCTGCTCGAGGGTCAACAATACCTAGACAGGCCAAAACGAGTTTTTGTGCTTGAACGTTTAGCTTATAACTAGCGTCAATCAGAGAGTTAGCTTTAGTTACAGAAAGATTATTCATTTGTGGAGTCGGCTATTTTTTTTCCATATTAAACATATGTGGAGTTGTGTCAATACTCTCCACTTATGTTGCAAAGCCCTGTTAATTCAACTGCGAATTTCTCCACTTTAAAATTCAATTTAACTGCGAATCTCTCCACTTCAAAGCTCAATTCAACTGCGAATCTCTCCACTTTAATTCGTTAAGACTTAGTGTCAGCAAGTGTTATAGGATGCTTACAAACAAGAAAGATCTATACAAACAAGAAAGATCTTATTACAAAGAGCTAAACATTGTGGATAACTCAGATTTTTACATCTTTACACCTAAAAAAAGCGGCTACGCCGCGACCACGGGGCAAGCCCCAAGGTCGCCTAAAGGCTCCACCCTTCCCCAATAATGCCTCGCCATTTCCTGGCAGAGCCAGGGGCGAGAATAAAAAAGAACAGACTGATGAGTTCGTTTTGCCTACGGCCTTTAACCTTCGTTTGAAACCAAAGCAACTTTAACAGCATGTCGCTCCGCGACGGTCTAGCAAAAAGAGAAGGCAAAATCGAAATATAATCACTTAAATGCTCAATATGAGCCCCTAAAAACAATTTTTTGCATGACAAGATGTTTATAAATAAAAGGCGCTTAGAATGCGATACAGGGCCTCTGAGGAAATGTTAGCTAGCGAAGTCTGCTAACACTTTCTGAGGTGGCAAATTCAAGTAGCTTGAATGATGTAACAATATCAAGATAAAAAAAGCAAAAACCAAGGGGATATGTCACTCCATTTTAAGGGAGTGACATATCCCCGATAATGTTCCTCATGCGGGGATTTTTTGCTTTTTGCGCATGATTGACGCGTGACGCCGAAGTTGACGTTGTATTCTATTTTTTTCTTCGCTACAGTGTGATTTCTTACCTCGCATCTCTCGATGCTTAAATATCACAATCATTCA
>CANNEE010000027.1 GCA_947503555.1 uncultured Shewanella sp.
CTGATGGTGGCAGTGCCATTGAAGTTCTCGGCTGGAGTGAAGACCAGCTCGCCATTGACTATGGCCACAGAGCCTTGTTCCGCTGGCACGCTGACACTCGTGATGGTCAGGCTATCGCCATCAACATCAGTATCGTTATTGAGAACATCGATAGTGACAGGCGTATCTTCGTTGGTGCTGATGCTGTCGTCATTGGCGACAGGGGCATCATTTACCGGATTAACCGTCACAGTAACCGTTGCGGTGTCAGTGCCGCCATTGCCATCGCTGATCTCATAGCTGATGGTGGCAGTGCCATTGAAGTTCTCGGCTGGAGTGAAGACCAGCTCGCCATTGACAATGGCCACTGTGCCTTGCTCACTAGGCACGCTAGCACTCGTGATAGTCAGGCTATCGTCATCGGCATCAGTATCGTTATTGAGTACATCGATAGTGACAGGCGTATCCTCGTTGGTGCTGATGCTGTCGTCATTGGCGACAGGGGCATCATTTACCGGATCAACCGTCACAGTAACCGTCGCGGTGTCAGTGCCGCCATTGCCATCGCTGATCTCATAGCTGATGGTGGCGGTGCCATTGAAGTTCTCGGCCGGAGTGAAGACCAGTTGGCCGTTGACTATGGTGACTGTGCCTTGCTCGCTAGGGACGCTAGCACTTGTGATGGTTAGACTATCGCCATCAACATCAGTATCGTTATTGAGAACATCGATAGTGACAGGCGTATCTTCGTTGGTGCTGATGCTGTCGTCATTGGCGACAGGGGCGTCATTTACCGGATTAACCGTCACAGTAACCGTTGCGGTGTCAGTGCCGCCATTGCCATCGCTGATTTCATAGCTGATGGTGGCGGTGCCATTGAAGTTCTCGGCCGGAGTGAAGACCAGTTGGCCGTTGACTATGGTGACTGTGCCCTGTTCCGCTGGCACGCTGACACTGGTGATGGTCAGAGTATCGCCATCGACATCGGTATCATTATTGAGTACATCGATGGTGACAGGGGTATCTTCGTTGGTGCTGATGTTGTCGTCGTTGGCGACAGGGGCATCATTTACCGGATTAACGGTGACTGTGACAGTTGCGGTGTCAGTGCCGCCATTGCCATCGCTTATCTCATAGCTGATGGTGGCAGTGCCATTGAAGTTCTCGGCTGGAGTGAAGACCAGCTCGCCATTGACTATGGCCACAGAGCCTTGCTCGCTAGGCACGCTAGCACTCGTGATAGTCAGAGTATCGCCATCGACATCAGTATCATTATTGAGTACATCGATAGTGACAGGCGTATCTTCGTTGGTGCTGATGCTGTCGTCATTGGCGACAGGGGCATCATTTACGGGGGTAACATTAATGGTTAATGTTGCTGTTGCGCCAGTATTGGTGCTGTATGTAATGACAGGCAGTGTGCCATTCCAGTTTTCAGTTGGAGTGAAGCTATAACTACCGTCAGAATTAATAACTAACGTGCCTCCTGAGACTAGAGTACTAGTGCCTGCTGCAAAGGTTTGGCCGTTAATGCTATAAGATGTGACTGAAAGTTGTGTATCGGCATCAGTGTCATTAGATAAAACGTTGCCGATAGCGATTTGATCTTCATTGATGCTTTGGGTGTCATTGACAAGAAGTGAAGGACTATCAGTAAGGTTTGCATCCTGTGGCTGGATGTTAGTTGCTGTTGTCTGAGTCGTTGCGCTAGTGTCATAGGTGGCAGTAGCCAATGTTTCATCGGCTGAACGGCCTAGATTGATGAATCCAGAGCTTCCTTCTGAGCCTGGCGTTCCCCCTGCTGCGGTTTCAGGCAGATTGGCTGTTGGATCTTCACCTGCAGCAATTAAATCCTGTAATGCTTGAATTTCATCTACTGATTCAATATTGGATTCAGTAGAGTTTGCTGTAGAAAAATTAGATTGAATGCTGCCATCGGCTAATTGAATTGCGATTTTGCTGCCTTCTGGGAGTATGATGGTTTCACCTTGGCTGACTTGGTCTCCAAGTGATGCTTGTTCAATTTTTCCTTTATTTTCAACATCAACGTTACCGTCAACTTGTATGATAATTCCATTTTGTAAAGCAATTAACTTTTCCATCATCTATCCTCAGCCACTAGAAGATTTAAACCCCAAAAAAACAACTGTTTTTATTAGACGTAATTTTGCAACATACGAAGATGAATGGTAACGATTAAAATGACTCTGGTCAATTTTTTGACGGTTAATTTAGGCATGGAGTTCGTCAAAAATTCAAGTACCTGCTCTATAGTATTTTGGATAAAAAAAAGCCACTAGATATAGTGGCTTTTAGTTTTATGAATTTTAAGTTACGGAATGATATGTTCCGGGTCATACCACCCTTGAGGTTGGTGAGAATTGGTATCAACCACTAATACATCACTTTCTAGTAGTTGTTCAATGATGTGCTCGTCTAAGTCTTGTCCAGGAGACGGATCAGCATAATATTCACTTAAATCAATATCATTAAGTTGTATTGTTAACAGATCGCCTCCTTCCTCTAATCCGTTGGTATCTACGTGGATTAAAGTATCTCCATTGTCGAAGGTAAATGATAGGTAATCGCTCAGATCATTATTCTCTTCATTAACTAAGACATCGGCTAAATCCAAGATATCATTTTCAGGATTAAATCCATTGATTTCTTGTATCACACCTTCTTCATTGGTTTGAGTGGTATCTATGGTACTTTCTTGAATAAGTGCGTTGTTTTGAATCGGTTCATTATTCACTGGTTCAACAGTAACAACGAAGTGGCCATCATTATCGACAGTGAAAATTACATGATCCCCATCATGATCTGTCGCTTCATAGGCAAACTCGATATCAATAGGTTCTTGGGATATCAATGCATTTGAAGAAAGATCGATGATTTGGAATTCATCACCACTAACATAAGTAATTTCAATAGAGGTGATTGTTAGCCCATTGGGAGCTAGGGCTTCAATATTAAACACGCCGTTGACAACAAGGTCATTGACCGTAGAGGTGCTGCTATCACTGTAGGTAATGGTGTAGTTAACGACGGATTGCCCGTTATTACTGCCGTTATTGCCTGTTCCTAGACTGACGAGTATAGCGCTAGTGCCAGTGACCCCGTAATCAATCTTAATTGCTTCTCCAGTTGATAGAGATGTTTGCGGGCCAACACCTATACCATGATTATTAGAGTTAATCGTGGATTCGAGACCATTGATTGTACCTGTAATGGTTGCGATTACTTCTAGATCGGTATCTTGTGAATAGATTAACCCATCTACTGCAACATAGTAGGCGTCATTGTTGCCAGCAGGTGCACTACTGATGTTATATGAAACAGAGCTATCTAACTCAATTTCTTCAAACATAACTAACTCATAATCATAATGACCCACATTATTGATATCAGGATCTGGTACAGCTGTTAAGGTAAATACAACTGTATTGCCTACGGATGCAGTTAAGGTGTTTCCATTCATTTCGTATGTTAATGACGAACCGTTAAACTTCAGTCCCTCGGTGACAACACTAAAAATGACACTACCAAAACCATCTGCACCTGCCATAAACAGATCACCATAAGCTGTACCGCTACCATTGGTAATAGAGTTAATCGCGCTTTCATCGACTTGGTCGATAGGTGAATCATCTTCAATGTTAACTACCAATGAAGAATGTGTAGTGGCGGTGCCATCTGTTATAGCGACACCAAAAGTAATACTAAGAATATCTTCAACATCTATACCTAAATGTTTAAATGCCCCCATTAATGTGACTGTGTAATCGACAGTGTAGGCAGAAGCATTACCTGCAATGGCGCCTAGAGTGATTGTCATAACTGTCACTAAGCTTTGGCCAGAACCAATTGTGCCAGTTAGCGTATTGCCACTCCAACTCCAAGTAATAGCTTCATCACCTGAAAAGACAGGTGAAATAGGCCCTGAAAGTGACACAGATAAGCTATTGATATCCGTTATATCAACGTCGCTAAAGTTGATGGTGCCATCAGCTGTTAGGTTGTCTCCTGAATCACTAGGACTACCCTCTGAGTCAACAATACCGCCCAATAAACCTTCTTCAGAAACTGAAACTGAAGAAACACTGCTAATGACTGGTGCATCATTGGTGCCGGTGATGGTGATAGTGACCACATCGGTGTCGATGCCGCCATTACCATCATCCACCTCAACGGTGAAGCTCAAGGTGATGGTTTCATCAACGGCGAGGAACTGTACCAGTGAGTTGAGGACGCTGAAGTCCCAGCTGTCGCTGTCGACACTGAAGCCATCGATGATGCTGTTGATTTCATTAGCGCTGAGCACGGTGGTGATGTCACCGCCGCTCCAGGCGATATTGTTGTCATATTCTTCTGAAACCGTATGGGTATCATTGATATCCACATCGGTGAAGCTTAATGCGCCGCTGTCACTGAGTAGGCCATTGACCACATTTTCATCTTCAGTTACTGCGCCAGCATTGACCACGGTGAGTACAGGGTCGTCATTGGTGCCGGTGATGGTGATAGTGACCACATCGGTGTCGGTACCGCCATTGCCATCATCCACCTCAACGGTGAAGCTCAAGGTGATGGTCTCGTCAACGGCGAGGAACTGCACCAGTGAGTTGAGGACACTGAAGTCCCAACTGTCGCTGTCGACACTGAAGCCATCGATGATGCTGTTGATTTCATTAGCGCTGAGCACTGTAGTGATGTCACCGCCGCTCCAGGCGATATTGTCATCATAGGTTTCTGAGACCGTATGGGTATCATTGATATCCACATCGGTGAAG
>CANNEE010000028.1 GCA_947503555.1 uncultured Shewanella sp.
TGGCTCTGGCTCTGGCTCTGGCTCTGGCTCTGGCTCTGGCTCTGGCTCTGGCTCTGGCTCTGGCTCTGGCTCTGGCTTAGCAGCATCAACTTCAAACTCTAACGGTTCAAGAGGCTGACTCTCTTCGGCTAAAGGTGCATCATCAATGATCTCTGCTTCTTCTATTGGAATATCTTCAATATTCTGGTTCACCACTTCGCCTTCAATGGCACCTTCATCGGCCAAGCGTTTCTTCTCCGCTTCAGCTTCTGCTGCCGCTGCAGCTTGATATTCTTCGCGGCGCTTTTGCAAAGTTGCATTTAACGCCTGCTGCTCCTCTTCTTCAGCCAAGCGTTGCGCGCGTTTAAACAGGTATACCCCAAAAATAACTAGGATGATTACCGCTAAAATTTTAAACATGATTCATCACCATTAAATTAAATTGGCACACAAATAGATTTTTATTGAGCCAAGGCTATGCGGCTCGTCATTATCATTTATCCAAACAAGGATTTTTTTACTCTATTAGGCCTATTATTAGTGCATTCTCTCCACCGAAATCAAGTATTTATGCTCATTTTTCGACCGATATTGTATTTTAATTTTATAGCTTTCGTTACATAAGCTGTGATAGAGGCAGCAAAGTCAATAAGGCAAACTTGATATTATCAAAGGCTTACCTAAATTCCTGTGGATAATCAGCATGCAAAATATCCTTATTGTGGCCCATGCCTCTCCCTATGGCAGTGAAAAATTCTATAACGCTATCCGTATGGCTATTGCACTCAAAGAGCAAGAAATCGAAGCCGTGGAGCTCAAACTTTTCTTAATGTCAGATGCGGTCTTTGGCGCCCAAAAGAATCAACAAACCCCCGATCTCAGCTATAACTTGCAGCAGATGCTTGAGATCCTCACAGCCCAAAATACACCGCTACTACTATGTAAAACCTGTGCTCAAGCCCGCGGCGTGACTCAAGAGATGCTGATAGAAGGTGCGAAGATAGGCACATTAGCCGAGCTAAGCGCTTGGACATTAGCTGCCGACAAAGTCATACATATATAGATGCAATTTGTGCGCATCTTCATATTTATGGCAATCGAATTTGCGCCGTTACTAGGTTCTTTTTACCATAGCAATATCCGACTTATTTACTAGGGTATAGATAGTGACTCAAGAAATTCTCTCAGGCCGACTGCTCAATGAATTCAAGACCATTAAAGCTATGGTGGAAATTTATTGCAAAGCCCATGGTGATGGCAAAGGGCTAGTTGAGTGCGATCAATGCCAAGACTTCCTAGACTATGCCCATGAAAAATTAGATCGTTGCCCCTACGGCCAACAGAAGCCTACCTGTAATAAGTGCCCTGTTCACTGCTACAAGCCCGATAGACGCGAGATGGCACGTAAGATCATGATCTACTCAGGGCCACGTATGCTGCTACCCCATCCAATCATGGCTTTTCGTCATCTACTGGCAGAGAGAGGGCCGGTACCGGGCAAGCCACCAGCGGGCGCATCGAATAGACACCAAAGAATCAAGTTAAAGCAGGTTTAAGCCCCCAGTGAAAAGATAGTTACAAATTCTCTCGCAATTTAGCGTAAAAATCGTCACTGAGTAATAGCAACCCGGCAGGCTTTCGGCTAGTGTATTGTCCCGAACTGATTCACCAATTTTAGGCATGAATAACAAGGGACAATCATGAGAACACCAAACAAACTCAGTCTTGTTGCCCTCGCCTGCGCAAGTATTAGCGCAGGAGCGATAGCGGCAGAACGCACCCATGACATCACCATAGATGACTTTTTCGATATTGGCTTAATGTACGGTGTTCAATTAAGCCCTAACGCTAAGCAAACACTTTGGCTTGAGAGCCGCTGGGATAAAGAGCTAGACAGAACTCAGCGTGATATCTGGCAGATTGACAATAAAACCCAAAATAAAACTCGCCTTACCTTCAGCAATGAGAACGAGTCTAGCGCCGTTTGGAGCAAAGACGGCAAGTTTATTTACTTTCTAGGCAAAGAAAAAAAAGAGGGTGATAAAGCCCCTTATAATGGCAAGACTCAGGTATTTCGAATCGCCGCCGGCGGTGGTGATGCCGTACCTGTCACCAAAGAGAAGGAAGGCGTAAAAGCCTTTGATCTCAGCAAAGATGGTACCAGCCTATACTTCCTTGGCAATAAGACCACCACAGATACAGATAAATGGGCATCCCTTAGAGCCAGTCATAGTGCACCTGAGTATGCTCACGGTAAACGCACCACTAACCCTTTATATCAGCTGAGTCTCGACAGCTACAAAAAGCAGTTAATCCTAGATGATGACAAAGTGGTTTGGCATTTCGATGTCAGCGATAACGGCAACAAACTCGCCCGAATCACCACTAATGACAACGAGCTTGTTTACCTTGAAGGTTGGTCAGACGTCGAAATTTACGATATCCCTTCACAGCAAAATACAATACTGGAAGATAACCAATGGCGTGACAATGCGCCGTCTCCCTATGGCTGGCTGCTTGGGCTTGACTGGAACCAAGATAATCAGCGCCTAGCATTTCGCATCGATTTCGATGGCCATCCAGGTAAGCTATTCGTCGTTAAGCAAAGTAAGAATGGTCAACAAACACTTGAGCTTAAGCGCTCAGGCGATGTCACTCTCACCTCTAGCGATCTAAGCTGGCGACCAGATAGTGATGAGATCTGTTATCGCGGTGCCGATCATGGTCGAGTTAAGCTTTTCTGCACCGAAATCGATGGCCTAAAACAGAAAGAGACTCGCGCTGTTATCAAGGGAGACATGGTGATCGGCGGTTATAGCTTTAGCGCCGATGGCGACGAAGTCGCCTTTAATCATAACGGCTTAGATCATTTCTCCGACCTATTTATCGCCGATGCCGATAGCAGCAAGGCCAAACCTGAGCGCCTAACCAACATTAACCCACAGGTTGATAGCTGGAAGTTACCTCAGATCTCTATCGTTAAATGGACAGCACCAGACGGCGCACAGGTAGAAGGCATTCTTGAGCTACCTAATGGCTACAGCAAACAAGATGGCCCTTTGCCACTAATCGTTCAAATTCACGGCGGCCCAACGGCTGCGACACCTTATGCACTGCAACATAGATCCTATGGCCGCGGAACCTTCACTGCGAATGGTTGGGCACTGTTATCGCCTAACTATCGCGGCTCTACCGGCTATGGCGATAAGTTCCTTACCGACCTAGTTGGCAGAGAACATGACATCGAAGTCAAAGATATTATGGCCGGCGTCGACCAACTCATTGCCGATGGTATTGTCGATGGCGATAAAATGGCAGTGATGGGCTGGAGTAACGGTGGTTACCTCACCAATGCACTGATTAGCACCAATAATCGCTTTAAAGCGGCTAGCTCAGGTGCAGGTGTATTCGATCAACGTCTGCAATGGATTATGGAAGACACCCCTGGTCATGTAGTCAACTTTATGGAAGGTCTACCTTGGGAGAAGCCTGAAGCCTATAACCATGGCTCATCACTCACCCATGCAGATAAGATCAAAACCCCGACCCTTATCCATATTGGTGAAAACGATGCTCGCGTGCCACTTGGCCATGCTCAAGGTCTATACCGTGCATTAAAGAACTATCTTGATGTCCCTGTTGAGCTTATCGTTTATCCAGGTGAAGGCCATGGCTTAAGCAAATACCAACATAGAAAAGCCAAAATGACATGGGATAAAAAGTGGTTTGAACATTATGTATTAGGTAAAGAGATTTAATTACCGCTAACACCATCTAAATCAATAACGCCCACTCAAACGAGTGGGCGTTTTTATGTCATATGTAAATATCATTCCGAATTTAAAGCATAAACAGTCATAAAGGTTAATACCAAAGTCTTCCACTACAAGCTACGACCTTTGACGTAAAAGTTGTTTCGCCACAATCCCAGGTAATTGAAAAATAATTCGAAAGTCAACCCAAAATGAACATGCATGAAAATCTACTTCAAAATATTTGACGGAGTAAAAGCACAATACCTAAGCTTAAAATGTGAATAACCTCAGACTTCAACATCTGGCGAATTTACCATAGTCATTTAAATAGAATGGAATCTTAAAATGGCAGGACTATTTAGAAAACAAGCAGTGGATGCGCAGAAGCAAAAGCTTCACGGGGATATATTATTAACCCAGCCACTTTCATTGCATCTCTCTGCACTCATTATTCTCATCATAGTCATGGTGATTGGTTTATTCCTGTCATATTCTCACTATGCCCGCAAAGAAACAGTGCGAGGTTACCTGTTACCAAATAAAGGCGTAATTAAAGTCTACCC
>CANNEE010000029.1 GCA_947503555.1 uncultured Shewanella sp.
CAGAATTAACCAACTGCGTATGCTGGTAGTGACCACACTGATAATGGCGATTAGGCCAAACCCCAGTGCGAGTACTATTAGCAGCGGCTTATCCTGACTAATTAGCACTTCATCTACTACCCACTGCATATAGTAAGGAGAAGCTAGGGCAAATGCCTGCAGTAGAATAGATAATACAAACAGTGAAGCCAGTGCTTTTTTAAAACCAATGACCTTAGTCCATAACTGGCTCAATCGCATTTGTGCGCGTTCATCGGCCTTTTTAAAGTGATTCGTAGGCGTTAATTCCAGAGCGATGCCAGTGAAGTGTTTGGCAAATTCTGCGAGCGCTAGCGTGCGTTTACCAAGGGCTGGGTCATTAATGCTAATGCCTTTTTTGCTGACGCCAGTGAGCACGACAAAGTGGTTCATATCCCAATGCAGTACACAGGGTAGAGTGAGTTTACCTACCTCTTCTATTGGGCACTTAAGGGCGCGACTGGCAAGGCCTATGCTATCACCTAAGGACATCAACTGTTGCAAGTTCATCCCTTTAAGGTTGGCGCTGTAGCGCTTTCTTAGGCTGGCCATATCCATCTTATGGCCGTGAAAGCTCGCTATCATCGCCATGCAGGCCAAGCCGCACTCGGCAATCTCAGCTTGCAGAATCAATGGCACACTCTTGTTGCCCGAAAACTCTAACAATTCGATAGCGGGTGTCAGGGTTTGCTCGCTTGCTGTCATTATCCCACTCTCCCTTTTAAGCTATAGATAGGGTCGAGTAACCAATCGAGCAGGCTACGGCTATCGAGAATAATATCGGCTTGCAGCAGCATGCCGCTTTTAAGGGGAAAGCTATCGCCATAGGCAAGTACATTTTGCTGGCTGAGGTTAGCCTTAATACGATAGACAGGTTCATTTAACCTAATGGGCAGATCGGCTTCCCCCTCTTGCAGCAATGCCTTATCAACACGATAGATGGTGGCATCGACAAAGCCAAAGCGCTGGTAGGGAAAGGCGTCAAATCTGAGCCTGGCGGTATCGCCATGGGTCACAAATCCTGCTGAACGTGAAGGCAATAGCAGTTCGGCAATCAAATTCGCGCCCTTAGGAATTAAGCTCATGATAGGGCGATTAACCGAGACAAACTCGCCTTCGATAGCGCTAATGGTGCCGACTGTGCCAGCTTCTTGAGCACGAATGACATAGCGGTAATTATTTTCAGCCTCACTCAATTGGCGCTGAACATTGGAATAGCGGTTGGTCAGCTCGCTGTCTTTGAGGGCCATTTGGCTTGGAATCTTGGTAAGCTCAGACTGAGTTTGGTTAATGGCTTGCTCAACTTGATTTCTATTGGCTATCAGTGTTTGTAAGTCTTGTTTTAAACTCAATAACTTTTCTTGTTGGGCTTGATATTCAATATCGGATAAATACTGCTGTTGATTAAGGGACTTATGCTGAGCCTGTAATGCTTGCTGTAATTCGACTCTTTGTTGTATCAGCGATATTTGTTTATTCGCTGTGGTCATTGCGAGCTCAAGCAAGTTAATTTTATTATTTAATTCGAGCTCTTTCTGTTGATATAGTTTTTGATTGTTAGTTTTCTCAATGCTAATTAATTCAAGTTGTTTATTCAGTTCGTTAATATTGATTTCATTTAAATCAAAGCCTGATGTCATATTGCGTTTAAGCACAATAGTAAACAGAGCTTGGTTTTTCTTAACGATACTGTTTTCATCAACATGGATGGTTTCAATATTACCCACTCTATTAGGGTAGACTTTAATTACGCCTTTATTTGGTAACAGGTAACCTCGCACTGTTTCTTTGCGGGCATAGTGAGAATATGA
>CANNEE010000030.1 GCA_947503555.1 uncultured Shewanella sp.
TGAGCGGTAGAGGAGCGTTCTGTAAGCGGTTGAAGGCGAAGGGGTGACCCACGCTGGACGTATCAGAAGTGCGAATGCTGACATGAGTAACGATAAAGGGGGTGAAAAACCTCCTCGCCGAAAGACCAAGGGTTCCTGTCCAACGTTAATCGGGGCAGGGTGAGTCGACCCCTAAGGCGAGGCCGAAAGGCGTAGTCGATGGGAAACAGGTTAATATTCCTGTACTTTTGCTAACTGCGATGGAGAGACGGAGAAGGCTAGGCTAGCGCGGCGTTGGTTGTCCGCGTTTAAGATAGTAGGCTGTGTGCTTAGGCAAATCCGGGCACACACTAGGCTGAGAGTTGATGACGAGGTTCTACGGAACTGAAGTAGTTGATGCCATGCTTCCAGGAAAATCTTCTAAGCTTCAGGTTAGCAGGAATCGTACCCCAAACCGACACAGGTGGTCGGGTAGAGAATACCAAGGCGCTTGAGAGAACTCGGCTGAAGGAACTAGGCAAAATGGTACCGTAACTTCGGGAGAAGGTACGCCGCTGTTGGTGATGGGACTTGCTCCCTAAGCTGACGGCGGTCGCAGATACCAGGTGGCTGCAACTGTTTATCAAAAACACAGCACTGTGCAAACTCGCAAGAGGAAGTATACGGTGTGACGCCTGCCCGGTGCTTGAAGGTTAATTGATTGGGTTATCTTCGGAGAAGCTCATGATCGAAGCCCAAGTAAACGGCGGCCGTAACTATAACGGTCCTAAGGTAGCGAAATTCCTTGTCGGGTAAGTTCCGACCTGCACGAATGGCGTAATGATGGCCACGCTGTCTCCAGCCGAGACTCAGTGAAGTTGAAATTGCGGTGAAGATGCCGTATACCCGCGGCTAGACGGAAAGACCCCGTGAACCTTTACTATAGCTTGGCACTGAACATTGACCCTACATGTGTAGGATAGGTGGGAGACTTTGAAGCGCAGTCGCTAGATTGTGTGGAGTCGTCCTTGAAATACCACCCTTGTAGTGTTGATGTTCTAACCTAGGCCCCTTATCGGGGTTAGGGACAGTGCCTGGTGGGTAGTTTGACTGGGGCGGTCTCCTCCCAAAGAGTAACGGAGGAGCACGAAGGTTGGCTAAGTACGGTCGGACATCGTACGGTTAGTGCAATGGCATAAGCCAGCTTAACTGCGAGACAGACACGTCGAGCAGGTGCGAAAGCAGGTCATAGTGATCCGGTGGTTCTGAATGGAAGGGCCATCGCTCAACGGATAAAAGGTACTCCGGGGATAACAGGCTGATACCGCCCAAGAGTTCATATCGACGGCGGTGTTTGGCACCTCGATGTCGGCTCATCACATCCTGGGGCTGAAGTCGGTCCCAAGGGTATGGCTGTTCGCCATTTAAAGTGGTACGCGAGCTGGGTTCAGAACGTCGTGAGACAGTTCGGTCCCTATCTGCCGTGGGCGTTGGATGATTGAAGGGAGCTGCTCCTAGTACGAGAGGACCGGAGTGGACGAACCGCTGGTGTTCGGGTTGTTATGCCAATAGCATTGCCCGGTAGCTACGTTCGGAATCGATAACCGCTGAAAGCATCTAAGCGGGAAGCGAGCCCTAAGATGAGTCATCCCTAGACCCTTGAGGTCTCTAAAGAGCCGTCCGAGACTAGGACGTTGATAGGCAGGGTGTGTAAGCGTTGTGAGGCGTTGAGCTAACCTGTACTAATGACTCGTGAGGCTTAACCATACAACCCAGATGGGTTTTACTG
>CANNEE010000031.1 GCA_947503555.1 uncultured Shewanella sp.
TGGGCAATAATCACTCGTGTCATTTTAAGCTGCTTAATTTGCTGACTGATTCTGGCTTCATTTTTGATATCCAGATGGCTGGTGGCTTCATCCATAAATAGCAGTTTGGGCTCTTGATAAAGCGCTCTGGCTAATAGCAGTCTTTGCACTTGTCCACCTGAGAACTGGCTGCCCATATCGCCGACCAGTGAGTTATAGCCCATCGCCATGGTGTTGATATCGTGGTCTATGGCGGCAAGATGAGCGCATTGCTGCATTTTGATGTAGTTAGGCTCAGGGTCGAAGAAGGTGATGTTGTCAGCAATAGAGCCTGATAGTAGGCTGTCATCCTGCATGACGGCAGCTACCTGCTGACGGTATTGCGTTAGCCCAATTTGAGTAATGTCTTGACCGTCTAGCACAATGCGGCCACTACTTGGTGTGAGTAGCCCTAGCATGATTTTTACGAGTGTGGTTTTGCCGCAGCCAGATGGGCCGACTATAGCAATAGACTCGCCCGCTTCTATTTCAAGGCTGAGATTGTCGATAACATTGGGACTATCGTCGTCATAACGGTAACAGATGTTTTCCAGGACTAGCCTGCCAGTAACCTGTTTAGAGTCGATTGAATTTGAGTTGGTGTGATTAAGTATGATTTGACCATGCCTATGTTGCTCCTGCTCATGAAGGGCAATATCAGATACTCTGTCTAGGTGCAGCCTGAGCATGCGAAATTGAATCAGTTGCTCAATCAAACTGGCTAGACGCTCGGTCAGTTGTTTCTTGTAGGCGATAAAGGCAAATACCATACCGATAGTGAGTCCGCCAGACATCACTATGGTTGCGGCGAGGTAAATGACCAAAATGTTTTCAAGGCCAAATAACAGTTTATTCATGGCATCAAAACTAATTTGCAGTTTACCTAGGCGAATATCGGCATTAATCACTTCGCTATAACGGTTTTGCCAAATGCCTTGTCTTTGAGGCTCACAAGTAAAGAGTTTGATGGTTTGAATGCCGCGAATATTCTCAAGGAAGTTACTTTGCTCCTTGGCTTGTGCTTGAATAGACTCTTCTGTAGCTCTATGTAGTGGGTGGTACAGGGCAAAGCGCAACAGAGCGTAGATACCGATAGCAGCGAGTACCACTAACGTGAGTTTGACACTGTAGATAAACATCATAATCACAATGGCGATTGCCATAATGCCATCGACTAGGGTTTCAACTAATCCTGTTGTCAGTCTTTCTCTGATTTGTGCCAATGAGCCAAAGCGTGAGACCAAGTCGCCAATATGACGCTTTTCAAAGTAGCTCATGGGCAGTCTCAATAGATGATGAAGTAGATTGACGCCCATCTGCATATTCATCAGGCTAGAGACCC
>CANNEE010000032.1 GCA_947503555.1 uncultured Shewanella sp.
TGCAACCCAAGTGAAACTCATTTGGGTTGTATGGTTAAGCGACTAAGCGTATACGGTGGATGCCTTGGCAGTCAGAGGCGATGAAGGACGTAGTAACTTGCGAAAAGCGTTGGCGAGCTAGTAACAAGCATTTGAGCTAACGATGTCCGAATGGGGAAACCCAATTGCATAAGCAATTATCCTGTAGTGAATACATAGCTGCAGGAGGCGAACCCGGGGAACTGAAACATCTAAGTACCCGGAGGAAAAGAAATCAACCGAGATTCCCCTAGTAGCGGCGAGCGAACGGGGATTAGCCCTTAAGCATAGAGGGTGTTAGTGGAATGTGTTGGAAAGCACAGCGGCACAGGGTGATAGCCCCGTACACGAAAACTAACTTTATGTGAAAACGAGTAGGACGGGACACGTGACATCTTGTCTGAACATGGGGGGACCATCCTCCAAGGCTAAATACTCCTGACTGACCGATAGCGAACCAGTACCGTGAGGGAAAGGCGAAAAGAACCCCTGTGAGGGGAGTGAAATAGAACCTGAAACCGTATACGTACAAGCAGTGGGAGCGGTCCTTGAGACCGTGACTGCGTACCTTTTGTATAATGGGTCAGCGACTTACATTTTGTAGCGAGGTTAAGCGAATAGCGGAGCCGTAGGGAAACCGAGTGTTAACTGCGCGTTTAGTTGCAAGGTGTAGACCCGAAACCCGGTGATCTAGCCATGGGCAGGTTGAAGGTTGAGTAACATCAACTGGAGGACCGAACCGACTTATGTTGAAAAATGAGCGGATGACTTGTGGCTGGGGGTGAAAGGCCAATCAAACCGGGAGATATCTGGTTCTCCTCGAAAGCTATTTAGGTAGCGCCTCGTACGAATACCATTGGGGGTAGAGCACTGTTAAGGCTAGGGGGTCATCCCGACTTACCAACCCTTTGCAAACTCCGAATACCAATGAGTACTATACGGGAGACAGACGGCGGGTGCTAACGTCCGTCGTCAAAAGGGAAACAACCCAGACCGTCAGCTAAGGTCCCAAAGTTATTGCTAAGTGGGAAACGATGTGGGAAGGCTTAGACAGCTAGGATGTTGGCTTAGAAGCAGCCATCATTTAAAGAAAGCGTAATAGCTCACTAGTCGAGTCGGCCTGCGCGGAAGATGTAACGGGGCTAAGCAATACACCGAAGCTACGGGTTCA
>CANNEE010000034.1 GCA_947503555.1 uncultured Shewanella sp.
ATTGGTGCCTTCGGGAACTCTGAGACAGGTGCTGCATGGCTGTCGTCAGCTCGTGTTGTGAAATGTTGGGTTAAGTCCCGCAACGAGCGCAACCCTTATCCTTATTTGCCAGCACGTAATGGTGGGAACTTTAGGGAGACTGCCGGTGATAAACCGGAGGAAGGTGGGGACGACGTCAAGTCATCATGGCCCTTACGAGTAGGGCTACACACGTGCTACAATGGTCGGTACAGAGGGTTGCGAAGCCGCGAGGTGGAGCTAATCTCACAAAGCCGGTCGTAGTCCGGATTGGAGTCTGCAACTCGACTCCATGAAGTCGGAATCGCTAGTAATCGTAGATCAGAATGCTACGGTGAATACGTTCCCGGGCCTTGTACACACCGCCCGTCACACCATGGGAGTGGGCTGCAAAAGAAGTGGGTAGCATAACCTTCGGGAGTGCGCTCACCACTTTGTGGTTCATGACTGGGGTGAAGTCGTAACAAGGTAGCCCTAGGGGAACCTGGGGCTGGATCACCTCCTTACCTATACGACTAACTTGATGTTTGTTGAGTGTTCACACAGATATGCTTGT
>CANNEE010000035.1 GCA_947503555.1 uncultured Shewanella sp.
ATAACGCCTTACTAATGGGCGCATAAAAGCTTGGCTAAAATTAGCGACGAAGGAGCACAAGCCAAGCGTTTTGCGTCCTTTTGAGTAACTTGTTAGGTGTAAATTACGCCAATAGAGCATCCAATGTGTCTATGCTGTCAGGCAAATAGGTTTGGTCTAACTCAAATTCAAACTCTAAACAGTTACCGTATGCAGCGAATTCAAAAGCTTTACCAGTAACCTCTATTTTCCCTAAACCGTTACCTTTTAACTTTAAAGTAAATTGCTCTTCTAAAGGTAGTAGCTTGGCCTCACCTTTTAAATTTTTGTTTAATTTTATCAATTGGGTACGAAAAGCTAACAAATCTCTATTTTGCATAAAAGGCTTGATGGTACAGCTAAATTTTCCAGCATTTACCATAACTTCAAATTCAAACCAGTCTTCTGAAGAATGAGATAATTTCGTAATCGATATTTGTGCTTTTTCAGAATTACCTAACTCGAACATCCTTTTACACCTAACGCC
>CANNEE010000036.1 GCA_947503555.1 uncultured Shewanella sp.
CTAAGGGAGGGGTCGTGATGACATATCAATTTAATCAGCCTTCGCCAGCGTTAATGGCGTGCAGTGCTAGTGGACAATAATGGTATCAGGAGTCGTGATGATGAAATTCAATCTCAATTTAATCACTCTGGCACTGATTACCAGTGCAGGAGCCTCCATGGCACCATCTGCATTAGCAAATGGCTATGGAATTAATCAAGCCAACACTGAAAAAGTAAACTTCAGTAAGTGGCAATGTAAACGCTGTAAAGTGGAAACAGGCAGTGCTGGTACTATCGGTGTCGGTGTTGGCTATAACGATAGTGATGATATTCACTCTGCCAATGCCTTTGGTGTGGAAGAGGAGTTTGCCGGTAAAGTCGATGCCAATGTGCGCTATGTTAGCGAAACTGGTTATCGAGCCAAATTGAAGGCCGATAATCTAGGCATGGAAAATGGCCGTATGCAGCTAGAAGTGGGGAAACCAGG
>CANNEE010000037.1 GCA_947503555.1 uncultured Shewanella sp.
AGCTTAAGCGCCGAGAAGCAAAACAGTGTCTGTATGGGTTGTCATACCGATGATAAGCGTATGGCGTGGAATGGCGGCCACCATGATAATGGTGATGTTGCCTGTGCATCTTGCCACAGCGTTCATAGTGCGAATGACCCTGTGCTGTCTAAAAACAGTGAAATCCAAGTCTGTACTAGCTGCCACACCAAGCAAAAAGCAGACTTACACAAGCGTTCTAGCCATCCAATGAAATGGGCGCAGATGGTCTGTACTGACTGTCATAACCCACATGGTACCTTTGCCGATTCAGGGCTAGCACAAATTGATAATAACGACACCTGTTACGATTGCCACGCAGAGAAACGTGGGCCTAAGTTATGGGAGCATTCACCTGTTGTTGATGATTGTTCTAACTGTCATAACCCCCATGGCTCAGTCAATGACGGCATGCTAAAAGCGCGTCC
>CANNEE010000038.1 GCA_947503555.1 uncultured Shewanella sp.
ACCTGCATCGACAGTATTGGTGTCATAGTCAACAGGTGTTGGCAGCATCATAGACTGGTTGTAGAAACTACCTGAAGTGGTTTTTACTCCGGTTTTCTGCTCATGTTGATACTTCACATAAGCACTCCAGAACTCTTCGGCTTGATAATTAAAGCCAATACCTTCACGGCGACGCTTTTGCGATAACTCAAAAGGCGACAGCGCATCGGCCAATGCCATCTGCTGACTTGAGCCTGCAGTTTGCCAATTTGCTGGCAAACTCAAGTTATCGGTTTCAACACCTGTGTAGGGTGTCATCGCTTTATCTGTGTCATAGGTGGCGATTTGGCGATAGTTGACCGTTAATGCATATTGTCCTGGTTTCCCCACTTCTAGCTGCATACGGCCATTTTCCATGCCTAGATTATCGGCCTTCAATTTGGCTCGATAACC
>CANNEE010000039.1 GCA_947503555.1 uncultured Shewanella sp.
ACGGAGAGGTGGCCGAGTGGCCGAAGGCGCTCCCCTGCTAAGGGAGTATGGGCTTTATCTCCCATCGAGGGTTCGAATCCCTCCTTCTCCGCCATTTCTTACTTGTTAATAATGCGCGTGTAGCTCAGCTGGATAGAGTACCTGGCTACGAACCAGGCGGTCAGAGGTTCGAATCCTCTCACGCGTACCATTATTAACAACGCAATAATACCGATGCGCGTGTAGCTCAGCTGGATAGAGTACCTGGCTACGAACCAGGCGGTCAGAGGTTCGAATCCTCTCACGCGTACCATTATTAACAACGCAATAATACCGATGCGCGTGTAGCTCAGCTGGATAGAGTACCTGGCTACGAACCAGGCGGTCAGAGGTTCGAATCCTCTCACGCGTACCAT
>CANNEE010000040.1 GCA_947503555.1 uncultured Shewanella sp.
GGAACCTGGGGCTGGATCACCTCCTTACCTATACGACTAACTTGATGTTTGTTGAGTGTTCACACAGATATGCTTGTAATGAGCAAAATATCCTGCCTTGTCGCAGTGATATCGTTCTTTAACAATTTGGAAAGCTGATAGTAATTTGAATCATCACTTGTTGATGGTTTTAATTGCAAAAATCTCTGTTATTGATGCGAAAGCATTGATAACAAATTGAGTTCTCAAACACTTTAATTAAGTGTCTTGAATATTCAGACTAAGGCGAAGTCTGCGCAAGCAGATAAAGTAAAAACCAGCTGGTTGCAGTGCAACCCAAGTGAAACTCATTTGGGTTGTATGGTTAAGCGACTAAGCGTATACGGTGGATGCCTTGGCAGTCAGAG
>CANNEE010000041.1 GCA_947503555.1 uncultured Shewanella sp.
TGGGGCTGGATCACCTCCTTACCTATACGACTAACTTGATGTTTGTTGAGTGTTCACACAGATATGCTTGTCAGAAGAAAGAGAAAAATATCAAAAGGTATTTTTGAGGATTTTGACTCTTAATCAAGGTACTTGATGAGTCTCGCAGGGAGTGTGCTTTAGTACATGACTGAGAAACGAAGAGAGTAACGCAGAGAAAGATTCAAAAGACTAAAAAGAATGGGTCTGTAGCTCAGCTGGTTAGAGCGCACCCCTGATAAGGGTGAGGTCGGTGGTTCAAGTCCACTCTGACCCAC
>CANNEE010000042.1 GCA_947503555.1 uncultured Shewanella sp.
TGCGGGATCGAACCGCAGACCTCCTGCGTGCAAGGCAGGCGCTCTCCCAGCTGAGCTATAGCCCCATTTACATGCAGTTGAGCAAAATATCCAGGCCCAATCATATGATTGGCAAAGCCAAATCGACTTTAGACAAGATGTTAAGTGAGGAAGTTTAGCCTGCTAAACGACGAACTTAACAATGACGTATAAAGGAAGATTTGGTGGGTCAGAGTGGACTTGAACCACCGACCTCACCCTTATCAGGGGTGCGCTCTAACCAGCTGAGCTACAGACC
>CANNEE010000043.1 GCA_947503555.1 uncultured Shewanella sp.
CTGGCGAAGGCTGATTAAATTGATATGTCATCACGACCCCTCCCTTAGCATTAGCGTTGCAGTAATTTACCCGATGGGTGGTTAGAACCATGGACCTGACTGTGACAGTTCAAGCAGCTGCGGCCACCTGAAAAGGCATTATCGCCCACTTCGCTACCTAGCCCCCCATCTTGGAAACGAACAGTACCTAGGTAGGCGTTGCTAGCATGGCCATCACTGGCATGGCATTGCTGACAAAGTTGAGGAGGACGCGCTTTTAGC
>CANNEE010000044.1 GCA_947503555.1 uncultured Shewanella sp.
CGAACCGATGACCTATACCTTGGCAAGGTATCGCTCTACCAACTGAGCTAATGTCGCGTATTCTTTGCGTAATAACTGCAACCGTTTCATCAAATAAAGGTATCGTCACCTTCAAAACAACTGAGCTAATGTCGCATTTAAATTTTCTATACTTAAAAATGATGGTGCACTTTTAAGTTGAATTTGGAGCGACATATCGGGTTCGAACCGATGACCTATACCTTGGCAAGGTATCGCTCTACCAACTGAGC
>CANNEE010000045.1 GCA_947503555.1 uncultured Shewanella sp.
CGAACCGATGACCTATACCTTGGCAAGGTATCGCTCTACCAACTGAGCTAATGTCGCGTATTCTTTGCGTAATAACTTCAAGCGTTTCATCAAATAAAGGTATCGTCACCTTCAAAACAACTGAGCTAATGTCGCATAAATTTTTATACTTAAAAGTGATGGTGGCACTCTCAAGTTGAATTTGGAGCGACATATCGGGTTCGAACCGATGACCTATACCTTGGCAAGGTATCGCTCTACCAACTGAGC
>CANNEE010000046.1 GCA_947503555.1 uncultured Shewanella sp.
TTCGAAATGGGATCAGGTGGGACCACAGCTCTATGGTTTCCAGACAAATTCGCTTATCTACCATCTAACTTTGTTAGACAGTAAATAATAATTCGGAAAGCTGTTTCTCTTAAGTACACGGATGTACTGTATGTCATCAATGCAGGAGCATTTTATGACTTTCACTTCAATTAAGCGCTTATATTCTACTAAGGTTGCTCTTCACTAAGAGCAGTAAAACCCATCTGGGTTGTATGGTTA
>CANNEE010000047.1 GCA_947503555.1 uncultured Shewanella sp.
TGTTAGGCCTGCCGCCAGCGTTCAATCTGAGCCATGATCAAACTCTTCAATTAAAAGTTTTTTGTTACCTTCCCCTTACGGAAAAGAGTAACGACTCAATGAATTCTGTATTACATATTGCTATGAACACTCTTCATTAAGTTAATATTTTGATTACTCACCGAAGTAAGTAATTTCGAATAACTTAACACCTGTGAGTGTCCACACAGATTTGCTTGTCATCTTGTTAAAGAGCA
>CANNEE010000048.1 GCA_947503555.1 uncultured Shewanella sp.
ACAGAGATTTTTGCAATTAAAACCATCAACAAGTGATGATTCAAATTACTATCAGCTTTCCAAATTGTTAAAGAACGGGCTTAAAAAAGCCAAAGATAAATTCAGCATTTATCTTTGGCCTCTCTAACCTAAGCAAGTAAAGTGGTGGAGCTATGCGGGATCGAACCGCAGACCTCCTGCGTGCAAGGCAGGCGCTCTCCCAGCTGAGCTATAGCCCCATTTACATGCAG
>CANNEE010000049.1 GCA_947503555.1 uncultured Shewanella sp.
AATGCGCACCCACTGACACGGCAGACGGCGCAAGCTGATTTGAAGTGAAAAGTTTACCGAAAGGTAATCGTCAAAAAAGTTTTTAAAACCACTTGACGAAACAACAGGAAGGCGTAGAATACGCAGCCCTGACCTGATGAACCAACTGGTTATTAGGATGCTCTTTAACAAGATGACAAGCAAATCTGTGTGGACACTCACAGGTGTTAAGTTATTCGAAATTACTTAC
>CANNEE010000050.1 GCA_947503555.1 uncultured Shewanella sp.
TGTTAGGCCTGCCGCCAGCGTTCAATCTGAGCCATGATCAAACTCTTCAATTAAAAGTTTTTTGTTACCTTCCCCTTGTGGAAAAGCGTAACGACTCAATGAATTCTGTATTTTTTTGCTTTCACTTTAAAAAAAGTGAAGACAAAAATCATATTGCTATGAACACTCTTCATTAAGTTAATATTTTGATTACTCATAAAATGAGTAATTTCGAATAACTTAACA
>CANNEE010000051.1 GCA_947503555.1 uncultured Shewanella sp.
ACTGCGCCAGCATTGACCACGGTGAGTACGGGATCGTCATTGGTACCCGTGATGGTGATAGTGACCACATCGGTGTCGGTGCCGCCATTACCATCATCCACCTCAACGGTGAAGCTCAAGGTGATGGTTTCATCAACGGCGAGGAACTGTACCAGTGAGTTGAGGACGCTGAAGTCCCAGCTGTCGCTGTCGACACTGAAGCCATCGATGATGCTGTT
>CANNEE010000052.1 GCA_947503555.1 uncultured Shewanella sp.
ACTTACTTCGGTAGGTAATCAAAATATTAACTTAATGAAGAGTGTTCATAGCAATATGACTTTTGTCTTCACTTTTTGAAAAGTGAAAGCAAAAAATACAGAATTCATTGAGTCGTTATTCTTTTCCGTAAGGAAAAGGTAACAAAAAACTTTTAATTGAAGAGTTTGATCATGGCTCAGATTGAACGCTGGCGGCAGGCCTAACACATGCA
>CANNEE010000053.1 GCA_947503555.1 uncultured Shewanella sp.
GGCGGAGCGGACGGGACTCGAACCCGCGACCCCCGGCGTGACAGGCCGGTATTCTAACCAACTGAACTACCGCTCCTAAATCTTATTATTCCGCTAACTGAGCTAGCCAAATAATCTTAATTAGGCACTTGAGTGGCGGAGCGGACGGGACTCGAACCCGCGACCCCCGGCGTGACAGGCCGGTATTCTAACCAACTGAACTACCGCTCC
>CANNEE010000054.1 GCA_947503555.1 uncultured Shewanella sp.
TGAGCTAACCTGTACTAATGACTCGTGAGGCTTAACCATACAACCCAGATGGGTTTTACTGGAACCTTAGTAAGAATTAAGCACTTAATTGAAGTAAAACGAGAAACAGCTTTCCGAATTATTATTTACTGCCTAACAAAGTTAGATGGTAGATAAGCGAATTTGTCTGGAAACCATAGAGCTGTGGTCCCACCTGATCCCATTTCGAA
>CANNEE010000055.1 GCA_947503555.1 uncultured Shewanella sp.
TATCATTGATATCCACATCGGTGAAGCTTAATGCGCCACTGTCACTGAGTAGGCCATTGACCACATTTTCATCTTCAACCACTGCGCCAGCATTGACCACGGTGAGCACAGGGTCGTCATTGGTGCCGGTGATGGTGATAGTGACCACATCGGTGTCGGTACCGCCATTGCCATCATCCACCTCAACGGTGAAGCTCAAGGTGAT
>CANNEE010000056.1 GCA_947503555.1 uncultured Shewanella sp.
TTGGGGTATCGCCAAGCGGTAAGGCACCGGGTTTTGATCTCGGCATTCCCAGGTTCGAATCCTGGTACCCCAGCCATTATTTATCTAGCTTGAGATGTAAAATTAAGCCATTTTATCAAATGTAAAACGATGCGGGAGTGGTGGAATTGGTAGACACGCCAGATTTAGGTTCTGGTGCCGCAAGGTGTGAGAGTTCAAGTCTCT
>CANNEE010000057.1 GCA_947503555.1 uncultured Shewanella sp.
CTTCTGAGTTCGAAATGGGATCAGGTGGGACCACAGCTCTATGGTTTCCAGACAAATTCGGTTATCTACCATCTAATCTTAGTTAGACAGTAAATAATAATTCGGAAAGCTGTTTCTCTTGAGTATTACTTCAATTAAGCGCTTATATTCTACTAAGGTTGCTCTTCACTAAGAGCAGTAAAACCCATCTGGGTTGTATGGTTA
>CANNEE010000058.1 GCA_947503555.1 uncultured Shewanella sp.
CCGCTGTCACTGAGCAGGCTATTGACCACATTTTCATCTTCAACCACTGCGCCAGCATTGACCACGGTGAGTACGGGATCGTCATTGGTGCCGGTGATGGTGATAGTGACCACATCGGTGTCGATGCCGCCATTGCCATCATCCACCTCAACGGTGAAGCTCAAGGTGATGGTTTCATCAACGGCGAGGAACTGCACCAGT
>CANNEE010000059.1 GCA_947503555.1 uncultured Shewanella sp.
CTTCTGAGTTCGAAATGGGATCAGGTGGGACCACAGCTCTATGGTTTCCAGACAAATTCGGTTATCTACCATCTAATTTTGTTAGACAGTAAATAATAATTCGGAAAGCTGTTTCTCTTGAGTATTACTTCAATTAAGCGCTTATATTCTTGCTAAGGTTCCAGTAAAACCCATCTGGGTTGTATGGTTAAGCCTCACGAG
>CANNEE010000060.1 GCA_947503555.1 uncultured Shewanella sp.
TGGCTGGGGTACCAGGATTCGAACCTGGGAATGCCGAGATCAAAACCCGGTGCCTTACCGCTTGGCGATACCCCAATTTTCTTCAATCTTACCTAAAGAGGTTACTCTCTAGATAAAAATTCGATGGTACGGGAGGAGAGACTTGAACTCTCACACCTTGCGGCACCAGAACCTAAATCTGGCGTGTCTACCAATTCCAC
>CANNEE010000061.1 GCA_947503555.1 uncultured Shewanella sp.
TGGGTCGTGAAGGATTCGAACCTTCGACCAATTGGTTAAAAGCCAACTGCTCTACCGACTGAGCTAACGACCCATCTGGAGTTTCTAAATCTATCGACTTGACGAACACTTTTAGAAAGTGGTGGGTCGTGAAGGATTCGAACCTTCGACCAATTGGTTAAAAGCCAACTGCTCTACCGACTGAGCTAACGACCCATC
>CANNEE010000062.1 GCA_947503555.1 uncultured Shewanella sp.
CCAAACTCTGGCTTCCACGGCACCGACAGCTTCACCTATACCGTCACCTCCGGCGGCGTGACCGAGACCATCACGGTTAATGTCAATGTCGCGTCTGTGGATGATCCAACGATTATCAGCGGTGACACCTCAGGCACAGGCGCTGAAGATAGCGTCATTCAAGGTACGCTTAACGCGACCGATGCCGATGGCCTGAG
>CANNEE010000063.1 GCA_947503555.1 uncultured Shewanella sp.
CTCGTGAGGCTTAACCATACAACCCAGATGGGTTTTACTGGAACCTTAGCAAGAATATAAGCGCTTAATTGAAGTAAAACGAGAAACAGCTTTCCGAATTATTATTTACTGCCTAATGAAAGTTAGATGGTAGATAAGCGAATTTGTCTGGAAACCATAGAGCTGTGGTCCCACCTGATCCCATTTCGAACTCAG
>CANNEE010000064.1 GCA_947503555.1 uncultured Shewanella sp.
TGGCTGGGGTACCAGGATTCGAACCTGGGAATGCCGAGATCAAAACCCGGTGCCTTACCGCTTGGCGATACCCCAATCAAGGTTGAATTGAAGACTACCAAGTCTACAAATCTAAATCAATGGTACGGGAGGAGAGACTTGAACTCTCACACCTTGCGGCACCAGAACCTAAATCTGGCGTGTCTACCAATTCCA
>CANNEE010000065.1 GCA_947503555.1 uncultured Shewanella sp.
TCCCCTGTAGTTCAGTTGGTAGAACGGCGGACTGTTAATCCGTATGTCACTGGTTCGAGTCCAGTCTGGGGAGCCAATTTTCACCAAGCTCATTGAAAACAAAAGGTATATTAAGTATTCCCCTGTAGTTCAGTTGGTAGAACGGCGGACTGTTAATCCGTATGTCACTGGTTCGAGTCCAGTCTGGGGAGCCA
>CANNEE010000066.1 GCA_947503555.1 uncultured Shewanella sp.
CCCCTGTAGTTCAGTTGGTAGAACGGCGGACTGTTAATCCGTATGTCACTGGTTCGAGTCCAGTCTGGGGAGCCACTCTTGTTTAAGGTAAAGCAAAATAGCCTTTAGAAAATACGCTTCCCCTGTAGTTCAGTTGGTAGAACGGCGGACTGTTAATCCGTATGTCACTGGTTCGAGTCCAGTCTGGGGA
>CANNEE010000067.1 GCA_947503555.1 uncultured Shewanella sp.
AGGCTATTGACCACATTTTCATCTTCAACCACTGCGCCAGCATTGACCACGGTGAGTACAGGGTCGTCATTGGTGCCGGTGATGGTGATAGTGACCACATCGGTGTCGGTGCCGCCATTGCCATCATCCACCTCAACGGTGAAGCTCAAGGTGATGGTTTCATCAACGGCGAGGAACTGCACCAGT
>CANNEE010000068.1 GCA_947503555.1 uncultured Shewanella sp.
GTCGTGGTATGGCCTTCATCATCGGTGATGGTGACAGTGAAGCTGTCATTGCCATAGTAATCCGCGGTAGGGGTGTACTCCCACTCGCCGGTGGCGGCATTGATGGTCGCCGTACCATGGGCCGCAGCGGCAGTCACAGTGAAGTAGGTGTTATCGCTCAGGCCATCGGCATCGGTCGCGTTAAG
>CANNEE010000069.1 GCA_947503555.1 uncultured Shewanella sp.
CTTAACGCGACCGATGCCGATGGCCTGAGCGATAACACCTACTTCACTGTGACTGCCGCTGCGGCCCATGGTACTGCAACCATCAATGCCGCCACCGGCGAGTGGGAATACACCCCTACCGCGGATTACTATGGCAATGACAGCTTCACTGTCACCATCACCGATGATGAAGGCCATACCACGAC
>CANNEE010000070.1 GCA_947503555.1 uncultured Shewanella sp.
AACTCTTCAATTAAAAGTTTTTTTGTTACCTTTCCCTTACGGAAAAGCGTAACGACTCAATGAATTCTGTATTTTTTGCTTTCACTTTAAAAAAAGTGAAGACAAAAGTCATATTGCTATGAACACTCTTCATTAAGTTAATATTTTGATTACTCATAAAATGAGTAATTTCGAATAACTTAACA
>CANNEE010000071.1 GCA_947503555.1 uncultured Shewanella sp.
AGCTTTAGCGGCAACAACTGGTTAACCGTACTTAACTATAGTGGTTCTAGCTTTAGCAATGATAATGCACAGCTTAGTTTTGATAATGCCTTTAACCCTACCTTTGGTGCATTAACCCAAGGCACCATGGCATTAAGTCCTGATAATGAAGCCCATATCCTTTCACTCTCTGGACTCTACTCAGG
>CANNEE010000072.1 GCA_947503555.1 uncultured Shewanella sp.
TTGGGGTATCGCCAAGCGGTAAGGCACCGGGTTTTGATCTCGGCATTCCCAGGTTCGAATCCTGGTACCCCAGCCATCTTCTTCAATCTGTCAGTGAAAACTGAAGTTTTGGGGTATCGCCAAGCGGTAAGGCACCGGGTTTTGATCTCGGCATTCCCAGGTTCGAATCCTGGTACCCCAGCCAT
>CANNEE010000073.1 GCA_947503555.1 uncultured Shewanella sp.
TGGTTGCGGGAGCCGGATTTGAACCGACGACCTTCGGGTTATGAGCCCGACGAGCTACCAAGCTGCTCCATCCCGCGTCCGTATAACATGATTTCACTTTAACTCAGATTGGTTGCGGGAGCCGGATTTGAACCGACGACCTTCGGGTTATGAGCCCGACGAGCTACCAAGCTGCTCCATCCCG
>CANNEE010000074.1 GCA_947503555.1 uncultured Shewanella sp.
GGTCTGTAGCTCAGCTGGTTAGAGCGCACCCCTGATAAGGGTGAGGTCGGTGGTTCAAGTCCACTCTGACCCACCAATTCTTTGAATTGGAATTAACTTTTGTTCGCTGCATGTAAATGGGGCTATAGCTCAGCTGGGAGAGCGCCTGCCTTGCACGCAGGAGGTCTGCGGTTCGATCCCGCA
>CANNEE010000075.1 GCA_947503555.1 uncultured Shewanella sp.
GAGAAGGATTCGAACCTTCGAAGGCGGAGCCGTCAGATTTACAGTCTGATCCCTTTGGCCACTCGGGAACCCCTCCATATTTTGTTTTATCAATTTTAGTCTAAAGAATGGTGGAGGGAGAAGGATTCGAACCTTCGAAGGCGGAGCCGTCAGATTTACAGTCTGATCCCTTTGGCCACTCGG
>CANNEE010000076.1 GCA_947503555.1 uncultured Shewanella sp.
TCGTTAGCTCAGTCGGTAGAGCAGTTGGCTTTTAACCAATTGGTCGAAGGTTCGAATCCTTCACGACCCACCACTTCTTAAGTCATTAGGAAGTAAAACTCAATGATGGGTCGTTAGCTCAGTCGGTAGAGCAGTTGGCTTTTAACCAATTGGTCGAAGGTTCGAATCCTTCACGACCCAC
>CANNEE010000077.1 GCA_947503555.1 uncultured Shewanella sp.
CGAGTGGCCAAAGGGATCAGACTGTAAATCTGACGGCTCCGCCTTCGAAGGTTCGAATCCTTCTCCCTCCACCATTTGCGCACAATTTGGTATAAAGATATTCGTGGAGGGGTTCCCGAGTGGCCAAAGGGATCAGACTGTAAATCTGACGGCTCCGCCTTCGAAGGTTCGAATCCTTCTC
>CANNEE010000078.1 GCA_947503555.1 uncultured Shewanella sp.
CCCCTGTAGTTCAGTTGGTAGAACGGCGGACTGTTAATCCGTATGTCACTGGTTCGAGTCCAGTCTGGGGAGCCACTTAATCTTGCCTTAAGCTAATTTTGCGATTCCCCTGTAGTTCAGTTGGTAGAACGGCGGACTGTTAATCCGTATGTCACTGGTTCGAGTCCAGTCTGGGGAGCC
>CANNEE010000079.1 GCA_947503555.1 uncultured Shewanella sp.
CCCTGTAGTTCAGTTGGTAGAACGGCGGACTGTTAATCCGTATGTCACTGGTTCGAGTCCAGTCTGGGGAGCCAATTCTAATTATACAAGATAGATATCTACTCCCCTGTAGTTCAGTTGGTAGAACGGCGGACTGTTAATCCGTATGTCACTGGTTCGAGTCCAGTCTGGGGAGCCAA
>CANNEE010000080.1 GCA_947503555.1 uncultured Shewanella sp.
AGAGACTTGAACTCTCACACCTTGCGGCACCAGAACCTAAATCTGGCGTGTCTACCAATTCCACCACTCCCGCACTGATTCTCAAGTTTTTCATCTAGAGAAAGATGGTAGCTATGGCGGGACTTGAACCTGCGACCCCAGCATTATGAGTGCTGTGCTCTAACCAGCTGAGCTACA
>CANNEE010000081.1 GCA_947503555.1 uncultured Shewanella sp.
TACGCGTGAGAGGATTCGAACCTCTGACCGCCTGGTTCGTAGCCAGGTACTCTATCCAGCTGAGCTACACGCGCATCTAAAATCTTCATATTGTTGCAATAATGGTACGCGTGAGAGGATTCGAACCTCTGACCGCCTGGTTCGTAGCCAGGTACTCTATCCAGCTGAGCTACA
>CANNEE010000082.1 GCA_947503555.1 uncultured Shewanella sp.
GCGGGAGCCGGATTTGAACCGACGACCTTCGGGTTATGAGCCCGACGAGCTACCAAGCTGCTCCATCCCGCGACTGTATTGGGTTCATGTTATAGGAATTGGTTGCGGGAGCCGGATTTGAACCGACGACCTTCGGGTTATGAGCCCGACGAGCTACCAAGCTGCTCCATCCC
>CANNEE010000083.1 GCA_947503555.1 uncultured Shewanella sp.
ACCTCAGGCGGCGTGACCGAGACCATCACGGTCAATGTCAATGTCGCGTCTGTGGATGATCCAACGATTATCAGCGGTGATACTTCAGGCACTGGCGCTGAAGATAGCGTCATTCAAGGTACGCTTAACGCGACCGATGCCGATGGCCTGAGCGATAACACCTACTTCAC
>CANNEE010000084.1 GCA_947503555.1 uncultured Shewanella sp.
TGCCACCATCAGCTATGAGATCAGCGATGGCAATGGCGGCACTGACACCGCAACGGTTACTGTGACGGTTAATCCGGAGAATGATCCTACAATTATCAGTGGTGACACCTCAGGCACAGGCGCTGAAGATAGCGTCATTCAAGGTACGCTTAACGCGACCGATGCCGA
>CANNEE010000085.1 GCA_947503555.1 uncultured Shewanella sp.
CGACATTAGCTCAGTTGGTAGAGCGATACCTTGCCAAGGTATAGGTCATCGGTTCGAACCCGATATGTCGCTCCAAAATTTGTAAGATTTAGATGCGACATTAGCTCAGTTGGTAGAGCGATACCTTGCCAAGGTATAGGTCATCGGTTCGAACCCGATATGTCGCT
>CANNEE010000086.1 GCA_947503555.1 uncultured Shewanella sp.
GTGGGTCAGAGTGGACTTGAACCACCGACCTCACCCTTATCAGGGGTGCGCTCTAACCAGCTGAGCTACAGACCCATCTTTTGTTCTTTACTTCTGACAAGCATATCTGTGTGAACACTCAACAAACATCAAGTTAGTCGTATAGGTAAGGAGGTGATCCAGCCCCA
>CANNEE010000087.1 GCA_947503555.1 uncultured Shewanella sp.
CGTAATAGCTCACTAGTCGAGTCGGCCTGCGCGGAAGATGTAACGGGGCTAAGCAATACACCGAAGCTACGGGTTCAATACTTTGTATTGAGCGGTAGAGGAGCGTTCTGTAAGCGGTTGAAGGCGAAGGGGTGACCCACGCTGGACGTATCAGAAGTGCGAATG
>CANNEE010000088.1 GCA_947503555.1 uncultured Shewanella sp.
GACTTAACCCAACATTTCACAACACGAGCTGACGACAGCCATGCAGCACCTGTCTCAGAGTTCCCGAAGGCACCAATTCATCTCTGAAAAGTTCTCTGGATGTCAAGAGTAGGTAAGGTTCTTCGCGTTGCATCGAATTAAACCACATGCTCCACCGCTTGTGC
>CANNEE010000089.1 GCA_947503555.1 uncultured Shewanella sp.
AACGGTAGCGTCACCATCGTTGACGGTGTGGCCACCTACCAGCCAAACTCTGGCTTCCACGGCACCGACAGCTTCACCTATACCGTCACCTCAGGCGGCGTGACCGAGACCATCACGGTCAATGTCAATGTCGCGTCTGTGGATGATCCAACGATTATCAGCGG
>CANNEE010000090.1 GCA_947503555.1 uncultured Shewanella sp.
GCACAAGCGGTGGAGCATGTGGTTTAATTCGATGCAACGCGAAGAACCTTACCTACTCTTGACATCCAGAGAACTTTCCAGAGATGGATTGGTGCCTTCGGGAACTCTGAGACAGGTGCTGCATGGCTGTCGTCAGCTCGTGTTGTGAAATGTTGGGTTAAGTC
>CANNEE010000091.1 GCA_947503555.1 uncultured Shewanella sp.
AATCTTTGTTAGGCAGTAAATAATAATTCGGAAAGCTGTTTCTCTTGAGTATTACTTCAATTAAGCGCTTATATTCTACTAAGGCTACTCTTCACTAAGAGCAGTAAAACCCATCTGGGTTGTATGGTTAAGCCTCACGAGTCATTAGTACAGGTTAGCTCAAC
>CANNEE010000092.1 GCA_947503555.1 uncultured Shewanella sp.
CGTAATAGCTCACTAGTCGAGTCGGCCTGCGCGGAAGATGTAACGGGGCTAAGCAATACACCGAAGCTACGGGTTCATACTTTGTATGAGCGGTAGAGGAGCGTTCTGTAAGCGGTTGAAGGCGAAGGGGTGACCCACGCTGGACGTATCAGAAGTGCGAATG
>CANNEE010000093.1 GCA_947503555.1 uncultured Shewanella sp.
GCCAGTCAGGGCGCAGAATTAGCCGAGGTTAATTCAACAGTGCTGAAGCTTTTTAAGCGGTTTGAAAACAACTTAAAAAACTTTTCAAAAAGCACTTGACGCCGATGAGGAAATGCGTAGAATACGCCACCTCAAGCCGACGACCTAGCGTCTAAGGCGAAGT
>CANNEE010000094.1 GCA_947503555.1 uncultured Shewanella sp.
TCGGTCACGCCGCCTGAGGTAACGGTATAGGTGAAGCTGTCGGTGCCGTGGAAGCCAGGGTTTGGCTGGTAGGTGGCCACACCATCAACGATGGTGACGCTACCGTTCGTGCCTTGGGTGTAGCTGGTAATGGTGGCATCGGCATTTTCAAAGGTATCGTT
>CANNEE010000095.1 GCA_947503555.1 uncultured Shewanella sp.
CGCGTGTAGCTCAGCTGGATAGAGTACCTGGCTACGAACCAGGCGGTCAGAGGTTCGAATCCTCTCACGCGTACCATGTTTAAGACGGAGAGGTGGCCGAGTGGCCGAAGGCGCTCCCCTGCTAAGGGAGTATGGGCTTTATCTCCCATCGAGGGTTCGAA
>CANNEE010000096.1 GCA_947503555.1 uncultured Shewanella sp.
CACCGCCGCTCCAGGCGATATTGTCATCATAGGTTTCTGAGACCGTATGGGTATCATTGATATCCACATCGGTGAAGGAGAGGGCACCGCTGTCACTGAGCAGGCTATTGACCACATTTTCATCTTCAACCACTGCGCCAGCATTGACCACGGTGAGTAC
>CANNEE010000097.1 GCA_947503555.1 uncultured Shewanella sp.
TCGTTAGCTCAGTCGGTAGAGCAGTTGGCTTTTAACCAATTGGTCGAAGGTTCGAATCCTTCACGACCCACCACTTTTCTAAGAGTGTTCGTCAAGTCGATAGATTTAGAAACTCCAGATGGGTCGTTAGCTCAGTCGGTAGAGCAGTTGGCTTTTAACC
>CANNEE010000098.1 GCA_947503555.1 uncultured Shewanella sp.
GTGTCACCACTGATAATCGTTGGATCATCCACCGACGCGACATTGACATTGACCGTGATGGTCTCGGTCACGCCGCCTGAAGTAACGGTATAGGTGAAGCTGTCGGTGCCGTGGAAGCCTGGGTTTGGCTGGTAGGTGGCCACACCATCAACGATGGT
>CANNEE010000099.1 GCA_947503555.1 uncultured Shewanella sp.
TTGGGGTATCGCCAAGCGGTAAGGCACCGGGTTTTGATCTCGGCATTCCCAGGTTCGAATCCTGGTACCCCAGCCATACATGGCTATGTAGCTCAGCTGGTTAGAGCACAGCACTCATAATGCTGGGGTCGCAGGTTCAAGTCCCGCCATAGCTACC
>CANNEE010000100.1 GCA_947503555.1 uncultured Shewanella sp.
GACACCGATGTGGTCACTATCACCATCACGGGTACCAATGACGATCCCGTACTCACCGTGGTCAATGCTGGCGCAGTAACTGAAGATGAAAATGTGGTCAATGGCCTACTCAGTGACAGTGGCGCATTAAGCTTCACCGATGTGGATATCAATGA
>CANNEE010000101.1 GCA_947503555.1 uncultured Shewanella sp.
TCATTGATATCCACATCGGTGAAGCTTAATGCGCCACTGTCACTGAGTAGGCCATTGACCACATTTTCATCTTCAGTCACTGCGCCAGCATTGACCACGGTGAGTACGGGATCGTCATTGGTACCCGTGATGGTGATAGTGACCACATCGGTGTC
>CANNEE010000102.1 GCA_947503555.1 uncultured Shewanella sp.
TTCGAATAACTTAACACCTGTGAGTGTCCACACAGATTTGCTTGTCATCTTGTTAAAGAGCGTGAAGTCATCTTTCATACTTCGCCTTAGACGCTAGGTCGTCGGCTTGAGGTGGCGTATTCTACGCATTTCCTCATCGGCGTCAAGTGCTTTTT
>CANNEE010000103.1 GCA_947503555.1 uncultured Shewanella sp.
TCGGTCACGCCGCCTGAGGTAACGGTATAGGTGAAGCTGTCGGTGCCGTGGAAGCCAGGGTTTGGCTGGTAGGTGGCAACACCATCAACGATGGTGACGCTACCGTTTGTGCCTTGGGTGTAGCTGGTAATGGTGGCATCGGCATTTTCAAAGGT
>CANNEE010000104.1 GCA_947503555.1 uncultured Shewanella sp.
GTGACAGTGAAGCTGTCATTGCCATAGTAATCCGCGGTGGGGGTGTATTCCCACTCGCCGGTAGCGGCATTGATGGTTGCCGTACCATGGGCCGCAGCGGCAGTCACAGTGAAGTAGGTGTTATCGCTCAGGCCATCGGCATCGGTCGCGTTAAG
>CANNEE010000105.1 GCA_947503555.1 uncultured Shewanella sp.
GCCCTTGCACGCTTTAAAAACTTCCCTATAATGCGCTCCCACTGACACGGCACAGCGACTTCTTAAAGGAAATGCAACGCCAGTCAGGGCGCAGAATTAGCCGAGGTTAATTCAACAGTGCTGAAGCTTTTTAAGCGGTTTGAAAACAACTTAAA
>CANNEE010000106.1 GCA_947503555.1 uncultured Shewanella sp.
AAAGTAGCTCATGGGCAGTCTCAATAGATGATGAAGTAGATTGACGCCCATCTGCATATTCATCAGGCTAGAGACCCGCAGAATTAACCAACTGCGTATGCTGGTAGTGACCACACTGATAATGGCGATTAGGCCAAACCCCAGTGCGAGTACTA
>CANNEE010000107.1 GCA_947503555.1 uncultured Shewanella sp.
AAGCTGTGCATTATCATTGCTAAAGCTAGAACCACTATAGTTAAGTACGGTTAACCAGTTGTTGCCGCTAAAGCTTAGACCTGCATCGACAGTATTGGTGTCATAGTCAACAGGTGTTGGCAGCATCATAGACTGGTTGTAGAAACTACCTGAAG
>CANNEE010000108.1 GCA_947503555.1 uncultured Shewanella sp.
GCATGTGTTAGGCCTGCCGCCAGCGTTCAATCTGAGCCATGATCAAACTCTTCAATTAAAAGTTTTTTTGTTACCTTATCCTTACGGAAAAGAGTAACGACTCAATGAATTCTGTATTTTTTGCTTTCACTTTTAAAAAAGTGAAGACAAAAGTC
>CANNEE010000109.1 GCA_947503555.1 uncultured Shewanella sp.
TAGTACTCGCACTGGGGTTTGGCCTAATCGCCATTATCAGTGTGGTCACTACCAGCATACGCAGTTGGTTAATTCTGGGGGTCTCTAGCCTGATGAATATGCAGATGGGCGTCAATCTACTTCATCATCTATTGAGACTGCCCATGAGCTACTTT
>CANNEE010000110.1 GCA_947503555.1 uncultured Shewanella sp.
CCACTGATAATCGTTGGATCATCCACCGACGCGACATTGACATTAACCGTGATGGTCTCGGTCACGCCGCCTGAGGTAACGGTATAGGTGAAGCTGTCGGTGCCGTGGAAGCCTGGGTTTGGCTGGTAGGTGGCCACACCATCAACGATGGT
>CANNEE010000111.1 GCA_947503555.1 uncultured Shewanella sp.
GCCAGTCAGGGCGCAGAATTAGCCGAGGTTAATTCAACAGTGCTGAAGCTTTTTAAGCGGTTTGAAAACAACTTAAACAACTTAAAAAACTTTTAAAAAAGCACTTGACGCCGATGAGGAAATGCGTAGAATACGCCACCTCAAGCCGACG
>CANNEE010000112.1 GCA_947503555.1 uncultured Shewanella sp.
CAAAATATTAACTTAATGAAGAGTGTTCATAGCAATATGACTTTTGTCTTCACTTTTTTAAAAGTGAAAGCAAAAAAATACAGAATTCATTGAGTCGTTACGCTTTTCCGTAAGGGAAAGGTAACAAAAAAACTTTTAATTGAAGAGTT
>CANNEE010000113.1 GCA_947503555.1 uncultured Shewanella sp.
TTGAGGACACTGAAGTCCCAGCTGTCGCTGTCGACACTGAAGCCATCGATGATGCTGTTAATTTCATCCACGCTGAGTACGGTGGTGAGGTCACCGCCGCTCCAGGCGATATTGTCATCATAGGTTTCTGAGACCGTATGGGTATCA
>CANNEE010000114.1 GCA_947503555.1 uncultured Shewanella sp.
TTAGGCCTGCCGCCAGCGTTCAATCTGAGCCATGATCAAACTCTTCAATTAAAAGTTTTTTGTTACCTTCTCCTTACGGAAAAGAGTAACGACTCAATGAATTCTGTATTTTTTGCTTTCACTTTTAAAAAAGTGAAGACAAAAGTC
>CANNEE010000115.1 GCA_947503555.1 uncultured Shewanella sp.
GATACCCATACGGTTTCAGAAGAATATGACAACAATATCGCCTGGAGCGGCGGTGACATCACCACCGTGCTCAGCGCTAATGAAATCAACAGCATCATCGATGGCTTCAGTGTCGACAGCGACAGCTGGGACTTCAGCGTCCTCAA
>CANNEE010000116.1 GCA_947503555.1 uncultured Shewanella sp.
GTGCCTTGGGTGTAGCTGGTAATGGTGGCATCGGCATTTTCAAAGGTATCGTTGGTCAGCAGGTTCAGGCTGCCATCGTTATCTTCGGTGGTATTGATGATATCAGCATTGATATCCGCCACTGGGGTGACGGTCACTGTGAT
>CANNEE010000117.1 GCA_947503555.1 uncultured Shewanella sp.
TAAAAACTTCCCTATAATGCGCTCCCACTGACACGGCACAGCGACTTCTTAAAGGAAATGCAAAGCCAGTCAGGGCGCAGAATTAGCCGAGGTTAATTCAACAGTGCTGAAGCTTTTTAAGCGGTTTGAAAACAACTTAAA
>CANNEE010000118.1 GCA_947503555.1 uncultured Shewanella sp.
CTGAAGTCCCAGCTGTCGCTGTCGACACTGAAGCCATCGATGATGCTGTTAATTTCATCCACGCTGAGCACGGTGGTGATGTCACCGCCGCTCCAGGCGATATTGTTGTCATATTCTTCTGAAACCGTATGGGTATCA
>CANNEE010000119.1 GCA_947503555.1 uncultured Shewanella sp.
ACGCTATCTTCAGCGCCTGTGCCTGAGGTGTCACCACTGATAATCGTTGGATCATCCACAGACGCGACATTGACATTAACCGTGATGGTCTCGGTCACGCCGCCTGAGGTGACGGTATAGGTGAAGCTGTCGGTGCC
>CANNEE010000120.1 GCA_947503555.1 uncultured Shewanella sp.
CCATCATCCACCTCAACGGTGAAGCTCAAGGTGATGGTTTCATCAACGGCGAGGAACTGTACCAGTGAGTTGAGGACGCTGAAGTCCCAGCTGTCGCTGTCGACACTGAAGCCATCGATGATGCTGTTGATTTCATT
>CANNEE010000121.1 GCA_947503555.1 uncultured Shewanella sp.
TGATACCCATACGGTCTCAGAAACCTATGATGACAATATCGCCTGGAGCGGCGGTGACCTCACCACCGTACTCAGCGCTAATGAAATCAACAGCATCATCGATGGCTTCAGTGTCGACAGCGACAGCTGGGACTTC
>CANNEE010000122.1 GCA_947503555.1 uncultured Shewanella sp.
AAGCCAGGGTTTGGCTGGTAGGTGGCCACACCGTCAACGATGGTGACGCTACCGTTCGTGCCTTGGGTGTAGCTGGTGATAGTGGCATCGGCATTTTCAAAGGTATCGTTGGTCAGCAGGTTGAGGCTGCCATC
>CANNEE010000123.1 GCA_947503555.1 uncultured Shewanella sp.
CTGATAATCGTTGGATCATCCACAGACGCGACATTGACATTGACCGTGATGGTCTCGGTCACGCCGCCTGAGGTAACGGTATAGGTGAAGCTGTCGGTGCCGTGGAAGCCAGGGTTTGGCTGGTAGGTGGC
>CANNEE010000124.1 GCA_947503555.1 uncultured Shewanella sp.
AACGATACCTTTGAAAATGCCGATGCCACCATTACCAGCTACACCCAAGGCACAAACGGTAGCGTCACCATCGTTGACGGTGTGGCCACCTACCAGCCAAACTCTGGCTTCCACGGCACCGACAGCTTCAC
>CANNEE010000125.1 GCA_947503555.1 uncultured Shewanella sp.
GATAACACCTACTTCACTGTGACTGCCGCTGCGGCCCATGGTACTGCGACCATCAATGCCGCCACCGGCGAGTGGGAATACACCCCCACCGCGGATTACTATGGCAATGACAGCTTCACTGTCAC
>CANNEE010000126.1 GCA_947503555.1 uncultured Shewanella sp.
CTTTAATTAAGTGTCTTGAATCTTCAGACTAAGGCGAAGTCTGCGCAAGCAGATAAAGTAAAAACCAGCTGGTTGCAGTGCAACCCAAGTGAAACTCATTTGGGTTGTATGGTTAAGCGACTA
>CANNEE010000127.1 GCA_947503555.1 uncultured Shewanella sp.
TAGTCGCTTAACCATACAACCCAAATGAGTTTCACTTGGGTTGCATTGCAACCAGCTGGTTTTTACTTTATCTGCTTGCGCAGACTTCGCCTTAGTCTGAATATTCAAGACACTTAATTAAAG
>CANNEE010000128.1 GCA_947503555.1 uncultured Shewanella sp.
TAGTCGCTTAACCATACAACCCAAATGAGTTTCACTTGGGTTGCACTGCAACCAGCTGGTTTTTACTTTATCTGCTTACGCAGACTTCGCCTTAGTCTGAATATTCAAGACACTTAATTAAAG
>CANNEE010000129.1 GCA_947503555.1 uncultured Shewanella sp.
TCATATTGCTATGAACACTCTTCATTAAGTTAATATTTTGATTACTCATAAAATGAGTAATTTCGAATAACTTAACACCTGTGAGTGTCCACACAGATTTGCTTGTCATCTTGTTAAAGAGC
>CANNEE010000130.1 GCA_947503555.1 uncultured Shewanella sp.
AAAAAATACAGAATTCATTGAGTCGTTACGCTTTTCCGTAAGGGAAAGGTAACAAAAAAACTTTTAATTGAAGAGTTTGATCATGGCTCAGATTGAACGCTGGCGGCAGGCCTAACACATGC
>CANNEE010000131.1 GCA_947503555.1 uncultured Shewanella sp.
CACCGCCGCTCCAGGCGATATTGTCATCATAGGTTTCTGAGACCGTATGGGTATCATTGATATCCACATCGGTGAAGCTTAATGCGCCACTGTCACTGAGTAGGCCATTGACCACATT
>CANNEE010000132.1 GCA_947503555.1 uncultured Shewanella sp.
GTAACGGTATAGGTGAAGCTGTCGGTGCCGTGGAAGCCTGGGTTTGGCTGGTAGGTGGCCACACCATCAACGATGGTGACGCTACCGTTTGTGCCTTGGGTGTAGCTGGTAATGGTGG
>CANNEE010000133.1 GCA_947503555.1 uncultured Shewanella sp.
CCATCATCCACCTCAACGGAGAAGCTCAAGGTGATGGTTTCATCAACGGCGAGGAACTGCACCAGTGAGTTGAGGACACTGAAGTCCCAGCTGTCGCTGTCGATACTGAAGCCATC
>CANNEE010000134.1 GCA_947503555.1 uncultured Shewanella sp.
ACTTCAATTAAGCGCTTATATTCTACTAAGGTTGCTCTTCACTAAGAGCAGTAAAACCCATCTGGGTTGTATGGTTAAGCCTCACGAGTCATTAGTACAGGTTAGCTCAAC
>CANNEE010000135.1 GCA_947503555.1 uncultured Shewanella sp.
GTGTCACCACTGATAATCGTTGGATCATCCACAGACGCGACATTGACATTGACCGTGATGGTCTCGGTCACGCCGCCGGAGGTGACGGTATAGGTGAAGCTGTCGGTGCC
>CANNEE010000136.1 GCA_947503555.1 uncultured Shewanella sp.
AAAGCATTGATAACAAATTGAGTTCTCAAACACTTTAATTAAGTGTCTTGAATATTCAGACTAAGGCGAAGTCTGCGCAAGCAGATAAAGTAAAAACCAGCTGGTTGCA
>CANNEE010000137.1 GCA_947503555.1 uncultured Shewanella sp.
AAGCAGATAAAGTAAAAACCAGCTGGTTGCAGTGCAACCCAAGTGAAACTCATTTGGGTTGTATGGTTAAGCGACTAAGCGTATACGGTGGATGCCTTGGCAGTCAGAG
>CANNEE010000138.1 GCA_947503555.1 uncultured Shewanella sp.
ACCATCAATGCCGCCACCGGCGAGTGGGAATACACCCCCACCGCGGATTACTATGGCAATGACAGCTTCACTGTCACCATCACCGATGATGAAGGCCATACCACGAC
>CANNEE010000139.1 GCA_947503555.1 uncultured Shewanella sp.
CAGGCGATATTGTTGTCATATTCTTCTGAAACCGTATGGGTATCATTGATATCCACATCGGTGAAGCTTAATGCGCCACTGTCACTGAGTAGGCCATTGACCACATT
>CANNEE010000140.1 GCA_947503555.1 uncultured Shewanella sp.
TCAACGGTGAAGCTCAAGGTGATGGTCTCGTCAACGGCGAGGAACTGCACCAGTGAGTTGAGGACACTGAAGTCCCAGCTGTCGCTGTCGACACTGAAGCCATCGAT
>CANNEE010000141.1 GCA_947503555.1 uncultured Shewanella sp.
GTGAAGCTGTCGGTGCCGTGGAAGCCAGAGTTTGGCTGGTAGGTGGCCACACCGTCAACGATGGTGACGCTACCGTTCGTGCCTTGGGTGTAGCTGGTAATGGTGG
>CANNEE010000142.1 GCA_947503555.1 uncultured Shewanella sp.
TTACTTCAATTAAGCGCTTATATTCTTGCTAAGGTTCCAGTAAAACCCATCTGGGTTGTATGGTTAAGCCTCACGAGTCATTAGTACAGGTTAGCTCAACGCCTC
>CANNEE010000143.1 GCA_947503555.1 uncultured Shewanella sp.
AGGAACTGTACCAGTGAGTTGAGGACGCTGAAGTCCCAGCTGTCGCTGTCGACACTGAAGCCATCGATGATGCTGTTAATTTCATCCACGCTGAGCACGGTGGT
>CANNEE010000144.1 GCA_947503555.1 uncultured Shewanella sp.
ACGCTATCTTCAGCGCCTGTGCCTGAGGTGTCACCACTGATAATCGTTGGATCATCCACAGACGCGACATTGACATTGACCGTGATGGTCTCGGTCACGCCGCC
>CANNEE010000145.1 GCA_947503555.1 uncultured Shewanella sp.
CCGGATTAACCGTCACAGTAACCGTTGCGGTGTCAGTGCCGCCATTGCCATCGCTGATCTCATAGCTGATGGTGGCAGTGCCATTGAAGTTCTCGGCTGGAGT
>CANNEE010000146.1 GCA_947503555.1 uncultured Shewanella sp.
ATCAAATTTAAGCCTGTAGAACTAGCTGGTTCACCATACATCAAATTTAAGCCTGTAGAACTAGCTGGTTCACCATATATCAAATTTAAGCCTGTAGAACT
>CANNEE010000147.1 GCA_947503555.1 uncultured Shewanella sp.
ACTTGACGAAACAACAGGAAAGCGTAGAATACGCAGCCCTGACCTGATGAACCAACTGGTTGTCAGGATGCTCTTTAACAAGATGACAAGCAAATCTG
>CANNEE010000148.1 GCA_947503555.1 uncultured Shewanella sp.
GGCGATACTGCGTTTCACTTCTGAGTTCGAAATGGGATCAGGTGGGACCACAGCTCTATGGTTTCCAGACAAATTCGCTTATCTACCATCTAACTTT
>CANNEE010000149.1 GCA_947503555.1 uncultured Shewanella sp.
TTGGAGCGACATATCGGGTTCGAACCGATGACCTATACCTTGGCAAGGTATCGCTCTACCAACTGAGCTAATGTCGCGTATTCTTTGCGTAATAACT
>CANNEE010000150.1 GCA_947503555.1 uncultured Shewanella sp.
TCACCGATGTGGATATCAATGATACCCATACGGTCTCAGAAACCTATGATGACAATATCGCCTGGAGCGGCGGTGACCTCACCACCGTACTCAGCG
>CANNEE010000151.1 GCA_947503555.1 uncultured Shewanella sp.
TGCCACCATCAGCTATGAGATCAGCGATGGCAATGGCGGCACTGACACCGCAACGGTTACTGTGACGGTTAATCCGGTAAATGACGCCCCTGTCGC
>CANNEE010000152.1 GCA_947503555.1 uncultured Shewanella sp.
GCGGAGCTGGCTGGTGAATGCGGAGCTGGCTGGTGAATGCGGAGCTGGCTGGTGAATGCGGAGCTGGCTGGTGAATGCGGAGCTGGCTGGTGAATG
>CANNEE010000153.1 GCA_947503555.1 uncultured Shewanella sp.
AATGTCAATGTCGCGTCTGTGGATGATCCAACGATTATCAGTGGTGACACCTCAGGCACAGGCGCTGAAGATAGCGTCATTCAAGGTACGCTTAA
>CANNEE010000154.1 GCA_947503555.1 uncultured Shewanella sp.
AGGAACTGCACCAGTGAGTTGAGGACACTGAAGTCCCAGCTGTCGCTGTCGACACTGAAGCCATCGATGATGCTGTTAATTTCATCCACGCTGAG
>CANNEE010000155.1 GCA_947503555.1 uncultured Shewanella sp.
CCATCGCTGATCTCATAGCTGATGGTGGCAGTGCCATTGAAGTTCTCGGCTGGAGTGAAGACCAGCTCGCCATTGACTATGGCCACAGAGCCTTG
>CANNEE010000156.1 GCA_947503555.1 uncultured Shewanella sp.
TGTTCATAGCAATATGACTTTTGTCTTCACTTTTTTAAAAGTGAAAGCAAAAAATACAGAATTCATTGAGTCGTTACTCTTTTCCGTAAGGA
>CANNEE010000157.1 GCA_947503555.1 uncultured Shewanella sp.
GTATCATTATTGAGTACATCGATAGTGACAGGCGTATCTTCGTTGGTGCTGATGCTGTCGTCATTGGCGACAGGGGCGTCATTTACCGGATT
>CANNEE010000158.1 GCA_947503555.1 uncultured Shewanella sp.
AAGCGTTGTGAGGCGTTGAGCTAACCTGTACTAATGACTCGTGAGGCTTAACCATACAACCCAGATGGGTTTTACTGCTCTTAGTGAAGAG
>CANNEE010000159.1 GCA_947503555.1 uncultured Shewanella sp.
GATGGCAGCCTGAACCTGCTGACCAACGATACCTTTGAAAATGCCGATGCCACCATTACCAGCTACACCCAAGGCACAAACGGTAGCGT
>CANNEE010000160.1 GCA_947503555.1 uncultured Shewanella sp.
GATGGCAGCCTGAACCTGCTGACCAACGATACCTTTGAAAATGCCGATGCCACCATTACCAGCTACACCCAAGGCACGAACGGTAGCGT
>CANNEE010000161.1 GCA_947503555.1 uncultured Shewanella sp.
CTGATGGTGGCAGTGCCATTGAAGTTCTCGGCTGGAGTGAAGACCAGCTCGCCATTGACTATGGCCACAGAGCCTTGCTCGCTAGGCAC
>CANNEE010000162.1 GCA_947503555.1 uncultured Shewanella sp.
GTCCTCAACTCACTGGTGCAGTTCCTCGCCGTTGATGAAACCATCACCTTGAGCTTCACCGTTGAGGTGGATGATGGCAATGGCGGCA
>CANNEE010000163.1 GCA_947503555.1 uncultured Shewanella sp.
ACCGTATGGGTATCATTGATATCCACATCGGTGAAGCTTAATGCGCCACTGTCACTGAGTAGGCCATTGACCACATTTTCATCTTCA
>CANNEE010000164.1 GCA_947503555.1 uncultured Shewanella sp.
TTGTCAGGATGCTCTTTAACAAGATGACAAGCAAATCTGTGTGGACACTCACAGGTGTTAAGTTATTCGAAATTACTCATTTTATGA
>CANNEE010000165.1 GCA_947503555.1 uncultured Shewanella sp.
TCATAAAATGAGTAATTTCGAATAACTTAACACCTGTGAGTGTCCACACAGATTTGCTTGTCATCTTGTTAAAGAGCGTGAAGTCAT
>CANNEE010000166.1 GCA_947503555.1 uncultured Shewanella sp.
ACCAGTGAGTTGAGGACGCTGAATTCCCAGCTGTCGAATTCGACAAAGAAGCCATAGATAATGCTTTTGATTTCATTAGCGCTGAG
>CANNEE010000167.1 GCA_947503555.1 uncultured Shewanella sp.
AGGAACTGTACCAGTGAGTTGAGGACGCTGAAGTCCCAGCTGTCGCTGTCGACACTGAAGCCATCGATGATGCTGTTGATTTCATT
>CANNEE010000168.1 GCA_947503555.1 uncultured Shewanella sp.
ACCACCGTACTCAGCGCTAATGAAATCAACAGCATCATCGATGGCTTCAGTGTCGACAGCGACAGCTGGGACTTCAGCGTCCTCAA
>CANNEE010000169.1 GCA_947503555.1 uncultured Shewanella sp.
TACACCCCTACCGCGGATTACTATGGCAATGACAGCTTCACTGTCACCATCACCGATGATGAAGGCCATACCACGACGCAAGTCAT
>CANNEE010000170.1 GCA_947503555.1 uncultured Shewanella sp.
GCTCGACTTGCATGTGTTAGGCCTGCCGCCAGCGTTCAATCTGAGCCATGATCAAACTCTTCAATTAAAAGTTTTTTTGTTACCTT
>CANNEE010000171.1 GCA_947503555.1 uncultured Shewanella sp.
ACCACCGTGCTCAGCGTGGATGAAATTAACAGCATCATCGATGGCTTCAGTGTCGACAGCGACAGCTGGGACTTCAGTGTCCTCAA
>CANNEE010000172.1 GCA_947503555.1 uncultured Shewanella sp.
GTTACCTCAGGCGGCGTGACCGAGACCATCACGGTCAATGTCAATGTCGCGTCTGTGGATGATCCAACGATTATCAGTGGTGACAC
>CANNEE010000173.1 GCA_947503555.1 uncultured Shewanella sp.
CTTCTGACAAGCATATCTGTGTGAACACTCAACAAACATCAAGTTAGTCGTATAGGTAAGGAGGTGATCCAGCCCCAGGTTCC
>CANNEE010000174.1 GCA_947503555.1 uncultured Shewanella sp.
AAGTTGAATTTGGAGCGACATATCGGGTTCGAACCGATGACCTATACCTTGGCAAGGTATCGCTCTACCAACTGAGCTAATGT
>CANNEE010000175.1 GCA_947503555.1 uncultured Shewanella sp.
GCATGTGTTAGGCCTGCCGCCAGCGTTCAATCTGAGCCATGATCAAACTCTTCAATTAAAAGTTTTTTGTTACCTTCCCCTT
>CANNEE010000176.1 GCA_947503555.1 uncultured Shewanella sp.
CTGAGTTCGAAATGGGATCAGGTGGGACCACAGCTCTATGGTTTCCAGACAAATTCGCTTATCTACCATCTAACTTTGTTAG
>CANNEE010000177.1 GCA_947503555.1 uncultured Shewanella sp.
CCCGTACTCACCGTGGTCAATGCTGGCGCAGTGGTTGAAGATGAAAATGTGGTCAATAGCCTGCTCAGTGACAGCGGCGC
>CANNEE010000178.1 GCA_947503555.1 uncultured Shewanella sp.
GCCGTACCATGGGCCGCAGCGGCAGTCACAGTGAAGTAGGTGTTATCGCTCAGGCCATCGGCATCGGTCGCGTTAAGCGT
>CANNEE010000179.1 GCA_947503555.1 uncultured Shewanella sp.
GCGACATTAGCTCAGTTGGTAGAGCGATACCTTGCCAAGGTATAGGTCATCGGTTCGAACCCGATATGTCGCTCCAAATT
>CANNEE010000180.1 GCA_947503555.1 uncultured Shewanella sp.
GCACCGCTGTCACTGAGCAGGCTATTGACCACATTTTCATCTTCAACCACTGCGCCAGCATTGACCACGGTGAGTACGGG
>CANNEE010000181.1 GCA_947503555.1 uncultured Shewanella sp.
GTTACCTCAGGCGGCGTGACCGAGACCATCACGGTCAATGTCAATGTCGCGTCTGTGGATGATCCAACGATTATCAGCGG
>CANNEE010000182.1 GCA_947503555.1 uncultured Shewanella sp.
TTGGTGGGTCAGAGTGGACTTGAACCACCGACCTCACCCTTATCAGGGGTGCGCTCTAACCAGCTGAGCTACAGACCCAT
>CANNEE010000183.1 GCA_947503555.1 uncultured Shewanella sp.
GCACCGCTGTCACTGAGCAGGCTATTGACCACATTTTCATCTTCAACCACTGCGCCAGCATTGACCACGGTGAGTACAGG
>CANNEE010000184.1 GCA_947503555.1 uncultured Shewanella sp.
ACTGAAGATGAAAATGTGGTCAATGGCCTACTCAGTGACAGTGGCGCATTAAGCTTCACCGATGTGGATATCAATGATA
>CANNEE010000185.1 GCA_947503555.1 uncultured Shewanella sp.
TTCCCCTGTAGTTCAGTTGGTAGAACGGCGGACTGTTAATCCGTATGTCACTGGTTCGAGTCCAGTCTGGGGAGCCACT
>CANNEE010000186.1 GCA_947503555.1 uncultured Shewanella sp.
TTTTTTTTTTTTTTTTTTTTTTTTTTTTTTTTTTTTTTTTTTTTTTTTTTTTTTTTTTTTTTTTTTTTTTTTTTTTTT
>CANNEE010000187.1 GCA_947503555.1 uncultured Shewanella sp.
GGGGGGGGGGGGGGGGGGGGGGGGGGGGGGGGGGGGGGGGGGGGGGGGGGGGGGGGGGGGGGGGGGGGGGGGGGGGGG
>CANNEE010000188.1 GCA_947503555.1 uncultured Shewanella sp.
TGCGGGAGCCGGATTTGAACCGACGACCTTCGGGTTATGAGCCCGACGAGCTACCAAGCTGCTCCATCCCGCGACTGT
>CANNEE010000189.1 GCA_947503555.1 uncultured Shewanella sp.
ATTAGATGGTAGATAACCGAATTTGTCTGGAAACCATAGAGCTGTGGTCCCACCTGATCCCATTTCGAACTCAGAAGT
>CANNEE010000190.1 GCA_947503555.1 uncultured Shewanella sp.
AGCAGAGCAGAGCAGAGCAGAGCAGAGCAGAGCAGAGCAGAGCAGAGCAGAGCAGAGCAGAGCAGAGCAGAGCAGAGC
>CANNEE010000191.1 GCA_947503555.1 uncultured Shewanella sp.
ATTGGGGTATCGCCAAGCGGTAAGGCACCGGGTTTTGATCTCGGCATTCCCAGGTTCGAATCCTGGTACCCCAGCCAT